>JAZPXV010000001.1:0-19353 GCA_045543795.1 Tidjanibacter sp.
CTCCCCCTAACTTAGGGGGAGAGTGGTGTAAGGGTTTTTTCTCGGTGAGGATGGGATTGGGAGCAGAGGAAGGTGGGGATGCTCCGAAGGGCAAACCCCAAAATAAATAGAGAGAGTACGGCTGCAAATCCATTTGCAAGCAAACTCTCTCTATTCATTTTGAAGCAGTGCCGTCAGGCACCACTTTGCTCTAATACCACGCCCAGCCTCAACGCAAAGGCTACACTAAAAGTTTTTTGCGGAGCTTTTTTACAAAAAAGCGACAAAAGTCCGAGCACTGAAGCCCAAAAGTGCCGAAGGCGACACATCAGAGCAGGGGCAGCAGGCGTTCGAGGCCGATGCCGCGCGAGCCCTTGACCAGCACCAGTGCGTGGCGCAGGGGGGTGTTCTCGAGCAGGGTGGCCAGGTGGGCCGTATCGGGGCTATGGGTGATGCGTGGGTCGCGCTGTGGCGTTTGGCCAAAATTGGCACCCACGAGGTATATCTTTTGTGCGTCGGTAGCGAGGGCCTGGTCGACCACATTTTTGTGCTCCGCAGCGGCCCATTCGCCCAGCTCGAGCATATCGCCCAGAATCATCACTTTTTGGCCACACTCGGCATCGTGCAGGGTGGCAAAGTTGGCTATTGCCGCGGCCATACTCGAAGGGTTGGCGTTGTAGCAGTCTACCGTAAGCCTATTAAACTGGGTAATAGTCTGTTGCGAGCGATTATTCGAGGGCTCATAGTCGGCTATGGCGCCGGCTCGGTCGCGCTCGCCGATGCCGAAATAGCGACCTATTGTGACGGCTGCGGCTATGTTGAAACGGTTGTACTCGCCGACCAGTTTTGACTCCACTCCATCGGCTGCCGACGTACCATAAAAATAGCACTTCAAAGAGGGCCTTTCGGCGGCCATTTCGGACAGCACCGCATCGTCGCCACGCACAAATGCAAGCCCACCATTTTGGGCCAGGTAGTCGTACAATTCGCCCTTGCCGCGACGTATGCCCTCAACCCCTCCGAAGCCCTCAAGGTGGGCTCGGCCGATGTTGGTAATAAGGCCACAAGTGGGGGAGGCAATCTGGGCAAGCAGGGCTATTTCGCCTCGGGCCGAGGCGCCCATTTCGATTATGGCAAAGTTGTGGTTTGGGCGCAGGCGCAGCAGGGTGAGCGGCACGCCAATGTGGTTATTGAGGTTGCCCTGGGTATAGAGCAGGTCGAAGCCGCGCGAGATTACGGCGGCAGTGAGCTCTTTGGTAGTGGTCTTGCCGTTGGTGCCCGTTATGGCCAGCAGGGGTATGTCGAACTGTTTGCGGTGGTGGTGGGCCAGCTGCTGTAGGGCCACAAGTGTGTCGGGCACAACAACATAGCGGTCATCGGTGGCCACTTGTGGGTCGCTCACGACGGCTGCCAGGGCTCCGCTCTCGAGGGCCGAGGCGGCATAGCGGTTGCCGTCGAAGTTGTCGCCCTTGAGGGCAAAAAATAGTTCACCTGGGCGCACCTTGCGACTGTCGGTCTGCACACCCTCCGATTGCAAAAACAAGTCGTATAATTGTTCTATGCTTGTCATCATCTGGTCGGTTGACGGTCGACGGTCGACGGTCGACATTAAATGTGTTTGTCGCCTTTGGCAAATTTGACCGTCTCGATGTAGCGCTTGATGTTCTGCTCGGCGCTCTTGGGGCAAACCATCAGCACATCGGGCGTGTCGACAACGATATAGTCCTTAAGTCCCTCAATAACGGCCACCTTACCCTCGGGGGTTTTGATTACGCAGTTCTCGGTGTCGAAGGTGAAGGTGTCGGCACTGTAGGTGTTGCCACTCTCGTCCTTCGAGGCGTACTGGTAGAGCGAGCCCCAGGTGCCGATGTCGCTCCAGCCCAGGTCGCTACAGCGCACCCACACGTTAGACGAGCGCTCCATAATGCCGTAGTCGACCGAGATGCCCCTACACTCGGGATAGATGCGGTCGATGGCCTCCTGCTCGGTGGGGGTACCGTAGTGCTCGCGGATAGAGTCGAGCAACTGGTAGGTTTCGGGCTGATGCTCCTCGAAGGCACGCAGAATGGTGTCGACGCGCCAAACGAAGATGCCCGAGTTCCAGAAGTACTCGCCACTGGAAACGAATATGTTGGCCAACTCGCGGTTGGGCTTCTCGGTGAAGGTCTTGGCCTGGTTGAACTTGCCCTCGGCAACGTGTTTGTTGACCTGAATATAGCCGTAGCCCGTAGCTGAGCGCGTGGGCTGCAGGCCTATGGTGAGCAGCGACTCGGCCTTGTCGGTCACAAAGTCGAGGCACTGCTGAATAACCTCGCAGAAGTGAATTTCGTTCAGAATGAGGTGGTCCGAGGGGGTTGCCACCATTACAGCATCGGGGTTGATGCTGCGTATGCGCATTGCGGCATAGGCTATGCAGGGGGCAGTGTTGCGACCCAGAGGCTCACACAGCACATTCTCGGGTTTGAGTTCGGGAATCTCGGCCAGCACCATATCGCGGTAGGCGGTATTGGTGGCCACAAATACATTCTCGATGGGGATGATGTTGGCAAAACGCTCGAAGGTGGTACGCAGAAAACTCTTGCCCGTACCGAGCACATCGAGAAACTGTTTTGGGCGATTGTGACGGCTGATGGGCCAGAAGCGACTGCCCACACCACCCGCCATAATTACGCAATAGTGGTTATTATTCATTAGAAACGTAATGTTTTAGGAGTTACTTTTGCGCAAAAGTACGAAATTTTACTACCTTTGCCAATTATTTAGTTGTTTTATTTTAACGCAAGAGATGAAAGTAAAGTATTTCACACTGCCAAATATACTCACCCTGGCCAACCTGTTGTGCGGCTCGATAGCCTCGCTGTGTGCTGTGAGCCACATTTGGGCCCCCGAAGTGATGAGTCTGAAAGTACCCCTGCTCTTTATCTTGGCCTCGGCGCTGTTTGATTTTCTCGACGGTATGGCTGCCCGACTGACGGGCCAGTACTCGCCCCTGGGTGTGCAGCTCGACTCGCTGGCCGATATGGTCAGCTTTGGACTCACCCCCTCGCTCATACTCACGGCACTCTACTTGGGTGGCAACGGAGTGGGTGCGTGGTGGCTCGTGACGCTGGCAGTGGTGGCTTGCTCGGCCCTGAGGCTCGCAAGGTTCAACATCGACGACGAACAGCACGAGAGCTTCATCGGTCTGCCCACTCCCGCCTGCGCTCTGGCCATAGGCTCGCTCGCCTGGGCAGTAGAGGAGGGTATGTTCAGCCTCTCGCCCAGTGTGATACTGGTGGTGAGCATTGTAGCAGCGTGGTTGCTCATCTCGCCCATCAAGATGTTCTCGCTCAAATTCAAAGGGTTGAGCCTGCGCGACAAGACCAACCGCCTGCGCTACGCATTCTTGCTGATTGCGGCAGCCGCACTGATTATTGGTGGCTTGAGTGTGCTCTGGGGCATAATAATTCTCTACATTTTGGCGTCTATAATTAGCACCTTCGCCTGCAAAAGCCAAACCAAAGAGCAGTAAAAACCGACAAAATGAGTTTCAAGACCAAACATATCGTTGTCAGAGTAGCCGCCGTAGTGTGGGCACTGGTTGGGGTATCTGCCTACGCCTCGGCCCAGAGCTTCGATGCCATTGACGTGCGCGACCCCATTGCTCAGGCACAGGCTATGCAGAGTATGATCGACAACCCCTACGAGGGCGAGGTTGAGCTCGACGAAAACGGCAACCCCATCATTAAGGAAGAGCAGGCCGACTCGGTGAAGGTAAAGGAGATTATGCCTCTGGAGTCGTACTTCTTTGACGACTCGGTGCGCCGCCGCAAACACTTTGTGTGGGTGGCCGACACCTACACCAACCACGTCAAGATGGGCAAGGTAGACACGCTGTTGAGTGAGTTCAATGTCGACTATCCGTTTATGGTCGAGGATGTTGGCGATGCCAATGTGGGCATACTGGGTGGTGTATCTACCCCTCTGAACTACTTCCGCAGGCCCGACGGCAACAACTTCACCTTTACGGATGGCTACTACTCGTATCTGATAACCCCCGAGAATGCACGCCACTACAACAACAAGCGCCCCTACTCTATCTTTGCCTACCAGACGGCAGGCCAGAAGAGGTATGCCGAGGAGAGCCTGAAGGTGATGCACGCACAGAACATCACCCCCTCGACGGGCTTCAACCTGACCTATAACACCTACCACTCGCGAGGCATCTACAACTGGCAGAGGGGCAAGGTTACGGACTTTTCGGCTGGCATTTACCACACTGGCAAACGCTACTCGGTACACGCAGGAGTGGTGAACAACACCATTTCGCAGAGAGAGAATGGCGGCTTGGTAGAGCCCTGGCACCTGACCGATACTCTCTACGAGTCGGCCGCAGGTATGCCTATGAAGATGACCGACGCTCTGAACAAGGCCAACAATACGGGATTCTATGCCGTACAGGCCTTTGGCGTGCCACTGGTGCCACTGACCGACAGCGTATTTACGATGGCCGACCGCACAGCCTTCTACATTGGCCACTCGATAAGCTACAACAAGTGGGCCCGCAACTACTCGGACACCTACAAGGGCACCACATACAGAATTACCGACCGACAAGGCAAGGTGGTCGATACGCGCAACTTCTACGAAAACTGGTATGTGAGCCCCAACGAGAGCAACGACTCGCTGGCCGAGTCGCTCCTTACGAACCGCCTATTTGTGCAGTTGCAACCCTATGACCGCGAAGGCGTTATCGGCACCATCGATGGTGGTATCGGGTGGGATATGTACCAATATATGCAGTTCAGGCTGAAGGACTACATAACGGGCTACCAGACCACCAAACACAACAGCTACTACGCCTATGCCGACATAAAGGGCAAGGTGAGCAAGTACTTGGACTACCACGGCTTTATGCGCTACAACCTGGCAGGCTACCGCGCAGGCGACGTAGACATCGATGCCGATGGCAATATGTACCTCTACATCAAGGGGCAGCCCATAATACTCTCGGGCCGCTTTGGGTTCCGCCTGCAGGAGCCCTCGCATTGGGCCCAAAACTACTTCTCGAACCACTACGTTTGGGAAAACAATTTTAAGAAACAGAACCGCACCGACTTGGAGGTAGCATTGCGCGTACCTGCTTGGGGTACTCACATTGGATTTATGCAAACGCTGCTGGGCAACCACGTCTACTACGGCGCCGATGCAATGCCGTCGCAAATAGCTGCTACGGTCAGCGTTACGGGGCTCTACCTGCGCCAAGATTTCACCTTCGGGGGGTTGCACCTCAACCACCGAGTGCTCTTGCAGTACAGCACCGACGAAAGTGTAGTATCGGTCCCCACGGTTGCGGCCAACCTGTCGTACTTCTACCAGTTCCAGCCCGTCAAAGATGTGCTCACCGTAAAGGTGGGCGTAGACGCCTGGTACAACACCCCCTACTACGCCCAGGGCTACAACCCTGCGACTATGATGTTTTATAACCAGCGCGAAGCTCAGGTTGGCGATTATCCCTACGTCAATGCGTACTTGGTTGCCAAGTGGAAGCGTATGCGCATATTTGTACAGTATCAACACGCAAGCGAAAATCTATTCGAGAACTTCAAAGCATCCTACTCACTACCCTACTACCCCTACAACCGCGCTTTGCTGAAATACGGTTTCTCGTGGTATTTTGATGATTAGAAGAAGAACTTTTTTCCGCAGTAACATCTTTTTCTGCCTCGCGGCAGTGTGCACACTCGTCTTGGCCGACGGATGTGCCGAAAACTATGTCGAGCGAGGTGGCACGTTGCGCCTGGCCCAGTCGCGCCAGGTGGCAGGTAACTTTGTGGTCGGTGGCGAGCGCTATGGCTTTGCGGCCGACCTGGTCGACACTATGGCCCAACGCTATGGCAAGCAGCTTGTTCACACTACGGGCCACACCATAGAGGAGATTAAGGCTGGGCTCGACTCGGGCCGCATAGACCTTGCAACCATACTAACGACCGACAGGGTAAAACTGCACCGCTACCCTTCGGAGAGGCTCTACACAACCCAATATGTGGTGATGATGCCCTCGTGGAAGAGCGTGGCCGACACCCTCACGGCTGCCGAGCTGTGCAGAGGGGCACGCATTGCAACCGACTTGGGCTTCCGCCACACCGCTGCCTTTGCCGAGCTGAGCACCGACGGGCAGACCAAAATCGACACCACCCTGCACGATGGCGACAGTATGGCTCGCAAGTTGCTCCGAGGTGGGTGCGACGCCATTGTGTGCGAGAAGAGCGAGGCCGAGCTGGTAGAGGTACTCTACCGAGGGTTGCGCCCTGTGGCCGCCTTTGACGAGAGTGTAGAGGTGAGGCTCATCTTCAGGGATATGAGGCTCAAGAGGTCGTTTGGGGCGGTGCTGCTTGACTTTTCGACCACCGACGACTACGCCTCGATGGCAGAGCTCTACTTTGGCCCCACGTCGGTAGCGCAGAGGTTTGACCAGTTGCGCTATAAGCCCACCCGAGTTGTGGGCGGAATATCGGTGTGGGACAACCAGATACGGCCCATAAGCGAGCGCGTGGGGGTGGACTGGCGACTGATGTCGGCAATGGCTCTGTATGAGTCGAACTTCCGCACCGACCTGGTGAGCGAAGCGGGGGCTGTGGGGCTTATGCAGGTTACACCCATAGTAGCGGCCGAGTTTGGTATGGAGGGGTGCGACTTGGCCGACACTCATACGAATATACTCTTGGCAGCCAAGCTGTTGCGCAAGAATAGCCGAGCACTGGGCTTTGGCAATCAGCCCACCAATTTTGACCAGGCAGCCATTGTGGTGGCCAGCTACCACTGCGGCATTACGCGCACTATGGAGGCCCAGAGGCTTGTTGCGGCCGAGGGTGGCGACAGTGGCTCGTGGGAGGCTGTGAGCCAAATGATGCGCAATATGGGCGATAGCGAGTGGATAGAGGCGAGCGACTGCCGCTTTGGCCGTTTCAGAGACTGGGCCATAACACTGGCCTACACCAACAGAGTAGTGGAGCAGTACAAAACCTACTGCAACTCGCTGCCTGCTTAAAAAATATGACCGAAAAGACTATTTTCCGATAAATTACGTTACCTTTGTAGGCTAAAGGGCGAGGTGTGTCCTACGGACACCCTCGACCATACAAAAGACAAGCAGCAACAACGAGAGAAAGAGAAGAACACACTAAACGAGTTATAATGAAACATTTTTTCAAATTCATAGCTCTGGCCGCAATGGTGGCAGCAGCAGTGGGTTGCAACCCCGAGCCCAAAGAGTCGTCGATTGAGTTCGCATCAAAGACCTACGGCTACAACGAAGACCAAGTCTATGGCTACATAGGACTGATGGAGCTCAACACCCCCGAGTCGTTCCCCGTAGTGGTAGACGTAAAGGCCACCTTCAAGGCAGGCAAAGACCACGAGGGTAATGCACTTACGCTCAAGCAGCTCATAGCCTTCGACCGAGGCGACGAGGAGAGCTACACTGTGGCCTACCCCGACGACAACACCGCCATAATCAGCGGCATTGAGGTGACCTACAGCCAGTACAACAAGAGGCTCTACTTCAGCATCCTCGACAACGACTTCTTGCAGAGCGAGACCGCCGAGATTAAGTTTGAGCTCACAGCAGCCAAAGGCGCCAACATTGGCGACTACACCGAGAGTGTGCTGACCATCGTAGACGACGAGCACGCACCTCGCATCAAGACCCCCTACTACCTGACCGAGTACACTCCTCTGACCGGCTCGACCAACCCCGATGCAGGCAAGTTCTACCTGCGTCTGGACAAGGTGGGCAAGTATCAGTATGTGGCTTCGGGCTGGTTTGGTCTGCCCAGGCCCCGTCTGCTGGGCCGTTTCGACCCCGAGACACAGACACTTACGTTCCACGGCTCGGACTACGACCACCAGGATATGGAGGCCGAGGATAGGGTTAGCGCCTTCCGCAACGACACGCTGTGGTACTACAACGCCGAGCGCACACAGATTTTGCGTCTCTTTGCAGGCACCGATGGCGAGGGCCCTCTGGTTGTCAAGACCGAGAAGATTGACGAGAACGCAAGCGGCACTCTGGTAGAGGTAGTAACCAACTGCGGCTGGGCAATATTCGACTTCGACGGCACTCGCGCCACCGACTTTGTGGGCTACTACGACGGTATGAACACCAGCAGCAAGATGACCTACTTTGAGAACAACTACGACGAGAGCGAGTTTGACCAGGTAGGCACACGCACCACCGCCACCACTGGCCCCATCCCCTTTAGCAACTGGCGCTTGGAGGAGTAATTAGACAAGACTGACACTTATTTATATATAATATATAAGAGCAAAAGAGAGCGATGAAGAAGATTCTTTTCACCATATTGGCCCTGCTGGCTGTGGCTATGTCGGCCAGTGCGCAGAACTACGAGAAGGCTCGCGAGGAGCGCAAGCAGTACTTCGTATTCGGCCCCAAAGCAGGTATATCGATGCCCTATCAGAACATAGTAACCAACACAAGCGACATCAAAGCTCTGCTGGGCGCACCCAACCTGGGTGTGCAGGTGGGTGGTTACTTGCGCGGCCTGTTGCCCATCAAGCGCACCCCTGTGGTGCTCTATATTCAGCTCGATGCGCTGTGGGGTATGGACTTCTATATGGGGGCTGGCCAGAGTGCCTTCTCGGGCGTGGTAAACATTCCCCTGCTGATTGGTGGCGGTTACAAACTCAGCAAGGAGATCACCCTGCGAGGTAGCTGGGGCCCAAGCTACACCATCAACTGCGTAGAGAGGGCCAACACCACCTTCAAGGATACCAACAACGCCTACCAGAACGAGGTTGCCGACCTTATCAGGCGCGACCCTTGGGGCTGGACAGGCGATATTGGTGCCGACATAAAGAACTGGTCGATTGACTTGAGGTACCAGAATCAGTTCCGCTCGCGCGAGTACAACCGCATTGCCGACGAGACTCGTTTCATCTCCTACGGCTTGACGGTGGGCTACCGCTTCTAATTGCATCACACCACATACAACAAAGGCTCCGAGCACTACTCGGAGCCTTTGTTGTATTCAAATAAGGAGTTTAAGGACTATAAGGGCTTTAAGGGCTTTAAGGCCCTTAACAACTCTTCATTCTCAATCTCTGCTGACGTCGATGCGGTTGTGGAGGGCGTGGGCAATGGTCAGCTCGTTGGCGTACTCAATCTCGTCGCCTACGCCAATGCCTCGGGCAATCTTGGTGATGCGCAGGTCGGGAAATTGGGCCAGGCGGCGCATAATATAGAAGAGCGTGGTCTCGCCCTCGACCGTCGCGCCAATGGCCAGTATGACCTCCTTAATCTCGCCCCGAGCAATATTGTCGACCAGCAAGTCAATCTTCAGGTCGCTCGGGCCTATGCCCTGCATTGGCGAAATGATGCCGCCCAAGACGTGGTAGAGGCCGTTGTATTGCTGCGTTTTCTCTATCGACAGCACGTCGCCCACCTGTTCGACCACGCACACCGTCGAGCGGTCGCGTCGGGGATCCTGGCAGATGGGGCACACCTCGTCGTCAGAGATGTTGTTGCAGCGCGAGCAGTAGCGCACCTCCTTGCGAAAGCGCACCAGAGCCTCGGCCAGCGCAGCCACCTCCTCGGGCTCCTCGCCCAGCAGGTGCAGAGCCAGGCGCAGGGCTGTGCGCTTACCCACCGAGGGTAGTTTGGAGAGTTCTCCTACTGCATCATTCAATAACTTAGACATACGAGAGAATTGAAAATGGAAAATTGAAAATTGAAAATTGAAAATTAGCCTTAGTCGGTCGACGGTTGACGGTCGACGGTCGACAAACTAAAAATTGACGTTAGACGTTAGACCTATATAACCTCTATGGCCGACTGCTGAATCCAGCCCTTATTGCCATCGGCAATGCGAATCTCGCGCCAAGTGCCAAACGAGTCGAGCACCTCGACTTTGGTACCCTCGTGCAGGATAAACAGGTCTTTGCTTGTGCGCTCGGGCGAGGCCTTAACGGCCGCTGCCGACGAGAGTACAATGGCCTCATCGGCCGAGAGCACATCGCGCCTTTCGGCACCGCCAAAGGCCACCGCAACAACCATCAGCACCAAGCACACCAAAGCGCCCACAAACGACACCTTACGCGCCGAGCGCCCAGTCAGCACAATGTAGAGCACCCCCAGCACCAGCGCAAGGCCCAGCAGCACGAGCGACACAACGGCCCAACCATTGCTGCTCATCAGGTTGCCCACGCTATCGGCAATGCGCCCAATGGCCGAGCCAGGCACGCTCTCAATCTTATCCTTCGTAAAGCTCTGGGCGTAGGCCAGGTTATAGGCCACATCGTCGTCGTTGGGGTCCAGTTTGGCCGCCTTGTGGTAGTAGAGTATAGCCTCGCCCACCTTGCCCGACTTGAAGTAGGCATTGGCCAGGTTGAAGTAGAGCCGAGCGCTCACAAGCCCCTGGTTTACAATCGAGTCATAGGTGGCCACAGCGCCATTATAGTCGCCTGCTGTGTAGAGCGTATTGGCCCTTGTCCACTGCTCGTTGGCCTGGGCAGTGTCGGCTGCGTGGGCCGCTCCTGCGAGTGCTACCACAGCCACCATAAGTGCCACCATTCGTTTTGTGATATTGTCTATCTGCATAGTTGCTTCTCTCCTCCTTCCAATTACTTGTTAATGACCGACTCCAACTTGGAGATAATCTCTACGCCCACCAGGTAGGCATCCCTCATGTGGCCACTGCCCGAGGGTGCATACTGGGCATACTCGCAGTCGCTGATGACGGCCACATACTGGTCGATATCGCTCTGCTCGACACCCTTACGGGCCAGGCGTTCCCTAACGCTCTCTTTGGTCAGGTCGGCAACGGGTATGTTGAGTTTGTCGCCCATATAGCCCCACAGAGCTCGCAGCATCTCCTCATAGAAGCCCTTGATGTTCTGCTCGTTCATATACCTTTCGGCCGCACGCAGGCGTTGCAGTGCCACCTTGTTGGCCCTCTTGCCCTTGAGGGTTGCCTGGTTGCGCATCTCGCGCAGGTGGCTGCGGAGCCACGAGGCTACCACCACCGCCAAACCAATCATCACTACCGCAATGAGCCACCACAAGCCGCTGAACATAAACAGCTTGCCCTTTGGTACCAGACCAGCATCGCCCAGTTTGATAAACCTGATGTCGCGCCCCAAGAACTTGAGGTCCTCCTTTGAGATACCGCTCACCAGGCCAGCATTGGGCCCTGCTGCGGCAGCCTTGTCGTCGGGGCTGACGTGAATCATATACTCGGCCGACGAGAGGGTAACGTACTTGCCCAACTTGGGGTTGAAATAGCTGAACTCGAGCGCAGGAATCAGAAAGTCGCCATCGGCCCTGGCAATCATAGGGTACTCAAACTGGCGGTAGCCGCTCGAGCCACTTGCTGTGGCCTGGATACTCTCGCTACTCTTGACACTATACTGCTCGAACGAGGTGGGCAGCTCGACCTGCGGAGCCTGAATCATCGACAGGTTGCCACGGCCCGAAATCTTGACGGTATAGGTCACCGCACTATTGGCCACAATCTGGTCGGCAGGTGGAGTTACGACCATCTCGTACTCGCCCACCGCACCGCTAAAGCTCGCAGGTGCCCCCTCGGGCAGAGGTTTGACATTCAGCGTGATGGGTTTAGACTTGACCGCCTTGCGCACCTCCTCAATCTGGGGCCCTCCGAAGAACTCGGCAAAGGGGTTGTTTGAGAAGCCGCCACCACCGCGCACTTGCAGGTGTACAACGGCCGAAATCTCCAGTGGGTCGATAGTCAACTTGCCACTCTGCTGTGGGAACAACAGGTACTCGGCCAGAGGGCAGGCATCGTAGATTTTGCCATTCAGCTCCTCCCTCACCCAACGGTTAGCGTCGATATTGAGCCTCTGGGTCCAGAAGCCCGCAAACGAGGGCATCTTCTGTCCCTCGACACCTGCCAGTCCCACGCGAGTGTAGAGTTTATAGACCACCCTCACAGGCTCGCCCTTATAGAGCGACGTGCGGTCGACCGAGGCACGAATGAGCAGGTCATCGTCGGCCACCTTGGCCACGCTCTGTTGCTGCTGCTGACCGCCACCTTGTTGCTGACCGCCACCGCCTGGCCTTTGGCCCTGGCCACTCGACTGGCTGCCACCGCCGCCTTGCTCTACTATAGCCTTGATACTCACAGCCCTGGTGCGGTACTCTTTGCCATCGACTTTCACCGCCGCACTACCCAGCGTGTACTCGCCCTCGGTGGGGCACACAACAACGTAGGTGTACGAATAGGTGACCGACTGTGTCATCTGGCCATTGACAAAGCTCATACTGCTGCTCGACCCCGTCGAAGGGCCAGCAATAAGGTTGAACCCCTCGAACGAGGGGGCTTCAAGACCGCCTTTGGGCTTGGCATTGACCATAAACTCAACCCTGAAGGGCTCGCCTACGGCCACCACCCTGGGCACGTTGACCTCTAACGATACCTCGTCGGCCAGCGCACCGCAAACCACACACAAAAGCGTAGAGAGGAGTAAAACGAATCTTCTCATTCCTTTGTTTTAGAAAAGTTTTTGTCTGCTTCGTTGCAAAATCACAACTAACGTGGTCGCCTCCCACAACTACTTTTCGGGGGCAACCACGTTAGTCTAAACGTATGTAGCGCAGAGTTTAGTGCTTAAACTCGGCAAAAAAGTCGTTGCCCTTATCATCAACGATGATAAATGCAGGGAAGTTCTCAACATAAATCTTCCTCACAGCCTCCATACCCAGCTCGGGGAAGTCAACCACCTCAACACTCTTGATGCTCTGTTTGGCCAAGATAGCTGCAGGGCCACCAATCGAGCCCAGGTAGAAGCCACCGTGTTTCTTGCAAGCGTCGGTAACAGCCTGCGAGCGGTTGCCCTTTGCCACCATAACCATCGAGCCACCTACGCTCTGGAACAGGTCAACATAGGGGTCCATACGGCCTGCGGTGGTGGGGCCAAAGCTACCCGAAGCCATACCAGCAGGGGTCTTGGCAGGGCCTGCGTAGTAAACGGGGTGGTTCTTGAAGTAGTCGGGCATAGGTTTACCCTCGTCGAGCATCTGTTTGATGCGAGCGTGGGCGATATCGCGAGCCACAATCAAGGTACCCTTGAGGTTCAGGCGAGTCTTGATGGGGTATTTCGACAGAGTCTCACGCACCTTGTCCATACCCTCGTCGAGGTCAATCTCTACGGCAGGGGCCATTGCAGGAGCAGTGGTGGGCAAGAATCGTGCAGGATTCTTCTCCAGCTTCTCAATCCACAAGCCCTGCTCGTTAATCTTGGCCTTGATGTTGCGGTCGGCCGAGCAGCTAACGCCAATACCTACGGGGCACGAAGCTGCGTGGCGAGGCATACGGATAACCCTCACGTCGTGAACAAAGTACTTGCCACCAAACTGGGCACCAATGCCACTCTCGCGGCAAATCTTCAGCACCTTCTCTTCCCACTCCAAGTCGCGGAAGGCACGACCACCGTCGTTACCGCTGGTGGGCAGGTTGTCGAAGTAGCCAGCCGAAGCCTTCTTAACTGCGGTCAGGTTGGCCTCGGCCGAAGTACCACCCACTACAAATGCCAAGTGGTAGGGAGGACAAGCCGAAGTACCCAGGTCTTTGATGTGCTCGGTGATAAACTCGGTGAGCGACTTCTCGTTCAGCAGCGCTTTGGTCTGCTGGTAGAGGAAGGTCTTATTGGCCGAGCCACCACCCTTGGTGATAAAGAGGAATTTATACTCGTTGCCACTCTCGGCATAGAGGTCAATCTGGGCAGGCAGGTTGTTGCCGCTATTGTGCTCGTCGGTCATAGTGATAGGCACCACCTGCGAGTAGCGGAGGTTACGCTCGGCATAGGTCTGGTAAACACCTTTCGAGATATACTCGGCATCGTCGGCACCAGTCCAAACATTCTCGCCCTTCTTACCGATAGCAATGGCGGTACCGGTATCTTGGCAAGTGGGCAGCTCGCCTGCTGCGGCTACTACCTGGTTCATCAGCATAGTGTGAGCCACAAACTTGTCGTTGTCGGTAGCCTCGGGGTCCTCCAAAATGTTGGCCAGCTTCTGCAAGTGCGAGCTGCGCAGGTAGAACGAAACATCCTCAAAAGCCCTCTTGGCCAGTACGGCGAGGCCCTCGGGGTCTACTTTCAGAATCTTGCGACCGTCGCACTCGATAGTCTTGACATAATCGCTGCTCACGAGCTCATACTCGGTGGTGTCGACACCGTGCTCGAACATAGGCTGATACTTAAATTCGCTCATAGTTGTTGTTAGTGTAAATTTGTTATGTTTATTGTTTGTTTGTCAAATTCTCTTGTCACACAAAATCTAACCTTTGGTTAGAACAACACAAAGGTAACTCTTTTTTGCGAAAAAATAAGCCCCCATTGGCCATTATTCCCGAAAAAATCCTTATATTTGTAAAAATTTTTAATAACTGACAATTCAATCACTCATAAATAATTTTACAACATGGTATCTTACAAAGAGTTAGGCCTCGTGAACACCAAAGAGATGTTTGCAGGCGCAATCAAAGGCGGCTACGCAATTCCCGCCTACAACTTCAACAACATGGAGCAGCTCCAGGCTATCATCGCAGCTTGCGTTGAGACCTCGTCGCCCGTAATCCTGCAGGTATCGTCGGGTGCCCGCAAATATGCCAACCAGACTTTGCTCCGCTACATGGCACAGGGTGCTGTTGAGTATGCAAAAGAGCTTGGCAAAAATATTCCTATCGCTCTGCACCTCGACCACGGTAACAGCTTCGAGCTCTGCAAATCGTGTATCGATATGGGCTTCTCGAGCGTTATGATCGACGGTAGCCACCTGCCCTACGAGGAGAACGTAGCACTGACCAAACAGGTTGTAGACTACGCTCACCAGTTTGACGTAACCGTAGAGGGCGAGCTGGGCGTATTGGCTGGTATCGAGGATGAGGTTGTTGCCGAGCACCACACCTACACCGACCCCAACGATGTTATCGACTTCGTACAGAAAACCGGTGTTGACTCGCTGGCTATCTCGATTGGTACTTCGCACGGTGCCAACAAGTTCAAACCCGAGCAGTGCACCCGCAACGAGAACGGCATCTTGGTTCCCCCACCATTGCGTTTCGACATTCTGAAAGAGATTGAGGAGCGTATCCCTGGCTTCCCCATCGTACTCCACGGCTCGAGCTCGGTACCCCAGGACAAAGTTGCTATCATCAACACCTATGGTGGTGCTCTGAAAGATGCAGTGGGTATTCCCGAGGAGCAGTTGCGTGAGGCTGCCAAGAGTGCAGTTTGCAAAATCAACATCGACTCGGACGGCCGTCTGGCTATGACTGCTGCAATCCGCGAGGTGTTTGCCAAGAATCCTGCCGAGTTTGATCCTCGTAAGTACCTGGGTCCCGCTCGCGACGGTCTGAAAGAGCTCTATATGCACAAGAACATCAACGTACTGGGTAGTGCTGGTCACGCCGAGTAGTTTGACTCTTGTAGCAATCAACAACAAAGGGTTGGCAACGTGTATTGCCAACCCTTTCGTTTTTTTCTAAATCATTAAGGGCTTTAAGGACTTTAAGGCCCTTAAAGAAAATCTAGTTTCTACTATTACCTCGTAGGGCTTACGCGGAAGTACTGGCGGCCGTCGAGCCAGTAGCGGTGGCGGTAGAGGGTATCGGCCGAGAGGGTTAGCGTGGGCTCGGCATTGGCCTTCTGTTGCACCCTCACGCGAGCGGCAAGGCCATAGTCGGTATGGCGGTCGTTCTGGTTGGATATGAAGTTGCCGAGCGAGTAGTAGACTCCACCCACGCACTGGTTGTCACTGCCGCGCCACTCCTCAAAGGGCTGCACAACGTGAGGATGAGAGCCTACGATAAGGTCAACGCCCACCGAGCGCATCCACTCGGCCACCTGGCGTTGGTAGTCAGAGGGGGTGCGGTGATACTCGTGCCCCCAGTGGAGCAGGGCGACCACAAGGTCTACATCGCTGGGCAGTCGGGCCAGGTCGGCCACCACCCTACCCTGGTCTATCAGAGCCACTTGCGCATCGTGAGGGATTGAACCATTTACACCATAGGTATAGGCCAGCAGGGCTATTTTGAGCCCTCCGACTACGACCACTTGTCCGCCAATATTGCCCTGATGCAGAGCCTTAACGGCGGCACCTGTGTGGCCAATGTGGGCATTGTCGAGGGCGGCAATGGTGTTGAGCAGGCCAACAGTTCCGCGGTCGACGATATGGTTATTTGCGAGGGTCACAAAGTCAACCCCTGCGGCGGCCAAATCGTAGGCCAGGCGGTCGGGCGTAGCAAAGGCTGGGAAGCCTCCGTAGGGGGGCCTGGGCGAGAGGGTTGTTTCGAGATTTGCGACCACAAAATCGGCCTCGCCAAAGAGCGGTTCGACGGATGCAAAATGGGGCCCAAAATCGTAGCGCTCGGGGGCCACACAAGCGGCCTCAACCTGGGGCAAATGGGCCATAACATCGCCCACAAAAAGCAGCTCCACATCAGCCGCGCCACACTGCTCACACTCTTCATTATCAGTGCATTGACCAACCTCACCCATAGGCACAAACTCCACCGCAACAGCCACCGCAACGGCCACCGCATAGAGTGCAAAAAAGAGGTATCCCAAGAGTCGTTTCACGCCCTAAAAATTTGTCAAAAACCGCACGAAAAAACCGCACGAAAAATGGCTAAAAAAGGGGCTGTCAAAACCGAGTATTGGCAGCCCCTTTGGAGTTGAAAAATTCACAAAGTCGCAGGTGGCAGTTGAGCCGCCCCCGCAACAAAAAACTCTTACCAAGCAAAGAGAGGATAGCCCGACATCAGCTCGTTCACATCTTTGCGAACTGCGGCGATATTATCCTCGTTCTCGTGGTCAGAGAGCACGCGGTCGATAAGCTCGACGATGTAGTCCATCTTGTCCTCCTTCAGACCGCGAGTGGTGATGGCAGGGGTACCGAAGCGCAGACCGCTGGTCTGGAAGGGCGAGCGGCTGTCGAAAGGCACCATATTCTTGTTGGTAGTGATGTCGGCTGCAACGAGCACCTTCTCGGCCACCTTGCCAGTGAGCTCGGGGAACTTGGTGCGCAAGTCGATAAGCATCAGGTGGTTGTCGGTACCGCCCGAAACCACTTTGTAGCCCCTCTTGTCGAAGGCCTCGGCCATAGCTGCGGCATTTTTCTTAACCTGTGCCTGATACTCTTTGTACGATGGGTCGAGGGCCTCGCCAAAGGCTACAGCCTTGGCAGCGATGACGTGCTCCAGGGGGCCGCCCTGGATGCCTGGGAATACGGCCGAGTTGAGCACTGCGCTCATCTTCTTCACCACGCCTTTGGGGGTAGTCAGGCCCCAGGGGTTGTCGAAGTCTTTGCCCATAAGGATGATACCGCCACGAGGACCGCGCAGAGTCTTGTGGGTGGTAGAGGTAACAATGTGTGCATACTCAACGGGGTTGCTCAGCAGACCTGCTGCAATGAGGCCTGCGGTGTGGGCCATATCAACCAGCAGTATTGCGCCTACCTTGTCGGCAATCTCGCGCATACGCTTGTAGTCCCACTCGCGCGAGTAGGCCGAAGCGCCACCGATAATCAGCTTGGGCTTGTGCTCGAGGGCCAAAGCCTCCATCTGGTCGTAGTCAATCTGGCCAGTCTCGGGGCTGAGCTGGTAGCCAACAGCCTTGTAGTTAACACCCGACATATTTACGGGCGAGCCGTGCGAGAGGTGACCGCCGTGAGCCAGGTCGAGGCCCATAAAGGTGTCGCCAGGCTTCAGACAGGCGAAGAAAACAGCCATATTGGCCTGTGCGCCACTGTGGGGCTGCACGTTGGCATACTCGGCACCGTAGAGCTCTTTCAGACGCTCCTGTGCAAGCAGCTCGACTTGGTCTACCACCTCGCAACCGCCATAGTAGCGAGCTGCTGGATAGCCCTCGGCATATTTGTTGGTGAGCACCGAACCCATAGCGGCCATAACCTGGTCGCTGACGTAGTTTTCGGATGCGATAAGTTCGATACCGTTGGTCTGACGCTCACGCTCCTTGGCGATGAGGTCAAAGGTTTGGTTGTCGTGTTTCATTTGTGTTGGTTATGTGTGTAAAAAGTTATAAGGTTTGTGTCGGTTGTAATACGGGGCCAAAGGTGGCTTCCGAACGACAAATTTAGCAAAAAAGATTTAAGTTAGCATCGTTTTTGGCCAAAATTTGTATCTTTGGAGTGTTGAACACCAAATATCAACCCCTAAAAACTAACGAAAAGAGTATGGGATTACTGAACGATAAGGTGGCCCTGGTTACGGGAGCCACACGCGGTATTGGCCGCGCCATTGCATTGCGCTACGCTGCCGAGGGTGCAGACGTGGCATTCACCTATTTGTCGTCGGCCGAGGCTGCCGCAAGCCTTGTGCAAGAGATAGAGGCACTGGGCCGTAAGGCTGTGGGCTACCAGTCCGACGCTGCATCTTACGACCAGGCCCACGAACTGGTTGCGGCGGTGCAGAAAGAGTTTGGCCGCATTGACGTGCTGGTACACAATGCAGGCATCACTCGCGACACACTGCTGATGCGAATGACTGCCGACCAGTGGAACGCTGTTATGCAGACCAACCTCACCTCGGCGTTTAATATCAGCCACGCCATCAGTAGCGTTATGGCACGCCAGAGGGGCGGTAGCATAATCTTTATGAGCTCGGTTGTGGGCATTGGCGGCAACGTAGGCCAGGCCAACTATGCGGCCTCAAAGGCGGGCCTTATTGCGCTGGCCAAGAGCATTGCTAAGGAGCTGGGCGCCCGAGGTGTGAGGGCCAACTGCATTGCCCCTGGCTTCATCCAGACCGATATGACGGCGGTGCTGAGCGATGAGATTAAGGCGAGCTTCATAGAGGGCATTTCGCTGCGTAGGGCTGGCACTCCCGAGGATGTTGCGGGCGTTGCTTTGTTCTTGGCGAGTGGGCTCAGCAGCTACGTCACTGGCCAGGTCATTGCCTGCTGTGGCGGTATGAGGGGATAAACCATTCATCCATAAAATCTTACCATTGGGGTTAAATTTTTGTTAAATTTAGCCCCTTTTTATTTGTAGTATGCCAAAAAAGTGTATCTTTGCACCCAAAATTGCACACTTGCACTTATTTATAATATAAAAAGGGGGCGTAATAGCCTGACTAAAAGAGCGGTAGATGCCAACTGCCCCACTAACTTAGGGCGTGGCAAGACGAACGAAACAAGACAAACAAACAACATAAACCAATTAACAAACAACAAAAAACTAACAATGAAAAAAACCTACATTCAGCCCGCAATCGAGCTCGTAGAGGTAACTATCGAGCAGGGCATTGCACAGAGCGTTCAGATGAGTGGCTTCGGTCTTAACGAAGCTGACGTAGAGGACGTAGAGTGGTAGTAGAAACCCAAAGTTTAACAAAA
>JAZPXV010000002.1:0-19045 GCA_045543795.1 Tidjanibacter sp.
TGCGTGGGTGTTGAAATAGTCAATTGCAGTGGTTACTGCATCGGCATTTGTTGCTTCGTGGTTGTTGGGTATAGCCATTTCGAGCGTATTGACACAACTGCCCATCATTGCAACAAATCCCGCAACAATCACAAGTTTTAGGGCGTGTTTCATAGGCGGGATATTATAAGGGTTAGTATTTTACCGACAAGATACAAAATGCAGATGACTTTTGCAATCTACTTGCGTATTTTTTGGCCGTTATAACCTCAAAATGCAAATTTTTTCTTAACTTTGCTAACAACAACCGCCTAAAAGAATGACTACAACCAAAACAAAAACAAAAAAAGAGATTGCAACCCTATGGCGTTATGGATTGGGCAGTACCATATCCTACCTCATCAATGTTGCGATTATTATTGTGATGACCGACCTGCTGGGCGTTCACTACCTGCTGTCGAGCATCGCAGGCTACGCCTCGATTGTCATCACATCCTATATTTTCAGTGTCACTTGGATATTCACCGAGCGCAAGGTTGCCTCGCGCAAAAAGGAGTTTGTGGCCTTTACGCTCATTACGGTCTTTGCAATGGGTATGAACTTGGTGTCGATGTGGTTCTTTACCGATGTGCTCGCGTGGCACTATGTGGTGTCTAACGTGGTAACCAACTTTCTGGCTACAATTTGGGGCTATGTGCCCAAAAAGATTTTCCTCTTCAGCGAGAAGAAGAACAAAAAGCAGGGCGAAGAACTCGAAATTGAGGACGTTATGCCCTCGTTTGACGATGTAGACGAGCTGCCCACACCCTTTATCTACGAAGATGAGATTGATAAATAATAACCCCTAAATTAGAATGTTATGAAGAGTTTACGAATCGTTTTGGCAGGAGTATTGATGTTGCTCACTACCGCCTGCGCCAACCAGCCCAAAGAGGCTGCCGAAGATACCAACCGGGTAATTGAGACCATAATGGCGCGCCGCAGCATACGCAAGTACCAGCCACAGCCCGTCGACCGCCAGACTATGGACCAGATAGCCAAGTGTGGCATAAACGCCCCCAATGGCCAGAATCGCCAGTCGTGGGAGGTGCGCATTGTCGATGACCCCACACTGTTGGCCCAGATGAGCGAGGCTATGGCCGCTGCACACCCCAAGATGGATGCCGAGATGGTAAAGGGTATGTTTCGCGGTGCCCCCACTATGGCTTTCATTGCTCGCGACTTACACTATGACTTCTCGTCTATCGACTGCGGTCTGCTGGCCGAGAATATGATGCTGTCGGCCTGGTCGCTGGGCGTGGGCTCAATCTGCTTGGGTGGCCCTGTGCGCTTTCTGACCGACAACGAGCTCTGCAAACCCTTTGTAGAGATGCTTGGCTTCAGCGAGCACTACGAGTTGTGCCTCTGCGTAGGCTTTGGCTATGCCGATGAGGCCCCCGAGGCTAAACCTCGCAATGCCGAGAAGGTTAAATATGTAGAGAATAAATAATAAATCGACCAACAAAACCCTTTGTAAAGGATGCGTAAGTACTTCACCCTGAATCTTTCGGCCCGTACTCTGTTGCGCCCCGTAGCGGCCATACTGCTCGCGACGGTGCTCTTCTGCCAGGGTATGCTGGCTGCCACCAATATTATAGCTACCGATAGTGCAATGACTGTGGTGGATGGCCACTTGGCCCTCTATCTGCTTGTGTGCGGAGCCTTGTGCTTTGCCTACGGGTTTGTGGTGCTGTGGGCTATGCTGCCCATTATGGAGCAGACCATCAGGGCCCTCAGCTACGATGATGCCCCCTTTGAGGTTGAGTACAATAGGGGCGAATACCTGCGCAAAGTGGCAGGAGGGGTGGCTCTGTCGGTCGTTACCTTCGGTATCTACTCGCCCTGGCTACTGGCTAAGGTGATGCGCTACTTTGCCGAGGGGGTGAGCCACAAGTTCTATCTGCTCTCGTTCCGTGGCAAGGGTATGCGACTGCTGGCCATTGTGGTGCTCGCAAGCGTGGTGCCCTCGCTGGTAATTGGCCTGGTGGCAGGTGTTATTGCAGGGTCAATGCCCCAGCAGGTAGATATGATGTCGTTTGCGCCCCTGGCTGGACTACTGTCGCTGCTGTGTGGGTTGTTCTTCGCGGCTATGTTCTTGGGGCTTATGTACCAGTGGTATGTCAATCTGACCTATGGCGACAAGGTTGTGGTGTGCCGTCAGCCCCTGTGGGGTAGCTCGCTCTACATTATGGGCCAACTGCTGCTGACGGTGCTGACCGTGGGGCTCTACGGCCCTATGGCTGTGCTGCGCATTATGCGCTACATAGCCGAACACACCACCATCGAGGCCGAGGGACAGAAACCCCTCGCTATGGGCCTACGCCTGCGCCCCTGGAGCGATTGGGGCTACTTGTGGTTGCAGACGCTGCTGCTGGTTGTGACTTTTGGCCTATACCTGCCCTGGTACTACGCAAAGGTTATGAACCGCTTTAGCTCGCGCCTATACGTTGGTCAGTAAAATGTTGTAAACCGAGTGACTTTCAAAGTGACCATACTGGGTGCAGCGAGCGCCAAGCCCTCGGCTGTAATGCACCAAAGCTCGCAGCTGGTGGAGCATTGTGGCCAGTACTTTCTGATAGATGCAGGCGAGGGGGTGCAGAGCAGGCTCTTGAGGGTGGGGGTAAACCCCATTCGACTGACGGCTGTGTTTATCTCGCACCTACACGGCGACCACATCTTTGGACTCTTCCCAATGATTTCGACTATGGGGCTTATGGGGCGCACAAGGCCCCTGCACGTCTATGCCCCTGCTCCGTTTGGCGAGTTGCTGGCCCACCACTTGCAATACTTCGACACCGAACTCTCCTATGAGGTTGTGTGGCACGAGGTCGACACCCGTCAGCACCAACTTCTGTTCGAGAATAACACCCTGGAGGTGTGGAGCATACCTCTGCGCCACCGAGTACCCTGCGCTGGATTCCACTTCAAAGAGAAGGAGCCCGAGCTGAATGTCAGCAAAGAGGCCATTGAGCGCTATGGGCTTGGCATAGCCCAGATTGCCTCGGCCAAGCGTGGCGAAGATGTAGCCCTGGCCGACGGTAGGGTGGTGAGCAACGGAGAGTTGACCTACAGACCCTACGCTCCTCGCTCGTATGCCTACCTGAGCGACACTTGCTACTCGGCCAAGGCGGTGAGCCTGGTGCGAGGTGTAGACCTGCTCTACCACGAGGCTACCTATGCCGCCGACCTGAAACGCACAGCCAAAGCGCGTGGCCACGCCTCGACGGTCGACGCCGCCAAAGCCGCACGCGAGAGTGGAGCCAAGCAACTGCTTATAGGCCACTTCTCGTCGCGCTACAAGAGCTTCGACGAGCTGATTGCAGAGTGCCGCGTCGAGTTTGCCGAGAGCTACCTGGCCGAAGAGTATAAATCGTTTGAGATACCGCTCAACAAGGTGCGCAAGTAGGTTTTTTGGGGGGGGAGAAAAAGAGATGATGACACCCCCAGGTTGCACACCTAATTATAATATATATGATAGATATGAAACGAATCGCATTAGCCATAGTTACCCTTTGCTGTCTAACCCTCAATGCTGCCCAGGCCCAAAGCCGCGAGCAGATGAACAAGCACGACCGCGCACGCTACGACCAGATGAACTCGGAGGAGGTGTGGAGCGTGGGCGTTGGTATTGTGCCCGTAGTGCCCCTGTCGCACCCTGTGAGCCCTGCCTTTGGCGGTGGGCGTGTGGGTTATGTGGGCGCCTTTGGGTTTAGCATCGAGGGGGGCTACTTTGTGGTCGACAATATGCGCCTTTCGGCCGAGTTGAACTACGGCAGCGCCACCTCTACCCCTATGCTTATGTGGAACGGGGTGGATGGAGTGGCCGACCTGGCAGCCCTGAACTTCACCCTGGGCGGACATTGGCACTTTGGCCGTTGGGATGTGGGTGGCGGATTGAGCTTTGGCCGTAGCACCCTGCGCTACCAGGCCCCCAATGTTGCCGAGGGAGGCCTGCCCGTAGATGGACTGGGGTTGGTTGAGTTTACCGATCGCAGCCCCACCATAGGACTCTCCTACGAGGGCAACTATATGCTCTCGCCCTTTATGAAGGTGGGTGCATTTGTGCGCCCAGCTGTCACTACCCGAGGTCCCCACGCTGCGGTTGTTAACTATGGCATCAAAGCCACTATCTACCTGCCCTTTGTCGACGCAGTGGTGTGCAGGTAGGAGCGACTGACGACTGATGTGAGTCACTAAGGGCTTTAAGGACATTAAGGCCCTTAAATAATTTTCAATTTTCAATTTTCAATTTTCAACTCTCTTCACAATGTGCGTGACGTAGACCGTCAGGAGCGGAAAGAGTATCATTCCCAGCCCAGGCAGTATGACCGTCAGTATCTTGCCGATGGGCGTTACGGCAAATATGTTGGCACCTACGGTGGTGATGTTCAGCCCAGCCCACCAGAGCGCCTCGCCAAAGCCGTCGAGCCTTGGGTTTAGCCCCTCCTCATAGCAGAAAAAGAGCAGGGCCGACAGGTAGGTGCATAGTATTATAATGGTAATATAGCTCCACATAAGTCCGCCCAGTCGGGTGGGGGTGGCAAGCTGTATGAGGGTGTAGATGCCCAACATTCCGCGCACAAGGGGCAGCGCTTTGAGAAAGATATACATCCCTTTGTCGAGCTCTATGCCGCCCCAATGGAGTATGTTCAGGTACGGAATAGAGACCAGCAGTACCACTATGTGGCGCCAAAAGTAACGCTTGGGGTTGTGCGAGGCCAGGGTGCGCACCATATAGTCGAGCATAAAGACCAGGCAGACAATAAACTGAATGTGTACCATAGCCTCCGAGAGTAGGTAGCTGCGTCGATGTACGATGTCGAGCGAGAGCGACAGTAAAATGACAGCCGAGGCCACTATGGCTACCCAGTCGAGCGCTCGGGCCAGGTGTGAGAGAGGGCGGTTGTGGAGGGCGTGAAACTGTTTTTTCATACCTAAAAGTGTTTTTTTAGGGGGTGTGCAAAAAAAATACCTCACTTTATTTTGGCAGAGAAAAAATTTATTTTACCTTTGCACCGCTTTTAGGGCGCGGCGAGATAGCTCAGCTGGTTAGAGCGCATGATTCATAATCATGAGGTCCCCGGTTCAATCCCGGGTCTCGCTACTACACGAACAGAGGATTTAGTGATAGGCTAAATCCTCTGTTTTTTATTGCCCTTATCTGCTTTTTTACTACCTTTGCGGTCGGTTAGTAGGGCACCCTGGGGGTGTCGTAAGTTAGGTTAAAGGAGTAATATGAAGACAATCAAGGAGATATTTGCCATAGGCAAAGGCCCTTCGAGCAGTCACACTATGGGCCCTCGTAAGGCTTCGCTTCACTTTTTGGCCTCGCACAAGCAGGCCGCAGCTTTCCGCGTAACACTCTACGGCTCGCTTGCCGCCACAGGCAAGGGGCACTTGACCGATGTGGCTATCGAAGAGGTATTGGCACCCGTTGCGCCACTCGAAATTGTTTGGCGCCCACAAGAGTTTCTGACCTTCCACCCCAATGCTATGCGCTTTGAGGCCCTCGATGCAGAGGGCAATACCACCGACAGCCAGCTGATTTACAGCATCGGTGGCGGCTCGATTGTGTGCGAGGGCGAGGAGGCCGACCAGCACGACGATATTTACGATATGAGCACTATGACCGAGATTATGGAGTGGTGCAACCGTCACGGCCGTACCTACTGGGAGTATGTCTTTGCCCACGAGGATGCCGACATAAAGGACTATCTGCGCAACGTGTGGCACAATATGCGTGGCTCGGTCGAGAATGGACTCTCTAACGAGGGCGTTCTGCCTGGGCCACTGAATCTGCCTCGCAAGGCGGCAAGCTACTTCATACGCTCGCAGAACTATATGGACAACCTGCGTACCCGAGGGCTGGTCTTTGCCTACGCTCTGGCTGTGAGCGAGGAGAACGCCTCGGGTGGCACCATTGTTACGGCTCCAACGTGTGGCTCGAGTGGTGTGGTGCCCTCGGTGCTATACCACTTGCAGAAAAGCTACGACTTCAGCGACGTGCAGATTGTGCGTGCGCTGGCTACGGCAGGCCTGGTGGGTGCTATTGTTAAGCACAACGCTTCGGTGTCGGGTGCCGAGGTGGGATGCCAGGGCGAGGTGGGTGTAGCGTGTGCTATGGCTGCGGCTGCGGCAAGCCAACTGATGGGTGGCTCGCCTGCGCAGATTGAGTATGCTGCCGAGATGGCCTTGGAGCACCACCTGGGTATGACTTGCGACCCTGTGTGTGGTCTGGTACAGATACCCTGCATCGAGCGTAATGCCTATGCTGCGGCTCGTGCGCTGGATGCGCAGATATACTCGTTCTACACCGATGGTAGCCACCGTGTGTCGTTCGACAATGTGGTGAAGGTGATGAAAAAGACGGGCCACGACCTGCCCTCGCTCTATAAAGAGACCTCCGAGGGTGGCTTGGCCAAGCACTTTAATTTTTAGTCTACCGACAACCGTCTACCGTCTACCGTCTAAGGCTTTTAGGGAATTTAGGGAGTTTGAGGAGTTCAAGGAATTCTCAATTCTCAATTCTCAACTTTCAATTCTCAATTTTTCTTCATAATTTTGTGGGTTATGAAACGATTTGTTGCATACCTCACCATTGTGGCGCTTGCTCTGGGGCTCTGGGGCTGTCCTGCAGGACAGGCTGAAGTGACCTGGGGCGAGGTGGTCTATACCCCTCACTCGGCTGCGGGGTTTGAGATTGTGGCCACCGAGGGTGCCTCGACCGTACTGCGCATACTCACCCCCTGGCCAGCGGCAAAAGGGGTGGTCAAGGAGGTATTTATCTCGCGCCAGGGCGAGAGTGCCCCCAGTGGGTTTGGCGGCCAGGTTGTCAAGGCGTCGCCACAGAGGGTGGTCTGCCTCTCGTCGAGCCACCTGGCCTATATCGACGCTTTGGGCCAGATTGATGCGGTGGTGGGAGTGAGTGGCGGCACATACGTCAGCAATCACCACATTGCCGAGGGATTGGCCCAGGGGAGTGTGAGAGAGATTGGCTATGATGCAAACATAAACTACGAACTGCTGGCAGCCCTGCAGCCCGATGTGGTCTTTATCTACGGCACTACGGGCGAGAACGGTGCTATGAGCCAGAAGCTCGAGGAGCTGAAGATACCCTATGTATACATATCTGACCACACCGAGAACACCCCTCTGGGTAAGAGCGAGTGGGTGGTGGCTTTTGGCGAGCTGTTTGACTGCCGCCAGGGGGCCGAGGAGGTCTTTGAGGGCATAGGCGAAAAGTACGAGAGCCTGCGCCTGGGTGCCCTGGCTGCCACAAGCAGGCCCCGAGTTATGCTCAACTCGCCCTATAAGGATGTGTGGTTTGTCCCCTCGGGGGATAGCTACCTGGTGCGGTTGATTGAGGATGCTGGTGGCCAGTACGTTTGCGGTGGTGCCGAGGGCGACCTGTCGAGGCCCATCAGTGGCGAGAGTGCCTATGTCTACCTCTCCGAGGCCGACGTATGGCTCAACCCCAACGCTGCACGCACAATGGCAGCCCTGACGGCCGATAACCCCAAGTTTGCACAGGCCGAGGTGGTGCGCGAGGGTAGGGTGTATAACTGTACGGCAAGAAGTACCGCCAGTGGTGGTAGCGACTTCTGGGAGAGTGGTGCGCTGAGGGCCGACGTGGTGCTGGCCGATATGTTGGCCATACTGCACCCCGAATTGGTGGCCGAAGATTATGAACTATACTACTTTGAGCAACTGAAATAAGACTATAACAACAACACATCAAGAGAGTGAAGAGCGGAACGAAACATAGCCTGCTGTTTGTGCTGCTGGCCGTAGCGGTGGTAGTGCTGATGGTTGTAGACCTGGTGGTCGGCAGTGTCGACATACCTCTGGCCCAGGTGTGGGCGGCTCTGTGGGGCGATGTGGAGGTTGCCGAGAGTGCCTATGCCACCATTGTCGTGAACTTCCGCCTGCCCAAGATGGTTATGGCGGTGCTGGCAGGTGCAGCCCTCTCGACGGTGGGCTTGCAGATGCAGACACTGTTCCGCAACCCCCTGGCAGGCCCCTATGTGTTGGGTGTTAGCTCGGGCGCAAGCCTGGGCGTGGCGTTGCTGCTGCTGGGGTTGCCCCTGCTTGGGGTGTCGACCAGCAATCCTGTGGTGCAGAGCGTTGGCGTGGCAGGTGCAGCGTGGATTGGCTCGGCACTGGTGATGATGATTGTGATGGCCGTAACGGCTCGCATCAAGAATATAATGACGGTACTCATACTGGGAATGATGTTTGGCAGCGCTGCTACGGCACTGGTCGAGGTTATGCAGTACCTGTCACCCGAGGGGGCGCTGAAGTCGTTTGTGGTATGGACTATGGGCTCGCTTGGCGGCGTTACGCTCGACCAACTGTGGATTGTGGTGCCCGTAGTGGTGGTGGGCCTGGTGCTGTCGGTGCTGCTCATCAAGCCGCTTAACATACTGCTGCTGGGCGAGAACTATGCTCGCACTATGGGCCTTAATATAAAGATGGTACGACTGGGTGTTACGCTCACTACCGTAATACTGGCTGGTACCATTACCGCCTACTGTGGCCCCATTGGTTTTGTGGGCCTGGCGGTGCCCCATATTGCGCGTATGCTCTTCCGCGAGGCCGACCACAGGGTGTTGGTGCCCGGGTCAATGCTTGTGGGTGCGGCAATGATGCTGCTGTGCGACATAGTTACGGTGCTGCCAGGGGGCGACATAACGCTGCCTATCAACACCATCTCGGCCCTGGTGGGCATACCTATAATAGTTGTGGTTATTGCCCGTAATCGCAAAATGCTTTCGTAAATGTAACAAACTATGGCAGAGTTCAAACACATATACACCATCGAGCTGCACGAGGTAACCCTCGGCTATGGCGAGCGCAAGCTGGTCGAAGGGGCTTCGGTGGGCTTCGGCTGGGGCGAGCTGACCGCGCTGATTGGCCGCAACGGTACGGGCAAGAGTACTCTGCTACGCACCATAGCCTCGCTGGCCAAACCCCAGGGTGGGCGCATAACCATCAACGGCATAGATACGGCCGATATGACTATGAAGCAGATTGCCAGCCAGATAGCCTTTGTGTCGACCGACGACGTGAGGGTGCAGAATCTGCACGTCTGGGACGTGGTGTCGCTTGGCCGAGCACCCTACACCAACTGGGTGGGGCGACTGACCGAGGCCGATAAGGCAAAGGTGAGCGAGTCGCTGCGACTGGTGGGTATGGAGGCCTTTGCCGAGGCGTCAATGGAGAGCCTGAGCGATGGCGAAAGGCAGAGGGTGATGATTGCCCGAGCACTGGCTCAAGACACCCCCATCATTCTGCTCGACGAGCCTACGGCCTTTTTGGACCTGCCCAATAAGTACGAGATATGCCTGCTGCTGCGCCGCCTGGCCCACTCCGAGGGCAAGTGCATACTCTTCTCGACCCACGACCTGGCCATAGCCATTGAGATTTGCGACACGATAGCTATGATCGAGGGGGGCAAGTTCCACTGTGGCACAGCCAGGATGTTGACTGAAAGCGGCGAGTTGCAACGACTTTTTGACCATACGCAGATAGAGTTAGACAGCGATGGGCGCAATGTTAGGCTAAAAAAATAGATTTTTTTGCAATAAAGTTTGCAGATTTCCATTTTTTAGTTACCTTTGCACCGCTAAAAAGCTACCCATTTAAGTAGTCGGGGCCCATTCGTCTATCGGTTAGGACGCAAGATTTTCATTCTTGAAAGAGCAGTTCGACTCTGCTATGGGCTACAAAAATTAAAAAAAAATTATAAAAAATAAATAACTATGGCAAATCACAAGTCGTCTAAAAAGCGTATTCGCCAGACAGAGACACGTCGTCTGGAGAATAAGTACTATCACAGGACTACCCGCAATGCTGTAAAAGCTCTGCGTGGTACCACCGACAAGGCTGCCGCAGAGGCTCTGCTTCCTAAAGTAGCTGCAATGTTGGACAAACTGGCAAAGAAAAACGTAATCCACAAAAACAAAGCTGCTAACCTTAAGAGCGGCTTGCAGGTTCACGTTAACGCTTTGTAGTTAAAATGAAACAAAAGGGTTCGATTCCGCAAGGTAAGAGCCCTGAATGGTGACTGTAGCTCAGTTGGCAGAGCATTGGATTGTGGTTCCAAGGGTCGTGGGTTCGAACCCCATCAGTCACCCTAAAGAAAAAGAGAGAAGTTTTTAACGACTTCTCTCTTTTTTTTTTGTTCTGGTCTATAAGAGCTATAAGAGTTATAGGAGATATAGGAGATATAGGAGATATAGGGGCTTTAAGGTCTTTAAGGTCTTTAAGGTCTTTAAGGTCCCTAATATCCTTAATAACTCACTCACTCTATGAGTTCAGTATCTTCTTTACCAGCTCGCTGATAGCGCGGCCATCGGCCAGGCCTGCCAAGCGCTTGGTGGCGGTGCCCATAACCTTGCCCATACCTGCAGGCGAGTCGACGCCCAGCTCGGCAATGATGCCACGCAGCTGTGCCTCCAACTCCTCGGGGGTGAGCTGCTTGGGCAGATACTCCTCAATGGCGGCAGCCTGGGCCAACTCGGCCTCGGCAAGCTCGGGGCGCCCAGCCGAAGTGTACATCTCGGCCGATTCGCGACGCTGTTTCACCTGTTTTTGCATAATCTTTACGATGTCGGCATCGGTCAGTTCGATACCAGCACCTGCGGTCTTGGCAATCAGTATTGCCGACTTTACGGCTCGCAGCGCATCGAGCCTCACCTGGTCGCGGGCCTTCATCGCTACGGCAATGTCGTTTTGGATTTGTTGTTCGAGTGCCATAATGTGTCTGTTATGTTTGTTGTTTAGTGTCAGTTTTTTATTACAGACCCCCTCGGCCTTCGGCCACTCCCCCTAACTCAGGGGGAGAGTGGTGGTGGGGTGCCCCCTTGGCCTATGCTTTCCCTAACTCGGGGGGAGTGTGGTGGCGGAGCATATATCAACCACTACTGATTGCAGCCCCCCACGACTACTCCTCTCCTGAGTTAGGAGAGGTGCCACGAAGTGGCGGAGAGGTCTGTCACTCGCCAAGCACCAGCGTGCCGAACTGGTCGGGGCGGTGGAAGTCAGGCCCAGGGGCCTCGATGGGGCTCCACGAGAGGTAGTGTGGGGTGCGCAGGCGGTCGCCACACTTGTAGAGGTTGGCTCGCAGGGTTGCAGGGGTGCCCTCGGCTCCAAGCAGCGCAAAGGGCAGCTCCAACTCGAGCCACCAAGAGCCACCCTCGGCAATCTCTATGGGGTTGTTTCCCAGCGATGTGCGGCGCACTATGGTGGTCATCTGCTCGGCTGTTAGAGGGGTTTTGGCGGGCCTTGTGAGGCGGTGTGCTGCAAGCATTGTGCCTATGCAGTTGAGCTCGATGTTGAAGTAGGGGTGTCCCTCACCGAGGCTCACAAACAGCTCCACGCAGCTATCTTCGCACACCGAGGTGTTGGGCTCGGTCTTGGTGGCGCAGATGTGCTCTTCGCTCACCTCGAAGCGGACAAACAGTCGCTCGCCATTGTGGGCCATACGAAACCTAACCTGCGGGGCATAGGGCCACTCGGAGGGCCAGTTTACGGCCCCAATGGTGTCGGTAGCCATCAGCTCGGGCTGGTCGAAACGACTCAAGCGTGGTACTATTAGTGTGCGTGGGGTCATAGCTTTTGTGCTTTGGATAGATTAGTCCCAGGGGTATGCGGCAAGGAAAATCTCTTTGCCTGCCAACTGGTCTTTTACGGCTACCAGGTCGGCCAGGTTTACGTCGCCCACGATGTAGCTCCACTCGGGCGAGGTGTAGCGCTCCCTGATTTTGGTAAAGCGGATGAGCGTGGCATCCTCCTCGGTGCGGTAGCGGTAGTAGATGCGGTAGACCACGTCGTTGGTGTGGTGAACGGGCGAGGCCGAGTTCATACGCTTGTACTCGTAGCGGTAGTCGTACTTGCAGGCGGTGATGTCGCTCAACACTGCGGCACCCGTTGGGTGGCCACCTGCGCCCCTGCCGAACATAAACTGCTTGTAGTAGTAGCGGCCCTTGATTACCACGCCATTGAACTCGTCTTCAACGCTGTATATATACTTGTCGCGCGATATGAGTTGGGGCACTACCCACAGGTAAACGCCTCCATCGTCGCTCTTCTCGACGTGGCCCACCAGCTTTATGCGGCGCTGCTTCTCGGCCGCAAAGCGTATGTCGGCCTCGTTCATTGAGGATATGCCGTAGCGGAAAATCTTCTCGGGCTCGACATAGATGCCAAAGGCGTGGATGGTCAGAATAACCAGCTTGAACAACGAGTCCCAACCATCGAAATCTAACGAGGGGTCGCTCTCGGCAAAGCCCAACTCCTGCGCCAGTCGCAGGGCAGCTTCGTAGGTCATATTCTCGTTGAAAATCTTCGACAGCACAAAGTTAGACGAGCCGTTCAGAATACCCTTCACCGATACCAACAGGTCGTTGTCGTAGTACTCCTCGAGGTTGCGGATTACGGGAATACTGCCGCAAGCCGAAGCGTCGTAGAGAAATGGGGTAGAGGTCTGTCGGCCCAGCTCGATAAGCTCGGGCAGGTGGTAGGCGAGCATCTTTTTGTTGCCGCTAACTACGGGCAGATGGGCCTCGAGCGAGCGTCGCACGATGGTATAGGCGGCCTCGGCATCGTCGATTAGTTCAACAATCATATTTATCTCGGGGTCGCCAAAGATGTCGTCGGCCTGGTCGGTAAAGTCGGCCACTACGCCTCGGTCTTTGCTGAGATTGCGTACACATATACGCTTGATAACTATGTCTTTGCCCTCTACTGCGCCCAGCACGTCGTAGAGTCCGCGGCCAACGCTGCCAAAGCCAAAAAGGCCTATGTTAATCTGCTTTTTCATATATTTTTTGTTTGTCTAACGTCTAACGTCAAAAGTCTAACCGACCTAAGTCATTAAGGTCGTTAAGGACTTTAAGGACCTTAATGAATTGTAAGAGTTATAGGATTTATAGGAGTTATAAGAGTAATAATTTTCCATTTTCCATTTTCCATTTTCCATTTTCAATTCTCCATAAATTCCTTGATGATGCTATCGAGCTGCTCGTACTCTACCAAGAAGCCGTCGTGGCCAAATGGCGAGTCGATGAGCCTATAACTCACATCGCGTATGTTGTCGACCATAATCTGGTGGTCGGCAGGGGGGAAGAGTATGTCGCTCGTGATGGCAACCACCAGCGTCTTGGCCTCGATTCTCTTCAGAGCCCACTCGGCACTCTCGCGACCGCGAGCAATGTCGTGCGAGTCGACCGCCTCGGTCAGTCGCCAGTAGCAACGGGCGTCAAACCTGCGGCGCAACTTCTCGCCCTGGTGCTGCTGGTAGGTGGTGGCACGATAGCCACTCAACTTCTGTCGGTCGGGGTCGGTCTGTGTGGCGTTGTAGGCCTCGGCACCTCGGTAGCTCAACAGGGCAATGCTGCGTGCAGCGGCCATACCTGCCGCGCCTGCATCGGGGGCATCGGTATGGAACGTCTGGTCGGCTGCGATAGCCATACGCTGCGACTCGTTGAAGGCAATGGCCCACGCCGACGAGCGTGTGCAGGTGGCTATGAGTGCAATCCTGCGGGCAAACTGGGGCTCCATAATGGCCCACTCCATAACCTGAAAACCACCTATCGAGCTACCAATCAGCAGCTCGACGTGGTCGATGCCCAACTCTTTGGCCAACATCTGGTGATAGCGCACCATATCGCGCACCGTAATCATAGGGAAGCTGTGGCCATAGGGCTCTCCAGTCTCGGGGTTGGTCGTTACGGGCGAGGTGGTGCCGTAGGGCGAGCCCAGAAAGTTGGCGCATACCACAAACCACTTCGAGGGGTCCAAAAAGCGCCCCTCCTCGACCGTGTGGGGCCACCAGTCGGCCACGCGGCTGTCGGCCGTAAGTGCGTGGCACACCCAGATGACATTGTCCTTTGCGGGCGACAGGGTGCCGTAGGTGGTGTACTCAATCTCACCACCAGGCAATACGCCTCCGCCTTCGAGTTTGAATATTTCGTGTGTGTGGATTTTCATTCTGCAAAGTCTTTCTACTCGCCGAAAGCTACTGCAAAGGCCTGCTCAAAGTCGGCAATTATATCTTCAACATCCTCCAGGCCTGCCGAAATGCGCAGCAGGGTGGGGGTTACACCGGCCGACAACTGCTCCTCTGCCGAGAGTTGCTTGTGGGTGGTCGATGCGGGGTGGGTAACTACGCTTATCGAGTCGCCAATCATAGTCATATGGGCCACAAGTTGCAGCGCCTCTACAAATCGTATGGTGGTGTCGAGGTCGCCCTTGAGCACTACTGACAGCACACCCGACGAGCCAAAGCGGAAGTACTTCTGGGCATTTGCATACGAGGGGTGCTCGGGGAAGCCCACCCACTGCACGTTGTCCACCTTGGGGTGGTTCTTGAAGTACTCGGCCAGCTTGGCGGTCGACTCCACCTCGTGGCGAGTGCGTAGCGAGAGTGTCTGAAGGCCCAGCTGCATCAGGTACGAGTCGAAGGCCGAAGGCGAGCAGCCCAAGTCGCGCAGAGCGTCAACCCTACACTTGACAATAAAGGCCATAGGCCCAAAGGCATCGGCCATAACCAGGCCGTGATAGCCCTCCGAGGGGCCGCTCAACTCGGGGAACTTGCCGTTCTTCCAGTTGTAGGTGCCTGCATCGACAATCACTCCGCCCATAGCTGTGCCGTGGCCGTTAATCCACTTGGTGGCGCTCTCTACCACAATGTCGGCACCGTGGTCGATGGGGCGGCACAGGTAGCCGCAAGCACCAAAGGTGTTGTCTACGATAAAGGGAATGTCGTAGCGGTGGGCCAACTCGGCCAGTGCATCCAGGTCGGGCACCGAACAAGCAGGGTTGCTCATCGACTCGACATAGATGGCTTTGGTATTCTGGTCGATAAGGCTCTCGAAGGCCTCTACGCTGTCGTTGGCGGCGCGACGGCAGTCGATACCCATCTTGCGGAAGGTAATCTTAAACTGGTTGAAGGTACCACCATAGAGCAGAGGTGCAGTGACAATGTTGTCGCCAGCCTTGCAGAGCGAGGTGATAACCACCAACTGGGCCGACATACCCGACGATACGGCCAGCGCACCTACGCCACCCTCGAGTGCAGCCACCTTCTCCTCATAGGCGTTGGAGGTGGGGTTTTGCAGACGGGTGTAGATGTTGCCAAACTGCTTGAGGTTGAACAGGTCGGCTGCGTAGTCGCAAGTGGGAAATTCGTAGGCAGCCGTTGGGTAGATAGCCGCGCCACGCGAGCAGGTATCGTCGCGGTGACGACCTGCGTGTATTTGCAGTGTCTGGAAGTGTAGTTTTTTGTTGTCCATAAATCCTATCTTTTTAGTCGTTCTACCTAATACAAGTGTACGCACAAACCGCCCGTTTGCCCCAAAGGTACGGCGGGCAACGGTGGGGTGCAAAGTTGTGGTTCTCTTGTTAGGTTAGGCGCCACACCCAATCGGGGTATGCTGGTCGTGTAGGAAAGTGGTGCATAGCACCACACAAATATACGGACTACTTGTGGAAAAAAAGAAACATTTGCCCCAGTTTTTGCTTTTTTGTGCTATTTATGATACAATATTGCTATTATCTATGATAATAAAGGGCTACTTTTGTAGTGCGAAATTATACTAACATAACCCATACAACACTATGAAAAAGTACCTCTTTATGATTCTCTCGCTGGCGGCTATGCTGACTGCGTGCAAAGAACCAGCCAACACCCCAAATGAGCCTGTCGAGCCCGAAGAACCCGAAATTATCGAGGGCGAGTTGGAGATTACCCGCTTCCGCTTTCTGCAGATGGACAACGGCAAGTACGAGAATGGTGACTTCGTAGTGCCCAACAGCTTCTATCTCGAGATTGGCGAAAACGAGATTACCTACAAGCTGACCGAATATATCGACATCTCGGCACTGGTGGCCAACTTTGAGGCTGTGGGCCACGTCTATGTTGGCGACGTTAAGCAAGAGAGTGGCGTTACGGTCAACGACTTCTCGTACCCCGTAGTCTACCGACTCGAGGACGGCAAGGGTGGCTCACGCGAGTACACCGTAAAAATCGAAACTCCAACGGGACTGCCCGTCGTGTTCTTCAACACTGACAGCGGCCGCAATGTGCAAAGCAAAGAGGTCTGGGAGGGTGCAACCATCAAAATCGTGGGAGCTCCCAAAGGCAAAAATATGCCCGAGACAAGGGTGTCGACCAAAGGTCGTGGTAACTCGACCTGGAACTTCAAGACCAAGCAGCCCTATGCTCTGAAGTTTGACTCCAAAACCGAGGTTATGGGTATGCCCAAGCACAAGAGGTGGATTCTGATGGCCAACTATCGCGACCGCACTATGTTCCGCAACGCAGTGGGCTTTGAGATATCTAACCGCACAGGCCTTGCGTGGGCTCCACGAGTTGAGTTTGTAGAGCTGGTGATGAATGGCCAGCACAGGGGCAACTATATGGTCTGCGAGCAGATTCGTATCGACAAAAACCGCATCAACATCACCGAGCTCGGCTACAACGACACCTCGGCCGATATGATTACTGGTGGCTACGTTCTGGAGGTTGACCAGTGGGACGACGAGGTTAATATGTTCAAGTCTAAAGTTATGGAGAACAAGTGGGGCAACCACTCGTGTACCATTATGCTCAAATTCCCCGACGAGGACGATGCCGCGCCCGAGCACGTTGCCTATATCAAGAACTACATTGGCGAAATCGAAAGACTGATGTTGGCAGGCGAATTTCAGCAGATTTACGACGAATATATCGACATCGACTCGTTCATCGACTTCTACTTTGTCAACGAGCTCACCTGCAACAAAGAGCTCTGGCGCGGACCATTCAGCACCTATATGCACAAAGAGCGAGGTGGCAAGCTCGTTGCAGGCCCTGTTTGGGACTTCGACTTCACCACCTTCAATATGAATGTCTATGGTCACGCCGATGACTACACCAAGCGCTTCTACAACAAAAAGGCTGCTTGGTATAAATACTTCTTCCAGGACCCCATCTTCCGCAAACGTATGGTAGAGCGCTGGAACGAGCTCAAGGATGACCTTGCGACCATCCCCGAGTATATAGACCAGATGGAAGAGTTGCTCACCCCCTCGGGCCTGGTTAACGCCAGTATGTACAGCCCTGGCACTGACCCCGACCTGGGCGGTCTGTTCAACTACGACGAGGAGTTGCCCTACAACGAGGCTGTGGCACTGATGCGCCTCTTCTATGTAGAGAAGTTCAAGTGGATGGACGACCAGTTTAACAACAACCCCAACTGGGGCAAGTAGTCGAATGAGATTTATGACCAATAGAACTATAATCGTTGCAATGGCGGTGGCTACCCTGGCGGTGGCCACCGCTTGCACTTCGGCCGAGCAGCATCCCAACCGATTGAGCAGCAGCGAGGTGCGTGAGGGCTTTGAGATGCTCTTTAATGGCCACAATCTCGATGGATGGCAGGGGGCTACCGAGGGTTACTATGTCGAGGATGGGGCTATCTGCTCGCGCGAGGGATTCAACAACCTCTACACCGCTCGCCAGTATGCCGACTTTGTGCTGCGCTTCGAGTTTAGCTTTGCGACCGAGGGGGTAAATAGCGGCATAGGCATACGCACCCCTATGGGTGTGGATGCAGCCTACTGGGGTATGTGCGAGGTGCAGATTCTCGACCACGATGTACCAATCTATGCTGGCCTGCGCGACTACCAGGTACACGGCTCGGTCTATGGCATTGCCCCTGCCGAGAGGATTGTGCATAAGCCTCTGGGCCAGTGGAGCGAGCAGGAGATTAGGGTTGAGGGCGACCGCGTGACCGTAAAGGTCGATGGCAGGGTGATTGTCGATGCCGACGTGCGCCAAGCGTGTGGGGGCCAGAATGTTGGCACTACAGGCGACTTCCGCAACCCTGCAACCTACGACGGCTACGACCACCCAGGCCTGTTCAATACCGAGGGCTACATTGGCCTACTGGGCCACGGCGAAGGGGCTCGCTTCCGTAGTATTAGAATTAAGGAGTTGAAGTAGGCCGATTGGGGAATAGAAATGAACCACGATTAGATAGTTGCCTTGCCCACTACTACCACGAACTGATAGGGGCGGAAAAACAAAAAAGGTCGCAAGATTGCGACCTTTTTTAGTGACTCCGACAGGACTCAAACCTGTAACCTTCTGATCCGTAGTCAGATGCTCTATTCAATTAAGCTACGGAGCCGTTTCGGTGATCCGCCTGGGGCTCGAACCCAGGACCCCAGCATTAAAAGTGCTGTGCTCTACCAGCTGAGCTAGCGAATCATCGTGCTTTCATTCCAAAAGCGGTGCAAAGATAAGGCAAATTTCTGTTTCTGCAAATTCTTTCGCAACTTTTTTTTGTTTAGGTGCGTTTTTGTGGCTTTACCATTATTAGATATAGCCCATGTTTAGCACCACGACAACTCCTCTCCTGAGTTAGGAGAGGAGCCCCAACGGGGCGGAGAGGTCTGTATGGCCGAAGGCCACACCCAATCCTGCGACCTCATTGCAGGCGGAAATAGGCGTGTGGTGTCGGGGGCGTTAAAAAACAAAGAAGTGCCGTAGGCACCGCCCTTTGTGGTGCGTTTGTTTTAGCCAACGACACAACAGCGCCTCGCCGAAATGCATCGCAGTGGTTTTGGGTACCTTTTGCCACCAAAAGGTACAAAACAATCAAAAGTCCAAGAGCGGTAGATGCCAACCGCCTCGACATTTGCCGAGTCGTGGCAAGACGAAATTAAATTGAAAATTGAGATTGGAAAATTGAAAATTGACAGCCCCCCTCCCCCTGCGTTAGGACACGCAGGCAATTTCGACCAGATATCGGAGCTATATGATTTATTAAGGTCCTTAATGACCTTAATGACCTTAATGGCCTTAATGACACTACAACTTAGTCTAACCCATAGACACAAAAAAAGACCAACCCTATTCGGATTGGTCTTAAAGAGGCGGCTACCTACTCTCCCACAACTAAATGCAGTACCATCGGCGTTAGCGAGCTTAACTTCTCTGTTCGGAATGGGAAGAGGTGGGACCTCGCTGCTATTACCA
>JAZPXV010000003.1:0-169493 GCA_045543795.1 Tidjanibacter sp.
CTACGGCCACTCCCCCTACCTTAGGGGGAGAGTCATCTGCCCTCACAACAACTCCTCCCCTAAGTTAGGGGAGGTGCCCGAAGGGCGGAGGGGTCTGTAATAAAGACTTAGGTCGTTAGACGTTCGACGTTAGACGTTAGACAAAGAATTTTGAATTCTAAGATTGACATACCCACCCTATTTGTCGAGCAGATGAGGGGCGAGTTGGGCGACGCAGAGGTCGCCCAACTTGTTGGTGCGCTCGCAGGCGACGAGCAACCCACCTCTATCCGCCACAACCCCCATAAGGGCTACACCTCGCTGGGAGCCGACAGTACCCCCGTAGAGTGGTGCCAGTGGGGCGAGTATCTGGCCCAAAGGCCGCGATTTACAACCGACCCCCACTTTCAGGCAGGCGGTTACTATGTGCAGGAGGCTGCATCGATGTTTGTGGGCCACCTGCTGAGCGAGGCCTATGGTGGCGAGCTGCCCGAGGGTGTGAGGGTGCTCGATATGTGTGCTGCCCCAGGTGGCAAGTCCACCCTCTATGCCACTATGGTGGGCGACAAGGGTGTAGTGGTGGCCAACGAGGTCATCCGCCCCCGAGCCCTCACCCTGGCCGACAACATTATGAAGTGGGGACTGGGCAACACTATCGTGACCAACAACGACCCTGCCCACTTTGCGGGCTCGCTGGAGGGGTGGTTCGACGTGGTGGCCGTAGATGCCCCCTGCTCGGGCGAGGGTATGTTCCGCAAGAGCGACGAGGCACGCACCGAGTGGAGCCCCGACAACGTAAAACTGTGTGCCGCACGCCAAAGGCGCATTATGGCCGATGCGTGGAAGGCTCTGCGCCCAGGTGGAGTGTTTATATACTCGACTTGTACTTTCAACCGAACGGAGAATGAAGACAATATGGCCTGGCTGTGTGGCGAGATGGGTGCCGAGAGGGTTGAGATAGCCCCCCTGCCCGACCATTGGGGCGTGGTGCGCACGGTGGCCGAAGAGGCCGAGTGCTTCCACTTCTACCCCCACCGCACAAAGGGCGAAGGACTGTTTGCCGCCATTGTTCGCAAGGGTGGCGAGGGCACAAGGGGCAAGAGTCCCAAGGCTCGCAAGAGCCCCTTTACGGAGGTGGACAAAAACGGCCTACGCACGATTGAGGGTGTGCTGCGTGAGCCCAAGCAGACAAAGGTAGTGGCCATAGGCGAGAGCATCTACGCCTACCCCGCAGCCCACTGGGCTGATATGCGCACCGTATGCGAACAGATGAGCGTTCTCTACTCGGGTGTTAGGGTTGGCGAGCTGTTTGGGCGTAAATTTAAGCCCGACCACGCATTGGCGCTCTCGACAGCCCTGCGCTGCGAGGCGTTCAACGTGGTAGAGGTGACACTCGACGATGCGCTCAACTACCTGCGCCGCCAGGAGTTAGGCAACATCAGCGCCCTGGCCGAGGGCATCAACCTGCTCACCTACGAGGGGCAACCCATAGGCTTTACGAAACGCATTGGCGCACGCACCAACAGCCTTATGCCCAAAGAACTACGCATTTTGCAATAACACTTCAGCACCCCTATGAATAAGGAAATCTTACGACTTGCCATACCCAACATCATCAGCAACGTGACCATACCCCTGCTGGGTATGATCGACATCGCCATTGCAGGTCGTATGGGCGGTAGCGACGCCACCATAGGCGCCCTGGCCATTGGTACCGCCATATTCAACTTTATATACTGGAACTTCGCCTTTCTGCGTATGGGCACAAGCGGCCTGACGGCCCAGGCATACGGAGCAGGTGACAAGAGCGAGACGGCCAACCTGTTGGGGCGTTCGATGATTGCCGCCCTGGGCATTGCGCTGCTGCTGGTGGTATTCAATAGGCCCATTGGACGGCTGGCCTTTATGATTATGGAGGGCTCGCCCGAGGTTATGGCCCTGGCAGCCGACTACTTCTTTGTGCGCATCTGGGCAGCCCCTGCTGCCATAGGCATATTCTCGCTACACGGCTGGCTGATAGGTATGCAAGACTCGACCACCCCTATGGTGGTGTCGATAATCAACAACCTCATAAACATAGGCTGCTCGCTGTGGTTTGTCTTTGGCTTGGATATGGGCGTTGCGGGCATAGCCTGGGGAACGGTGGTGGGCCAATATGCAGCGCTGATTATCACGCTGGTATTCATAGCCCTGCGCTACCGCGACTATGTGGCCCAGATAAGCCTGCGCAAGAGCTTGCAGATGAGCCCTCTGGTGAGGTTCTTCCGCATCAACTCCGACGCCTTTTTGCGCACCCTGTGTGTCTGCACGGTCTACACCTGCTTTACGGCCTTCTCGGCTCGCTTTGGCGACACCATACTGGCCACCAACGAGCTGCTGATGCAACTCTTTATGCTCTTTAGCTATATGCTCGACGGCTTCTGCTACGCTGCCGAGTCGCTCACGGGACGCTACATTGGCGAGCGAAACCGCACTGGGTTGGCCAAGTGTATGAAACTGCTACTGGTGTGGTGCGGAGCGGTGGCGGTGATGTTTGTGTTAATCTACATCTTCGGATGGCGCCAGGTGTTGGGCATCTTCTCCAAGAGCCCCACCATTTTGGCCTGCGCAGGCGAGTATATAGTGTGGATTGTGCTGGTGCCCCTGCTGGGCTTTATCCCCTTCTTGATAGACGGCATACTCATTGGCGCAACCAAAACACGCATTATGCGCAACACCACCTTCTGGTCGCTGGTGGGCTTCTTTGCGCTCTTCTTCGGCTTGGAGGGGGTGATGGGCAACAACGCCCTGTGGCTGGCCTACATAGGGTTTATTGTCATCAGGTTTGTGCTTATGCTTGTGGCAACCCGAGGGGTGAGCGTAGACCTACTGATGGACAATAGCAAGAACTAAAAGAGATAACAAACGACAAAACAAGATATATGCAGGAGAAGAAGTTCAAATCGGGATTTGTAAATATCATCGGCAACCCCAACGTGGGCAAGTCGACACTGATGAACGCCCTGGTGGGCGAAAGGCTTTCGATAATCACCTCAAAGGCCCAGACCACACGCCATAGGATTATGGGCATTGTGGGTGGCGACGACTTCCAGATAGTCTACTCGGACACCCCAGGCATCCTGCGCCCCAACTACAAGCTGCAGGAGAGTATGATGGGCTTCGTGAGGGGTGCGCTGAAGGATGCCGACGTGATATTGTACGTCACCGACACGGTTGAGAAGGGCGATGATGCCAGCGAAGAGATTATCGAGAAGATTAAACTGAGCGCCATACCTACCATTGTGGTCATCAACAAGATTGACCTGTCGAATCAGGGCCAGTTGGAGAGTTTGGTGGAGCTGTGGCACGAGCGCCTGCCCGAGGCGAGGATTGTGCCTGTGTCGGCTCTGGGAAGCTTCAATGTGGGCGGAGTGTTCGATACGATTATGACCTTGCTGCCCGAGGGTATGCCCTACTATGAGGAGGGAACTCTGACCGATAGACCTATGAGGTTCTTTGCGAGCGAGATTATTAGGGAGAAGATTTTTCTCAACTACGAGAAGGAGATACCCTACTCGGTTGAGATTGTTATTGATGAGTACCGCGAGGAGCCCACAATCGACCGCATAATGGCCACTATATATGTTGCACGCGACTCGCAGAAGGGCATTATTATTGGCCATAAGGGCGAGATGCTGAAGAAGGTTGGCACTGCGGCCCGCATTGAGCTGGAGAAGTTCATCGGCAAGAAGGTCTTTTTGCAACTCCACGTCAAGGTCGACGAGGGGTGGCGCAATAGCAGCCGCCAACTCAAACGCTTTGGGTATATCGAGTAGAGCCCCTGCCCGAAAGGGCTTTAAGTCCCTTAAAGTCCTTAAATAAAACAAAATAAACGGAGCAGATTGATGGTCTGCTCCGTTTTTGTTATTAGTGACAATCTCGGCCCCTACTTATTCAGCACCTTCCAGAGGGCGTCTTTCAGCTCGGTTATGCCCTGCATTGCTACCGACGAGATAAAATAGGCAGGTATGCCCTCGGGCAGCGTGGTGCGCAAGTGGTCGATAATCTCCTCATCAACCATATCGCACTTGGTAATGGCCAGCAGTCTATCCTTATCGAGCAGCTCGGGGTTATACTCCCTCAACTCGCCCAGCAAAATATCATACTCGCGTGCAATATCATCGCTATCGGCTGGTACCATAAAGAGCAGCACCGAGTTGCGTTCGATATGGCGCAGGAACCTCATACCCAGTCCCTTGCCCTCGTGAGCACCCTCGATAATGCCGGGTATGTCGGCCATAACAAACGAGTGGCCATCGCGCACCTCTACGATACCCAAGTTGGGCTCCAGAGTGGTGAAGGCGTAGTTTGCAATCTTGGGTTTAGCGGCCGAGACCACGCTCAGCAATGTCGACTTACCCGCATTGGGGAAGCCCACCAGGCCCACATCGGCCAGCACCTTTAGTTCGAGTATGAAGGCACCCTCCAGCCCCTCCTCGCCAGGCTGGGCATAGCGTGGAGCCTGATTTGTGGCGGTCTTGAAGTGCCAGTTGCCCAGACCTCCGCGGCCACCCTTGAGCAGCACTACCTCCTCGCCGTGGGCCGTAACCTCGCCCACAATCTCGCCCGTCTCGGCATCGCGAGCCACAGTACCCAGGGGCACCTCTATAATCTGGTCGGCTGCGGTCTTGCCCGACATACGCGAGCCACCACCAGCCTCGCCATCTTTGGCAAAGACGTGGCGGGCATACTTGAGGTGGATGAGGGTCCAGTACTGGCTGTTGCCGCGCAAAATCACGCTGCCGCCATTGCCACCATCGCCTCCATCAGGCCCACCGTAGGCAACAAACTTCTCGCGACGGAAGTGGGCGCTACCTGCGCCACCTGCACCCGAGCGGCAAAATATCTTTACATAGTCTACAAAGTTTGACATAGCTTTTCTTTCCTATACTATTTCTTCCAATATCTGTATATTATCGTGCGCAAAGATAACTATTTTTGGTCACTCACCAAAAAAGGCCCGTCGGGCGAGTCGACAACCAGTTGGTAGCGCCCACCAAAGAGCCCCACAACTCCCTCGACCGACCACACCCCCTCGGGGATTGTGTACCACCACATTTGCGAGCGGCCACTGGCGCGTACATCCAGGGTGTCGGTGGGGTTGTCGGCATCGACCAAGTGGCGCGTTTGGGCCACACCCTCGTCGGCCCACCGTTGGCCAGCCTCGACAAACTGGGCCCCTTGTACCACTACTCGAGTGGCAACATCTCTAGGCCCAATATCGGCTATGCGCAAGTGGTGTGGCACAAAGTGGGGCTTCACCCCTGCCGAGCGGCTAATTGCTTGCCAATGTCCCCAATCGATATCGCTCACCTGGCGTTCTCCTTCGGGCTCGCCCCCGAGCATAGGCTCACCGCCGTAGTCGCCGAGCGTGAGCCCCACAAGGCTAACGACCAGCGAGTCGCCAATCGAGTAGTGGGTATAGAGCGAGTCGTGGTCGATGCAGACCACAATGCCTCCCGTATGGTCTTGTAGCACAAGTCGGTGGTAGTGTTCGCCGTGTCGGTCGCTACTTGCCACCACACCGCCAATCACGCGATTTACGGTCAGTTCGGTGGGAAACTCTCGGCAGCGCGACTTGAGCGAGGCTATCGACATCGTAGGCACATTTCTGTCCCCACCTCTGCTCTCGCACCCAAATGTAGCCAGCACAACCACAATGGTCAGCAATACTATACGATTTCTACTCCTCAACATCGGCCAGCGTGCGCATCTTAAGTGTATAGTGGCTCCCCTGTGGGTGATACAGCACTCCGCAGAGGTTCAGTTTACCCTCGGGTATTTGTTCGGCAGCAAAGTCGGCATAGCGGCTTGTGGCAACCACCAGTGTGTCGCCCTCGGCCGAGCGGAACTCCCTACGGGCAATGGTGCCCCACTTGGTCGAGCCCCAATCGGTCGGCTCAACCTCTATGCACTCTACGCCCACAACTCTCACAAGGCGGCCACACATATCATCAGTCAGTTCGGCTACCACCACATTTGTGGGCTGTGGCGGCTCACTCTCGGGCCACCTTGCAATACCCATACGTCGGTCGACCTCCATAGGGGTGCCAATGGGCTCGACCACCCTTGCCGAGTAGTCGTATGGCTCACGACCGAGTTGCCTAACCCCATCGTAGTAGCCTATGGTCAGCCCTGTGGCATCGACCGCAACCTCGGCCCCAATGGGGAAGCGGCTATCGAGGTCATAGAGCCCCACCTGCACCTCTACAGCCCCCGTTGCATCCTCAATAACGATTGTTTGGAAGAAGTTACCACCGCAGTCGTTGGCCCTCACTATGCCACCAATGACCATACCCTCGGCCACTACACCCTCGGCAAGTGCATCTATTGGGGTGTTGGGCTTTGGCACCTGGTTGCTCCCCGTCTTGGGCTCGGCATAGTTGCACCCTGCAAGCAGCGCAACAACTGCCGCCACCACTGCTGCAATAATCGAGGCCCTATGAGGTCGGAATGGCGGTCTAAAAATCATAGCTGGCAGTAAGCATTAGGTGAGTTGGGTAACAATATTGATAGCGCGTTGCGTGGGGCCTAATATAGTCGTTTGCCATATCGCTCTGCACCGCCAGGCGCATAGGTCGGTAGCCTCCATACTTGGCTGTCGAGCAGCCCACATTGCGCAACGCAAGGCTCAGCTGTAGCCGCTCGCCCATCTGACGCACCACTTGAAGGCTCAAGTTGGGTGCCACGCCCAGCTCCTCTTGGTCGGTCAGCAGCGAGTACTCCTCGGGCGAGAGGTCGCGCCCCAGCAGGTAGTCCGAGCAGTAGTAGAGCGACGGAGCAACATAGCGCCCAGCACACAAGGCCCCCTCGACCGCCACAATCCATCCGCCCCACAGTTCGCCCTCTATGCGGCCAACCACAGCCACCTCGGGCGACGAGCTTGTGCGCTGTCCCTCGATGTGGCACTCGAGCCCCTGGGCCACCACTCGGCCCGTATCGTGGCATGTAATATCGGCCACCGCAGGCGAGCTATAGCGGCTTGTGCCAAGCGCCACAATAGCCTCGGCCTCAAACCCTCCGCCAATGGGCACACCCAACGACAACTCGGCACCTACGGCTATCATATCAATTCCGCCCGTCACAAACGAGCAGTATAGCTTTTCGATATCGTTCCAAAAGTTACTCACACCACTCTGCCCAGCCCTGTAGTCGGCATAGAGCGACATCGACACCCCCACGCGGCCAACACTCCAGCGCCCCCACGCCTCGCCACCAACGCAGTGGTGCCCCTGGGCATAGCGGCTCTTGGTTGTCATCCCCTCGGGCGAAACAAAAATGGCCTGCCACATGGGCGAGCCATACGAGTAATGTGCCACAGCACCAACCGAATTGTTCCACCCAAATGTGCGGTGCCAGGTGGCTTTTGTGTCAATATTCATCAACCCCTCCGAGCTCTGTCGATAGCCCTCATCGAGGTCTTCATAGGTGAGCCGTTGCAGTTCTACCTTCGCACCCAAGCCAACGGTGCCCCACTGGCCACTACAACAGGTTGCACTAAGCTCGGCCCCAGTGGCCAGCCTACTCACACGATAGTCGTAGAGCCTAAATCCATCGGCAAGCGACTCGGCCCCGAGCAGGTCGGTGGGTTCGTTATGATTGCGGCTGCTATCGTAGGCAGCATATACATTGAGCCTACCCTGCGAGGGCTCCTCGGGGTCGGGCAGGCGGTCGGTCGACCACAAGTTGCGCCCCTGGCCAGTGGAGAAGTTGAGCACCAGGCTGCGCACATCTTCCCTCTCGCCCATAAGCGCATAGCGACCACCCTGGTGGGCCCACAAGCGATTGATGTCATACATCATTGCCCAATCAACCTGGCGATACCTCTCCTCACCCCTGCGCCACGCTTGTGTTACCTGGTCGGCCAGCAGTGGGTCGTCGTAGTGGCTCGGCAGTTTGGTATAGTGGTCGGGCTGTGGATTGGGAGCCTCGCTCCAGTCGAGCATAGCATTTGTGCGCCTACCTGCGCGAGCAAGTAGCTCAAGGGCAACATCATCGCCCAGGTCGTAGCGGTCTGTAAGTCGCCACGAAAGGTACAGCAACGGCACACTCTCGCTCTTCACCCTCGATGGCCTGATGCGCCCCGACTGATAGCCCCAGTTTGAGTTGTAGAGATTGCTCCCTGCAAGTTCATAGGCCTCGGCCGAGTTCCAACTGCGAGGCGCACGCTCGGAGTAGGGCACCAGCAACGCCGCCATAATGTGGCCCACATAGCCCCAATCATCCTCGGGCAGCACCTTCTCGACCGCTCCCCACAGATAGGCATTGTTTGAGTAGGTGCCCACCACATTGGCATCTCTGCCCACTCGCCCACCTGCAGCGAGCGAGTAGTGCCACTGACCATTGTCATTTGACCTGGTTGCCGAATTGCCAACCGACTTGCCTGCCAGGCGACCAACGGTGTGATAGTCGGCTCCCAGACGGTAGCCTCGCCCCGAGAGATAACCCCTTGCCCTGCTTTGATGCGACAGAGAGCTTATGCCCACGTCGTAACGCTCGCCACGCCCGTAGAGCGACTCGTGTGGCAACGAGGTCGAGTAGGTGTAGGTGCGCACCGAGGGAACGCGACGTAAGAGTGATTGGGTGAGGTAGTCGCCATATTGCACCAAGGGTGAGGCGATGGGAATGTTGCCGATGCGAATGTCCTCTACTGCGGTGCCGCTACGTGGCTTGAAACCAGCGTAGTAGAGTGAGTAACGAGCTATTCGCTCGAAACGGGGCTGATTGATAAAGGGGGTATAGAAAAGCAGAGTGTCGACCTCGGAATCGAGATCGACCTCTGTGTCATATTGTGGATTTTCGGCGTAGTACGAGTCGCTCATCTGCTGTCCGCAAAGTCTCCATTGCGACACCCCCAGCAAGATGACGAACAAGACTATACGCTTCATACTGTAACTCGTTTTTATATAACCACTTAAATCACTCACAAAATTATGGGTATTTTTTAATACCAACAAGTATTTACCACAAAAAGTGGTACTATTTTTTACCCCTATTCCTTATTCACGACAATCTCTATTACCCCACTCTCTCGCTGCACCGATAAAGTTAATTTGTCAGGCAACGGATATAGCGACGCCTCCTTATCGTTTGCCCTGATGCCGTTTATCGCCTCTATGCGATCTCCTCTGCGCACCCCTGCCCTCTCGGCATTACCTCCTTCGAGCATACCATTTACAATCCAATGGTCGTTGTGGGGTTGGAATGCAATTCCGAAATTATTTGCCCGAGGCTTGTCGAAATCCTTATTTGGGCGAATATACATCACCCAATTCACAAAATCGAAAATCACATCGAATCGAGCAAACAGCGCATTGCCCACAAGTCCATCATAACGACTATCTGCCAGAGCTCCCTGCTTGTTTTCGGAATATGTGATGCGGATGTCGTTTACAGACTTGCCGCCTATGGTAATATGCTTTATTTTAAGATAGTTATCCACACGCGAGCCACCAATACCACCCACCTCATACCTCATACGGCGAACATCGGCAAGGTGTCCTTCGGCTTTCAGTCGATTAGCGGTAGTAGTATTAAGCGACAACTCGTCGGGCATACCCGTATCCATAAGGAAGTTACCTTCGAGGGTATATCCGTCGGCAAATGTAACCGACAAAGGGATGATTATGCGCTCCATATTGTCAAGCATTTTGCACTGTATAGCGGCATAATCCTCTGAAATCTTCTCCTCTGGTTTCAGAAAGCGCATATACCCATTAGCATAGTTGAACTCCACTCGCTTACCCTTCATAAATGGCACGCCAAACAGACCATCTGCCCCATCGCCCAAAATCTTGCGAAGGTTCATCACAATTGCCATCGGCTCGGTATGCGACACCCCACCAACGCCATAACTCCAACTGCTTGCATCAAGGGTTGTTAGTTCATACCCATCGCCAGCACCTCCCAACATCGCCTTGCGCAGGTTGTTGTTCTTGCCAAAGTTTGTTGCATAGAAGGTCGAGTCCAACAGCAGATTATTTGCGCCTGTGTCAAAAATCATATGTGCAGGTATTGAGTCACGAAGCATTACCTTGAAGTATAGGTGATTGTTATACTTCATCTCGATCGCATCAGAGGGAAGTTGTGGCTTTGTATCCTGCTGCTGTTTTTTCTGATTGGCATTTGAGCAGGCAGTTGTCAAACACACCATTGCTACGGCTAATAAATGAATAAAGCTCTTCATAAATATCTAAAGACTTTAAGGACCTTAAAGAAAATCTTATAACTCTTATAACTCCTATATCTCCCATTGCCATCATAAGAGCCGTTGGGGTGGGTTATTTCCACTCGGCAGGGATGGGGCAGGTGGGGATGGGCTCGATTTTGTGGCGGTTGGCGCGGTTGCGGCGAGTATAGATGTCGAACACCTCGCGCTGGCGCCCCTCAAACTGCTCGGCCACAGCACCTCGCTCGCTCTGCTCCATAGCCCACTCCAGTTCGGGGTAGGTGGCACCAATCTGGTCCTCGTCACTGCGGTCGTCGCCAAAGAGTCCGTCGGTAGGCTTGGCGCCCAAGATTGAGCCACAAATGCCCAGGTGGGCCGACAGCTCAAACACCTCGCTCTTGGTCAGGTCGGCAATGGGGCTGATATCCACACCGCCATCGCCCCACTTGGTAAAGAAGCCTATGCCAAAGTCCTCAATCTTATTGCCCGTACCCACAACCAGCGACGAGCGCAAGCCTGCATACCAATAGAGGGCCGTCATACGCAGTCGTGCGCGTGTATTGGCCGTAGTGAGCTGATAGTTTGGGTTATCCTCGCCACCCAGGGGGCCAATAAAGGCGTCGTAGGCAGCGGTCAGGTCGGCCGCAACCACCTCAACATTGGGGTAGGTGGCCCTCAACCAGGCGATATGCTCTTTTGCCCTGCTAACCTGGGCCGCAGCCTGGTGGATGGGCAGTTCGACACAGAGCAGGGGCAGCCCTGTGCGGGCGCACAAGGTCGATACCAGGGCCGAATCAACGCCACCCGAGATACCTACAACAAAACCTTTGGTGTGACTTGTGGCTACATAGTCGGTCAGCCACTCAACGATATGGTCAATTACTTTGGGACAGTTCATACAGTTTGGGGTATTTATCGGTTAATCGTTTTTTTAGAACACAATCCTCACGCCGCCCCTGATGCCTGCGCCAAGTTGGCGGTAGGTGGGCAGGTGGTAGATGGTCTGGCCGAGCAGGTTGTCGCCCACCAGCCAAGCCGACAGGCGCTCGGTAACTCTCCACTCTACGCTTGCACCGAGGTCTACATACTGGGGCATAGTCATCAGCTCGCTGGTCTGCACATCGGGCTTATAGCACATATAGTCGGCCGCCATAGCGTAGTGGGCCTTCACTCCAAAGAGCCACTTGCTACCCAGTGCGTACTCAACGCCCAGGCGGCCTTCCAGGGGGCGGAGAGCCAGTGCATCGACACTCTGTCCGAGGGGTAATTTATACTCCACAGCACCGCTGATGGTCAGCTGTCGCAGGGGGTGATACTCGGCCTGTGCCTCGGCATAGTAGAGCGCCAGAGCATCGGCCGTGCCGAAGTCCAAAATGGGGCTTCCCTCAACCGCCATAACATACATATAGTCGGCATAGTGGCGCACTCCCGTATGCACATTGTAGCTCACACGTCGGGTTGCGCCCTTAAGTCCCAGCCCTGCGTTGTAAACCTTGCGCGAGTCTACGTCTGCCAGGTCGGCATAGGGGGCAATCCACATTGCTGTGCGCACCAGGTTGTTCTCCCTCTCGGCCGAGGCACGCAGGTAGGGCACAGCGCGGCTACTCTTGTCCCACGCCACAGAGATGTTGCCGACCAGTCCGTCAACAAATCCACCTTTGCCGCCTGCGATAGCCACATCGTAGCCCGCAGCGACCTCTATTGGCAGGTGTTTTGCCACCCTCAGGCTCCACTCGGGCATCACTACCACCGAGCTCTGCCACCTCTTTGGTGCTCCCCAGTGGGTGCCATAGAAGTAGGCCCCTACCCTTGTGGGCAGCCAGCGCTCTACCCTATTGAGCCCCACCAGAGCCATATCGGCAGCGTAGTGAATAGTGTGGCTTGCACCTTGTGCCTGGGTAGTGTTGTCCTGGGCCAGGCCCACATTTGAGCCGAGCAGGTAGCCGCCTCGGGCAGCCACCTCGTAGCCCAATTTAGAGCCCTTACCAAAGCCGCCAGTCACCCCAACACTTGCGCCAAAGTCGTTGGCAAACAGCACCTTGCGCTCCGTAGCGCCAATGCCGCCATAGGGGTTTGCGATAGTGCCCCTGTAGTCCACATCGGCCCACAGTTTGGTGCCACTTGCAAAGGTTGTCTTATAGGCCAGCCCTGCACGATTGCGCAGCCCCAGAGCCGAGAGTCGCTCGCCGCCCAGGTTGGTAAGTCGTGCCATCACTCCGTCGTGGTCGAGCCATAGGCCCAGTGTGGTTGCTCTGCGCTGAACGGGTGTCCAGGCCACATCGAGGTCGGTCTGCAGGGGGTAGCCGATGCCTGCATTGAGGTAGAAGTTGGTGGGTCTGCTCCACTGGGCGGTACTCATCTCAATAGGCTTGAGAGCCCCCACGCGGAAGTCGCTCTGGTGGGCCACCGACTTAATCGAGTAGGTCATTGTGGGCCTCACCACGGTGGTGTCGAGCAGTCGGGGCTCAATCTCAATTTTGTCAGCCCTGCTGACCGTTGCCGAGTAGTCCCTCTCTATCTCAATCTGTTTCGTAAAGCCCTCTTGGGCCACTGCTGGCAGTGTGGCCACGCCCCAAAGCATTGCCACCATTGCCACCACTATCTTGCTGTATATCTTCATCTTGTTGGTTGGTATTATCGTTGCTATCTTACACCCTCACTACTGCTGCACCTCGCTGGGGGTGGTATTGTTGGTATCGAGCCCCTCGATGCGCTCTTTGGCCTGTTCTACAATGCCGTCGTCGCCACCTGAGTAGCCGTCGACCACGCTCTGGTAGGTTGCCCTGGCCTGGAACAGGTCGCCTCTGGAGACATAGACATCGCCCAGCAGCAAGAACGACTTGGCCAGCCAGTAGGCGTGTGGAGTGCCCTTGTCGGCAAACTCATAGACCAGAGCCTCGGCCTTCTCAAAACTACCATACTGGAAGGCGGTTTCGATAATCTTGTATGCACTCTCGGCACCCTCTGCGTTGCTCACATCGGCCCCCAGGTCGTTGTAGATTGCCACCGCAGGGTTGCGCTTGCCGATAGCCTCGAGAGCTTTGGCCTTTTGCAGTTTGGCCTTGCGGACTATCTGGGGAGTGAGTTCATCTTGGCTCAACACCCAGTCGGCAGCATCGACAACACTCTGACCGCTTGCGCCACTCGAGGCTACAGCGGTGAGATACTGCTCCAGTGCCTCCCTACGCTTTGCAGGGGTCTGGGCCACCTCTACTATCTTTTTGTAAGCCTCGGCTGCCGAGCCATAGTCGGCTGCAGCGACCGATATTTGGGCCAGTTTTTCGTAACCACGCTGGGTGTAGGAGTTGTAGTACATCGAGGTCAGCCTGGTGAGTTGGTCGATAGCCCCCTGGCGGTCGCCCACCTCGCTACGGCAGTCGGCCGAGTAGTAGAGGGCCGCAGGGGTGTAGGCACCCTCGGGATTCTCGGCCAGGTATTTGTCAAACGCCTCGGCAGCCTTCTGCTTGTCGCCTGCTATGTAGACCTTCTGTGCGGCCACAAAGCTGAGCGAGTCGCGCTGGCGGTCGCCACCCTCGCCTGCCATACCCACTCCCTCGGCATAGTCCATATATGCGTTTATCTCGTTGCGCTCGACGTAGATGTTGCGTATCTCGCCCAGGGCGTTGTGGGCTGCAATGGAGCCTTTAGAGCGGCTAACCACCCTCTTGTAGGCCTCCAGTGCGGCATCGTCGTTGCCCACATTGCGGTAGGCCAGGCCCAGGTCGCTCAGGGCTGCAACATAGTCGGGCGACGAGGGATATGAGGTAGTGAAGTTGAGCAGAGCCTCGACAGCCTCGTCATAGCGGCCTGCGCCAACCAGCGTGTGGCCCAACTCGTATGAGGCCCTGACAACATAGTTGCCCCTGCCCTCGGCTATGATACCGCGCAGGGCATCCAGACGCCCCTCTACGTTGCCAGCCAACCCCTCCATCAGGGCCACGCGGTAGGCTCCATAGAATCGCTCGTTCACACCCTCCATAGCGGCACTGCGAGCATAGAGTTTAGATGCTTCGGTATAGTTTTTGGCCACAGCCTCGATATCGCCCAGGCGGTTGTAGGCATCGGCGCGGAAGCTGTCGTTGGTGGTGCGATACTCGACAAAGTCGGCAAAGTCGTCGTAGGCGGTCGAGTGGCGGCCGTTGTTGAACCTTGCGTAGCCCAAGTTGTAGTAGGCAAAGATGTACTCGGGCTGGTGACGTCGGCCCAGGCGAATGTATTGGTCAAACATTGCGGCAGCCGAGGCCCACTTGCCCTGGGCATAATCGACCTCGCCCAGCAGGTAGATGGCCAGTGCCTCGATGTCGCTATCGTAGTCGGCCAAGTCGAGCGACAGGTTGCAGTACTCCTCGGCCTCGGCAATGCGCCCCTCGGTGTAGCACTCGGCAGCGTAGTAGTAGGCCACCTTCTGCATAGCCTCTCTAATCTTGCTACCGCCCCCTACCGAGAACTCCTTCAGCACAGCATAGGCCCCCTTCAGGTCGTCGGCATCATAGCAGGCCATAACCAGGTAGCCCTCAATCTCGGCTCTATGTGCCGAGCGTGGCCACTCGTGCAGATACTGGCTCAGGCCCTGAATCTCCTCGTCAAAGGTGCCACCACCCTGCTCGACAAGCAGTTTGCAGTAGTTATAGAGGGCATCCTCGCTGATGGTCTTATCGGAACCACTGCTATAGGCCATCGAGAACGACTGGCGAGCCTGCTTCTTATCGCCCAGGCGCAAGTAGCAGTCGGCCAGGTGGTAGGCAGCATTTTGGGTAAGCTGGTCGTTGGGGCCACAAGCACCACGCAAGTAGCCAGCAGCATTGTCGTAGTCGCCCATACGGTACAGGGCATAGCCGCCAATATAGTTCTCCTCGCGGCCAAGTTGCACACCCTCGCTACGCAGCAGGGCCACATACTCCTCGGCCTGGGCCCACCTCTCGAGCCTAAAGTTGCTCTGTGCGGCAATCCTCTCTACCTCGGCCCTACGCTCGCCTGCCAAGCCGTCAAGCACTCCCTGGGCCCTCTCCGAAACATACTCGTCGTTGCCCGAGAGGAACTCGATATTGAGCAGATAGTAGGGCACTACGGCCTTGTAGTCGTCGTGTTGGGCTACGGCACCAAAGTGCAACTTCGAGTCGACCAGCAGCCCCTCGTTATACGAAATATAGCCCAGCAGATAGCGTGCGTGGGGGTAGTAGTTCTTGTCCTTACGGTCGAGCCTGCGCAGCCACTCACGAGCCAGCCTATCGTCGCCAGCCTTGTGTGCCGCATAGCCATAGCGGAAGCAGTACTCCTCGGTATCCTCATCGCCCAGGTCGGCCAGCCTAACCTTGCCAAAGACCTCGACAGCCTCGGCCCACCTCTGGGCCTCAAACAGTTCGCCACCCAGCGCCAGGCGTGCCTTACTAATCTGTGGCGCATCGGGGTAGTCCTTCACAAAGCCCTGCAGGGCCTCGATGCCATTGCCCAGTTGGGCCTGGCACAAAGCGTCGAGCAACTGGGCCTCCATAGCCACAATGGGGTTATAGGCCAGCCCTTTGTCTGCCACCGTAGCAGTAACGCCGAGCACCTTTTGTGCCTCGCGGTACTTGCCCATCTGGTAGAGCGACTCTGCACGCTCAAGCATCTGGTTTGAGATTACGCTCTGGGCTGCCACACCGCCTGCCAACGATGTCACTACAAGCCCTGTGAGCGCTATTTTCAGGAAAAGTCTCTTCATAACTCTATATTGCCCTAAAGTAATTATCCACTATTTCGCAAGTCGATAGACCGAACTCTTACCGACCACTACTCCATCAACTATCTCGACCACTCCTGCAGGGGCCCTAACGACCATCTGCATTGTGGTAATATCCATATTATAGACCTCCAAGTCCTCGACCTCGAAGCCCAGTTTGGCCAGTTTGACCGTAGCTCGTTTCAGGGGGGTAGCCACTGCCACCACCACTCGGTCGCCCCTTGCGGCAGCCCTCTCGGTCGCCCCCCTCAGGGCCTCGCACTGCTCGGGCGAGAGCTTCCACAGGTTCTGCACGCACACCAGGCTAACAGCACCCTCGCTGCCAACGACCTCGGCCGTAGCGTCGCCAGCCTCGTCATAAAGGCCAAAATCTTTGGCCCTCACCTCTACTCTGTCGCCCTGCGGAGAGTTCTCGATGGTACGCACAAACTCCCACTCGTCGGTATTCCACCAACGGCTATCGTCGGCCGCAAACTCCTCCTCGTGGCCGTCGCCCTTATGGCGGCACACCACCCTCACCTCGGTCTGGTCGGTCTGCTCCTCTTCCATAGCCTTGCGCAGGTCGACACCCACCGCAAAGGGGCTCAAATCCACCCTCGGCAGCGACACCAGGGCATCAATCGTAAGCCCTATGGTCAGCAGCGTAACCAGCGGAGTCACAACCCTGCCAGGCCTCCACCCCACAATCTTGCGAGGCTCGCCCCAGATGTCATACCCCCAGCCCAAAACGAGCAGCAGCGTAACCAGTGCCACATTCTTTGCAAAGGTCTGCCAGTTGGTCATCACCACCACGTCGCCAAAGCATCCGCAGTCGCTCACAGGGTTCCAGACCGCCAGCACCAGCGTAAGCAGCGCAAAGAGCAGCGACACCACAAACGTGGCCACAATAGTTATGCGTGGCCAGGCCGCAACCACAAGTGCCACACCCAGAGCCATCTCCAGGGCCACCAGGGCCACCGCAAAGATAGGTGCGGCGGGCTCCAATATGGGCACCCCAAAGGCGGTCAGATACTCGCCAATCTTGAGCACCGTACCATAGGGGTCCACCCCTTTGGTGGCGGCCGAAAAGATGAAAACGCACCCCACCACCACCCTCAGCAGGGCGGTCAGATAGTAGCGATTCATCTTATTTCGTATGGCAGCACTATTCATTTTGAATTGAGAATTGAGAATTGAAAATTGAGAATTGAAAATTCCCCTATAACTCATATTACTCCTATAAGTCTTATTTAAGCAGTGGCTCTACTTGAGCCCTCACGCGAGCGAAAATCTCCTCGGGCGAGGCCATACCGCCCTGGTCGTTCGAGCAGTCCACAACGCCAAACCTCTCATCGCCCTCGGCAGCAGCCAGGTAGACCTCGCGCACCCTACGTTGCAGGTCGAGCGACTGTTCGTGTATATCCTTACCCCCCTCGAGGTAGTTGCGGTCGTCGCCCTCGCGCACCGAGGTCAGCTTGGCCTCGGTAAAGGCAAAGGGGACGTCCAGAAAGAGCGACAGCGTAGGTCGAGGTATGGCGAACTCCTCGAACTCGGTCTGCAATATCCAGTCGCTCAACTTCTTGCGCTCGCCCTCATCGGCAATCTTGGCGCACTGGTAGCCCACATTCGAGTAGACATACCTGTCGGCAATCACGCACTTGCCCTCATCAAGCCAGCCGCGAATCATCTTGGCCGCATCGGCCCTGTCGCCTGCATAGAGCAGCGCCACAAGGTAGGGGTTTACCTGCTCGACCGAGCCGAACTCGCCCCTCAAGAATCGCGCAATCAGCTCGCCATATACGGGTGCATCGAAGCGCGGAAAGTGCAAAAACTCGCACTCCACGCCCCTACTCTCTATCATCTCCCTGAGGAGTTTTATCTGTGTCGACTTGCCTGCTCCGTCAAGTCCCTCCAATACAATAAACATAAGCCTTTTTTGAATTGAGAATTGAGAATTGAGAATTGAGGCAAATGCGAGTAAGCGAGAGCAGAGATTGCTTGCAAGCTATGCCGAGCGTGAGCATTTTAGAGCAAGCGTTAGCTTGGTCAATTGAGAATTAAGCGCAGTTATTATTATACTCGTGCTCTCAGGGCACTCCTTAATTTTCCATTTTCAATTTTCCATTTTCCATTATTTCAACATTCTAATTGCTTTCTTCACTGCTGCCACAAGGGCATCGACCTCCTCGGCGGTGTTGTAGAGTCCAAACGAGGCGCGGGCCATACCCTGCACCCCATAGTGGGCCATCACAGGGTCGGCACAGTGGGCCCCAGTGCGGATAGCCACACCACTGCGGTCGAGCACCGCCCCCAGGTCGAAGTTATGCACTCCCTCGACATTGAACGACACAATGCTGCACTTATCCTCGGCCGAGCCATAGATGCGCAGCCCCTCAATCTGCCCCAGTTGAGCCGTAGCATAATCGAGCAGGGCCCTCTCGTGGGCCATAACGCCCTCTCTATCGAGCCCCTCGAGGAACTTGATAGCCTCGGCCAAGCCTATGGCGTCGATATAGTTGGCCGTACCAGCCTCGAACTTCAGTGGTAGGTCTGCGTATGTTGTGCGCTCGAAGGTTACCTTCTTGACCATATCGCCACCGCCCAGGAAGGGGGGCATCTGCTCCAGCAGGGCCCTCTTGCCATAGAGCACTCCCACCCCATTGGGGCCGTAGAGCTTGTGGCTCGAGAAGGCGTAGAAGTCGCAGTCGAGCTCCCTCACATTTACCTCTGCGTGGACAAATCCCTGGCAGCCATCTACGACCACCACAGCACCCACCGCGTGGGCCTTCTCAACTATAGGCTCCAGCGCAGGCATAGTGCCCAGCGTGTTGCTCGCCTGGGTTATGGCCACAATCTTGGTGCGCCCATCAAGCAGCGCATCGAGTTTATCAATCAGCAGGTTGCCCTCATCATCGAAGGGCAGCACCCTCAACTCGGCCCCCTTGCGCTGGCAGAGCATTTGCCAGGGTACAATGTTCGAGTGGTGCTCCATCTCGCTCACCACCACGTTGTCGCCCTCGGATACACTCATCTCGCCCCAGGTGTAGGCCACCGTATTGAGGCTGGCCGTAGCTCCTGCGGTGAAAATCACCTCGCCACAGTCGGGGGTACCCAGTGCTCGGGCCACCCTCTGGCGAGCCTCCTCGTAGAGTGCGGTGCAGCGCTCCGAGAGGTAGTGTACGCCTCGGTGAATGTTGGCGTTCTCGCGGCGGTAGAGGTCGGCTACGGTGTCGATAACGCACCTGGGCTTCTGGGCCGTAGCGCCATTATCGAGGTAGACCAGCGGCTTGCCGTAGACCTTCTCGCCGAGTATCGGAAACTCGCCTCTTATTTCGTATGGGTTGAACATATTCTTCTATTTTGTCGACCGTCAACCGTCGACCGTCGACCGTCAATTTTCAACTTTCAATTCAAACTCCTCTCGTATGGCCTCGTCGTCGATATGGCCCAGCACATCGCGCAAAAAGCCCGACACCTGCAACTTGCGAGCCTGCTCCTCATCGAGCCCTCGCTGGCGCATATAGTATATGGCATCGTCGTCGATGTTGCCCACCGTAGCTCCGTGTGAGCACCTGACATCGTCGGCGTAAATCTCCAACTGGGGGTTGGTGTGAATCCTTGCCTGGCGGCTCAGCAACATATTGCGGCTCTGCTGGTAGGCCTCGGTGCGCTGGGCATCTGGAGCCACATAGACCAGTCCGTCGAAGGTGCCTACGCCATCGGCCGAGGCTATACCCTTGACCACCTGGTTACTACGGCAGTCGGCCACGTTGTGGCGCACATTGGTGCGTATGTTGCAGCGCCTGCCCTCCGAGCATACAAACAGGCCATAGAGTTCCAGTTCGGCACCTGCCCCGTCGAGCTCGACGCGGTAGTTGTAGTTGCTCTCGGCACCCTCGGTAGCGGCAAAGACCACTTTGGCCCTGGCACCCTCGGCAAGGCGTATCACCAGGTCGTGGTCGCCCCCACCGCAGAGCTGGTAGAGCTCCAACTGCTCGCCTGCTCTAACCGAGTAGTTGCCTCCGCAGGGCCCGTCGCACTCGCCACGCAGCACTACCACCCTTCTATTCTGTTGTTGTTCCATAGTTTCTCTCTCTTTGGTGTGCCTATGCGTGTTACTCTTCCTCCTTATAGTCGGCAATGAGCCAGTCGTATCCCTCCTTCTCGAGCTTCAGGGCCAGCTCGGGACCTCCCGAGTAGATTATGCGCCCCTTATAGAGAACGTGTACAAAGTCGGGAGCGATATAGTCCAGCAGCCTCTGGTAGTGGGTAATCAGCACCGTAGCGTTCTGGCTGCTACGCAGGCGGTTGACACCCGTAGCCACAATCCTCAGCGCGTCAATGTCCAGACCACTATCGGTCTCATCGAGCAGTGCCAGTTCGGGCTGCAGCATTGCCATCTGGAAAATCTCGTTCTTCTTTTTCTCGCCACCCGAGAAGCCCTCGTTCACAGCCCTATTCATCAGCTTGGCATCCAGCTCAACCACAGCAGCCTTCTCGCGCATATACTTGAGCATAGCACCAGCGCTCAAAGGCTCCAACCCCTGGGCCTTGCGGCGCTCGGCCACAGCCAACTTCATAAAGTTGGCCATACTGACACCTGGTATCTCGACAGGGTACTGGAAGCCCAGAAAGATACCCTGGCGAGCCCTCTCCTCTATGTTCATACCGAGCAGGTCGGAGCCCTTATACTCTACGCTTCCACCCGTAACCTCAAACTTCTCGTTGCCGGCCAACACCGACGCAAAGGTACTCTTGCCCGACCCATTAGGGCCCATAATGGCGTGTACCTCGCCAGCCTTGACCTCGAAGTTGATGCCTCGCAGAATCTCTTTACCATCCACCGAGGCGTGCAAATCTTTTACTTTTAGCATATTTCGTGTTTTTTGTTTTTTCGTGTTTTATTTGTCGCTTTTTTTATGCACCTTTTTGTAAAAAGCTGCACCAAAAACTTTTTTGAGATACTCGCCTACGGCTCATATCTCTTACTGCCCTTGCTCGACCTATACAATCCCCCTCTAAGTTAGAGGGGGTGTCGCGTAGCGACGGGGGCGTGTGTTTCCCATTCTTTCCTTAAAGCCCTCTGGGGCTTTACAGACCCCTCCGCCCTTTGGGCACCTCCCCTATTAGGGGAGGAGTTGGGGTGGAACTGCACCAAAAACTTTTCTGAGATACTCACGTTGTTCGTATCTCTTACTGCCCTTGCTCGACCTATACAATCCCCCTCTAAGTTAGAGGGGGTGTCGCGTAGCGACGGGGGCGTGTGTTTCTCATTCTTTCCTTAAGGCCCTTTGGGGCTTTACAGACCCCTCCGCCCTTTGGGCACCTCCCCTAACTTAGGGGAGGAGTTGGGGTGGAGCTGCACCAAAAACTTTTCTGAGATACTCACGTTGTTCATATCTCTTACTGCCCTTGCTGGCTCATTAAAGTCTTTAAGGTCTTTAAGGGCCTTAATGACTTAGGTCGGTCGTCGGTTGACGGTCGACGGTCGACGTTCTACCCCACCGAGCCTTCGAGCGAGATGCTGAGCAGTTTCTGCGCCTCGACCGCAAACTCCATAGGCAGTTTCGACAGTACCTCCTTGGCGTAGCCGTTCACTATGAGTCCCACAGCCTCCTCGGTACCTATGCCCCTCTGGTTGCAGTAGAAGAGCTGGTCGTCGCTAATCTTGCTGGTCGTAGCCTCGTGTTCAATCACCGCCGAGGGGTTCTGGGCGTCGATATAGGGGAAGGTGTGGGCTCCGCACTTGTCGCCAATCAGCAGCGAGTCGCACTGCGAGTAGTTGCGTGCATTCTCGGCCCCAGGCACCACCTTCACCAAGCCACGATAGCTGTTCTGGCTGCGCCCTGCCGATATGCCCTTCGACACAATGCGGCTACGGGTGTTGCGCCCGATGTGTATCATCTTGGTGCCCGTATCGGCCTGCTGGAAGTTGTTGGTCAGCGCCACCGAGTAGAACTCGCCCACCGAGTTGTCGCCCTTGAGCACACAGCTGGGGTACTTCCAGGTGATGGCCGAGCCCGTCTCGACCTGGGTCCACGACAGGCGCGAGTTGTCGCCACGGCAGATGCCCCTCTTGGTCACGAAGTTGTAGATACCACCCTTGCCATCCTTGTCGCCTGGGTACCAGTTCTGCACTGTCGAGTACTTGACCTCGGCATCCCTCTCGACCACAATCTCTACCACCGCAGCGTGGAGCTGATTCTCATCGCGCATAGGTGCGGTGCAACCCTCCAGGTAGCTAACGTATGCGCCCTCGTCGGCCACAATGAGTGTGCGCTCAAACTGGCCTGTGCCTGCAGCGTTGATGCGGAAGTAGGTGCTCAACTCCATAGGGCAGCGCACCCCCTTGGGGATGTAGCAGAACGAGCCGTCGCTGAAGACTGCGGCATTCAGAGCGGCGTAGAAGTTGTCGGTATAGGGCACCACCGAGCCCAGGTACTTGCGTACCAGGTCGGGATACTCGCGCAGGGCCTCGCTCATCGAGCAGAAGATTATGCCCTTCTCGGCCAGCGTCTGGCGGAAGGTAGTCTTGACCGACACCGAGTCCATAACGGCATCTACGGCCACACCTGCCAGGGCCATCTGCTCCTCGAGCGGAATACCCAACTTGTCGAATGTTTCGCGCAACTTGGGGTCCACCTCATCCATCGACTTCTTGTCGGGCTGCTTTTTGGGGGCAGCAAAGTAGATGATGTCTTGGAAATCAATGGGGGGTATATTGAGGTGTGCCCAGTCGGGCAGTGGCATGGTGAGCCACTTGCGGTAGGCTGCCAGGCGGTAGTCGAGCATCCACTCGGGCTCGCCTTTGAGGGCCGAAATCTTCCTCACCACATCTTCGTTCAAGCCCTTGGGCAGGGTTTCGGTCTCGATGTCGGTAACGAAGCCATATTCGTACTCCTTGGCAGTTATTTCGGAAAGTATTTTATCTTGTTCTGACATATATCTAATTGGTTTAATCCACAAATATACGGAAAAGAGTTGAAAGTAGAAAATTGAAAATTGAAAATTCCCCCTCTAATGAGGGGGATGGGCAAAAAAAGGGCCAGAACTATCCTTCAAAATTGAGAATTGAGAATTGAGAATTGAGAATTGAGAATTATTTTCCTTTGCTACCCAACTCTCCCCAGCACCACGACCACTCCTCCCCTAAGTTAGGGGAGGTGTCCAAAGGGCGGAGGGGTCTGTAAAAAGGAATTGCACAACCTCGCCAAGCCCCACCTCAATCTCCCCTACGACAGGGGAGGTGACTGCGCAAGCAGTCGGAGGGGTGGTCGAAATTGCCTGCGTGTCCTCGCGCAGAGGGGGTGCCCGAAGGGTGGGTGTGTGTCATTAAAGACATTAAGGGCTTTAAGGGGCATAGGAGTTATAAGAGTTATAGGAGCTATAAGAGTTATAGGAGGGTTGGACAGCAAAGGAATAATTTTCAATTTTCCACTTTCAATTTTCAATTCTCAATACTTTCACTATCTTTGGCCCGTTATTGATTAGCAAATTTGCACCTACTATGAAGAAAATATACACACTCGCCTTGGCATTGGTGGTGACTCTGGGAGCCGCAGCACAGACCAACAAGGGGGCCTTTGCCTATAACGGATTCTCGGGCGGAATGATGCTCCACGCAGGGTGGGCCAACAGGGGCGATATAGCCATAGGGCTAGCTCCTACACAAGCGCTCAAAGGTATGCCTATGGGCATTGGCGGAGCACTCAAAGTGCGCTTTGGCAACCACTTACGCATCGGTACCGAGGGTTATACCTCGTCGCTGGGCTATGGTGACTACGGCTCGTCAGTGTCGATTGGCTGGGGTGGACTGCTGGCCGACTGGTGCTGGCAGTGGGGTGTGCTGAAGCCCTACGTTGGTGCCACGATTGGTGGCGGAGTGGTCGAGAACTTGACCCTCACGAGCGAGCCCGAGGTTGACCTATTGCCCGAGGCAAATGTGTCGTATCGCAACTATGGCGTGGGTGTGATAGTGCCTTTTGTGGGAGTCGAGTATGGCCTTACGGAGCGTATGTCGCTAACCCTCAAGGCCGACCGAATGATAGCCCTGGGCCGCAGCCAGTTCGACTTCCCAGGTGGCGTGAGGTGCTACATTGGCTTTATGTTTAACCATTAGAGCAGAAAAAACTAATTTAGAATTATGTGGATTTGGTTTGCAGTAATTTCGTCGGTACTGCTTGGCTTCTATGACGTAGCCAAGAAACGCTCGGTCGAGGGCAATGCAGTGTTGCCCGTACTCACCATTGCAACATCTATCTCGGCACTCTTCTTTCTGCCCGTCATCATCTCTTCGGAGTTTGGCCTGGGGTGGTTTGAGGGGAGTGTCTTTGACGTAACCCCCATAGGCATCGAGCAACACCTGCTCATAGCCCTCAAAGCGTGTATAGTGGCAGCCACCTGGTTGTTCGGCTACTTGGCCGTAAAGTATCTACCCCTTACCATCGTGTCGCCCATCTATGCCCTCAGGCCAGTATTGGTGCTGCTGGGCTCGATAGTGATTTTTGGCGAGCGACTGAATCTGTATCAGTGGATTGGCGTGGTGATAGCCTTTGCGGCGTTCTATCTGATGAACCGCTCGAGCCACAAGGAGGGCATCAAGTTCAGGGGCAACCGAGGTATGATTTACCTGATGCTGGCGGTGCTGCTGGGCGTGGGTAGTGCCTTCTGCGACAAGATACTGATGAAGGGTATCCAACCCGCCTCGGTGCAGGCTTGGTGTGGCCTCTATATCGCGCTGCTATATGGCGTGCTGACGCTGATTATGTGGCGCCCCAAACGTCACGTTCAGAGGTTTTCGTGGCGCTGGAGCATAGTGCTCATATCTATCTTCTTGTCTATTGCCGACTTTTGCTACTTCTACGCCCTGTCGCAGGAGGGTGCTCTGCTGGCAGTAATTTCGCTCATCCGCAGGGGCTCGGTGATTGTGTCGTTCTCTATGGGCGCACTGGTGTTCAAGGAGCGCAACATACGCTCCAAAGCACTGGCTCTGTGCATCTTGCTCGTAGGCCTTTACTTCCTGCTACACGGGTCATTGCAGTAACGTCTCTTTTGAATTGAGAATTGAGAATTGAGAATTGAGAATTCCCCTATTGCTCATATAACTCCTATATCTCCTATTTACCATTAGGTCGTTAGACACAAAAAACGCAAATAAAGAGATGAATGCAAGGCTTGCGAAAAAAAATTGCCCCGCAGTTTTCCCTCGGTAGAACCACAAAAAACGCAAATAATTAGGCGAGTACAAGGCGCACAAGAAAACGCCCTCCGCAGTTTACTTTGACGTAAATGAGGAGGGCGTTTATCGCAGTGCAACGACGTAATCGCCAATTACTTTGCGTTTTTTACTTCTTTTTCACCTCAACCTGGTCGTACGACTCGATAATATCACCAACCTTGATGTCGTTGTAGGACTCGATGTTCAGACCACACTCCATATTCAGTGTAACCTCCTTGGCATCGTCCTTGAAGCGTTTGAGCGAGCCCAGGCGACCGGTGTAGATAACAATACCGTCGCGGATAACGCGGATGGGCGAGGTACGGGTAATCTTACCCTCACGCACAATACCGCCTGCAATGGTACCCACCTTGCTGATTTTGAAGGTCTCAAGCACCTCTACGGTACCCATAATCTCCTCCTTCATCTCGGGCTCCAACATACCCTCGATTGCATCCTTGATGTCGTTGATGGCGTCGTAGATAATCGAGTAGAGGCGAATCTCAATCGACTCGTTCTCGGCCAGCTTGCGAGCACCTGCACTGGGACGTACCTGGAAGCCCACAATAACGGCATTCGAGGCAGCAGCCAACAGCACATCGCCCTCGGTAATCTGGCCCACAGCCTTGTGGATTACGTTCACCTGTACGGTCTCGGTCGAGAGTTTCAGCAGCGAGTCGGTCATAGCCTCAATCGAGCCATCCACGTCGCCCTTAACAATAATGTTGAGCTCCTTGAAGTTACCAATGGCAATACGACGGCCAATCTCGTCGAGAGTAACGTGTTTCTGGGTTTTGATACCCTGGATGCGCTGCAACTGCTCGCGCTTGGTTGCAATCTCGCGTGCGCTGCGGTCGTCGTCCATCACGTTAATCTTGTCACCTGCCTGGGGTGCGCCATTCAGACCGAGCACCTGTACGGGGGTTGCGGGGCCTGCCTCTTTGACCTTCTGGCCGTGCTCGTTGAACATAGCCTTCACGCGGCCAGTGTGGGTACCCGACAGAATCACATCGCCAGTGCGCAGCGTACCGTTCTCAATCAGCACAGTAGCCACATAGCCACGGCCCTTGTCGAGCGACGACTCGATAACCGAGCCTACGGCCTTCTTGTTGGGGTTGGCCTTCAGGTCGAGCAGCTCGGCCTCAAGCAGCACCTTCTCCAACAGCTTGTCGAGGTTGATGCCCTGCTTGGCCGAAATCTCCTGCGACTGGTACTTACCGCCCCAGTCCTCAACGAGGTAGTTCATATTAGCCAGCTGCTCTTTGATAGCGTCGGGGTTGGCCGAGGGTTTATCAATCTTGTTGATTGCGAACACCATAGGCACACCTGCAGCCACTGCGTGGTTGATAGCCTCAACGGTCTGGGGCATCACCTTGTCGTCGGCAGCCACAATGATGATAGCCACGTCGGTAACCTGGGCACCGCGAGCACGCATAGCCGTAAAGGCCTCGTGACCAGGGGTGTCGAGGAAGGTGATGGTCTTGCCCTCGTACTTAACGCTGTAGGCACCGATGTGCTGGGTGATACCACCAGCCTCGCCAGCAATCACGTTGGTCTTGCGGATGTTGTCGAGCAGCGAGGTCTTACCGTGGTCAACGTGGCCCATAACGGTAACAATAGGTGGACGTGGTACCAGATCGTCTTCGCTGTCGGCAGCCTCTTCAATAGCCTCCTGGATGTCGACGCTCACAAACTCTACCTTGAAGCCGAACTCCTCGGCCACAATGACCAGTGCCTCGGCATCGAGCCTCTGGTTAATCGACACCATCAGGCCCAAGTTCATACAGGTAGTGATAACGTCGGTAACGCCTACGTTCATCATCGTAGCCAGGTCGCTAACGGTCACAAACTCGGTCAGTTTGAGTACCTTGCTCTCGTTCATCTCCTGCTCAAACTCGGCCTCCATACGCTCTCTTGCCTCTTGGCGTTTCTCCTTGCGGTAGACCGAGCCTTTGCTCTTACCGCCACGCTGGGTCAGCCTGGCCAGGGTATCCTTAATCTGCTTCTGAACCTCCTCGTCGCTCACCTCGGGGCGAACAACTGGCTTTGGAGCATTCTTCTGCTTGTTCTTTTTGTCCTTCTTGCTGGTGGGCTGGCCCTGCTGTGGAGCGCCACCCTTGCCTGCGTTGGGCTGACCGCCCTGCTTGCCATTGCCCTGTTTGCCACCGCCCTGCTGGGGTTTGCTCAGGTCAATTTTGTCTTTGCCAATGCGTTTGCGCTTCTCGCGGTGGTGGCCCTCGCCACCCTTGCGCAGGCTGTCGACGTCAATCTTGCCCAACACCTTGGGGCCCGACAGCGACGACGACTCTACGCGGAACACCTCGCCACTCTCGGCCACGCGCTCGTCGTAGGTCTTATTCTGTGCCTCCTCGTCGGCCATCTGAGCCTTGGGCTGCTGCTCTACGGCAGCAACGGGAGCTTTGGGCTGCTGCTCGGGCTGTTTGTGCTCGGCCTTCTTGGGAGCCTCGGGCTGCTTGGGGGCCTCCTCTTTTTTGGGAGCTGCAGGCTCGGCAGCTACGGCGGGTTGCTCGCTGGGCTGCTGCTGTTTTTTCTCCTCTACCTTTTTGGGTTCTTCGGCTTTGGGGGCCTCGGGCTTAACCACATTGCCCTTGCTGTCGAGGTTAATCTTGCCAAGCACCTTGGGACCACTAACCTCGGCCCTTGTGCCCATAACACTGCTCTTGATGACCACCTCATCTTTGTAGTCATCAGCGGCTGTGGTGGGGTTCTCTTTGCGGTCGCCCAGCGACACACTCTCCTGCTTGTGGCTTATGCGCTCGCGAATGTTGTCGCGCTCGCCACCCAGGCGGTTACCGCCAAACTCCTTCTCAAGCAGGGCGTAGGTGTCGGCCTCAACCAGCGTGTTGGGGCTAACGTCCTTAATACCCTTTTTGTCCAGAAATTCGGTAATTGTGGCAAGTCCCACTTTGAACTCTCTTGCAACCTGTACGAGTCTCAGTTTTCTCTCCATATATCTTTATTCTCCTTCTCGTTTTCGTTTAACACACTTTGTTTGTTCGTTCTCACACCCTCCTTCCCCCTCGTGTGCGGTTGGCTTGTGTGACGGACTGCCCTCACCATTCCAAATGCGGCAGCCCTCTATGCCGTCAGGGTGGGCCTACTCAAACTCGGCCTTGAGGATTTTGAAAATCTCGTCGATTGTCTCCTCCTCGAGGTCGGTACGGCGAGCCAGCTCATCTGCAGGGATTTCCAGTACGCTCTTGGCGGTGTCGCAACCCACACGTTTGAGGGTATCGATAATCCACTGGTCAATCTCGTCTGCAAACTCATCGAGGTCTACATCATCCACCTCCTCGCCGTTGTAGATGTCGCGGAATACGTCGATGTCGTAACCAGTGAGCATCGAGGCCAAACGGATGTTCAGACCACCCTTACCGATAGCCAACGACACCTCGCTGGGTTTCAGGAATACCGAAGCCACCTTCTTATCCTCGCCAAGTGCGATAGACATAATCTTGGCGGGGTTCAGAGCCCTCTGGATGAGCAACTGGGTGTTAGAGGTCCAGTTCACCACGTCGATATTCTCGTTGCGCAGCTCCTTAACAATCGAGTATATACGCGAGCCCTTCATACCCACGCAAGCGCCTACGGGATCGATGCGGTCGTCATACGACTCAACAGCCACCTTGGCCCTCTCGCCAGGGATGCGTACAATCTTCTTGATGGTAATCAGGCCGTCGTAAATCTCGGGTACCTCCTGCTCAAACAGGCGCTCCAAGAACTCGGGAGCTGTACGCGAGAGGATAATCACGGGGTTGTTGTTGCGCATCTCAACCTTCGACACGATAGCTTTGATGGTGTCGCCCTTGCGGAAGAAGTCGCTGGGAATCTGCTCTGCCTTGGGCAGAATCAGCTCGTTGTCCTCGTCGTCGAGCACCAGAATCTCCTTTTTCCACACCTGGTAAACCTCGCCAGTGATAATCTCGCCCACCTTCTCGCTGTATTTCTCAAACAGGTTGGCCTTCTCGAGCTCGAGGATGCGCGAAGCCAAGTTCTGGCGCAGCGAGAGCACAGCCCTACGGCCAAAGGTCGACATCTCAATCTTGTCCGACACCTCCTCGCCTACCTCGTAGGTCGGGTCGAGCTGACGAGCCTCGGTGAGCGAAATCTGCTGGTTGGGGTTCTCCACCTGGTCATCCTCAACGATGATTCGGTTGCGCCAAATCTCCAGGTCGCCACGCTCGGGGTTGATGATCACGTCAAAGTTCTCATCGGTCTCATAAGTTTTCTGCAAGTGGTGGCGGAACACATCCTCCAACACACCAATCATAGTACTCTTGTCGATGTTCTTCAGCTCTTTGAACTCTGCAAAGTTGCTAATCAAATTCTCCATTTTTCTTTTGTGTTTTTTGTATATTTTGTTGTTTTTGTTTTTTCGTGTTTTGTTGGTCGCTTTTTTATGCACCTTTTTGTAAAAAGCTGCACCAAAAACTTTTCTGAGATACTCGCTGCGCTCATATCGCTTACTGCCCTTGCTATTTAACGAGTAGTGAGAGAGATCTCAATTCTCAATTCTCAATTCTCAATTCTCAATTCTCAATTCTCAATTCTACTTAAAGTCCAAGTACTCTTTGGTGGTCTTGATTTGGTCGAAGGTGTAACACTCCTCGACCTCAACCTCGACCTTGCGTTTCTTGCCCTCGACCAGACGTTTCTCGGTGTAGGCAATGGTGATAGCCTCGGGGGTAACCTCCTTGAGGGTGGCCAACACCTTCTCGCCACTCTTGAGCACCACCTCTACGGGCGAGCCCACAAGTTTGTAGTACTGGCGCAACAGACGCAGGGGCTGCCCCACGCCTGCCGAGTAGACCGACAGTTCAAAGTCCTCCTCCTCGCGGTCAAAGCTCTCCTCAACAGCACGACTCAAGGCCACACAGGCATCGAGGTCTACGGCCGAGTCGGCATCGATAACAATCTCTATCTCGTTGGCGGGCGAGCATTTAACGTCTACCACAAAGCGGTCGGTCCCCTCCAGGGCGGCCTCGGCGGCCTCTCTAATCTTCTGAATATCCATACTGCAAACTTGATGCGTAAAAGTTGAGTGTGCTACAAAAAATGTTATTAGTGTTATACTACAAAATTCGGGGACTCATTTGGTCCCCGAATCACGTTCAACGCCACAAATATACACACATTTAGCGAGAATGCAAGACTTTTGCACCTATTTATTATGTTTTTGGGCTATTTTTTTTGATTTTTTGTGCAAACTGCGCAAAGCTGTCCACTCCGCTTGCGGTGGTTGCGTTCTCCAAGTAGCTCCAGAACTCGACTCCGCACACAAAGCCTGTGAAGAGGTTTGCCAGTCGAAGTTCCACAATGGGAAGCATCAGCGAGTCTATCATCCAGGCGAGCACAATGCCTGCCATCACAAACGAGAGCTTGCGCACAGTTTGCCACGCCTTGCGGCTCTCGAACTGCCACCCCTTGCCGTCGGTGCGTGCCCTGTGGCGGTCGGCCAGCACTCCTGTGACGAAGTCGACCACCACAAAAACCATTGCACACAGCAGAAGTGGCTCTACAGGGGCAAAGAACGACATCACCCCAGCAACGATTCCAGATAGGTATTTTTCCATTTCTTGTCGGTTAGTTTAGTTGGTTTGTCTTACAACACAATGCCACTGCTGATGTTCACTCGGTGGCGAATATTGTGCGCAGGGTTGTAGAGTGGGTAGGTATTCGAGGGGGCGGCCTCGACCACCGCTACTGCTCGGTCAATCAGGGCGTCGGCATCGGCCTTGGTGCGTCGGAGCAGTTTTTTGACCGCCTGCTCATCAGAGGGCTCAAAGCCCTCGCCTATGTAGGTCACCACCCCTGCGGTGCCCACCTTTATGGCCAGTGTGGGCAGTGCGAGGTACTTGACATAGAGCGCCAGCGCGGGGCGCAGATAGCACTCTACCAGTTCGGCATAGCTGCCCGAGCGCATCTGCTCGACCATTTCGGCTCCGAATACGGGCACCACAAATTTGCTCTCGGCAGCCATAATGGTTGGCTCGCCAATGTCGGTCACCAGATGCTTGTCGCAGTCGCACCCAAATGCCAACTCTACCACCTGCTCAGGTGTAATAAGTAGTTTGGTTTCCATAAAAATTGAAAGTTGAAAGTTATAACTCCTAAATCTCCCATAACTCCTATACTCTTCCCTACTCCACGCTCTGCAAGCCGTATTTGGTCACCTGCGACACATAGAGTTGCTGTGTGGGGTCGGTGGGATCATAGTCGAGGCCATCGGCCTTGCGAGCCTCCCAGACCTTCATATAGAGGGGCTTTGAGCGCGAGGGAGGTCGATTGATAATCTCCAGCGACGAGCTATCCTCGCCCAGCACCGCCTCGATGGCCACCTTTATGGGCTCCATCAGCTCGGCTTGCTCGCCCAGTATGACGGTATTGAGCGCCACCTCATACTCGTGGAGTATTCGCTCGGCCGAGAAGCCTGTGCCATAGTCGAGTCCGCTCAGGCTGCGGAACCACGAGTGGGCCACCACAATGTCGCCCGTAGCCTGGTCGTGCAAGGCCTTCCAGTCGCCCTCGTTCGAGGCCGTGATGGGGATAAAGCGCGACGAGTCGCTCTGGTCGCACTCCTTGACCATAAACATCACCTGGCCAGGCTGACCTGCAAACTTCTGCTGGGCACTACGCACCAGCGTTTCGGCCTCCTCTTCGCTCTCCACACCGCCATCGAGCAGCATTACGCCCGAGAGTTGGAACGAGTTTTCCAGTCGCGATATGTTCCAGTCGTCGGTCTTGTAGGCAATGGCCGACACCCCCAGGCCTGCAATGTAGGGCGGCACACCGTAGTGGGTGAACATAGGCTCATAATCTTTGTAGTGGATTATGGCGTGCAGATTGCCGTCGGTGCCCTCCTCGAAGAGAGGATAGAGGGGCAACTGTGCGGCCTCGCTCTCCTTGAAGTGAGCCCAGTCGTGGTGGAGCAGAACGTGCGAATTGTCTTTGGCCAGTCGACAGCGCGAGGCATCTTGGTGGAAGAGCGCCAGGAAGGTGTGCTGCGAGTCGGTTACGACCTCCAGGAAGGCGTTGCCAAAGAGGGCCTTGTCGAAGGCCAACTTGTTGAGCACCTGACGCAGGGTTTCGCCCTCCGAGTTGGCCAGGCCTATCAGCTCGCGCGTGCGCACCATACGCTCGTCGCACGCAAAGCCCTTGCCCGAGATGTAGTCGGCCTTGTCGTTAATGATGCGTCGGTGGGTGGTCGACCTTCGTGCCAGGAGCGAGAGGGCGTAGGGAAAGAGGTTGTCGCCGCCCCACTGCCAAAACTGCTTTGCCGTAGGGGCTTGGGCCCCACCGAGCGTAGGGAATATACGCTCGGTGGCTGCCGTAGCCTTTGGGGTGAAGAGCTTGGTCGAATAGTTATGTTTTTTATTTTCCATAGTTGGGTTGTTGGTTTAGATGGTTCAACATTGGCTATTCGGCATAGCGAGGGGTGAAGTCTACAACTGTGGCTCGAGGAAGATTCGGTGGCTGTACCCGTTGGTGTGGTGAATCACCAGCTCGGCCCTGCTGAAGGTAGAGATTGGGTACTGGAAGCTCTGCTTGGTCGATGCCTCGATGGTCATCTCCTCGTTGTCGCAGTCAATTTCGCCCTTGGCGTCAAAGACGTTTACGAATACATACTCGAGGTCGCTGACATCGCTACCGTAGTTGACAGTGACCGAGAACTCGGAGCCATCGTAGCTACAACTCTCTACACCCACTGCCGACTCGAACGCTACGGTCATCAACTCGGGCAACAGGTAGTCGCAACCAGCGGCAAATACGGCCCTCTGACGGTTCTCCATCTCGTCGGGGTTGTACCACAGACGCACCTCCGAGCCAGGGAAGTCGTTGGTGTTTACGGCCAGCGCGATGTTGCGTCGGTCGGTCAGGATAGCAAACGACTTGGGCAGAGTGCCAATCTGGTATTTGTACTCGTTCAGCTGCAGGTCAACCACGGGGATGCCGCGATAGTACAGACGGTCGCGACCGCTCTGGCGTGCCAGGTAGGCCGACTCGATAGCCACATTGTCGAGCGAGTCCTCATAGGCGTTGTAGATGTCCGAGGTCACAAAGAATGCCAGGTTGCCCTCCGAGCGCAGAGCCTTGAGCTGCTCGCGCGAGTTTTCCCACATATCCTTGAGCAGTTTCTCGGCCCAGGCGCCGCCGTCGCCCACCTGCTTGTTGTAGCCAATGTGGGTTGAGTCTGAATCGTGGTCGAAGATAATCTTCTTGAGCACACCATCGAACGAGTTGAAGTTCGACGAGCGCGAGGTGTCGCCATACCACATCGTAACGCGAATACTCTCGCTGATGGCCTGGCGGAAGAGGTCGGTTTCGGCCTTCTCGAGCTCGGTGCCCGAGAGATCCTCAAAGTTGACATCGGGTTGGGCGGCAATTCGCTCGAATACGGTGGTGAAATAGTCGGTTGCGGCATAGCATCCCTCGGCTTTCACCCTATTCAGGACAATCTGCTTCTGGAACTTCTGGCTTCGGCTACCACCCTGCCACCTGCCCACAAACTTTTTCAGCACATCGGGCTGACGCTGCCAAAAGTTGAGTGTGGTGGGTACTGGCACGTTATACATAACCTTTACGCCCAACTGCTCTGCGCTGGGGCCAGTCAACATAGGACGGAAGAAAACGGTGTCGAGATTCTGACCGACGTAGGTCTTGATACCTTCAATTTTGCTCATAATCTTGTTTAGTGTTTTTAGATTGGGTTTGTTGTTGGATTGGTTAATTGTTTTTTGGGTTTTAGAGTGGGTAGCCAAAGGGGGCTACCTCACAGCCGAGGTGCGCAGGGCCTCTTTCATATACTCCATATCGGAGTCGTAGGCTCCTTCGTTGCCTGGCTTGCGCATAGGTGCCGAGGGCAGAGGGTCCTCGGTATCGAGGGTTGTGGTGGCCCTTGCGGTCATAAGCCTCGATGTGGCCGCAGGTGCTACCACTACATCTACCACCTCGCCACTGTCGGCGGCCGAGCTGGTTGGTGGCGTGTGGGTGGTAATCGACTCGGCCGAGGGGGCCACGGGGGTGGTGGAGCTTCCCTCGACAAATAGCTTTCCGAGGCCCAGCAACGAAAGTACCGATGCCACTCCGTTGGCCACTTTCTCGCGCAGCGAACGCTTGGGCTCGGGCAGGGGTGGTAGGCCGAGCGAGGCCACCTGCTCGGAGGCGTCGTTGCTTATGGCTGCCTGGGCAATGATGGTGTCGGCCAGTCCTGCTGCCACAGCCTCGTCGGGCGAGAGCCACTTGCCTCGGCCACCATTTTCGTTCATCAGGGTGCGGAACTCGTCGGCACTGTGGCCCGAGGCTTCGGCATAGATTTCGGCCAGCCGCTGGTCGCTCTTTTCGAGCAGTTGCTGCGTTGCCGAGAGGTTGTGCGAGTTGCCCTCGACGGCACTTTCGCAACAGTGGATAAGGTAGAGCGAGTTGGCCGACAGCTCTCTGCACCCCTCTGTTGCGGCCTGTGCAATGATGGTGGCGGCCGAGGCCACATAGCCATAACAGCGCGTTATGACCTGAATGTCGAGCTGCTTGAGGGCGTCGTAAATCAGTAGGGCATCGCCCACGTCGCCACCCATCGAGCGGATGTTGAGCACCAGTTTGTCGGCGCCCCCTTCGCGCACCTCATCGAGGGCCTCTTCAAAGCGCTCGTAGGTGGCCACACGTCCGTCGAGCGAGCCGAACTGCTCTTGCTCGGGCACACCAATTACGCCATCGATATCAATCGACACCACCCGAGCCGAGTGTGTAATTTTCTCTTTTTCTGTTGGTTGTTGGTTCATTGTGATTCTCAAAAAAAACTTGTTTTTATGGGTGTGTGTAAATGTGTTGGGCTTTTCAGGCGTGTACCACGCCCTAATCGGCGGCCTTGTCGTTCATCATCTTGGCAAACATATAGTAGTCCTTGCGTGCGCACTCAAAGCTGCATCCCAGTCGCTCGGCCACCAGATGCATAGCCTCGGTTATGTACTTGCCTTCGGCCACCAGCTCGCGCACTCGGTAGTAGACCACAAAGGCTCGACAGCGCCTATGGCTCAACAGGCCGTTGTTGACAAAGAAACGCATCATTTGCTCGGGCGACCTCCACTCGCATTGCTCAGCTATGAGTGCCCAGAACTGTTTGTCAGACGAGTAGTTAATCTGTAGATGTGACATTTTTTTGTGGTTGCCAGTTTTAAGTAATCAGTAGTCAGTAATCAGTAATCAGTTGTTTAATAGTTCTTTGGGTAAGGCGTGTTTTTTCTCTTTCACTGCGCTTTATGTGCCAACCTTGCTTTAGACCATCGTCACGAAGGTACACTTGGTCGATGGGGCCAGTGGGTTGTAGTCGTCAATCCGCTCGAGCCTACAGACCACCTCTTCGCCACCGAAGCAAAGCTTGTAGCGAGCCCTCAAGCCACGCTCCAGACCAGTTGGGCCTGCCAATGCCTCGACCTCCTCGGGCCTCAATCGCAGGTGGGCCACAATGCGCCTTGCTCGGTTGAGCACCTCGATTCGGTGGTGCCAGTAGCGGTTCAGCCCCTCAACGCCCTCGCGGTCCTCTACCAGCAGCGAGATGCCTGGCTCGACAGAGTTGTCGGCAGGGGCGAAGAATACCAACCGAGGGTAGTAGTTTACGCCGCCATACAGGTGCTCGCCAATGGGCAGGGTTTCGACACCTTTGTAGTAGACCAGCTTGGGGGCAAAGTTCACATCTACACTCTCTTTCGAGGGTATAGCTGCTGCACCGCTCACATCAATCAGGCGTGCCGAGGGGGCCGAGGTCAGGGTGCCCACAGCCTCAACCGCGGGGGTAAACATCTCGGCCACATAGTCGGTGGTGGTGTTTGGGGCGTAGATGTTCTCTATTGTAGCACTCCAACTGCCATAGGGTGTGCGCTCATTGGCTGCCAGCTCATCTACGAGCCTGTCGCCCTGGGCGTATGCCACCCTTATGCGGCGCGTGGCATCGTTGCCAACCTCTACCACCGAGAAGCCTTGCGACACGTCGAGCCTGTCTGACAGGTCAACAACCTCGTCGGTGTAGAAGTCGCCTCGGGGCTCGATGTAGACCACTTTGCTCTGGGTGTCGGTCAGCAGTTGCAGGTCAAAGAGCCTCTTGAGCGAGGTGAGCAGCTCGAACTGACTCTCCTCAAAGGCGGCCACATCGGCCCACCCCACAATAGCCCCACCCACAGGCATATTCACAAACAGAGGCCTAATCTCGCACCCCCTCTGCACCTCGATTACCATCCCTGGGTCGGCACCCCCGAAGTAGAACTGATCGAAGTACTTTGGCGCATCGGGCCTAACCACCTCGGGCTTGGTCACAAAGGTGCAGTCTATGGCTGTGACGTTGTACTCGTCTACATAGCCGTCGTAGATTGCCCAGTCAATCTGGGCCTCGACCTCGGTCAGCCCATCCGAAACGGCCAGGCGCCAATTCGAGTAGCTCTGCGTGGTGCTCATCTCAATGGGGGTAATGGCCTCGGTTGCTATCGCCATCCTCTGCTCCACACCGCTTGCCAGGGTTGCGTAGAGGTAATACTCCCTCCCCTCCTCGGGCCCAAAAAGAAAGAGGTTGTAACTCTGTCGGCCTGTCAGTGTAGTGCCCCGTCGGTCGGGATAGCGGTTGGGCACCAGTAGCTCTACCTGATTGTCGTGGTCGAAGTGGATGGTGTTGAAGGCTGCGAGCTTTGTGCGCGAAGTCACCTTGGTCTGGGTTATGTATCGCATCCTGCACTGGAAGGCGACCACCACCTCTTCGCTGGGCTCAAAACAGATGCGCCCTGTGCTGTCGGTCTTGAGCGTGCCGTTAAAGTTCTTTGTCCCGTCGGTTGGCACATACTGGTCGGGCACCTCTACGATGTTGCCAATGGTGTTGTAGTTTGCCAGTGGATCGGCCACCACCCTGCCTGCGTGGCCAGCCTCCACCTGGGGCGCATCGGCTGTGCGCAGGGCCACAAAGTCGTTCTGCTCGACCAGTCGCTCGAGGTTGTAGTGCTCGGGGCAGCGACCACTCATATAGAGCCTACCGAACCACTCCGAGCCGAGGAACTTCGACACCACCCTGTAGCCCGCCTGGGCAAAAATGGCATCGACAATGCTCTTCAGGTGCAAGAATGGATGATAGTCTACGAGCGAGAGCCTGCGCTCGGTCTGCCATCCCATCTCGGCCCAATGACCGCGCTCTACGGGCATAAACCTCACTGGTACCCCCTCGGCCTCCCAACTCTCGGTTATGGTCTGCTCGGTCAGGGTCTGCTGATAGTTCATCTCGAGGGCTGCCAGCGGAGCCTGCGAGGCATAAACCCACTCGCGCTCGCTGCCTACGATGTCAAACTTGTAGTACCCCTCGGGGCCCACCTGCGAGGACGTCAGACAGATGTCGCCCTCGACCACCACACACCCCTGCCACTCGGCCCTTGCTTGGTGACGCTCCGAGTTGAACATCTGCGCCTCCAGGGGGTGATGAGCGTGCCCCATAAGCGCCTGATTGTGGGGCGTGAAGGGTATCTTCACATCTTTGGTGTAGGTTATGCGCCCCCACTCCATCGCCCCGAGCGAGGTCAGCGACAACGACACCGCCAGGTCGGCCCTCTCGTCAATATCGGCCTGCTGGCCATCAATAAAAAGTTTTAGCATAGCTTCTCCAATAGGGTTTTTAGTGTTGTTAAACATTCATATTGGTTGTGAGGCCGCCGATTACCAGTAGCGCTGCTTGCACTTGTCCCTTACGACCACCTCAACCTCGGCCTGGGCCTCGCCACCGCTTACGGCTCGGGCCTCGAGGAGGGCCACCTGCTCCCACTCGCCCTCGTGCCCTATGCGCCACACCGCTGGCGAGGTGACCAGCGTGCGCAACAGCTCGAACTGCTCGGGCGCAAGGGTACCGCTGCGGAGCCTGTGGGTGACATAGCCTTCGACGCCCACCACCACAGCACCGCTTGTAGCACTCTCTACCTGGGTGCGCTGGGCCTCGGTGCGCTCCTCCATAGAGGTCTGGAAGGTGTGATAAGCTATTGTGCCCTCGGGGGTGAGCCATCCGAGCCTGAAGGCTGTCGAGGGGCGCTCTACAATGTCATAGTGGATTGTGGCCGCCAGCTGACCTGCAATCTTCAGCTCCAGGTCGAACGACTCTACCTCTTCGGGGTTCTCGAGCTGCTCCAACACCCAGCTTATGTCGACACACAACACCCAGAAGCCTGCCTGCGAACCACTCGACTTGTTGAGCGACACCACCTGGCCATTGGGCAACTTCATAGCCATAGTCATCATCGTGTCGGCAGCCACCACAAAGCCCACTTCATCATTCTCGCCTGGGCCTATCTGTCTGTGGCTGTAGCGCCTATCTACCACCGCAGGGGCCACCAGGTCCGACTGCGCCGCAGTGTAGACCACCTTGGGACTGCGAGCAGTGTCGTTGTCCCACCCCACATAGACCTTCAGGTTGCGCCCCGTGGGGTAGACAAACGAGCATTGAGGGGCATAGTGGGGCTCGGGAGCCAGGTGACCTCGCAGATAGGTTGCAGGCTGGGCCGCCACCTCCGCCTGGCCCACATAACGCTTTGTGCCGAGGTGTAGGGGGGTGCTGTCGGTTGCGAGCCAGAACTTAATTTCGGTTGCCTGCTCGGGGTTGACCTCGCCAAAACGGAACGAGTTTTCGGTCAGCACCGAACAAAATTTTTGGGGATAAGAGATTAGTTTCATAGCCATTAGTGTGTTCATTAATTTAACTTATCGACCGAGTGTGTCAAACAACGCCACTCTCAACTTGGCTTCAAGGCCAATGTCGCGCAAATGGGTGTGCGACTTGGGCTGTGGTCGCAACGACTTGATGTGTGCCGCTACCACCTCGGGGGCCTGCCCCAGGAGCTCGACTAGAGCCCTGGCGTCGGCATCAAGCTCGGAGTAGTAGGGCTCCTGCTCATCGGCCCTGCACTCTTTGATTTTCAACAGGTTGATTGTAATGTCGTAGAGGGCGGTGCGCACCTCGCCTGCCATAGCTCCTGTGGCCTCAATGGGGCCCACTATGGCCATTGGGAATGAGCCGCTCGCAATGGCTTGGGCCACCTCGTCGGTGGTGCATAGATGATAGCCCAACGCCGCGGCTGTCTGGGCCAAAATTGTAGTGATTTTCTCTCTCATAAGGGGTCAGAAGAATTAAGTTTTTGTATTTATTCGTTCAATTTCTGAACAAAGATAGAAAGAGAAAAAGTGTTTGTCAATACCCAAAATGTAGAAACACCTCGGGTATAGACACAATAGAGCCGCCAACTCACTCGTAGTCAGCGGCAAAGCAAAAGTTAAATTTTTTAATCTTTTTTGATTTTTCTACTCCCCCTCTCTATGTAAGGGATATTTTTTAAGGACGTTAAGGTCTTTAATGTCCTTAATGGCCTTAAAGAAAATCCTATAACTCTTATCTCTCTTATATCTCCTATAGGACTTATAGGAGTAATAGGAGTTATGGGCTTATAGGAGAAATAGGAACTCCACAACAACTCCTCTCCTGAGTTAGGAGAGGTGCCCCAACGGGGCGGAGAGGTCTATATGGCCGAAGGCCACACTCAATCCTGCGACCGCATTGCAGGCGGAAGAAGGCGTGTGGTGTCGGGGGCGTTAAGAAACAAAGACGTACCTTGTGTACCGACCTTTATGGTCGTTTGTTTTAGCCAACGACAACACTAAGCCCCGCCGAAATGCATCGCAGTGGTTTTGGGTACCTTTTGCCACCAAAAGGTACAAAACAATCAAAAGGCCAAATGATAGACACCAACCGCCTCATCTACGATGAGCCGTAGCAAGACGAGATTAGATGTTGTCAGTTGTCGATTGTCGGCCTGCCTCCTAAAACAGCTCCAACTGTCCGGCCGAGTGGTTGAACGACAGACGGTGGTGGGGCGAGAGCCCCTCGCGAGCAATGGCCTTGCGGTGGGCTACGGTCGGATAGCCCTTATTTTTGGCCCAGCCATAGCAGGGGAACTCCCTGTCCAACAGCTCCATACGCTCATCGCGGAACGACTTGGCCAACACCGATGCTGCCGCAATATTCATAAACCGCGCATCGCCCTTTACCTCGCAACGAAACGGTATGTCCAACCTGGGATAGAAGCGGTTGCCGTCGATAAGCAGGTGCTCGGGCACAACGCTCAACCGCTCGACCGCCCTCTGCATCCCCTCGAACGAGGCTCGCAGTATGTTCATCTGGTCAATCTCTTCGGGGCTCACCTCTGCCACGGCCCACGCCACAGCCTTCTCAATGATATCTTGGCGTACCTCGAGTCGCTGTCGGTGGGTCATCTGCTTCGAGTCGTTCAGCAGGGGGTGAAAATAGTCGGGCGGCAAGATTACCGCTGCAGCAAACAGAGGCCCAGCCAGACAGCCGCGCCCAGCCTCGTCACATCCTGCCTCGAGCAGGTCTTTGCGGTATGAGTGTTTGAGCATAAGGAGAGTGTTTTTTGGCCCCAAAGGCCATAATCTGACCACAAATGTAGCAAAAAACCGCAACAAATCGTTACCTTTGCGCTATGACTGGCCGCAAGATCGACATAATTCGCCAACCCATCCCCACTCTGCTGGCCACCTTCGGAGTGCTGCTGACCCTGCTTACAATCCGCTCGGTCGGCTCGCCCTACGCTGGCGAGGCCGTTGTGGGGCACCTTTCGCCCCTGGGCGAGTGGATTGACGGGTGGTTGAGTGGTGGCTGGGCCATTGCCACCACGATTGTAGCCACCTTTTTGAGCGCCATAATCATCACTCGCATCATCTCGCGCTACTCAATCTCGGTCATCCGCTCGTTTATGCCTATGGTATTATATATAATAGGTGTGGGCGGAGTGCTATTTACCCCCTCAAGCCCGTCGCTCCACTTGTGCTGGCTGCTGATGCTGCGCTCGGCCGAACTGCTCATTGCGAGCTTCAAGAGGTGCGAGATGTTCGATAGTGTTATGTGCTCGGCTGTCTATGCCGCCACCGCGGTACTCATAATCCCCGACCTGGCCTGGACCCTTCCGCTACTTGTTGTCCAGTGGCTCACCTACCGCCGCTCGGGGCGCGAGATTGCCGCCGCCCTGGTGGCTATGTGCGGCCCCGTAGCCATCTGCACCTTTGCCTGGTGGACCGCCGACCACAACGTGTGGGCCTTTGCCGAGGGGTGGGCCGAAGGACTTACTACACCCTCTTTCATCAACTTCGGCAAACTCTACACCGAGTGCGGTGGAGTTGTCCCCACCATCTTGTTGGGCTTGTATGTAGTGCTCTCGCTTATGAGCATTGGCACTTTTGCCACCAAGTGGCAGGGAATGCGCATCAGGGCGCGTAAGATTCACGCCTGCTTCACCCTGCTGTGGCTACTCGGCACCCTTATGCTACTGCTCGGCATCCCTGCGGCGGTTGCCATACCCACAATGAGCATTGGAGCTATCCCACTGATTCACACCTTCTTGGTCAAACACCCTGGGCTCTTCTCGGCCCTCTACTACATAGCCCTTGTAGCCCTCACGTTGCTTACGGTCTTTGTCTAATACTCCCGAAGAACACACCCCCACCTAACGAATTGGGAGGGCTAAATGTGCCCACTCCTCACCCCCTTATTTATCGTTTTTCTCTTATAAAAATCATCCTCCCCCACAAAAAAACTCTCCACTTTGGGGGTGTTGGTATGTTGTTGATTGATTTGATGCCACTATCCGAACTGGGCTAAAAAGGTGATTTAACTTTGCCATCAGAACAACAACCAAAACACCCCAACTGATGAAACAACCCAGCACACCCTATCCAACCGACCGACTATCTGACAATAGTACCAACACCGAGCAACTACTACGAGTAATAGCCCAAAACCTACTCTCCAACCCATCGATTAGCCACTTGGCTCGCTCCTGCAACCAGAGTCCGTCGACCTTCAAGCGTAACTTTGTGGCCACCTTTGGCACCACTCCCCACCGCTGGTTCACAATACATAAGATGGAGATTGCCCGATTGATGGTAGTTGATAGCGATGTCCCTGTAAAGAACATCTGTCGTGCCTGCGGATTCACCAACGAGTCGCACTTCATCCGCCTGTTCAAACGCCACCACGGCCTTACCCCTACCGCCCTGCGCCAGCAACACCAGCAACACCAGCAACACCAGCTACACCAGCTACACCAGACAAAGTAAAACCGCGCACATAAAAAAATCACCCCCCACTTACGCATAAAAAAACGCCGTATATTATTTAATTATTTTAATATCTTATAGGGGTTTGGAAAGTTATTTTAATAACAAACCCACTATTTAACAATTTGGTAACATGTTTCTTAAAAATTATCGCAAATAATTGAGAAAAATTTTGTTTTTAGAAATAAAAGGGCTACATTTGTATCGATGTTTTACGGGCCAAGTCCCGTACCTCATTAACCTAACTAACCTAACCTGATGAATGGGGCAGACGTGAGTCTTCCCCTTTCTTTTTTTTGTGCCCACTGCCAGGGGCGGAGCAATAGGGGTAATAGCAATCCTATAGCAATCCTATAACTCCTATATCTCCTATAAATCACATAAGAGTTATAAGAGCTATAAGAGGTATAGGAGTTATAGGTTTCCTTAAGGACCTTAAGGACCTTAAGGACCTAAAAGACCTTAAAGACCTTAATAATTACACCTTTCGGGAGAGGGAAAAACGCAAATAGCGGAGGGATTTTTGTGCCAAACAAGAAGGCGAGTCCTCGGCATAGTAAACTTTCGGGAGCGGTAAAAACGAATAGAAAGAGATAAATGCAAGGCTTGCGAAAAAAATTGCCCCGCAGTTTACCTCCCCAAGCAGCAAAAAACGCAAATAATTAGGCGAGTACAAGGCGCACAAGGAGGCGAGCGCCTCTTTTGAATTGAGAATTGAGAATTGAGAATTGAGAATTAACACACGCCCCCGCCCTTCGGGCACCCCCTCTAACTTAGAGGGGGAATGTGCGCGAGGACGCGCACACAATTTCGACCACCCCTCGGCCCTGACGGGCCACTCCCCTATCGTAGGGGAGATTTACCTTCGGGAGAGGGAAAAACGCAAATAGCGGAGGGATTTTTATGCCAAACGAGAAGGCGAGTCCGCAGCATAGTAAACTTTCGGTAGATGTAAAAACGAATAGAAAGAGATAAATGCAAGGCTTGCGAAAAAAAATTGCCCCGCAGTTTACTTGACGTAAATGAGGGGCAATTTTTTGAGCGTAACGCAGCAGTTGCTCTTTCTATTCGTTTTTTATACGAAGGGGAGTTTCACAACCTCCGCCTTGAGAGCCTTCTCGCGGACAATAACGGTGAGGACATTGCCCACAACAGCCTGCTCTTTGGGCACATAACCAGTACCAATACCCACCTTCAGACAGGGCGACATAGTGCCCGACACGATGTGGCCAATGGGGTTACCCTCGGCGTCGCCAATGGTGTAGCCTGCGCGAGGAATACCACGGTCAATCATCTTCAGACCTACGAGTTTGCGCTTCAGACCACCTGCCTTGAGCTGCTCCATATACTCGCGGTCGATAAAGTCCTTGCCATCGACAAATTTGGTAATCCAGCCCAGACCAGCCTCGATGGGCGAAATGGTGTCGTCAATCTCGTGACCATAGAGGCAGAAGCCCTTCTCCAAACGGAGTGTGTCGCGTGCGCCCAGACCGATGTTCTTCAGGCCAAACTCCTCGCCAGCCTTCCACAACTCGGCCCACAACTTGTCGGCATCCTCGGCTTTGATGTATACCTCGCAACCGCCCGAGCCAGTGTAGCCGGTGGTCGACAGGATGGCGTCGCAACCACCCACCTTGAGGGTTTTGAAGGTGTAGTATACCATATCCTCAACGGGCTCGTCGCACATTTTCTGAACGAGTTTCATAGCCAGAGGGCCCTGAATAGCCAACTGCGCGGTCTCGTCGCTGGCGTTGAAGAGCTCTTTGCCAGGCTCCATACCGAAGGCTTTGCCCTGCTCGCAAACGAAGGCCCAGTCTTTGTCGATGTTGGCGGCGTTGATAGCCAGCAGATAGCACTCCTCGTTGAAACGGTAGAGCAGGAAGTCGTCAACGATACCGCCCTTGCCGTTGGGGAAACAGGTGTACTGAACTTTGCCGTCGGTCAGCGCAGCCACGTTGTTGGTAGTTATGCGCTGCAAGAGGGCGGTGGCTTTGGGGCCTTTAACCCAGAGCTCGCCCATATGGCTCACGTCGAATACGCCCACAGCCTCGCGCACCCAGAGGTGCTCGGCGTTGATACCTGTAAACTCAATAGGCATATTGAACCCTGCGAAGGGGGCCATTTTAGCACCAGCCTCGATGTGATACTTGGTGAAGGGTGTTGTTTTGATGTTCTCCATCTTGTGTGTGTTGATTAGATTATTTAAGTATTTGTTTTATGGTTTGATGTCGAAAAAAAAGTTTTTGCTCCCCAAAGATACCGATATAAATTCAAAATTCAAAATGCAAGATTCAAAATTGACAGACCCTTCCGCCACTTTGTGGCACCTCCCCTAACTTAGGGGAGGAGTTTAGGGAACTTAGGGAATTTAAGGAGTTTAAGGACCATAGGGAAGAGTGTGTTTTAACTTTCAATTCATTCCCCCTCCCCCTCTAAGTTAGAGGGGGGGTGTCGCTTTGCGACGGGGGCGTGTGTTAATTTTCAACTTTCAACTTTTTGTACCTTTTGGTGGCAAAAGGTACCCAAAAGCCACTGCGATGCATTTCGGCGGGGTGTGTGGCGTTGGTGCCTAAAACAAACGACCGTAAAGGTCGGCCCCATTCGGGCGTCTTTGTTTTTTAACGCCTCCAACACCCCACACCTTCTTCCGCCTGCAATGCTGTCGCAGATTTTCCCCTCATAATTACCCCACAATATCCCAGGTATTATTTTTAATACCCGGGAATAATAGGAATTCCCCCTCTAAGTTAGAGGGGGTGGCCGTAGGCCGGGGGCGTGTGTACTGCACCCCTAAGTTAGGGGAGCTAGCTCAGAGCGCCTGAGGGGTCTGTTGGCGGCCGACGGTTGGCGGCCGACAAAAAAAGGTAAGGGAACAAATCCCTTACCTTCGTATAGTCTGTAAAATGGAGTTTAGAATTCCCAACCGAGGCGAAGTGTACAATACGGATCTTCATATCCTTTTTTTATTTCTCTAAGACGCCAATAGTTGAAATCCACACCAATCATCAACTTCTGTTTGACTCGCAAACCTACCGACCACATTACAAGTGTGTCGAGTTCAAAATCACCCCTTGTGCCTATTAACAAGCCAGCCTTGACACCGACAAAAGGATTTACATTCATTCTCGTAAACATATTGTATCGCAGGTCGCCACCGAGCGGTATGTCGGCAGAGCCATGACGAGAGTAGACACCACTCATCAAACCGCCCGCAAAGTTGTTTGTAAAATCCTGCATCCACGAGGCCGTTAGACTGATATCCAACAAGTCGTGATTTATCTCATCCCACAGTTCGCAAGTGGCAAAGTCTACAGCGATCCACGAGTATTTAAGTTCTTGTGCTTGTGTTGTTGTTATTGTTCCCAAGGTTAGAAAGAACAATACAACTGTTGTTAGTTTCTTAACGTGTAAATTCTTCATAAGAATGGTTTTTAGAAAGTTAAACAATAACCGATTCGACTGAGTATCATAGCACGAATCAACGCTACGCAATTGGTGGGGCACATCGGCCCGACTCAATTGGGAAAAAAGAACAAACCCAAACGGTTTGGTTGCCACCAAAACGGGTGTTTACAAATATAGTAAAAAAATTTTTTATACACAAAAAGAAATAAAAAAAGTCCCCCTCGTTGTTCTCACAGGGGCAAAAAAAATAAAAAAAGTTACCCTCTGATACAATATCAAATAAAAATGTGTAATTTTGGGGGTGCAATAGAGAGATTAAGAGGAAAAGCACTTTTAACCTAAATAATTTTTACACACAAACTTAAAACTAAATCAAAGAGTTATGAATGTACAGAATTTGATGGCCGAGTTGGAGCGTAAACACCCCGGCGAGAGCGAGTATTTGCAGGCAGTAAAAGAGGTGCTCGAGTCTATCGAGGAGGTTTACAACCAGCACCCCGAGTTTGAGAAAGCAAAAATCGTAGAGCGTATGGTCGAGCCCGACCGTATCTTTACCTTCCGTGTTACTTGGGTTGACGACAAAGGCGAGGTACAGACCAACCTTGGCTATCGTATCCAGTTCAATAGCGCTATTGGTCCCTACAAAGGTGGCCTCCGCTTCCACAAAGCTGTTAACCCCTCGATGCTGAAATTCTTGGGCTTCGAGCAGACCTTCAAAAACGCTCTGACTACCCTGCCTATGGGTGGTGCAAAGGGTGGTTCGGACTTCGACCCCGTTGGCAAATCGGACGCTGAGATTATGCGCTTCTGCCAGGCCTTTATGTGGGAGTTGTGGCAGAATATTGGTCCCGACACCGACGTTCCTGCAGGTGACGTAGGCGTAGGTGGCCGTGAGATTGGCTATATGTACGGTATGTATAAGAAATTGGCTCGCGAGTACAACACTGGCGTATTGACCGGTAAGGGCCAGACTTGGGGTGGCTCGATTTTGCGTCCCGAGGCTACTGGCTTTGGTGCTCTCTACTTCACCGAGCACGTTTTGGCCAAAGCTGGCAAAGACATCAAAGGCAAAACCATCGCTCTGTCGGGCTTTGGTAACGTAGCTTGGGGTGCCGCAACCAAGGCTACCGAGCTGGGTGGTAAGGTTATCGCCATCTCGGGTCCCGACGGTGTTTGCGAGATTCCTGCAGGTATCACCAAAGAGATGATTGACTATATGCTGGTTATGCGTGCCTCGAACCGCAACAAGGTAGAGGATATGGCTACCCAGTTCCCCGAGGCTGCCAAGTTCACCCCCGGCAAGAAGGCTTGGAGCGTTAAGTGCGACATTGCTCTGCCTTGCGCATTCCAGAACGAGCTCAACGGCGACGACGCTAAAGAGCTGCTGGCCAACGGTACTTGGTGCTGCTGCGAGGTTTCGAATATGGGTTGCACCCCCGAGGCTATCGCTACCTTCCAGAATGCAGGCATCCTCTTCGCTCCTGGTAAGGCTGTGAACGCTGGTGGTGTTGCCACTTCGGGCCTGGAGATGACCCAGAATGCCGCTCACCTGAGCTGGTCGGCACAGGAGGTTGACGACAAACTGCACTTCATTATGCAGAGCATCCACGAGCAGTGCGTACGCTTCGGCCAGAAAGCTGACGGCACTGTTGACTACGTTAAGGGTGCAAACATCGCTGGCTTTATGAAGGTTGCCCAGGCAATGTTGGAGCAGGGTATCCTCTAATGATGCGAATTAGGTAGGGATAACATATCCCCAACCGATAATGGTGGGCTCTCCGCAATAAGCGGAGGGCCCACTTGTTTTTTTGGCCTAACGTCTACGACCTAAGGCATTAAAGACCCTAATAACTTTATAAGATTTCCCCTCCTCCAAGTTAGATGGGGTGCCCTTTAGGACGGGGGCGTGCGTAAAATTCTCAATTCTCAATTCTCAACTTTCAATTCAAATATGTATCTTTGCGGCCGAAAACAATGCCAATAACCATTTTTTATGTCTAACACTAACACCAAACGAAGGTCGGGCATCGACTTTCAACCCAAACTATTCTCTTCGCTCAAGGGCTACGACAAAGCCACCCTGTCGAAAGATATTATGGCCGGCATCATTGTCGGCATTGTAGCCATCCCCTTGGCCATTGCCTTTGGTATTGCGAGTGGCGTAGGCCCCACCGAGGGCCTCATCACAGCCATCATTGCAGGCTTTATCATCTCGGCCTTGGGCGGCTCGAAGGTACAGATTGGCGGCCCCACGGGAGCGTTTATCGTAATCATCTATGGCATCATCCAGCAGTTTGGCCTGGCAGGCTTGGCCATTGCCACCGTGCTGGCAGGTCTGATGCAGGTGCTTATGGGCGTGTTCAAACTGGGCAGTGTCATCAAGTTTATGCCCTACCCTATTATTGTGGGCTTTACGGGCGGTATTGCCATCACCATCTTCTCTACCCAGATGAACGACCTGTTTGGTATGGGCATAGAGAATGTGCCTGCCAACTTTATCGACAAGTGGGCTTGCTACTTCCAGAATATCGACCAGATTAACTGGCTGTCGTTTGTGGTGGGCTTGCTGAGTATCTTGATTATTGTCTATACCCCAAAGATATCGAAGAAGATTCCTGGCTCGCTGCTGGCTATTATTATAATGACAGTTGCCTGCTGGGTGCTGAAGAAGTATGCAGGTGTTGATAGCATTAAGACCATTGGCGACCTGTATGAGTTGCCTTCGGGCCTGCCCCAGTTCCGCCTGCCAGCACTTGCCGAGGGCGAGACCTTCTTCTCTACGGCCCAGTCGGTGCTGCCTGCGGCGTTCACTATTGCTATGCTGGGCGCAATCGAGAGCCTGCTGTCGGCAATGGTGGCCGACGGTGTCATTGGCGACCGCCACAACTCAAACACCGAGCTGATTGGTAATGGCGTGGCCAATATCATCACCCCCTTCTTTGGTGGTATCCCTGCTACTGGTGCTATTGCCCGTACTATGGCCAATATCAACAATGGTGGCCGCACCCCAGTGGCTGGCATTGTCCACACTGTGGTGCTGCTGCTCGTGTTGCTCTTCTTGGGCGACTTGGTGGGCTACATACCTATGCCCTGCTTGGCAGGTGTACTGATTATGGTGTCGTATAATATGAGTGGCTGGCGCACCATTCGCTCGATGTGCCGCCAGTCGAGGGGCGACATTGCGGTACTGTTTGTAACCCTGCTGCTTACGGTTATTTTCGACCTTACGATTGCAATCGAGGTGGGCTTGGTTATGGCCGTAGTGCTCTTTATGAAACGAGTTATGGAGTCGAGCAACATCTCGGTTGTCGAGAACGAGATGAACGTACACAGCGACGGCGAGAAGGACGAGAGGCTTACCATTCCTTCGCTCACCGAGGTGTATGAGATTGAGGGTCCCTTCTTCTTTGGCGTTGCCAATAGGTTCGAGGAGCTGGCTCGTAGGAACTCAATTCTACCCATCCGTATTATCCGTATGCGTAAGGTATCGTTTATCGACGCTACGGGCATCCACAACTTGGAGATATTCATCGACGCAGCCCAGAAGGAGGGTCGCACGATTATCCTTTCGGGCGTAAACGATCAAGTTTACCGCGAGATTGAGCAGGCTGGCATTGTTGATAAGGTTGGGCGCGAGAATGTTCTTGACCACATCCATAAGGCCCTGGCGCGTGCCGAGGAGATTGCCACCTCATTGCGCGGTGCAAAGTAACAGCCTTTTTCACAAATACTCCCCCTCTAAGTTAGAGGGGGTGCCCCAACGGGGCGGGGGCGTGTGTCAAAAAGATTGCCCCGAAAAAAAGAGAGGCTACCAACCGAAAAAGTTGGTAGCCTCTCTTTTTATTGTCCCTATACGGACTCTGCCCTACTGCTTGTTTGCCAACAGGGCCGACTTTTCGATACGCTCGCGGGCGTAGTCGAGCTCTACGCGGTAACTCTTTGCCTCGGCCGAGGGGAGCTCAAACATCGCATCGGTCATAATGGCCTCGCAGATGCTGCGCAGACCTCGCGCACCCAGGCGGAACTCAACAGCCTTGTCTACGATGTAGTCGAGCACCTCGGGGGCAAAGGTGAGCTCGATGCCGTCGAGAGCAAAGAGCTGCTCATACTGCTTGATGATAGAGTTCTTGGGCTCGGTCAGAATCTGGCGCAGGATGGTCTTGTCGAGTGGTTGCAGATAGGTCAGCACAGGCATACGGCCCACCAATTCGGGTATAAGACCAAACGAGCGCAGGTCTTGGGGAGTGATATACTGCATCAGGTCGTTGCGGTCGATGTGCCTTGCGGCCGACTGGTTGTAGCCCACCACGCGAGTGTTTAGTCGGTCCGAAATCTTCTTCTCGATGCCATCGAAGGCGCCACCGCAAATGAAGAGTATGTTCGAGGTGTTGACCTGGATAAACTTCTGCTCGGGGTGCTTGCGGCCACCCTGTGGGGGCACGTTCACAACTGTACCCTCGAGTATTTTCAGCAGAGCCTGCTGCACACCCTCGCCACTCACATCGCGAGTAATTGAGGGGTTGTCGCTCTTGCGAGCAATCTTGTCTACCTCATCAATAAAGACAATGCCCCTCTCGGCCTGTTCTACGTTGTAGTCGGCCACCTGCAACAGTCGAGAAAGAATGCTCTCAACATCCTCGCCCACATAGCCTGCCTCGGTCAATACCGTTGCATCAACAATGGTGAAGGGCACGTTGAGCAGTCGTGCAATGGTGCGAGCCAACAGAGTCTTGCCCGTACCAGTCTGGCCCACCATAATGATGTTCGACTTCTCAATCTCCACCTCATCTATGGCCGCAGCAGCAGTGGCCATAGCCTGCTTGCCAGACTTTGCAGCAGCTTTGGACTTGGGCTTGCTCTGGGCTGCCAGTATACGTTTGTAGTGGTTGTACACCGCCACAGCGAGGGTCTTTTTGGCTGCATCCTGGCCAATCACATATTTGTCAAGAAAGGCCTTAATCTCGGTCGGCTTGAGCAGTTCGTCTTTGTTTATTACGGGCACAGTCGACTGCTTAATCTGCTCATCGTGTTCGTGCAACACCTCGTGTCCGCGCTCAATGCACTCGTCGCAGATGGTCGAGTGGCCGTCGATACCACCAAAAATCATCCCCACCTCGGAGACGCTACGACCGCAGAACGAACACACATTGCCACCGCCACCGTGTCGTCGGTTGTTATCTTTGTTGTTTGCCATTTTCCTATATCCTTCTATTTCACTTGCTTACGAGGCATCAGTATTTCATCTACCAAACCGTATGCTTTTGCCTCCTCGGCCCTCATCCAGAAGTCGCGGTCGGCGTCGGTTGCAATCTTGTCGATAGGCTGCCCCGAGTGGAGCGACAGAATCTCATAGAGTTCCTGCTTGTACTTCAGAATCTCGCGTGCGGTAATCTCGATGTCCGAGGCCTGTCCCTGCACACCGCCCAGGGGCTGGTGAATCATCACCCTCGAGTGGGGCAGAGCCGAACGCTTGCCCTTCTGACCTGCGGTGAGCAACACTGCGGCCATACTTGCTGCCATACCCGTACAGATTGTCGACACCTCGGGCGAGATGAGCTGCATTGTGTCATAGATGCCCAGACCTGCCGACACACTGCCGCCAGGCGAGTTGATGTATATCTGCACATCGCGCTCGGGGTTGTTGGTTTCCAGAAAGAGCAGCTGGGCCTGAATAATGTTGGCCACATCGTCGTCAATGGCTGTGCCGAGAAAAATGATGCGGTCCATCATCAACCTCGAGAAAACATCCATCTGCGCCACATTCAGATTGCGCTCTTCGGTAATGGTGGGCGACACATAGCCGTCAATCACCTTGCCGTAGCGATGCAAATTGAGCGAAGAGACACCCTGCGAGAGGGCAAATTTCTTGAAATCGTTGTTCATATCGTACCAATTATGATTATTCCTAATAAGTGCAAACCTCGCACCAAGGCAAGCTTTACAATTCCCAAAGGTAGTGTTTTTTTAGGGAAAAAGAAAATAGTGGGGCCAAAGGAGGCGGAGCGCCTCTTTTGAATTGAAAATTGAAAGTTGAAAATTGAAAATTAACACACGCCCCCGCCCTTCGGGCACCCCCTCTAACTTAGAGGGGGAATGTGCGCGAGGACGCGCACGCAATTTCGACCACCCCTCGGCCCTAATGGGCCACTCCCCTATCGTAGGGGAGAATTCAAATAACTCCTCCCCTAAGTTAGGGGAGGTGCCCCGAAGGGGCGGAGGGGTCTGTCAATCTCCTATTACTCCTATTACTCCTATTACTCCTATCACTCCTATAAATCCCATAAGAGCAATAAGAGATATAGGAGTTATAGGATTTTCTTTAAGGACTTTAAGGCCCTTAATGACCTTAATGATTATGCCCTTCCAGGAGAGGTAAAAATGCAAATAATTAGGCGATTACAAGGCGCACGAAAAAAGCGACACCGCAGCATAGTAAACCTATGTGAGGATGTCGCTTTTGAAGTGCAACGACGTAATCGTCAATTATTTGCTTTTTTTAGCGAGGATTTTGTTGAGCTCTGCAATAGTCACGCTCTTGTTCGAAACTTTTACCAGAGGAGTAACAGCTGCAACAACCTTGTTCTCGTAAACCTTCTCGATCAGCTTGTTGGCCTCGTCTTTGTTCGACAGAATCTGCTGTGCGTAGTTGGTGAGCATCTCATCGGCTACGTTCATCATACCGTACTGTGCAAACTGTGCTGCGGCATAGTTTTTAGCCTCCTCGAGCAGATCCTCCTGCTTAACCTCTACGTTCAGGCTCTTGGCAAAGTGCTTCTGGATAGCGCTCCACTTCATCATCTCGGCGAAGGGTGCAAAGTCTTTCTCAATCTCCTCCATAGTGAACTTACCCTCGTTGATTGCGAGCAACCAGCGTTTGAGGAAGTCCTCGGGCAGGGTCAGAGCGGCCTTCTCAACCAGGTACTCACGCAGGGTGTTGGTAAATACATAGTCGCTCTCTTTCTTCAGCTCGCTCTCAATCTTGGTGTCGATAAATTTCTCGAACTGCTCCTCGCTGGTCACGTTACCCTCGGGGAAGGCTAGTTTGAAGAACTCTTCGTTCATCTCGGGATCGGCGTACTTGCGGATTTTGGTAATGGTCAGGTTGAACTCGGGTTTGATAGCCTCCAACTCGTTCTCCTTAACGCCCAGTACCGAAGCCCTCTGCTGCTCGCTCTTGTAGAGCTCGTTGATGTTAACAACCATCTGGTCGCCCACCTTCTTGCCGATGTAGGGTTTGCGCTCCTCCTCGCTCATGCTGATAAGGCCAACGTAAGCGTCGTCGGTCTTAATCTCGCCATTGTCGAGGGTACACATCACAGCCTCATCGTTCTCTACCACGTCTACGTCTACCAGACGGCCGTAGGTACGCAGGTAGTTCGAGCGGTAGTCGCTGCGCATCTGCTCATCAACTTTGATTTTGTAACGAGTAACTTTATCTTTGTCGCTCAGCTCAAGCTCAACTTTGGGAGCCAGACCAATCTCGAAAACGAACTCGTGCTCGGTGTTGTTGTCGAAGTCGAAAGCACCCTGCTCGTCGCTTGGCATAACGTCGCCCATATAGTCGATACCCTCTTTCTCGATATACTCAAAGCAGCTGTCCGAGGCCATTTTGTAAGCCACCTCTGCCACTACACCCTTGCGGTACATCTTGTTGATGATACCCATAGGCACCATACCAGGGCGGAAGCCAGGGATGTTAGCTTTGCGTTTGTATTCACGGAGTTTTTTGTCCACCTCGGCGGCGTAGTCGGCCTCGCCAACGGTGATTTTGATAATCGCGGTTTGGTTTTCGCGAGCTTCTTTCAGAATGTTCATAGTTTTGTTTTGGTATATTATTCTTTTTGTTGTTATTTCGTCCGAGCCGCAAAGGTAATCATTTTCTCTCAAAATTCAACTCCACTGAGGCTAAATCTTTGGCCCAAAATGTAGAAAGCGTGCATAATACCGCTCCGAAACAAAAAGTTCCGACACCTTTTTGTAGGTATCGGAACTTTGTTGATTCCTCAAAGTGGGCCCTAACAAGCCCCTTTGATATGAATTACCCTATTTGCAAGTAAATACGGGGTTGCCGATGGGGGTGCCGCCCCAGAAGAGCGACATCTTACGACGACCGTCGCCATCAAGCAGCTCGTAACCCAGGCCGAGGCAGTAGGTCTGGCTCCTGTCGGCAAACCTAATGGTCTTGGTCTTCGAGGTTACGTCATACTCCAGCTCCAACTCATCTGCGTTAGGCAGAGTGAAGGGGTTGTTGGTGTTGTTGGTGGGTATAGCGACAATCTGGTACAGATAAACGCTCCAATCCTCCTGCACACCATACTGCTTAACGAATGCCTCGTAATCCTCCTGAGTCTCGAACAACTGATCCAGACCGATGGGGCCCTGCAACGACTTGTAGGTAGGCACGGTCATAATCTCCTCACCCTTGTTGTTCTTGATGAAGTTGAAGTAGAAGGGCGACTGCGAGTAGATCGAGTTGGGATCGCCCATACCTTTGGTAATCCAAGCCTCGAAGCAGCTGTTTGCGATGCTCCACGAGATTTCGATACCGATCGAGCTGCTCAGGTCACCCTGGCTACCCAGCGAGGGCGAGTAGCTAACGGTCCAAGTGTCGCACAAACGGTCGCGAGTGTTCTTCTCGATGTGTACGTTGCACTCTTTCTTCTGTGCATCGATGTTGGTATTCGACGATGCCAGACCGAGCTTCAGGTCAAACTCATCAACATTGGGAATAACCCTAATCTCCAACGAAACCGAGTCAACGCCTGGGCGGAACACCAGGTCTTTGCTGGTAATCATAAAGTCGGTATCCTCGGTAGCCTTCTGAACATCGAGCACCTCAACAGTTACCTTCACATCGGCGGTGTTGGCCTCGGTGCCTGCATCCAGACGGATGGGCACATATACAAAGCCTGCACTAAAACCATCCTCAACACTCTCGCTGCTGAAGTAGACGGTAGTGTCACCAACCGAGCCCTTGTTCAAATCGCCACACGAGGTCATTGCCAGTGCAGCCAAGAGCATCATTGTCAGATATTTTGTGTATTTAGTCATATTCTCTCTATTAAGTATGTTTAGTAAGTATGTGACTTTTCTTCTTGCGCAGCAATACTAATAGCCATCGTTCTGCTGGTTCTTAATCTGAGGGTTGGCATCGATCTCGGTCTTGGGGACTGGCCACAAGAAACGGCTGTGACCTGCCTCACGATAGAGCTGGTCGTAGTCCTCGCCGCTGCGAACCATTGCAGCGTTCTGTGCTTTGCCACGAACTACATCCAGACCCCAACGCTTCAGGTCGTGCATACGGAAGCCCTCGCCAATCAGCTCGCGAGCCCTCTCTTTCTGCACCTCTGCCAACAGCTCGTCGCAGTTGCGGATGGTCGACACGGTTGCGGGAACGTAGTCTTTGATACGGGCCTCGCGGAGCTGGTTCAGATAGTTGATACCAGTGGTCAACTCCTCGTTCATAGCAGCGCACTCTGCCAAAATCAAGTACTGCTCTGCAATACGGAAGGGTTTGGCCATATTAACATAGTTCGATACCAGACGGTACAGTTTGGGATTGCCAGGGAACTTGTTGAACAAGTAGAGGTCGGCAGTGCCATAACCAGTAGCGGTAATCTCGTACTCTTTGAAGTAGGTGTTAAAGCGGATATCACCAGTTTCATAGAGGTCGAGCTGCGACTGGGTGGGGATGTACTCGGGGTCCATCACGCCGTTGTTCTTACGGTCGTTCAGGTAGTTGGTACCCGATGCCGAACCGATGTTGTTCAGATCCATCACAACGAGCATAATGTTCTCGGTCGACTCGTCGTTGGTCCACATCGAGTCAAAGGCTGCCTGGTTGTCAACGAGCTCATACTTGCCGCCTACCAGACTCTCTGCTGCCTCGAAAGCCAAATCCCACTCCTGCATATAGAGGTAAACGCGAGCGAAGGCTGCCTCAACAACGTCCTCGGTGTAGTAGGGCGAGTTTACGGCACCTTTGGTGGTGATGTTTGCTGCCTCGCCGAGGTCCTCCAGAATCAGCTCGTAGGTATCGTACAGGCTACTACGGCCAGGATACTTCGATGCCGAGGTGGTGGGGTTGTACTCGGTAGTCAGGGGCAGACCCATCTGCTCCTCGCAACGCTCGGGGTCGTATGCCTCGCAATACTTGGTTACCAGGTCGAGGTAAGCCAGTGCGCGGGTCATGTGAGCCTCGGCAATGTAGAGCTCCAACTCCTCTTTCTCATCTTCGGTCAGGTTGCCGTTTTTGAGAATCTTGTTGAAGCGGTCGATAGCGTAGTTCATACTACCCACCAAGCTGTAGTCGCCATACCAAACCGACTCGGCGTTCTGGCTGGTAGTCTGGGTGTTCCAAATGTAGAATTCGCCGTAGGTGTTACCAAAGTCGGCCATAGCGTGGAAGTAGTCAGCACGCACCTCCTCGATGGTGTGACGGCCGCCGCAGAGGAGGCTCATCAGTGGCGAGTAGATGCTCACGCGATAGTTCTGTGCATCCTCAAAGGTCGACATACCCTGGCTCTCCTCGATAGCCGAGTAGGGCAACAGGTCCATATCGCACGAAGCCATCAGCGAGGCGATTGCACAAATTGTAATCAGAATTATCTTTTTCATAGCTGTATAATCAATGTTTTAGCGGGGTTAGAACGAGAGTTCGAGACCAAAGGTGTACTGGCGAGTACCAGGATAGGTACCCTGCGAACCGTTAGCAAAGTACTCAGGGTCGAAACCGAGGTAGTTAGTCAGAGTCCAGAGGTTACGGCCGATGGCGTAAACTCGTGCAGCTTTGATAAAGCCTGCCTTGTTGAGCACGCTCTGTGGCAGGTCATACGATACGTTCAGGTTCTTCAGACGCAAGAAGGCTGCGTTCGAGTAGGCGGTATCGTCAAACTGGAAGGGGGTACCTGCTTTGGGGATGTCGGTAACATCGCCTGGCTCGCGCCACATATTCAGCAGACGCCTCTCGTAGTGGCTCTGGCCGATTGCGCCAAAGTTAAGGTTGGCGGTGTAGAACTTCTCGTTCAGCCACATCCAACGCTCACCTACCCAGCTGAAGTCGGCACCAATCGAGAGGTTGCCCCAGATGAACTGGGTACCGAAACCACCCGACCAGTCGGCAATGTACTTCCTATCGTACCAATCCTCATAGCTGTCCGAGTATACTTTGGTTTTGTTGCCCTGCTTGTCGTACCACATAGGCATACCGTCGCGCGAGTCAACGCCTGCGAAGGTTACGCCCGAGAACTCACCCACAGCGTGGCCTACTGCATAGCGCAGACCGGTTGCGCCGTCAACATAGTCCTCGGTGTCGCCATAGAGGGCCAAAATCTTGTTATTGTTGTACGATACGTTAGCGTGGATGGTCCACAACATATCCTGGCTCTGGAACAGATCGTAGCTGTAATCGAAGTCGAAACCGCGGTTACGCATCTTACCCACGTTGGCCATACCCGAGCTGAAACCAGTGGTTGCCGAGAAGGGCACGCTCATAAGCATATCGTCGGTCACACGGTTGTAGAACTCCAGCTCGATGTTCATACGGTTGTAAGCCCTTGCCGAAATGCCAATGTTAAAGCTCTTCATAACCTCCCAAGTCAAATCGGGGTTCTCGGGGTTGCTGATACCGGTACCCGACTGACCGTTGTACTCGGGACCTGCACCAATCAGACCCAGTGCGATGTAGTTGCCAATACCCGAGTTACCAGTGGTACCGTAGCTGGCTTTCAGACGCATATCCTGAATCTCGGTCAAACCGAGCATAAACTCCTCGCGCTTCATATTCCACATACCACCAATCGACCAGAAGGTACCCCAGCGTTTGTTCCTACCGAACTTCGACGAGCCATCGGCACGCAGCGAAACGTCCAAGTGGTAGCGACCGTCGTAGTTGTAGGTTGCGCGACCGAATACCGAGTTGTACGACTGGTCAACCATCGAGTGGCCGTTCACATAGGTGGTGTTGGCCACACCTGCGGTCATCATAGTCAGACGGTCATCAACCAAGCCCTCGATACCTACGCCGAAGCTATCCGAGTGAGCCACAACAGCCTCCTGACCAATCAGTGCGCTGATGTTGTGGGTGTCGTCAATCGAGAATTTGTACTCGGCGGTGTTGGTAGCGGTCAGCTGATAGTAGCGGCTGAAGGTCTCCTGACGGATACCGTTGCCCAGGGTATTCTCATACGAAGGCATACGCCAAGCCGAGCCACGGCCGTCCGAAGCGTCAATAGCCTGAACTGCTTTGAGCACCAGGCCCTCAATGGGGCGAACCTCAAAGAAGGTGTTGCCCGACAGAGCAACCGAGTTCTGTCCCGAGGGGAATTTCTCGTAATAGTAGTAGGGGTTAGGAATACCCTCGCCCATCCAGTCAAAGAACTTCAACTCGTTGTCGTAGTTGATGGTGTACGACTTGTAGTCCTCGCTGGGGATAACCTCGTAGGGGGCGTTGTAGGGTGCCTGACCATAAACCATAGTATCTACCGAAGTTACGCTCCAACCAGTGTTAGAAATCTGGTACTTGCTGTAGGTCAAACCGATGTTCATACCCACCTTGAGCCAATCCCTAACCATCGAGTCGAGGTTGGTACGGAAGGTGTAACGGGTGTTGCCCGAACGGGGTGCAATACCCTCGGTGTCCAGATAACCGAACGAGATATAGTAGTTGGTCGAGCCACTCGAGCCGCTAATCGAGGCATCGGTGCCCAATACGGGAGCGTTGCTGTTGTAGGCATACTCTTTCCAGTCGAAGCTGAAACCAGCCTCCTCAACCAGCTGCAACTTCTTCATCCAAGCGTTGTCTTTCTGCAACTCGGGGTGCAACTCCATCTCAAATCGCATCTGCTCCTGTGCGGTCATCAGCTCAAAGGCGGTATTGTCGATCATCGACGAGAAACCACCCTGCATACCGATGCGGATAACGCTCTGGTCCCTGCGGCCCTTCTTGGTGGTAACGTAGAGAACACCGTTGGCAGCACGCGCACCATAAATCGAGGTCGAAGCAGCATCTTTCAGCAGCACTACGCTCTCGATATCGTTCGAGTTCAGGTTGGTAAATACTGCGCTCGACACGGGGGCACCGTCAAGGATAATCAGGGGCTCGGTGTCGGCGTTGAACGACGAGGTACCACGCATCATCATAGTCGAACCTGCTGCGGGCTCACCCGACGAGGTAAAAACCTGCAGACCAGGGATTTTACCCTGGAGCACGTCAGACACGTTAGCTACGGGTGCATTTGCAATCTTTTCGCCCTTAACCGACGAAACCGAACCCACCAGCGATTTGGCCTCAACGCCCGAGCCGTAACCTACAATCACGAGCTCTTCAAACACCTGTGCGTCCTCTTGCAGAACCACGTCAATCTGTGTACGTCCTGCAACCTCTACCACCTGGGTAGCCAAACCCACGAACGAAATCTCGAGTTTAGCATCTGCTGGGGCCTGCACCTCATACATACCATTGTAGTCGGTAATGGTCGCAGTCGTTGTACCAACTACCGCAACAGTTGCTGCCAGCACGGGCTGTCCGCTCTGGTCAGTGACTGTACCGGTAATTCGCAAATTCTGGGCTGATGCGCCGAGGCACACCATCAGAACTGCAAAAATCGATAGTACAATTTTTCTCATACTGAATTTTTTAGTTTGTGTTGGTTAATAATTATTGTTTGTTTATCTAATTGTTTGCGGTTTCTTGTTCAAAAAAGTGGCCTGCGGGCCAAAAAATTCTTTTGGTGCTTACAGTTTGTTGCCCCCGCAGGGCACCTCCCAAAACACCAAAAGGGCCATCCGACAGTCCGTTTTTCGCCCCTTTTTACGGAGTAAAAACGGCCTACCAGGTCGCTCTCGGCCAGATTTGCACATTTTTGGCGCATTAGCCTTTTACTAAAAAACGCCAAAAAATCTGGTAAAAGTATATATTTTTTATCTAACGACCAAAAATGGCGGTCAGTCTGCCCCAAAAATTCCTCTCCCAGGCCACCCACCAACTACCCACAGGTTACAATCTGTAACCCACAGCGCCACTACTCGTTTCACATTGTTGCGCCACTAAAAAGTGCGTGATTGCTTGAAAGTAGACAAATAAGGTTCTACCTGCCCTTCTGCGCGCCTTTTGGCCAGATGTCGGGCTGGACTCAGTGTTGGTTGTTAATTGGTTGTTAGTCGGTTAGTTTAAGGTTACGCTGTCAAAGGTAGCAAACTTTCTCAATCTTCCACCCACTTTGGCCGAAAAAATTTCACCATTGCCCCAATTAGTGCCCCAAGCGCTCTCCTCACCCCCATTCCTCCCCACCACTTCGACAGCCACACCACAAAAAAACCTTTAGCCCCCTGGGCTACTCTACCATACCATATATATAATATAGCGCACCGCCCCACCTTGCCCACTCCACCAAAACCCCAAAGTTCCAAAGTGTAACCACCTCGCGCCCCACCAATGTGCAATACTTCCCAATTAGCGCCCACTTTCGGATTATATTTTTCAACTTTTTGCCAATATTTGGTTACAAATCGACAGCCGAAAGAAAAAAGTGTCATAAAAGTTTTGTAAATTGAAATATTTGATTTAATTTTGAGATTATAATTCCCCCTTAATTGACGGACAAAACGGACACAAAACGGGGCGATATAGAACAAAACGACCACAAGGTCAACAAATTAATAAAACAGGTTAGATAGAATTAGGTTAAACAAAAAAGAGTAACATTTTACAAGAAACAGACAGTAAATAACGAAGAACCACACGAGGCCGCCTACGGAGCGGCGAGGATAATAAAAGAAATGGTGGCGTGCTGGCCACCTGAAATCAAACACAGACAAACAAACAAATCCAAACCAAATTATTAACTAAAAACTAAAACGTATGAGAAAAATTGTACTATCTATTTGTGCAGTTTTGATGGTATGCGCAAGCGCGCTTGCCCAGGACTTGCGAATCACTGGTACGGTTTCTACCAGCGAAGGTACCGCAGCAGTTGGTGCAACCGTTTCGGTTGTAGGCACGACTGACGCAACCATCACAGACATCAATGGCGATTACGAGATTATGGCTCCTGCCAATGCAACTCTGTCGTTCAGTTATGTAGGTATGAAGACTGTTGACTTGGCAGTTGCAGGTCGTACCAACATTAATGTCACCCTTGATGCCGAGGCTACCAAGATTGACGAGCTTATCGTAGTTGCATACGGTGCTCAGAAGAAGGAGTCTATCACCGGTGCTGTTGCTTCGGTGAGCGCAGAGGCCATCGAGAAACGTACCACCTCTACTCCCGTTGCAGCCTTGGAGGGTGCATCGGCTGGTGTACAGGTAAACAACACCTACGGCGAGCCTGGTAGTGCGCCCACGATTCGAATTCGTGGTTTCACGACCATCAACGGTTCTAACTCGCCTTTGTATGTAGTTGATGGTGTGCCTTTTGCAGGTAGCATTTCGGACCTGAACAATGCCGATATCGAGTCTATGTCGGTGCTGAAAGACGCTGCTTCGGCTGCTCTTTATGGTAACCGTGCATCGAATGGTGTTATTCTGATTACCACCAAGAAAGGTAAACAGAATACCAAGACCAGCGTTAGCTTCTCGGCCAATATGGGTGTTTACACCTTGGGTATTGAGGACTACGACAAGATCGACACCGATACTTGGATGGAGGTTATGTATACCGGTTTGAAGAATCAGGCTATGACCAACCCCGCTCAAAAGTTGAACGAGGCTGACGCAGCTGCTTATGCCAGCGCAAACTTGATCAACGAGGTTGTTAAGGTTAACATCTACGACAAACCCAACAACGAGTTGTTCGACGCCAATGGCAAACTGGTAGCCAACAAACTTCCTGGCTACAACGACTTGGATTGGTTCAGCGCAATGGAGCGCCCTGGTGTTCGTCAGGAGTACAACATCACTGCAAGCAACGCAACCAACCGTTTCAGCATCTTCTCGTCGTTGAGCTATCTGAACGAGGAGGGTTATATCATTGCAACTGACTATGAGCGTTACACTGGTCGTTTCAACGCCGTTTACACTCCCAACAACTGGTTGCAGGCAGGTATGAACCTGAGCGGTACTTCGTATACCCAGCACGGTAACGATATGGCTTATGGTAGCTACTATGCTAACCCCTTCTACACTGCACGCATGCAGGCTCCCGTATTTCCTATCTACCAGCACAACGCCGATGGTTCTATCGTACTTGACGCAAATGGTGAGAAGGTATACAACACTGGTGCTGAGTATCTTGGCAACCGCCACATCGTTTACGAGTATCTGCACGATGTTCGCGAGAGCAAAGGTCTGAACCTCAATGGTCAGGTATTTGCAAGTGCTAAGTTCCTCAACGACTTCACCTTCACTGTTAAGGCTGACTTGAACTTGCGTAGTTCGTCGTCATTGCAGTTCGACAACCCAGAGATTGGTGACGGTGCTGCAAACAATGGTCGTCTGAACACCAGCAACACTACCTACAAGACCTACACCGTACAGGAGCAGCTGACTTGGGCTAAACAGCTGAATGACTCGCACAATGTAGACATTCTGTTGGCTCACGAGAACTACTCGAATGACTATGGTTATGTTTCGACTATGAAGAACACCGCAGTTGTTCCCGGTCTGTATGTTCCTTCGAACTTTACCAACACCGACTACGTTTACGGTTCGAACGATGCTTACCGCTTGGAGTCGTACCTGATGCGTGCTCGCTACAACTTCGAGGAGAAATACTTCGGTGAGTTCTCGTTCCGTCGCGATGGTTCGTCGAGGTTCCACCCCGATCACCGTTGGGGTAACTTCTGGTCGATTGGTGGTAGCTGGATGATCTCGAAAGAGGAGTTTATGGCCGGCAACGAGCAGGTTAACGATCTGAAACTGCGTGCATCGTATGGTGAGGTAGGTAACGACGCCAGCGTTGGTTACTACGGCTATATGGCACTGTATGACATTTCGAAGAATGGTGGCAAGGGTTCGTATGTTAAGAACTCGTTGGCAGCCGATAAAATCCAGTGGGAGACCGCACAGTCGTTTGACGTCGCATTGGAGGGTCGCCTGCTTGACCGCATCGACTTCTCGGTAGACTACTTCAACAAGACCTCTAAGGATCTGTTGTTCTCGGTTGTACTGCCTCTCTCGCTTGGTGGTTACCACTACGATGACTACAATACCAATATGTCGATTCTGCGCAACATCGGTTCGATCGAGAACAAGGGTGTTGAGATTGACCTGAATGTAGAGCTTATCAAAGCAAAGAACTTCAAGTGGACCGTAGGTGGCAACGCTACCTTTATGAAGAACACCATTATCGAGCTTCCCGAGGAGAACCGCAAGGATGGTATCCTCTCTGGCTCGCGCAAGTATATGGAGGGTCACAGCATCTATGAGTTCTTCACCTACCACTATGAGGGTATCGATATGATGGATGGTCGTGCACTGTACACTCTGGATGACGAGAAGTATGTATACTTGGCAGAGGGTGAGACCAAAGCCGAGGGCGAGACTCGTACCGTTGTTGATGCCAAAGGTGCACGTCGTATCAATGGTGTAGACTACGCTCTGGCTACTACCTATGCTAAACGCGACTGGCGTGGTAACATCCTTCCCGATGTTTACGGTAGCTTCAACACCGCTTTGACTATGGGCAACCTGACTCTGAGCGCTCTGTTCACTTACAGCCTTGGTGGTTTGACCTACGACAGCACCTACGCCGATCTGTTGGCAACCGCAGCCAATGCACCTCAGCCTTTCCACGTAGACGTACTCAAATCGTGGACCGCTGCTGATGCAGAGGGCATCACCGAGACTTCGGCAAACCGTGTTAATCCCAATGGTACCCCCATCTTTGACTTCTACAACTACTCGGACAACAACAGTATGAGTGACAGGTGGTTGCAGGATGCATCGTACTTGGTTATCAAGAATATCAACCTGTCGTACAACATTCCCGCAAGGATGTTGGAGAAACTCCACATTGGTAGCGCAAGCATCAACATTGGTGTTGAGAACTTGGCAACCTTCACTACTTTGAAAGGTATGAACCCCCAGTACTCGTTCAGTGGTGGTCAGGATATGACCTACGGTACCGCACGTGTAATGTCGGCTGGTTTGAAACTTAATTTCTAATCCAAAAAGAGAGAAAAGATTATGAACAAGATTATTAAATATGTATTTGGCGTTGTAGCAGGTGTTGCAGTGCTGACATCTTGCTCGGAGGATTATCTGAATACCGCCCCTACCGATCAGGTAGGTACCAGCACAGCATTTGAGACCACTGCAAACATTACCAACGTAATGAACGGTATTGCAGAGATTATGTCTACGCAGCACGGCTACTACGGTCAGGGCTTCAATGGCGAGGCTTATGTAATGAACCGTATTGGCGAGTATCCTGGTCCTAACTTTGTATACGCAGGTATGGGTTCGGGTTGGGCCCCCATCTTCAATATGGAATGGCTCGATCGTGACTCGATGTATATCTATTACAGCTGGTACTACTACTACTCGATCATCAGCAACGCAAACGATATTATCGCTTATGTTGATGCTGCCGAGGGTTTGGAGACCGAGAAACAGTTCCTCAAAGCTCAGGCTTTGACCTATCGTGCATTTGCTTACTGGCGCTTGTGCACCATCCACGCTTGCCGCTGGATTGACTCGAACAATGGTGAGGCTGATGGCGTAGTATTGCGTCTTGACACCGCAACCGGTGATTGCCCTCTGTCGTCGTTGAAAGAGTGCTACGACCAGATTTTCAAAGATTTGGATGATGCAGTTAAACTCTACGACCAGAGCGGTATCGACCGTCCTGCAAATGCTGTATGGCAGCCCAACAAGGCTGTTGCCAACGCTGTATGGGCTCGTGCTGCATTGGAGGTTCAGGATTGGGACACCGCAGCTGCTAAGGCAGTTGAGGCTCGCACCAACTATCCTCTGATGGACAACACAGCTTATGGTGCAGGTTTTGCAACTCCTACCAGCGAGTGGATTTGGGGTAGCTATGGCGATGCCACCGAGCAGCTCTACTACTGGTCATTCGGTACCCAGTATGCTTACAACGGCTACTATGCAGGTACTGCTTACAGCTACGGTGCTGGTTCGATTGAGCGTAACATTATCAACCAGATTCCCGACACCGACTTCCGTAAGAACCTCTTCATCCACGAGGGTGTATTTGCTGCTGCTGGTGTTGATTTGCAGACTCTTATCGATAACTACTGCTACGCAGACGGTTTGGTATATCCTTTCGGTGGTGGTGCAGATGGCTCCGGTTACAACGATGCTTGGAAGGCTGGTATAGCTCACATCGAGAAATACGCAGGTATCAACGACGAGGCTAACCCTGCCTATGGTACTGGTTACTTCTATGTTAACTCACACCTGAAATTTGGTGTATTTGCACAGCCTGGTGTTAGCTACATTCCTTTCATCCGTTCGTCGGAGATGTACCTGATCGAGGCCGAGGCCGAGTACCGCAAGGGTGCTTCGGGCGCTGCTAAGGCACAGGCTGCTCTGGTAGCTCTGAACGCTACTTCGGGCCGTAACCCTGGTTACACTTGCACCAAGACCGGTGACGAGCTGTTTGAGGAGATTAAACTCTACCGTGCATTTGAGTTGTGGGGTGAGGGCTTCTCGTGGTTCGACTACAAACGCTGGGGCCTTGGTTTCACTCGTAAAGCATTTGGTCAGGGTGGTAGCTTCAACGTAGCAAACGCTATGGAGTTCAAACCCACCGATTGCAACAACTGGGTTTACAAGATTCCTAAACTCGAGACCGACTACAACAAGGGTATCAACGCCAACGGCGCTGAGGCTGAGCAGTAGTCAGCTCACCAACCAAAAAACATCCCTCATCCAAGGGGGATAACCCGCAGAGGGCTCGACACACGTCGGGCCCTCTGTTATTTTTGCCAATGAATTGGTATGACCATTGCGAAAGCTACGAGAGTTGAGCAGGAGATACAAATAATTCTCAACGCTCCATTCCCAATTCTCAATTATTATTGTTACATTTGTGGATAATTAAAGAATCTAACAAAAATCACAACATAAAACTTCAACACACTATGAACAACAACCTCGCACGCAAAGCAGCCGACAACATCCGCATCTTGACTGTGGCAATGGTCGAAAAAGCCAAATCGGGACACCCTGGCGGTGCAATGGGCGGTGCAGACTTCATCAACCTGCTCTACTCGGAGTTCCTCCGCTACGACCCCGACAACTACGCCTACCCCTGGCGCGATAGGCTCTTTTTGGACCCAGGACATATGTCGCCAATGCTCTACGGAGTGCTGTCGCTGGCAGGTATTATGCCCCTTGAGGAACTCAAATCGTTCCGCCAGTGGGACACCGTTACCCCTGGCCACCCCGAGCGCGACCTGGCACACGCCATCGAGAACACCTCGGGCCCCCTGGGACAAGGCCACGCAATGGCCGTAGGTGCCGCTATTGCCGAGAGGTTCTTGGCCCAGAAGTTTGGCGAGTGGACAGCCCACAAGACCTATGCCTACATCTCTGACGGTGCCGTAGAGGAGGAGATTTCGCAGGGCGTAGGCCGCGTTGCAGGCCACTTGGGACTGAGCAACCTGATTATGTTCTACGATGCCAACAACATCCAGCTCTCGACCACCGTAGATGAGGTTGATACCGAGGATATCGCCGCCAAGTATAGGGCTTGGAATTGGAATGTGTTGGAGTGCAACGGCAACGATGCCGATAGCATCAGGGGTGCGCTGGTGGCTGCTGGTGCCGAGACCGAGCGCCCCACGCTGATTATTGGCCGCACAATTATGGGCCTTGGCGCAGTTGACCCCCAGGGCAACAACTACGAGAACAAGGTATCTACTCACGGTCAGCCCATCTCGGCCGCAGGTGCCGACCCACGCAAGACTATCGAGAACCTGGGTGGCAATGCCGACGAGCCCTTTGCAATCTTCCCCGAGGTGGCCGAGGCCTATGCCGCACGCCGCGAGGAGTTGCGTGCCTGGGCAGCCGAGAGGAAGGCTGTTGAGCAGGCTTGGAGGGCCGAGAATCCCGAGCTGGCCGCCAAGATGGATAGCTTCTTCAGCGACGAGGTGCCCGCCATCGACTACTCGAAGATTAACATCCCCGAGGGTGCTGCTACACGCAACGCCTCGGCTGCAGTGCTTGGCGCCTATGCCGAGCAGATCGACAATATGATTGTTTCGTCGGCCGACCTGAGCAACTCGGACAAGACCGACGGCTATCTGAAAAAGACCAAAGCTATCACCAAGGGCGACTTCAGCGGCAAGTTCTTCCAGGCTGGCGTTGCCGAGCTGACGATGGCTTGCATTATGAACGGTATGGCACTCCACGGCGGCATTATCCCCGCTTGCGGCACCTTCTTCGTGTTCTCTGACTATATGAAACCTGCAGTAAGGCTGGCCGCGCTGATGAGGATTAAGGTGTTCTACATCTGGAGCCACGACTCGTTCCGCGTGGGCGAGGACGGCCCCACCCATCAGCCCATCGAGCACGAGATACAGATTAGGCTGCTCGAACACCTCCACAACCACCAGGGCGAGCGCTCGGTATTGGTACTGCGCCCAGCCGATGGTGCCGAGACCGTAGAGGCTTGGAAGTTGGCTATGGAGCAACAGAAACCCGTAGCGATGATTACCTCGCGCCAGAACATCAAAGACCTGCCTGCCGCAAGTGGCAACCGCAGGGCCGAGGCCGAGGGCTTGCGCAAGGGTGGCTATGTAGTTATGGAGGGCCCCAATCCCCAGGCTGTGCTTATCGCCAGCGGTAGCGAGGTGTCGACGCTTGTCGAGGGTGCCGAGCTGCTTGAGGCCGAGGGCATCAATGTCAAGGTTGTGTCGGTTCCCAGCGAGGGACTGTTCCGCGACCAGAGCAAGGAGTATCAGGCCGAGGTACTGGGCACACTGCCCCGCTATGGCCTCACCGCAGGTCTGCCCCTGACCTTGCAGGGCTTGGTTGGCGAAAACGGCAAGGTACACGGTGTTGACCACTTTGGCTACTCGGCCCCCTATAAGGTGCTTGACGAGAAGTTTGGCTTCAATGGCGCCACCGTAGCTGCCGAGGTTAAGGAACTGCTCAAATAATTCGGCAGAGATAATAACACAAGAGAGCCCCGAAAGTCATTGCAAGGACTTTCGGGGCTCTCTTTTATTGACATCTTGTCGCCCACAAACTAATCGGCTCGATAGACTATTTTGTATTCTATACCGCCATAAGATTTTTTCTTCTCCTCATCGCCGTATGACAATACCTGTACTTCGTTTCCGTGGGAATCGTAGGTGTAACAATCTATCAAATCCAATGCTCCATCCCAGTACATCGTACTCTCCAACAATTTGCCTTCATCATCGTATTTATCAGTACCAGAGTGCTCACCGTCATTGTCAATCCACTCTACCAGATTTCCGGCCTCATCGTAGATGTTTGTTACTTTGTTACAGCCCGTTACCGATGAGCCCCACTCCCCGTGTTCATACCCACAGCTATATATGACTGTCCCTCTGGCATCATATTCCCAAACATAGCTACTCTCCAACTGACCATTAGAGTAACACTTATTTTCTACTTTTTGGCCATTGGCATTGTAAGTGAATGTTTGACTCAAAACACCATTGCCGTCGTATACCAACATTTGCTCTTTGGCATTAGTGTCGGCATTGTACTTATAGACTGCTCTTTGGGTCAACTCACCAACGCCATTGTATACCAATAGCTCTTCGGCCTTGTTATTAGGGCCATAATTGTATATAGTTCTTTTGGTCAGCTTACGATTAGCGTCATATTCCACCTCTCCAACTACATCTCCCTCGGCGTTGTATGTGTATATTGTTTTCGACTCTGGCGTTTGGCTGTTGCCTTCATAGGTATAGTACTCTGCCACATCGCCATTTCGGTTAAAGACAAAAAGCTCTTTGCTCCTAACATTGTCTCTGTCAATAGCCGTCTTATCCTCATTCGCACCATAAAAGATAGCTGTAACACTCTGTACCTCACCAAAGAGAGGTGCCAATTTATAGTGGCTAATGTAACGACCACTCCACCCGTGCCTACTGGGGGCATTATCGGGTTGTGCAAACGCTGTAAACGGAGCAAACGCTGCTATGACCAATAGTGGGACAATTATTCTGCTTAGTTTCATACCTTTGTGGTGTTTGTTTGTAACGTAACGCAAAATTACCAATTATTTTGGATACTACCCACTACATTTGTGTTCTGCCAAGTGTGGCGACACCACTCTGGTGCCCCAAAAAAGAATAATGCCAATTTGGTGTTTTGCTTTTTTTTCGTATCTTTGCAGGCCGTAAAGTGCGGAATTAACATTAACAAACAAATTAACTTATTGTAAATGAGCAAGATTTGCGAAATCACAGGAAAGACTGCTCAGTCGGGAAACAATGTTTCTCACTCGAACAGGCGCACCAAACGCAAATTCAATCTGAACTTGAAAACAAAGCGTTTTTGGAGCGAGGAGGAGAGCCGCTGGATTACTCTGAAAGTAACCGCTGCTGGAATCAAAACTATTAACAAAAAAGGTCTGGATGCAGCCCTCAAAGGCGCCAAAGCACCTAAGGCAATCTACTAAACACACTTTTTTAACAAACGATTATGGCAAAAAAAGGTAAAGGCAATCGCGTACAGGTGATTCTCGAGTGTACCGAGCAGAAAGCAAGTGGTGTTCCCGGAATGAGCCGCTACATCACCACCAAGAACAAAAAGAACACACCCGACCGTATGGAGCGTAAGAAATACAATCCTTACTTGAAGAGGGTAACTATCCACCGTGAGATTAAATAAGGAGGACAAGAACTATGGCAAAGAAAGTAGTTGCAACACTTAAGAAAGAGGGTGCAAACAAAGGTTTTACCAAGTGCATCAAAATGGTTAAATCGGAGAAGACCGGTGCTTACGTTTTCAAAACCGACGTAGTTCCCACCGAGGAGGTTAAAGAGTTCTTCAACAAGAAGTAATTTTTCTTAAGACCGACACGATTTCACCAGAAGTATCTGGCCTATAAGTGGCCAAATACAAAAGGCGTTCCACCAGAGGAGCGCCTTTTGTGTATTTATTGACCAAACAAATCATTAAGGACTTTAAGGCCCTTAATGACCTTAGGGGGCCTTAATGAAAATCATATATCTCTTATTTCTCCTATTGCTCTTATAGGATTTATAGGAGTAATAGGACTAATAGGATAATTCCCCCTCTAAGTTAGAGGGGGTGCTGCGTAGCAGCGGGGGCGTGTGTTTTAGCTATCAGCGGTCAGCATTCAGCCTTCTTGACAGACCCCCTCGGTCTACGGCCACTCCCCCTAACTCAGGGGGAGAGTGGTTGTGGGGTTCCCAGTGGGAGAGTGGTTGTGGGGTGCCCAGTGGGAGAGTTGTGGCGGAGCAACCAGTGGGAGAGTGGTTGTGGTGCTTTTCTCGCTGAGGATGGGAGTGGGAGCAGAGGAAAGTGGGGATGCTCCAAAGGGGCAAACCCCAAAATGAATAGAGAGAGTACGGCTGCAAATCCATTTGCAAGCAAACTCTCTCTATTCATTTTTAAATGTGCCGTCAGGCACCACTTTACTCTAAACCACGCCCAGCCTCAACGCAAAGGCTACACTAAAAGTTTTTGGTGCCGCTTTTTACAAAAAGGGGCAGTCCCCTCGGCGAAGCCCAAAAAAACAAAGCGCCAAAGCCAAACAAAACTACAACCTCTGTCGCAGGATGCGGTCGGTGAGGGCGTAGTCGATGTTGAGAGCTTCGCCCAGGTGGGTGTCGCGTGTGCGGAAGCGGCTAACAATCTCCTCGACCACATCTTCGCCTACGCCCAGCTCGGAGAGGCGCGTGGCAAGACCTAATGAGCGGAAGAACTGCTCGGTGGCCTCGATTGTGCGGTCAATGCGCTCTTGGGCCGACCCCTCGGCGATGCCCCACACGCGCTCGCCATATTGCAGAATCTTGGCAGCCTTTTGATCGCGCAACTCGTTCATCACTCCTGGCAGCACCACCACAAGTGTTTGTCCGTGGGTAATGCCGCAGAGGGCTGTCAGCTCGTGACCTATGCGGTGGGTTGCCCAGTCCTGACTCACACCCATAGCCACAAAGCCGTTGAGTCCCATAGTTGCCGAGAGCATAAAGCTGGCCATCGTGTCGTAGTCGTTCTCGCTGACGTTGAGCACCTTGGGGGCAATCTCCACAACAGTTTGCAACACTCCCTCGGCCCAGCGGTCCATCAGTGGCGACTCGCCTGTGTAGGTTAGGTACTGCTCGATGACGTGGATGAATGTGTCGGCCAAACCGCAGGCACGCTGAAATGCGGGCAGGGTGTAGGTGGTCGTGGGGTCGAGAATCGAGAATGTCGGGTAAGCGTTGTAGAAGGCAAACTTCTCGCCCGTTGCGAGGTTGGATATTACGCAGCCGCGATTCATCTCCGAGCCTGTTGCGGGCAGGGTCATAACGCTTGCGAATGGGATGTTGCCGCGCTGCAACTTGGGGTTGAGCACCAGCTCCCAGGCATCCTCATCGATTACGGCTGCCGAAGCTATAAGCTTGGTACCGTCGAGGGTACTGCCACCGCCCACTGCGAGCAGAAAGCCGATGTTCTCGCGCTTGCACACCTCTACGGCCTTGCGCAGGGTTTCTACTTTGGGGTTGGGCTCTATGCCCCAGAACTCCAGGTAGTCAAACCCTTCGAGTGCGGCCACCACTTGGTCGTAGACACCGTTTCGCTTTACGCTACCGCCGCCGAAAGTTACAAGTATGCGCTTGTCTTTGGGCAGCAGTGCCGAGAGCCTTGCAATCTCGCCCTTGCCAAAGACCAGTTTGGTTGGATTTTGGAATACAAAGTTATTCATTGTAGTAAATGGTTTTTCCGTTAACAATCACCCTCTCTACAAGCTCCTCGCCAAAGCTGTAAGGTATGTAGGCCAAAGAGGGTACGGGCTTGGAGATTACCAGGTCAGCCCTGCGGCCACGACTTATGGCACCTCGGTCGGCACTCAGTCCCAGGGCTGCTGCTCCGTTTATGGTCAGCGCACTGAGGGCCTCTTCGGGTGTCAGACGCATCTTTATGCACCCGAGTGACCAGAGCAACTGCATATTACCCGAGGGCGACGAGCCTGGATTGCAGTCGCTTGCTATGGCCACCGACAACCCCTTGTCAATCATCATTCGTGCAGGAGCAAAGGGCAGGTTTGAGAAGAACGATGCACCAGGCAACACTGTGGGTATAGTATCCGATGCTGCCAGGTCGGCCACGTCCTGCTCGGTGGCCTCTTCAAGATGGTCTACCGACAGGGCTCCGTAGGCTATGCCCACCTGCACGCCACCGCTCGATGCCAGCTCATTGGCGTGAATCTTGGGCTTCAGTCCGTAACGCTTGCCGCACTCCAATATTTTGGCGGTCTGCTCGGGGGTGAAGAACCCTCTGTCGCAAAATACGTCTACAAACTCGGCCAACCCCTCGGCTGCAACGGCTGGTATCATCTCGCCACAAACGTGGTCGACATACTCCTCTTGTCGCCCCCTGAAGGCTCGGCCTACGGCGTGAGCCCCCAAGAATGTTGCCTTGACGGTTATGGGCAACTCTTGGGCCAAGCGCTTTATTACGCGCAACATCTTCAGCTCGCTCTCGGTAGTCAGTCCATAGCCGCTCTTTATCTCTATGGTTGCGGCACCCGAGCGAATCATTCGCCACGCCCTGCGACTTGCGGCCTCATAGAGCTCCTGCTCGGTAGCCTCGGCCAGTCGGTCGGCCGAGTTGAGTATGCCGCCCCCTCGGGCAGCCACCTCTTCGTAGGTCATACCAGCAATCTTGTCGCGAAATTCGCCCTCGCGCGAGCCTGCATAGACAATGTGGCTGTGCGAATCGCAAAATGCGGGGTAGACCACCCTACCCTGGGCATCAATCACAGTGTCGGCCACTGGCTCGGTGGTCAACTGGGCCATAGGGCCAAAGTCGCTTATCACCCCATCGTCGGCCACCAGATAGGCACCGTCGATAGTGGCTGCAGCCCCCATCTCGGCACCGCAAAGGCGCAACTTGTCGGTGGGCACAATGCCAGCCAGCGTTTGTATGTTTTTTATCAGTAGTCGCATAGTTTTGCAATGCTTATTTGGTTGCAAAAAGCCTCTTCCCTAACTATTCTCCTGCAAGAACTTGACTGCCTTGGCAATGAGCGGACACATCAGCCTGTCGTCATCTACGAAGGGCACCTCCTTGCGGAAGTTGTCGTAGAGGGCCTCAATCACCTGGCTCGAGCGCACTGGGCGACCGCTTGCCTCGGCAGCAATCTGGTGGCGGAACTCAAAGGCTTGTGCCGAGTTGAAGAGCTCGATGGCCAACACACGCTCAACATTGTCGGCCACTCGTGCAGCCTTGGTTGCGGCATTCGAGCCCATACTGACGTGGTCCTCTTGGCCCTGCGACGAGGGTATTGAGTCGACCGATGCAGGCATACACAACCCTTTGGTCTGGCTCACAATCGACGCTGCGGTGTACTGTGGAATCATAAAGCCACTATTCAAACCAGGCTTGGCCACCAAGAAACTGGGCAGACCGCGCTGTGCCGATATGAGCTTGTAGGTACGACGCTCGGATATGTTGCCCAGCTCGGCCATAGCGATAGCCAGGAAGTCGAGCACTACGGCCAGGGGCTGACCGTGGAAGTTGCCGGCCGAAACGATAACATCCTCGTCGGGAAAAACGGTTGGGTTGTCGGTGGCCGAGTTAATCTCGGTCTCCACTACGCTTGCCACATAGGCAATCGAGTCTTTCGATGCGCCGTGAACTTGGGGCATACAACGGAACGAATAGGGGTCTTGAACGTGCTTTTTGGGCAGCCTAATCAGCTCGCTCCCCTGCAGCAACTCTCTGATGCGTGCGGCCGTAGCGATTTGACCTGCGTGGGGCCTTACCTGGTGAACATTGTCGGCAAAGGGGTCAATGCGGCCATCGAAAGCCTCGAGCGACATTGCGCCAATCTTGTCGGCCCACTCCGAGAGCCTCTGGGCCTTGTCTACACACCACACACCGTATGATGCCATAAACTGGGTACCATTCAGCAGAGCCAAACCCTCTTTCGAGTGGAGCGTCAGGGGCTCCCACCCCTCGCGCTGGTTCATCTGCTCGCCAGTGATGATTTCGCCCTCGGCGGTCTCAACCTCACCCAGCCCCAAAATGGGCAGCGACAGGTGAGCCAGGGGTGCCAGGTCGCCCGATGCGCCCAGCGAGCCCTGCTGATACACTATGGGGGTGTAGTGGTGGTTGAACATATCGATAAGCCTCTCTACGGTAGCCACCTGCACACCCGAGTAGCCATACGAGAGCGACTGCACCTTGAGCATAATCATAATGCGCACAATCTCGGTGGGCACCCTGTCGCCCGTACCGCAGGCGTGCGACATAACGAGGTTTTTCTGCAGAGCCGACAGCTGATCGGCCTCGATAGAGATGTTGCAGAGCGAGCCGAAGCCCGTAGTTACGCCATAGATGGGCACAGGGCTTTCGAGGGCCTTGCGGTCCAGGTAGGCGCGACACTTGGCAATAGCCTCGCGCGAGAGCTCCGAGAGTACCAACTGATGGTCGCCCCTCACCGCAGCGATAACGTCGCTTATGGTGAGGTGGTTGTTGCTGATGATATGTTGCTGTTTGTTCATAGTTATTTTGCTTATAGGTTATTTTCTAATTCAGTTTTACTGCGGGCTTGGTGGTGAAGGCCTCGAGGTTGTCTACATCGGCAAATATGTTTGCCAGGGTATAGCCTGCCGCCTCATCATCGGTCAGTGCTCGGCCACCATTTTTGCGCTTCGTAAGGTCGCCATCGGCGCTATCGGCATAGGTGCAACCCCACTCGGCAAAGATTTTGCTCGCCTCGGCCACATCGTCATTCATATTGGCCATCCAGCCGTCGGGGTGCAGTGTTGCGGCCATTTTGCAACGTACCCACACACTCTTGGCAGCATAGTGCCAAGCTCGGCCCAAGTAGATGTTGTTCACCTTTGCGCCATTGAAGCCCACCTCATCGGCCGTAACGTCGCAGTCGAGGAACACAATGCCGTATGGGGCATTGGCCGAGGTCGATGGGGCAGTGATGGCAGCTCCGTCGCGATTGACGTTAATCTGGCAGCCGTCAAACACCATAACACTTGCGCCATAGATAAAGTCTACGTTGCCCTCTACAAGTGAGTCTTTCACATAGACTCTTGCGCTGTCATCCCTACCGAGGAAGGTATCCTGATAGCCCGTAATGTCGCAGTCGAAGAACGACACTTTGCCATACTTAACCTCCACTGCCATAGCCTGGTCGCCACTGCCGGTGTTGTTCTGGTGGGTATTCTCGATGGTCATATCCATAATGGCCACACCTTGCGACTCGACACGCAGGGTGTACGAGCGACGCTGTGTCTCGGGCAACGAACTGTCGGCACCGTTGTAGGTACCCTGGCAGTCGTCGTAGGTAATAACGGTCTTACCCCTGCCGTCGCCCACCAACACTACGTTGTCATATCCCTTCGATATGAGCAACTTCTCTTTGTAGACACCCTCTTTGACGTAAATCACAAAGGGGTTTTGGTTGTTTTTGGGTATACGCCCAATTGCATCGGCCACTTTGGTGTAGTCGCCCGAGCCGTCGGCTGCCACTATCACGCTTGGTTGCAGACTGCCATCGGCATTTGGCTCGCGCAACAGAGTGGTAAACTCCAACGAAGAGTTCCACTGCGAGTTCTGCCACTCCTTGTCGTTGCCCAGTGCCCTAACCTCAAAGCGGTAGGCGGTGTTGGCCGTTAGGTTTTCAAACTTAACCGAGGGCTGGTCGGTGTTGCCACTTGCCACCTGTGTAGCGCTTGCCAACAGGCGATAGTCATAGCCCGTAGCGTTCTCTACGGGCTGCCAGTTCACCTCGGCCGAGGTGGTGGTGATACTCTCTTCTACCACCGCCACCCCTGCAGGCTTGGCCAACTGACCACCCTGGGGTGTAGGCCCTTCATTGGGCTTCTCGCCACAAGCAGAGAGCATAAGTACAGCCCCTACCAATGCCAATATCTTTTTCATCATAAAGGTTGAGTTTTAACTATTTAACAAATTTCTCAATCAGTGCCTCATCGGCCACATTGGGCATAGTAACCTTCAGGCTTGGGGTGCGCTCCATCTCGCGCTTGATGGCGCTCATAGCACCCTCGTTGCGAGCCCAGCTGCGACGTGCAATACCGTTGTTGGTGTCCCAGTGGAGCATACTCTCCAGACGTCTGCGAGCCTCGTCGCTGCCGTCGATAACCATACCGAAGCCACCGTTGATAACCTCGCCCCAGCCTACACCGCCGCCATTGTGAATCGACACCCAAGTAGCACCCCTGAAGCCGTCGCCAATGACGTTCTGAACAGCCATATCGGCCGTATACGATGAGCCGTCGTAGATGTTGCTTGTCTCGCGATAGGGCGAATCGGTACCCGACACGTCGTGGTGGTCGCGCCCCAGCACAATGGGGGCCGAAATCTCGCCCCTGGCAATAGCCTCGTTGAAGGCCCTTGCAATCTTTATGCGCCCCTCGCTGTCGGCATAGAGAATCCTGGCCTGCGAGCCCACAACAAGTCTGTTGCGCTTGGCCTCGCAAATCCAACGTATGTTGTCATCGAGCTGACCGCAAATCTCCTCTGGAGCCTCGGCCCTAATCTCGCGCAGCACCCTCTCGGCAATCTCATCACTCTTGTCCAGGTCGGCCTCTTTGCCCGAGGTACAAACCCAGCGGAAGGGGCCAAAGCCGTAGTCGAAGAACATCGGGCCCATAATATCCTGTACATACGAGGGGTAGCGGAACTTGCCGTCGGGCAGCACCACATCTGCCCCTGCCCTGGAGGCCTCCAACAAGAAGGCGTTGCCATAGTCGAAGAAGTACATACCCCTCTCGGCCAGGCGGTTTACGGCTGCTGCGTGGCGGCGCAACGACTCCTGCACAGCCTCTTTGAACCTCTCGGGCTCCTCGGCCATCATCACTCGGCTCTCGTCATACGAGTAGCCTACGGGGTAGTAGCCACCTGCCCAGGGGTTGTGCAACGAGGTCTGGTCGCTACCCAGGTCTACCTCTATGCCCTCATCGGCCAGTCGCTCCCACAGGTCTACGATATTGCCCTGGTAGGCCATCGACACCACCTCTCGGTTCTTGCGAGCCTCGGCCACGCGAGCCAGCAGCTCATCGAGCGAGGTGTAGACCTCATCTACCCACCCCTGCGAGTAGCGTTTCTCTACGGCTGCAGGGTTAATCTCGGCCACAATGCTCACCACGCCTGCAATGTTGCCAGCCTTGGGCTGTGCGCCCGACATACCGCCCAAGCCTGCCGACACAAACAGCATACCGCCCAGGTCGGTCTGCCCAGGCTTCATACGCTTGCGGCCTGCGTTGAGCACAGTGATGGTGGTGCCGTGAACAATACCCTGGGGGCCGATGTACATCCAGCTACCTGCGGTCATCTGGCCATACTGCGACACGCCCAGCGCGTTCATCCTCTCCCAATCATCGGGCTTCGAGTAGTTGGGGATGACCATACCGTTGGTAATCACCGCCCTGGGTGCATCGGGATGCGATGGGAAGAGGCCCATAGGGTGGCCCGAGTACATAACCAGCGTCTGCTCGTCGGTCATTTCGGACAGATACTTCATAGCCAGTCGGTACTGCGCCCAGTTCTGGAACACCGCACCGTTGCCGCCATAGGTAATCAGCTCGTGGGGGTGCTGTGCTACGGCCTTGTCGAGGTTGTTCTGAATCATCAGCATCATAGCCGCAGCCTTGCGGCTCTTGGCCGGGTAATCCTCAATGGGCCTTGCATACATCTCATAGTCGGGCCTGAGGCGGTACATATAGATACGGCCATAACGCTCCAACTCGTCGGCAAACTCGGCCGCCAGCTCCTCGTGCAGATGCTCGGGGAAGTAGCGCAGGGCGTTCTTGATGGCCAACACCTTCTCGGCGTGAGTCAGAATCTCTTTGCGCTTGGGTGCGTGGTTTACGGTGGTGTCATAGGGCTTTGCTGGGGGCAACACCTCGGGTATGCCCGCCCTTATATCGTCTTGGAACTCTTTGAGTGTCATAATTCAAATGGTTATTTAGGCAATTTTCTCAATTCTGATTAGTCAATCTTGCTTTCGACAATTTCGAGTATTCGCTTCTCTTCGGCATCGGCGGCACGAGCAATGGTTGCAGCCTCGGCAACCAACTCTTCGGCCACCAGACGGTCTTTCAGCCCTGCGGCGTTAATCTTCACGTTGAGGAACGCGCCCTGCACAGCAGCCCTGGCAGCCAGAGCACCCACACCTGCATCGCTCACCGAGTTGGGGTTGCCCTCCTCGGCCATTGCGCCTGCAATCTCAAAAGCGCGGAACGAAGCCTTCATAGTTTTCAGAGGCACCTGGGTAGCATAGAGTGTCGCACGCTCCATAGCCTCGGCCCTTGCGGCCTTCTCCTCGGGGGTACCTTTGGGCATAGCGAACACATCCATAATGGCGTTGAAGGCGTTGGTATCCTCATCAACCAGCGCCAGCAGTTCGTTCATAACGGCCTTACCCTTCTCGGCCCAGTCCGAGAAGAACTCCCAGCGGTCATCCCACCCAGGCTTGTGGGCCGACAGGTTGGCCACCATAGTGCCCAGAGCGGCACCCAGGGCACCCATATAGGCCGAGATTGAGCCACCACCAGGGGCAGGCGACTCGCGCGAGGTCTCCTCGGCAAAGCCTTTGCAGGTCAGGTCGACCAGACGCTCTGTGGTGTTGCCCTTCTCGATAAGGCACTCGACAATCTTCTCCTCGGGGTTGAATGGGCGCAACTCGGCCAGGCCCATCGAGTGAACGGCTATGTCGATAATCTCTTGGTCGGTAATACCGAGCGAACGCTGCTGCTTGCGAAGGAAGTACTTGCCAGCCTCGAGCAGAGCCGAGCGAGGCACCAGACCTACAATCTCGGTACCAGTAACCCTCACACCACGCGCTGCGGCAGCCCTGCACACCTCTTCAAAAGCGGCGTGCAACGAGGTCTGTGCAATGTCGGTAATATTCATCGACACCTGTGCAATGCCATACTCTTTGATATACCAACCAATGGCCTTGCAACCCTTCAGGGTACCAGGAATCATAATAGGCTCGCCCTGCTCGTTGCGCACAATCTTGCCCACAATGGGTTTCTCGCGCATTGGGCGACCTTTCTCGCGCACGTCAAAGGCGATGGCGTTGGCCCTACGGGTAGAGGTGGTATTGAGGTTGAAGTTTACGGCAATCAGAAAATCCCTTGCACCCACAACGGTTGCGCCACTCAGGGCAGCCTGCTCGGTCCACTGACCACCGCCAAAGTCGGGCATCTCGTCGGGCTGGGTGATGCGCTGCTGCAGAGCCTCGTACTCGCCCTTGCGGCAAACGGCCAAGTTCTTACGCTCGGGCTTCAGAGCGGCAGCCTCATAGCAGTAGGTGGGGATGGCCAACTCATTGGTAATGCGCTGGGCCAACTGGCGGGCCAACTCGGCACACTCCTCGAGTGTAATGCCCGAGATGGGCACCAGGGGCAACACATCGGTAGCACCAATACGGGGGTGCTCGCCGTGCTGATAACGCATATCTATCAACTCCGACGCTTTGGCCACGCCACGGAAGGCACCCTCTACGACAGCCTCGGGCTCGCCCACAAAGGTCACTACGGTACGGTTGGTAGCCTCACCTGGGTCCACATCGAGGAGTTTCACTCCCTCTACGCTCTCAATTGCATCGGTAATCTGTTTGATGATTGTCAAATCGCGCCCCTCGCTAAAGTTGGGCACACACTCAATAAGTCTTTTCATAGTGAGTAAGGTGGTTGTTTTATGTTAGGTTATTCAAATTTTGTCGCTTGGAGCCATTCGGCAGGGGCTTTTTGTCAAGAGCGCCACTGGCCAAAGAGCTACGGCCCAGTCCTATGGACTGCCAATGTTGGCCATACAATTCTCAAAGATACAAATTTTGTTGTAGTTTACCACACCAACCCCACATTTTTTTGCCTTTGGGGGCAAATGTTGGTAGATGTTTTGAGGTTCCGAAAAAAAGTCATATCTTGCGGAATCGAAAAAACATTTTTTAGAACTTATATGAAACGAATTAGCTTACTCTTTGCAGCCGCCCTGCTGACCATTGGTGCAGCACTTGCGGGCCCTGCCAAACCAGGCATCTTTACTCACACTCAGAAGGATGGCACCACCATCTCGCTCCAACTCTATGGCGATGAGTTCTACCACTTCACCCTGGCCGAGGGTCAATACCCTGTGGTTATGGGTGCCGATGGCGACTACTACTTTGCCACTCGCAGAGATGGCCTCTACACCGCTTCGGATGTTAAGTTTGCCCCTATCGGCACACTCAACCAGCAGCAGCGTGCAGTTGCCAGCCGCAGCATAGGCCTCAGGCCCGCTCCTCAACCCAACACCAACGGCTCGATGCACGATATGATTCAGCAGCGCGCAGCCGAGTTGGTTGCCAATGCCGATGGCTCGCTGCCCCCCTACCTGGCACTGGGCCGCTGGGGTGCCGACCGCCGTCAGCATATGGATGCGCTGGTAGTGTTGGTAGAGTATCAGGATGTTAAGTTCTCTACCCCCAACGCCAATCAGGCCTTCACCGATATGCTCAACAAGAAGGGCTACTCGGCCAATGGCGGCACGGGTAGTGCCAAGGACTACTACGAGCAGAACTCGTTGGGACAGTTCACAATCGACATCGACGTTGCTGGCCCCTATACCCTGGCCGAGAATATGGAGTTCTACGGCGGCAACGACCCCACCACAGGTCAGGATGCCCTGCCCCACTATATGGTTGCCGAGGGCTGTAAGTTGGCCTACGATGCTGGCGACATTACCGACTTTGGCAAGTACGACAACGACCGCGACGGCTATGTAGATATGGTATTTATCATCTACGCTGGCGTGAACGAGGCCGAGCACGGCCCTGCTAACTCGGTATGGCCCCACAAGTCAGAGATGGGCGCCATCCCCAGCAGCTACCAGACCAGCTTCAACGGCAAGAAAATCAAGACCTACGCTTGTACCTCGGAGCGCAGTGGCAGCAGCATACAGGGTAGCTCGATGAGCGGTATTGGCTCGTTCTGCCACGAGTTTAGCCACGTTTTGGGCCTGCCCGATGCCTACGATACCAACTACGACAACGACGGCAAGCAGAAGGCCTTTGGTCTGTCGTACACCTCGATTATGTGCGACGGCAACTACCTCAACGAGGGACGCACTCCCCCTTCGTACACCGCCCTTGAGCGCTGGTTGGTAGGTTGGGGCACCCCCACCGTCATCGACGATAGCGGCATCTACACCCTGGAGCCCCTCTACAAGAACCACAGCTACCTGCTCTGGGCCAACAGCGACAAAAACGAGTTCTTCCTCTTCGAGAACCGCAACAAAGCTGCCAATGCCGAGTTTGGTTGGGACAAATACCTGCTCTATGGCGACAGCTATAGCGCCGACCTTGAGGGTGGCGAGGGTATGCTGGTCTACCACATCGACTGCTCGAACGAGTCTATGTGGAAAACCAACAGCCTCAATGCCAACCCCGACCACGAGTATATACGATTCGTTAGGGCAAGCACATCGGCCGGCCCCGAGGATAGCAAAGATTGGTTCTTCCCTGGTGGCCGCGGCATTACCGAGCTGACCGACAAGAGCGTTCCTGCGCTGCTCAACTGGGCCAACAAGAGGCTCAAATACAACATCGAGAATATCACCTTCGATGGCACCAACATCACCTTCGAGGCTTCGGAGGTAACCATCACCAAAGAGGTTGCACAGTACGACGCACTCATAGGCTGGGTCAACTCGGAGCACGCCTCGGCTTACACCTCCTGGAGGATTGTCTACACCGACCAGAGCGGCAACAGCGAGGAGGTGAACACCGACCAGACCATTGTTCACCTCTCACCCCTGACCCCTGACACCCAGTACAACATCGAGATTTACGGCGTAGGTGGCGGCAGCGAGCCTCTACACACCCTTGCAATCACCACCGTAGCCAATGCTCGTTCGCCTATGTCGTCACTGAACATCGAGCCCGAGTACGGCACCAATGACTATGTGAAACTGAGCGTTCAGAATCTTGAGTGTACCCCCGAGAGCGTAGAGTGGTTTATCGACGGTCGCAAGAGTGGCTCGACCTACTTGCAGATGGACAAGGGCGAGCACCAGATTTGTGCCGTAATCACCGACACCGAGGGCAACACCCACTACCTCTATCGCTACATTACCGTTAAGTAGTGCCACTGCAACAATTACCACAAACAAACAACACCGACACACACAGAAAGTTACGCTATATGAAACGCTATATCATTGCATTTGTGGCCATTGCAGCCACCCTTATGCTCGCCACGGGTTGCGGCCCCAAAGAGAAGATTGACGAGCAGTTTGTAGCCATCGAGAACTATATCCAGACCCAGAATACCGCTGGCATCTACTACGATGGCGTGGTTGAGTATGCCTACGACAAGGCCGACGGTCAGTGCTACTTGAGCCCCTCGGAGCTGACATTCCGCATTATGAACAACACCGCCAAGAAGTACTTTGAGGTGACTCTGTCGGCAGCCCCTGTTGTGGGCGAGCTGGTCGATGTCGACACCAAGAGCAAGGGTGTGGGCCTCTCGTCAAAGACCTCCTATAAGGGTATGAAGGTGACCAAGATAGAGAATGGCCTGTGCTACCTGGCAGGTGGTGCCGATGCCGACTATGTGGGCATCATCATCGCTTGGGTTGAGTAAGAGTTTGTGGGCCAAGCAGCCCACACGCACACCGCACACACGAAAAAACCTCTCCGCAGTGGGCTGTGGGGAGGTTTTTTGTGGCAACAAAAAAATGCAAAAACGAAAATTCTCAATTCTCAATTCTCAATTCTCAATTCAAATAACTATCTTTGTGGGCTAAAAACAATTACCGCTATGTTTGAAAACTTATCCGAAAAACTCGAAAGGTCATTTAAGATACTCAAAGGTGAGGGCAAAATCACCGAAATTAACGTCGCCGAAACCCTCAAGGAGATTCGCCGCGCCCTTATCGACGCCGATGTTAACTATAAGGTAGCCAAGAACTTCACCGACGAGGTTAAGCAAAAGGCGCTGGGTGCCAACGTGCTCACAGCTGTCAAGCCTGGCCAGATGATGACCAAGATTGTCCGCGACGAGTTGGCCGCACTGATGGGTGGTACCTCGACCGATATCAACCTCAGTGGACACCCTGCTGTGATACTGATTGCAGGTCTGCAGGGTTCGGGTAAGACCACTTTTTCGGGCAAACTGGCGCTGCAACTCAAGACCAAGCGTAGCCGCAGCGTACTGCTGGTGGCAGGCGACGTCTACCGCCCTGCAGCTATCGACCAGCTGAAGATTTTGGGCCAGCAGGTGGGCGTTGAGGTCTACACCGAGGAGGGCAACACCAACCCCGTAGAGATTGCCGAGAACGCTATCAAATATGCTCGCAGCAAGAGCATCAACACCGTAATTGTCGATACCGCAGGTCGCCTGGCCGTAGACGAGCAGATGATGCAGGAGATTGAGGCCGTAAAGAGGGCCGTAAAACCCTCGGAGACTCTGTTTGTTGTAGACTCGATGACTGGTCAGGATGCAGTGAATACCGCACGCGAGTTTGACCAGCGATTGGACTTCGACGGTGTGGTACTGACCAAACTCGATGGCGACACCCGTGGTGGTGCAGCTATCTCTATCCGCTCGGTTGTGAATAAGCCCTTGAAGTTTATCTCTTCGGGCGAGAAGATGGACTCGTTGCAGGTGTTCCACCCCGAGCGAATGGCCGACCGTATTTTGGGTATGGGCGACGTTGTTTCGCTGGTTGAGAGGGCCCAGGAGCAGTTCAGCGAGGAGCAGGAGCGCAAACTGAAAAAGAAGATTTATACCGACAACTTCAACTTCAACGACTTTATCGAGCAGATTAGCCAGATTAAGAAGATGGGCTCGATGAAGGAGCTTATGGGTATGATTCCTGGTATGGACAAGGTGTTGAGGAATGTTGATATTTCGGACGATATTTTCAAACAGACCGAGGTTATTATCGGCTCGATGACCCCTGCCGAAAGGGAGCACCCCGAGATTATCAACCCCTCGCGTAAGGCCCGTATTGCAGCAGGTAGTGGCACCCAACTGGCCGACGTCAATAGGCTGCTGAAACAGTTTGAGGATATGCGTAAGGTTATGAAGATGGCTGCTGGTGCTGGCAACAAACGTATGCCTATGCGCGGTATGCCTATGATGCCTCGCGGCCGACGCAGGTAGACCGACGACCGTCAACCGTCAACCGTCAACCGACTTTAAGGAATTTAGGGAATTTAGGGAATTGTTATATCTCCTATAAAATCCTTAACCTCCCTAACTTCCCTAAAAACTCCTCCCCTACGACAGGGGAGGCTGGGAGGGGTGGTCGAAATTGCGTGCGCGTCCTCGCGCACACTGCTCCCCTGAGTTAGGGGAGCTGGCGCAAAGCGCCTGAGGGGTCTGTCAATTTTGAATTTTGTCGGTTGACGGTCGACTGAAAAACACACGCCCCCGACCTTCGGCCACCCCCTCTAACTTAGAGGGGGAATGCCAACCACTGTTCCCCTAAGTAATGGAAGCAGTAACAAAAACTTGGCAATATAAACACTATGCCGTAGGCACACCACAATTTTCAATTGTCCATTTTCAATTTTCGCAAATGCGAGTAAGCGAGAGCAGAGCAAATTTATTTGCTATGCCGAGCGGGAGCATTTTAGACAAAATTTATTTTGTCAATTTCAAATCGTCGTTAGACGTTGGACGTTAGACCTCCGACGGTTGACGGTCGACGGTCGACGGTCGACAATAACAAAAACGCCTAACCCTGAAAAGGTTAGGCGTTTTTGATTTGATAAGTACTGCGAGCGGACTAATAGCCACCCATACCTGCGCCTGCAGGCATTGCTGGTGCAGGATTCTCCTCCTTCTTCTCGGCCAGCACACACTCGGTGGTCAAGAACATCGAAGCGATGCTTGCAGCGTTCTCCAACGCAACCCTTGCCACCTTGGTGGGGTCGATAATACCTGCCTCGAACATATCCTCGTACCTATCGGCGCGAGCGTTGTAGCCAAACGAGCCCTCGCCCTCTTTAATCTTGTTGACCACTACCGAGCCCTCGCCACCAGCGTTGGCAACAATCTGGCGCAGAGGCTCCTCGATGGCCCTGCGAACAATGGCTATACCAGTGGTCTCGTCGTCGTTGTCGCCCTTCAGGTCGGCAATGGCCAATGCAGCACGAATGTAGGCCACACCACCGCCAGGGATGATACCCTCCTCAATAGCGGCGCGAGTAGCAGCCAGGGCATCGTCTACGCGGTCTTTCTTCTCTTTCATCTCCACCTCGGTTGCGGCACCCACAAAGAGCACTGCCACGCCACCTGCCAGTTTGGCCAGGCGCTCGTGCAGCTTCTCTTTGTCGTAGTCCGAGGTGCTCTGCTCGGCCTGTGTGCGAATCTGCGCAACGCGAGCAGCTATAGCCTCCTGCGAGCCTGTGCCGTCAACAATGGTGGTATTGTCTTTGGTGATAGTAACCTTGTCGGCCGAGCCGAGCATATCTATGGTTGCGGCATCCAGTCGCAAGCCTTTGTCCTCGCTGATTACGGTACCGCCAGTCAGGATAGCAATATCCTCGAGCATCTCTTTGCGCCTGTCGCCAAAGCCTGGGGCCTTAACAGCAGCCACCTTGAGCGAGCCGCGCAACCTATTCACTACCAGCGCGCTCAACGCCTCGCCATCAACATCCTCGGCAATAATCAGCAGCGAGCGACCGCTCTGTGCTACGGGCTCCAACACGCCCATCAACTCCTTCATAGTCGACACCTTCTTGTCGGTAATCAGAATGAAGGGGCGCTCCAGGTTGGCCTCCATCTTCTCGGTGTCGGTAACAAAGTAGGCCGAGATGTAGCCCCTGTCGAACTGCATACCCTCAACCACATCGACGTGAGTCTCGGTACCTTTGGCCTCCTCGACGGTGATTACACCCTCTTTCTTCACTTTGCCCACAGCCTCGGCAATCAGTTTACCGATGCTGCTGTCGTTGTTGGCCGATATGGTAGCCACCTGCTCAACCTTCTCGAGGTTTTCGCCCACCTCTTGGCTCTGGCTCTTGATATTCTCCACCACAGCGGCCACAGCCTTGTCGATACCGCGCTTCAGATCCATAGGATTGGCACCTGCGGTTACGTTCTTGATACCCACGCCAATGATAGCCTGGGCCAGTACGGTAGCGGTAGTGGTACCGTCGCCTGCATCGTCGTTGGTCTTGCTTGCCACCTCTTTGACAATCTGTGCGCCCATATTGGCGAAGTTGTCGTCGAGCTCAACCTCTTTGGCAACAGTCACGCCATCTTTGGTGATGTGGGGTGCGCCAAATTTCTTATCAATAATCACGTTGCGACCTTTGGGGCCGAGTGTTACTTTCACTGCATTTGCAAGGGCATCTACGCCCTCTTTCAGAAGCTCACGAGCCTCTACATTGTATTTAATCTCCTTTGCCATTTTTTTGTTTTGTTTTTTCTTTTTTCCCTTTTTCTGCACCTTTTTGTAAAAAGCTGCACCAAAAACTTTTAGGCGATACTCACTTCGTTCATATCGCTTACTGACTTTGCTGGCTCATTAAGGTCTTTAAGGTCCTTAAGGTCCTTAAACTCCTTAACGACTTAGGTCGGTTAGACGTTTGACGTTAGACGTTAGACGCTCATAATCGCCATAATGTCGGCCTGTTTCATAATCAGGTACGAGGTGCCATCTATCTCAACCTCGGTGCCAGCATACTTGCCATACATAACAACGTCGCCCTCTTTGACCTCCATCTTCACATCGGCGGTGCCTGGGCCTACGGCCTTGACGGTACCCATCAGGGGTTTCTCTTTTGCGGTGTCGGGAATAAACAGGCCGCCTGCGGTCTTCTCTTCTGCGGGATTGGGCAGTATCACTACCCTATCCGAAAGTGGTTTAATGTTCATAGTCTGCTATTTAAGTTAAATTAGATTTTTTTGTCGGTTTACTAAATAGTAACTTCTGCTGGCCATAGGTGCAACCTCTGTGCCAGAGAAAAAAGTGTGCCAAAATGTCACCACTTCGGACAAATTTACACCCACTGCCACCGCTACTACTCAATACCGAGCACCTCAAAGGCCTTGAGCAGCGTTTCGTCGGCAGGCCAAATCTGCGAATAGTAGCCCCCGTCTTGCAGCTCGGTGTTGCGGGCTATGTAGGCACGCAACATAGGCTCGATGAGCACCCTCGACTTGCGGATTTCGCTCCAACGGGGCTTTATGCCCAGCGAGGTTGCGTAGGCAATAAAGTCGTCGAACAGCCTCTTGTCGCTGTCCAACATTGCATCCATCTCGGCCACGGTGCGAATGCTGTTAATCTGCTCGCGGTGACGGTCGGCATAGTCGAGCGTGTAGCGGTAGAGCACGTTGAGCCCCGTAACGGCATAGTAGTAGGGTGTCATATTGAGCGTGTCGAGTGGCACAAACACGTCGGGCATAATGCCGCCACCGCCATAGACCACCTTGCCTTTGGGGGTAGTGAAGCGCAGCGAGTCTGCAAAATGTATGCTGTCGGCCGAAAAGAACTGACCACTGGCATAACGCTGCCAGATGTCGTCGTCATACTCCTCTTCGCCTCGGTTGTAGGGCTTCTGGATTGAGCGTCCTGTGGGTGTGTAGTACTTGGCTACGGTGAGCCTTATGGCCGAGCCGTCAGAGAAGGGTATCTGGCTCTGCACCAGCCCCTTGCCAAACGAGCGGCGGCCAATAATTGTGCCCCTATCGTTGTCTTGCAAAGCGCCTGCCACAATCTCGCTGCTCGAGGCGCTAAACTCGTCTATGAGTACCACCAGTGGCAGGTCGGTCAGTCGGCCCGTACCTGTGCTGTACTCCTCTTGTCGGCTTCCTGCGCGGTCCTCGGTGTAGACCATCAGGCACCCTGCAGGCAGGAACTCGTCGGTCATAGCAATGGCCTGGTCCAAGTAGCCGCCACTATTGCCACGCAGGTCGAAAATCAGGCTCTCCATACCCTGCTGTTTCAGACTATCTACGGCCTCAACAAACTCTTTGTGCGTCGTGCGCGAAAAGCTCGTAAGCTTAACGAAGCCCACCGTAGGGCGAATCATAAAGGCTGCGTCGATGCTCTTGACGGGAATCTTGTCGCGCATAATATCTATAGCTACGGGCTCGTCGATATTTTGGCGCAACACGCCCACCGTAACCTTTGTGCCACGCTTGCCGCGCAACATACTCATCACCTTGTCTTGTGCCACACGTCGGCCTGCCACAGTGTCGCCATCTATTGTGACAATGCGGTCGCCTGGCAACACTCCAGCCTTGTAGCTTGGGCCGCCAGCAACAATATTGAGTACCACAATGGTGTCGGTGGCCATATTGAACACAATGCCCACGCCATCAAACTCACCCTCCAGGGGCTCGTTTAAGGCCTGCATATCGCTTGCAGGGATGTATATCGAGTGTGGGTCGAGCAACTTCATCAGCTCGGGCATAAGCTCCTCAACGAGCGAGTCGCCCTCGAGCGAGTCGACATAGGCACGCTCAATAAGTCCCAGCGTCAGGTCAAGCTTGTTGAGCCTGGGCTGCTGCGAGATTGTTGCTTGGGGGGCGTAGCGACGGCTCGACGAGGCTATCGTAAAGCCCATCCACACGCCCAGAGCTATCAGTATGGCCGCAATGGTGGGTAACCAGAGGGACCTGCGTTTGTTGTCCATATAGAGTAAAAATGCTATTTGTTCTTAAATCGGTAACTGAGGCCCAGTGTGGCCGAGTATTGGTACTGTGCCTTTGGGCTTGCGCTGTGCAAGTAGTAGACCACTCCATAGAGGTTTACGCTCAAATACTTCGACAGGGCAATGTCAATCCAGTTGTCCCACCTGCAGGTTGGGGGCTCCTTGAGATTAGAGAAGGCATAGAAACCATACAGCGTCGAGCGATAGCGCAACCACTTCTTGGCAAAGAATGTGCGGTCGAACGAGGCGTTTATCGAGGGGCCCACGCCACTGTAGAACTTCTTGCCTGCGGGCACACCATTTAGTCCCTTTTCGTAGAGCCTCTCATCGAGCATCGTAATCACGTTGCCTGCCAGGGGCGAGAGTGTCAGCTTGTAGGGGGCACCCGAGGGGGCGTAGGTAAAACCAACCGACACGTCGGCAAAACCTGGCGACATCAAGGCCGATATTAGCGTCTGGTCGGTGCGCGAGGCAAATCCGTCGGTCAACTGTGTGCGGAAGTTTATCTTTGCCGAGTACGACCAGCTGTCGCGAAAGCTCCACGACATCAGCTCCTCAATCTTCAGCTCGTCTACGTTTTTGAAGTGTACGTTGTCAATGAAGTTTATGCCATAACGGGTGTTCACTTTCAGGTCGCTCGAGAACTTGTTGCGCTTGTACTGGTGGCGCATATAGAGTGTGGCCAGGCCGCTGAAGGTATTGTTACCACCTGCGGTCCAGTTCTCGAATTGGAGTGCCGAAGTCGAGAATTTTGCCTCGAACTCAAAGGTGTTGCGCTCTTTGCGAATACGCCTGCGCTCGGCCAGCCAGGCTGCGTGGTCGTAGTAGTCGTTGGTGATGCTGCCCTCAACAAATCCGCCAAAGGCTTCGTATGGGTTGTGCTTTTTCTCCTCCAGCTCGGCAGCCTGCTGCTGTTGCTTCTGTCGTCGCTGAATGGTGTACTGCGCCGAGGCGTCGGTCACCACCCACGCCAAGAGCATTACTACCAGCAACAATCGCCTTTGCCACCCAGTCATAAACCCTGCCTATTGCACTATCGAAAAATATGATTACGCAAAGATAACGAATTTGTCCAAAATTTGGTACATTTGTAACAAACAACAACGATTAAGAAATAACTCTACAGACTATGAAATACTTTGGAGCACACGTTTCGGCAGCCGGAGGGGTTCAGAATGCCCCCCAGAATGCCCACAATATAGGCGCACGAGCATTTGCGCTGTTCACCAAGAACCAACGCCAATGGTTTGCCCCCACCCTCAGCGAGCGCGACATCGAGGCCTTCAAGGCCGAGTGCCAGAGGTTGGGCTTTGAGCCCTTCCAGATATTGGCCCACGACTCGTACCTGATTAACTTGGGCCACCCCGACACCGAGGGGCTTGAGAAGTCGCGCGCATCGTTCAACGAAGAGATGCACCGCTGCCAACTGCTGGGGCTCGACCGCCTGAACTTCCACCCTGCAAGCCACTTGGGGCGCATCGACCTCGATGCCTGCCTTGACCGCGTGGCCGAGAGCATCAACATTGCCCTCGATAAGACCCAGGGCGTTACGGCTGTGATTGAGAACACCGCAGGCCAGGGCTCCAATGTGGGCTTCGACTTCGAGCACATTGCCCACATCATCGACAAGGTCGAGGACAAGTCGCGCGTGGGCTACTGCATCGACACCTGCCACGCCTTTGCTGCGGGCTACGACCTTTCGACCGCCGAGGCTTGCGAGCAGACCTTTGCCAAGATTGACAGCATAATCTCGCTCGACTACCTGCGCGGAATGCACCTCAACGACGCTATGCGCCCTCTGGGCAGCCGCATCGACCGCCACGAGCGCTTGGGCCAGGGCCAGATTGGCTGGGAGTGCTTCAAGTACATAGCCACCGACAGCCGCTTCGACAATATGCCCCTGGTGCTCGAGACCATCGACGAGAGCCTCTGGCCCGAAGAGATTGCCACCCTCTACAGCTTTGTAAAAGAGTGACAAACCTCATTAAAGCCCTTAAAGCCCTTAGAGCCCTTAACAAAAACAACAAACGCCACACCCGAAAAGGTGTGGCGTTTGTCTATTGTGGTAATAACTGTTTTTCTAATTCAGGTCGAGCAGCCCTTCGGGCACATTTAGGCGCACCCACTTGTCCTCGACCGAGAACTCAACAATAAAGTCGTCGGCCGCAGGTATCATCACCTCCCTGCCGCCCACCTCGACGATAAAGAGCGGATTCCACTCGCTATCCTCAAAGTCCACTATCTCGCCCTCTACTGCCCCCTCGGTGCCCTCGAATATGGCCTTATAGCCCACCATATCCTCAAGGTAGAGTTCATCATCATCGCCCACCTCGGCATCATCCTCGGCATCTATGCCCAGCAGCTCCTCGGCCAAGCCCATATAGAGTTCCTTGCCAATCAGCTCGGCGGCGCGATAGGGGGTATCAAAGTCGGCAAAGGCGCCCACAGCACCGCGCTGGCCCCTTCGCTCAAAGCTGTCAAAGAAAAGAGGAACCGCCAGCGTGTCAATAAAGACAAACAGCGGTTCCTCTGTTGTGAAGTCCGAAGGGAAGGTGTCGTAAAGGTTGATGGTCAGTTCGCCGTGAGTACCGAAACTCTTGCCAACTTTGGCTACTGCAAACTCTCTCATCTTTTTCTCCGTTGCTTGTGGGTGTTGCATTGTTGCTTGTGCTCCTCGGCTCCTTGTTTGCTCAACATCTCGGTTCCTCGGTGCCTCTGCTCCTCTGCTCCTTTCTGCCCCACTCTACTCTGAATACTCCTTTACTTCTGCCTTGTGTACCCTCTGGTAGACTTACGTTATGCCTTCCGTGGCGGTGAGATTAAGCCTCCTCTGCGGGAGCCTCGGTAGCCTCGCCCTCGGCAGCCTCCTCAGCGGCGGCAGCAGCGGCAGCGGCTTTTTTCTCTGCTACTTTGGCAGCGATAGCCTCTTTGGTTTTGGTCTCCTCTGCCAGAGCAGCTTTGTGAGCAGCTACTTTGTCGGCAGCGATTTTACCAGTTTTAGCGGCAATCTTAGCGTTTTTCTCGTCCATCCACTTGTTGAACTTGGCCTCAGCGGTAGCCTCGTCGAAAGCGCCTTTAGCTACACCACCCAGGAGGTGTTTTTTGTAGAGCACGCCTTTGTACGAAAGGATTGCGCGGCAAGTATCGGTGGGTTGTGCGCCTTTCTGCAACCAGTCGAGTGCCCTATCGGCATTCAACTCGATTGTAGCAGGATTGGTATTAGGGTTGTAAGTACCAAGTTTTTCGATGAACTTACCATCGCGTGGCGCCCTGCTATCTGCGGCAACGATGTGGTAGAAGGCGTAGCCTTTTTTACCGTGGCGTGCCAAACGAATTTTTACAGACATTGTGCGTAAATTTTTAATTTGTTAATAATGTGTTGTTTGTGTGCTCGTTGGTCGATATTTCTCCCAATCGAGCCTGCAAAAGTACAAATAATTTCGGAAATACAAAATTACTCGGCCAAAATTAATGATTTTTCGGCCTCTAACGACTTCACCTCGCCCACTTTAACCCTATGGTTGAAGGTGAGGGGGGTATTGGCATCGCCACGTCGGCCGCCCTCGGCCATTGGCACCATTGCAGGCGAGTTCTTCAAGCCCCTGCGAGCGCCACTCTTGGCAGCTACGCCCTCGGTTGTGGTATCCTCCTCGGTGGGGGTAAACTCAAACGTGTAGCCTGGCAGGGTGACAATAATGGTCTCGGTAGTCTGGGTGTAGTTATAGCCAATGCCACTTGCAGCGCTGAGCATATACCAGGGCTGGATTTGCAGCACACCATCGTTCAACTTCCTACTTTGGCTATTGGTATAGACCGAAACCACCGAGCCCATATCGCGCATAGGATACTTCTGGTGGGTTGAGTGGATGTTGTAGGGGTGCTCGAGCCACAGTACACTGTCGTTAGTCTCGGTATAGGTGGCCAAGACGCCTGTCTCGTGAGCATCGTAGCAGAGGTGCCATACGCTCTCGCCCTCAGCGCTCACAAGCGGGTAGGCAGCCACTTCGAAGTAGGTGCCAAACGAGCCCGAAGTCAGGTTGGGGTTATTGACACAGAAATTCTTATATGGCTCCTCGATACGGTAGTGGGCCTTGCCATCGGCAGCCTGGTAGATGTTCACCTCCGAGCCGTAGCGGCCGAGGGCACCTCCGTTCGACAGCTGCCACGAGCCGTCGTAGTACATACCCTGGCCCAGCAGAGTCCACTCGGTAGCGGCTGCGGTGGTGATGTTGTTGCGGATGAAGGTGTAGCCACCATCGCTATCCTCAAACCAACCAAACACCACATATTCGGTCGAGGGCTGCAAGCCCACAATCGACTCGGTATAGCCAGTATCGTTCACAAAGTCGAGATAGCCGGTCAGGTAGCCGTAATTGTAGGTCAGTGCGGCACTTTTAAGATCTATCTCAGAGAGCGAGCCAAACTGGTCGGCAGGCAGGCACGAGTAGTAGGCCGAGGTGATGTTGGTACCTATCATACCAAAGGTAAGTTGGGTATCGGGGCGCACCTCGTCGAGTTTTACAATCATCTCAATATTCTTGCAGGGGACACCCGAGGTGGGAGCAATAAAGTCGAAACTGGTGTAGGCAGTCGAGCAGAGTTCGCCTGCTGCGTTGTAGCCTGCCACCAGCAGCGTGTAGCCACCGTTCTGGGGAGGTGTAAAGGCCAAGCCCAAGCTCTTATCCTCGCCATCCTGTTCGAGAGTCTGCTCGCTCATTACACCCTGATTTATAGCTGACTCAACCACCTCACGGCACGTCTGGTTATCGATATTCAACTTGGTAAAGAGAGCGTAGCTGATTTTGCTCACATCGCGGTCGGCATAGATGCTCATATTGACAATAGTACCATCTTCGGAGAGCGAATTACTTGCACCCACCATCTCGTACTTGCGGTCGTTTATCGAACCACCGGGCAACACAAACAAAAGATTTTCGTTACCGCTGCTTGCCAAAATACCAACATTGGAAACCATATGCACGAAATTCAATTGGTACACCTTGCCGGCAGCATCCACAGATCGGTTGTAGGGCACTTGTCCCTCGCCATTTACGGTGCGCAGATAGTTCCAATCGCCCCAAGTGCCGCCTACATTCACCTGCAAGCCGGTGTTGATAACACTATCGGCCGCACACTCGATGTAGTTCCAACCGTTATAAACCTTCTGCTCGGTAGTGAGGATGATATAGGGCGAAGCTGCCTTGTCAGCCGATTCCGACATAGCAAACATATCGGGAGCAGAAACTACCGCAGTTTGAGCAATAGCCCCCATAGGTGTAAAGAACAGATAGCGACCTTTGGCATCGGCCAACACATCTACGGGGTTCATAATACCAACAAATACCCCCTCTACGACCATACCTCGGCCCAGATAGGTGTCAAACTCGCCTACCTTTATGGGGAGCATCTTCAAGTATGGAGCGCCCTCGCCCTCGGTAACCAGAGTCAGTTCATACTCGGTGTAGAGTTCCACTTTGGGCAGGGTAACCTTCTCTACGCCCTCGGTAAGGCCGATATTCATACCCGAGCTGAGCATCTGGCCACCCAGAGATGTGTTTGTAGTGGTATTGATAATCTGAAACTCGTTTACGTCGGCATATATAGGCAGCAGAATGGTGCCCCAACCGCCCTCGTTGTTCTTTTCGAGAGCGTACTCATCGTTGCCCACAATAACCTTATAGCTGGCCTCATCAACAACGGGGTCGTCGCCTGGGCCAACACCTGGCTGGTCCTTGAACTCGACGCTCTCGTCGGCACTCCAATCGTTCACAATGGCGTCGAAGTTGGTCGAAACGCTTGTGGGGGTAATGGTAATGGTGATGTGGCGCTCCTTGGCTACCCCAAACTCTATGGCATTGGGGGCCTCGAAGGTGTACTGCTTGTCGCTGGCGGTGGTTATGGCCACTTTGGGCGTAGCACTCTGGGGAGGGATAATGAGCGCAAAGCTGGTGACTGTGCTATTGTTGGCATTGGCCAACTCACCTGCCTTGATGGTGCCATAGTCGCCTGTGGTCTGCAACGACACGAGCGAGTAGCTCAGGTTGCCCCTCACGCCATCGACATAGACATCTTTAATCACCTCGCCCGTCTGGTTGTCGATATCTACAACCACTTTCGAGAGCAGGTGGTTGAAGCTGAGTGTAACGGCCTGGTCGGTGGGAGCCACGCCATCTTTATAGGCACCCATCAGGTCGCTGGCGGTGTAGCCTGCGTGGGTAGACTGGTCGCTCTTGACGCAGAAGTCAATACCCTCAAACAGCACCTCGCCTGCCGACACACCCGAGATGTAGGGATAGAGGCCCACAAACGAGCTCACCTCGTCGCCCTCGTACCACTTGTACTCTTGGTCGCCCGTAAAGCCGCTCTGGCCTTTGGTGTACTTGGCGTTGGTAATCCAACTCTCTAACGAGAGCAGTACGTTGGCAAAGTTGTCGGGGGTGAGGTTTTTGAACCCTGCACCCTTTATGGCAAACAGACCGAAGGCATCGCCCTGCTCGAAGGCGGTGTCGGTGGCCCTTGTGAAGTCGCCTGCTGGAGCGGCCTCAATCTTCAACACTGGCCCGTCGCCTGGCTGAATAACATTGGGCCCCTCGGGGGTGACACACGCAACTGCCAGCACTCCCAGCGCCAGCGTTGCAATCAGTTTGGTAAATCGTTTCATAAGCGTATATGTTTAGGAGTTTGTTAGTTCGTATTTACACCTACTAACAAATATAATATAGATATTCCGAAAAAAGCAAATAAAAATGGTGCAAATCGTTGAAAATGTGCAAAAATACCATAAATTAAAAGCCAATCAAACAGCAATCAAGCAAATTTGAACATTCTACATTTCACCCCACTACGCTCGCAAAAAATCGCCCCTACATTTTCTACTTTCAAATTGTTGTTGTACTTTTGCGGCGTGGAACGATTTGGCTGCTTGCAAACCACGTCGCCAACCGACTACGGCTACTGCCTCTGTTATGGTAGTCCGTTTGGGTGCGACAAAAAAGTGCTAAAAGGCAACTTGGCATCATAGAGGGCTCTCCTCGGATGCCCAATCCTACAAACCAAATCACCCACACACAGAAGAATTGAGAATTTTTCTCTTTTCTGCTCAACTTTCCCAAAGCTCCGTAAAGTCCTTAAAGGCTTTAAGGGCCTTAAAGAAAGTATAGCTCTTATAACTCCTATTACTCTTATAGGATTTATAGGAGCAATAGGAGTAATAGGAGTAATAGCAGCTCCACCCCAACTCCTCCCCTAAATTAGGGGAGGTGCCCGAAGGGCGGAGGGGTCTGTCAAGTAAGAACGATAGATGCCAACCGCCTGACTAACGTCAGTCGTGGCAAGACGTAACCGAGCAAAGTCAGTAAGCGATATGAACGCAGTGAGTATCGCCTAAAAGTTTTTGGTGCAGCTTTTTACAAAAAGCTGCAAAAAGAATAAAAACAAACACAAAATAAAGGAAAAGAAAAAATGGGATTTTTGTTTACATCTGAGTCTGTATCGGAGGGACACCCCGACAAGGTTGCCGATCAGATTTCTGACGCTATTCTGGATGAGTTTTTGCGCAACGACCCCACAAGTAAGGTGGCTTGCGAGACGCTGTGTACCACAGGTTTGGTAGTAGTATCGGGCGAGGTGCGCTCGGATGCTTATGTAGATATTCAGGGTACTGCCCGCAGGGTTATCGACCAGATTGGATATAACCGTAGCGAGTACCAGTTCGACGCCTCGTCGTGTGGCATTCTGTCGGCTATCCACGAGCAGTCGGGCGACATCAACCAGGGCGTTGAGCGCGAGGATGCCGACGAGCAGGGCGCAGGCGACCAGGGTATGATGTTCGGCTACGCTTGTAACGAAACGAGGGAGCTGATGCCCGCAACGCTCATCCTCTCGCACGTCATCCTCAAGGAGCTTGCCACCATACGCCGCGAGGGCGAGGTTATGCGCTACTTGAGGCCCGACTCGAAGAGCCAGGTGACCATCGAGTACAGCGACGAGGGTGTGCCCCAGAGGGTACACACCATTGTTGTGTCGACCCAGCACGACGACTTTGAGGATTGCCAGCGCATCATTGCCGACGATGTGAGGAACATACTGATTCCCCGAGTTAAGGCACGCCTGGAGAAGGCTGGCGACCAGTTGGCCGAGCTGATTGACAACGACTATATACTGTATGTAAACCCCACTGGCAAGTTTGTTATTGGCGGCCCCCACGGCGATACTGGCTTGACTGGCCGCAAGATTATTGTCGACACCTATGGTGGCAGGGGCGCTCACGGTGGTGGTGCGTTCTCGGGCAAGGACTCGTCGAAGGTTGACCGCTCGGCAGCCTACGCTGCACGCCACATTGCCAAGAATATGGTTGCCGCAGGCATTGCCGACAGGGTGCTGGTTCAGGTGAGCTATGCAATTGGTATGGCAAGGCCTATCAACCTCTTTGTCGACACCTTTGGCACATCGAAGTTGGATATTAGCGATGGCGAGGTGGCCGAGGCTATTGCGCTGGCATTTGACTTGAGGCCTGCCTCGATTGTTAAACGCTTTGGCCTTACCAACCCCATCTTCGAGCCCACCGCTTCGTATGGCCACTTTGGCCGTAGGCCCTATGAGCAGGAGGTTACACTGCGCAGGGGTGGCAAGACCACAACCAAGAGCGTCAAGTTCTTCGGCTGGGAGGAGCTCGACGAGGTGGAGAACCTGCGCAAGATGTTCTTTGCATAAAACCAAGTCTTTAAGGCCCTTAATGCCCTTAAAGCCTTTAAGGACTTCCCCCTCTAAGTTAGAGGGGGTGCCCGTTAGGGCGGGGGCGTGTGTAATTAAGAGCGGTAGATGCCAACCGCCTGCCTAACTGGCAGTCGTAGCAAGACGTATATCATAGCAAGGGAAATAAGAGATACGCAGTATCTCAGAAAAGTTTTTTGCGGAGCTTTTTTACAAAAAAGCGACAAAACCAAAAAAGAAACTATGGACAAATTTATCATATCTAATGGTTGCGCACTGCGCATTACCGACACCCGCAAGGGCGACAAGACAATCCTGTTGCTGCACGGCTACCTGGAGAGCCTCGATGTGTGGGAGGACTTCACCCGACTGCTGAGCAACTACTTCCGCGTGGTGGCTATGGACATACCAGGGCACGGCATTTCGCAGGTTATGGGCCCCGAGCACTCGATGGAATTTCTGGCCGACACGGTTGCAGGCGTGCTCGATGAGTTGGAGATTGAGAAGGCCACACTTGTGGGCCACTCGATGGGCGGCTATGTGTCGCTCGAGACGCTGCGCCGTCACCCCCAGAGGGTTGAGGGCATAGTGCTGCTCAGCTCGACACCCGACCCCGATCCAGAGGAGAAGGCCACCCAGCGCCAAAGGGAGCTGAACCTCATTGCTGGTGGCCACAAAGATATGCTGGCACAGACTGCGCCCAAGGCGGGCTTTGCACCCCAAAACCTCAAACGTATGGCCGACGAGGTGGCGTTCCTCGAGGAGCAGGTCTACGTTGCCGAGGCCGAGGGTGTTGCGGCCCTGTTGAGGGGTATGATTGGCCGTAAGGACAGCAACGAGCTGCTGCGCCAGAGCAGTGTGCCACAGCTGTTTATCCTCGGCAAGCACGATGGCTACATCCCCCTGGAGAAGGCCCAGGCAATGGTCGAGGCACACCCCCAGGCCCAGGTTGCCTGGCTGGAGGAGTCGGGCCATATGGGTTTCTTCGAGGAGCCCGAGGCTTGCGCTGCCGCCATACGCAACTTTATGAAGGTGGGCAGCGAGAATAAAGAGTAACGAACAGAAGAAAATATTTTTTAGGTTATGAAGGTTTATAAATTTGGTGGCGCATCGGTCAAGGAGGCTGCAGGCGTTCGCAATTTGGGCAACATTTTGACACTCACCGACGACAGGGTGCTGGTAGTGGTTTCGGCTATGGGCAAGACCACCAACGCTCTCGAGATGGTTATGGAGTACTTCTGGAATGGCCAGAGAGAGGATGCACAGAGCTCGCTGGCGAGCATTGTCGACTACCACACCCAAATTGCTACCGACCTGGGTGCCAATGGCTTGCCTGCCCAGGCCGAGGCTCTTGTCGAGGAGCTGAAGGGCATCATCAACAATGGCGAGCCCCAGAGCAAGAGCTACGAGCAGTGGTACGACCAGATGGTGAGCTACGGCGAGCTGTTGTCGACCACCATTGTTAGCAACTACTTGGCCACCAACGGCTTTGACGCCCAGTGGCTCGACATTCGCAACATCTTCATCACCAGCCGCCGTTTCCGCGATGCCAACATCGACATCGAGGCCTCTGCGCCACGCCTTACCGAGGCTGTCGAGGGGTGCGATGCGAGAATTATCGTAACCCAGGGCTTTATTGGTGCCACCCCCGAGGGCGATACCACCACCATTGGCCGCGAGGGCTCGGACTACTCGGCCGCCGTTGCGGGCTACATTTTGGGCGTCGAGAGCGTGTCGATTTGGAAGGATGTAGAGGGTATTCTGAACGGCGACCCCAAGCAGTTCGACGGTGTAACCCACATCCCCGAGCTGACCTACCAAGATGCTATCGAGCTGGCTTATAGCGGTGCGCAGATTATCCACCCCAAGACCATCAAACCCCTGCAAAACAAGAACATACCCCTGTATGTAAAGTGCTTTGTAGACCCATCGAAAGAGGGCAGCGTAATTAAGCAGACCATCTCGCGCCCAATCGACGTGCCCATCTTGATTTTGAAGAAAAACCAGACCCTGCTGTCGATTAAGCCCAACGACTACTCGTTCATCTTGGAGGAGCGTATGGCGCAGATTTTCGACACCCTTGAGCGCCACCGCGCAAAGGTACACCTGGTGCAGAACTCGGCTATCAGTATGCACCTGTGTATTGACAAGTGCCGCTATATGGACGAGATTGTAGACGACTTCCACGCGCAGGGCTTTGAGGTTAAGTACAATACCGATATGGAGCTGCTGACCATTCGTGGCTACACCCACGCCCAGTTGCAACAGTATGTCGAGGCCGAGGGTGTATATATGACCCAGCGCTCGCGCAAGGTGCTGCGCATCCTGCGTAGGAAATAATTTGACGTGTTTTTGGCGAATTTGACGCAATGCAAATCGTTGCTAATCAATACACTCTTGGGTACGCCAATTCGCCAAACACACATCAAGGCTTTCTACGAAAGCCCACAGCCTGCTGCGCAGGCCTATACATTTTTACATTCCCCCTAAATCCCCCTTTGAAAAAGGGGGACTTGTCGCTTCGCTCCGTGGGTGGTTCTGTCTAAATGTTAGGGTGTTATAATTGGCAAAACTAAGGTCAACTTAGGGAAGGAGTAAGGGCATTAGGGACATTAAGGCCATTAAAGTCATTAAGGTCATTAAACTCCCTAAACTCCTTAAAAAAACAAAAGACTCGGCTTTTTCAAGTCGAGTCTTTTTTGGTGCCCAGGACAGGAATCGAACCTGCACGCCTTGCGGCACACGCACCTGAAACGTGCGCGTCTACCTATTCCGCCACCTGGGCAAAGGGTTGTTTGCTTGTTTCAGCGTGCAAATATACAACCTTTTTTGTAATTCCAAAAAAAAGAGAGCCCGAAAGCCCTCTTTTTTTCATTTTTTTTTGGCCAAAGCCACTCGTTTCTCTACAAGTGAGCCTCGATTTTCTTGCGCAGGTCGCCCTCCGAGCAAGCACCAACCTGTTTGTCTACCAGCTCGCCGTTCTTTACGAACACGATGGTGGGGATGTTGCGTACCGAGAATTTTACGGGTACATCGTCCGACTCGTCTACGTTGCATTTGCCAATATTGGCTTTGCCCTCAAACTCCTCGGCCAGTTTCTCTACGATAGGGCCAATCATACGGCAGGGGCCACACCACTCTGCCCAAAAGTCGATTACCAAAAGTTTGCCATCAGCTGCCAACTCTGCATAGTTGGCGTCGTTAATTACAAGTGCCATAGTTTTAGTTGTTTAGTGTTTAGTGTTTGTATTGTTAATGTATATATGTGTTTCTCTGTTATTTACCCAGCGAGTAGCGCAGCCCCTTTTCGTCGAGCCAGTCAAGTAGCGATTGGTCTACCTTCACCTTCAACTTCTTGGGTAGCAAATCTACTGCCACTTCGTTCTGGGGGTCGCTAAGGCGTATGCGCAGGGGTGTGGTGCCCTTCGACTGTTTCATCTTCTTGCTGAAATCCTTCACAAAATCATCTGCCAAGTCGTCGAGGTCTACATTCACAATAATGAACTTAATCAGCTCCTCCTGCATATTACCCAGCTGGGCCATCGAGGTTATGCGCACCTCCATCTCTCCTGGTCTATACGCTCTCTCCCTGACACTACCCCTAATCAGCAGGCAATAATTCTCAAACAGATAGGGCCTAAACTGCTCGTACTCTTTGCTCCACATCATAAACTCGTACTCGCCCGAGTAGTCCTCCAGCACAAAGCGGCCATAGGGTTTGCCCTCTTTGGTCATAAGGTTGGTAACCTTGGTGACCATACCCGCAATGGTAAACTCTTGGTCTTTGAGCGTGGTGAGGTTGGCAAACTGGGTGAGCTGATGAGTGCAGGCGAGCTTCATCACAATTTTGTAGTCATCCAGTGGGTGCGACGAGAGGTACATACCCGTCATTTCGCGCTCGCGGGCCAGTGTTTCGAGCTTGCTCCACTCGTTTACGATAGGCACCACGGGGCGCTGAACGCTGGTATCGACCTCGCCACCAAATAGGCTCTGCTGGGCATTGTTCTTGTCGCTCTGGAATTTAGAACCGTATCGCATCAGTACATCCAGGAACGACAACGCCCCAGGGTCGCGCTGGTCGGTCACAAAGAGCCTACTGCGGTGGAATCCGAGCACCGCGTCGAAGGCACCAGCCAGGGCCAGGTTCTCTATACACTTGCGGTTTACGGCCTGGAAGTTTATGCGCTCCATAAAGTCGTATATGTCCACAAACTCGCCGCCGCGTTCGCGCTCCTCAACGAGCTCCATTACGGCCGCCTCGCCCACTCCCTTGATGCCTGCCATACCAAAGCGAATATTGCCCTCTTTGTCGGCCGCAAAGGTGTGGATACTCTTGTTCACATCGGGGCCCAGAACGCTCAACCGCATCTTGCGACACTCGTCCATAAAGACCGACAGCTTGTCCATATTCGACAGGTTGCGGCTCAACAGCGCTGCCATAAACTCGGCTGGATAGTGAGCCTTCAGATAGGCGGTCTGGTAGGCCACATAGGCGTAGCAGGTGGCGTGCGACTTGTTGAACGCATACGAGGCAAAGGCCTCCCACTCGCCCCAAATCTTCTCGAGCGTGGGCACATCGTGGCCCCTCTCAACGGCACCCTCGATGAACTTGGGTTTCATCTTGTCCAGCACCGCTTTCTGCTTCTTACCCATAGCCTTGCGCAGCGTGTCGGCCTCGCCTCCCGTGAAGCCCGCCAGCAGCTGCGATAGCAACATCACCTGCTCCTGATAGACGGTAATGCCATAGGTGTCGGCCAAGTACTTCTCCATCTCGGGGAAGTCGTAGGTAATAGCCTCTTTGCCCTGCTTACGGGCAATGAAGTTTGGAATCTTATCCATTGGGCCTGGGCGGTAGAGGGCGTTCATAGCGATGAGGTCCTCCAGACGTGTGGGCTTGAGCGCACGCAGGTGCTTTTTCATACCTGGCGACTCGAACTGGAACACACCCGTAGTGTCGCCACGGCTGAAGAGCTCGTAGGTCTTTTTGTCGTCGAGCGGAATGGCGTCGATGTCAATCACTCGGCCCGTAGTGCGCCTAATGTTTTCGAGCGCATCCTTAATAATCGACAGTGTCTTGAGCCCCAGGAAGTCCATCTTTATGAGGCCCACACTCTCCACAAACTTGCCCTCGAACTGCACCACGTTCAGGTCGGCATCTTTGGCCGTAGCGATGGGTGCAAACTTCTCCAGGTCATCTTTGCCGATAATCACACCGCAGGCGTGTACACCCGTCTGGCGCACCGAGCCCTCGAGCTTTTCGGCATAGAGCAACGTGTCGCGAATGGTCTTGTTCTCCGACTCGCGCTCGGCAGCAAACTCGCTCTGCGTAGCATAGAGCCACTCAAAGGGTGTTTGTCCCTTTTTGTTCTCAATCTTGTCGGGGATTAGTTTGGTGAGTCGGTCGCTCTCCGAGAGGGGCAACTTCTGCACCCTTGCCACATCCTTAACCGCCATCTTGGGGGCCATAGTACCGAAGGTAACAATCTGTGCCACCCTCTTGCGGCCATACTTTTCGATAACATAGTTGAGCACGTCGGCCCTACCGTCCTCGTCGAAGTCCACATCGACATCGGGCATAGAGATACGGTCGGGGTTCAGAAAACGCTCAAACAGCAGGTCGTACTTTATGGGGTCGATATTGGTAATCTTAAGCGCGTATGCCACCACCGAGCCAGCAGCCGAGCCACGGCCCGGGCCTACCGACACACCCAGCTCGCGAGCGGCACGAATGTAGTCCCACACAATGAGAAAGTAGCCTGGGAAGCCCATATTCTCGATTACCGACAGCTCATAGTCGATACGCTTAACGATAGCCTCATCTATCTGCTGCCCATAGCGCACCTTGGCACCCTCGTAGACCAGGTAGGTGAGGTATTGGAACTGCTTGGCCACCATAAGCCTCTCTTGCACCTCGGGGTGCTCATCGGCATAGGCATAAATCGACTCGGCAGCCTCAATGGCGCTCTTCTCGGCCTCGTCGGTGCTCTTTTTCAGCACACTCGCCTTGAGCTTCTGCTCATCGAGCTGCAAGGTTGCGGGCACCTCGAAGTCGGGCATCAGAGGGCCTCGGTCGAGCTTGTAGACCTCTACCTTGTCGGCAATCTCTACGGTTGCTTCGAGCGCTTCGGGATAGTCGGCAAAGAGCTCGGCCATCTCGTCGGAGCTCTTGAAGTACTCCTCGCCCGTATAGCGCATACGATTTGGGTCGTCGTAGTCTTTGCCCGTATTCAGACAGATAAGGTGGTCGTGGGCATTGGCGTCGTCGGCATCGGTAAAGTGTACATCGTTCGAGCAGATGTACTTAACACCGTGCTTGCGTGCCAGCTCAACCAGCACCCTGTTGGCCACATTTTGCTTTTCGATTACATCTCGGGGCCTTGTAGGGTCTTTGGGATTGTGACGTTGTAGCTCTATATAAAAATCCTCGCCAAAGAGCCCTTTGTACCACAGCAGCCTACGCTCGGCCTCCTCAACGTCGCCGTTCAGAATAGCCCTGGGCACCTCGCCAGCAATACAGGCCGAACAGCAAATAATACCCTCGTGATACTCGGCCAGCAGTTTGTGGTCAATACGGGCACGCCCATCGAACATACCCTCCGTAAAGCCCAGCGACACGAGTTTTATCAGGTTGCGATAGCCCTGTTCGTTCTTGGCAAGCAGCACCAGGTGGTATCGCCTCTCCTCTTTTTTGTTGCGATTGGCGCGGTCGGCCACAATGTAGGTTTCGCAACCGAGGATGGGTTTGAGCCCCGCCTTGGTCATAGCGTCGTAAAACTCCTTTGCACCATACATATTACCGTGATCGGTAATTGCCACAGCGGGCATACCATACTCGCCCGCACGCTTTACGAGCGACGAGATAGATGCAGCACCATCAAGAATTGAGTATTGCGTATGAACGTGAAGGTGAACAAATTGTGGCATATAGTGTAGGGGTTTTAGTCAGTCTGTAGACAAAGGTACGTTATATTATTCGGATAAAAAACAATTTTGAATTTTGAAATTTGAATTATTTATCAATAACTCCCGAGCCCACCAGTTCGTCGCCATCATACCAGGCGGCAAATTGCCCTGGCGTGATACCCCTCTGGGGCTCGTCAAAGAGCATATAGGCCCCCTCCTCACGACGGTAGAGGGTTGCCCCCTGCAAGGGTTGGCGGTAACGTATGCGTGCCGAGTAGCGACGGGGCTCTTCATCAACCCCCAGCGCCAAGTCCTCCCTAACCCAGTGAATCTCCTCGGGCCTAATGTTCAGCGCCCTGCGCAAAAGCCCTGGGTGGTTGTGGCCCTGACCAACGTAGACAATGTTGCGCACCACGTCGGTTGCAATCACAAACAGGGGCAGAGCGGTACCGCCCACGCCCAGGCCGTGACGCTGGCCAATGGTGTAGAAGTGAGCCCCATTGTGAGTACCCACCTTGCGCCCGTCGCTGGGCTCGTAGGTATAAGGGGTTGCGAGCTGTTGTAAATCGGCCTTGGCAACCAGTTCGGCCTCCTGCTCGGCAGTGCGATACCCCTCCCAATCGGCCGCAATCTCTATGATACGCCCCTTCTTGGCGGCGAGCTTCTGTTGCAGAAATACGGGCAGGTCGACCTTGCCCACAAAGCAGATGCCCTGCGAGTCCTTGCGCTTGGCGGTGGCCAGGTGTTGCTCCTCGGCAATGGCCCTCACCTCGGGCTTGAGCATATCGCCTACGGGGAAGAGTGCTCGCGAGAGCTGTTCTTGGCTGAGTTGACAGAGGAAGTAGCTCTGGTCTTTGTTGCCATCGCTGCCTGTCAGCAGTCGGTGGGTGCCATCGGCCTGGTGCTCTACACGACAATAGTGGCCCGTAGCCACCCAGTCGGCCCCCAGCTTGAGCGCCTCTTTCAGAAAGACGTCAAACTTTATCTCCCTGTTGCACAACACATCGGGATTGGGGGTGCGCCCTTTTTCGTACTCGGCAAACATATAGTCCACCACCCTTTGGCGGTACTGCTCGCTGAGGTCTACCATACGGAAGGGTATGTCGAGCCTTTTGGCCACCAGCTCGGCAAACAGACGGTCATCCTCCCAGGGACATTCGCCACTGAGGGTGCCCACCGTATCGTGCCAGTTGACCATAAAGAGGCCCACCACATCGTAGCCCTGCTGCTTGAGCAACCAGGCGGCTACCGACGAGTCTACACCTCCCGAGAGGCCTACCACTACTCGCTCTTTTTTCATACTCTTTGGAGTGCTTTGAAATTATTTCGACAAATATACAACAATTCTTCTGAAAAAGTGTTTACCTTTGTGGCGACTTTTACCCAAAATGGGTAATTATCAGGTTAGCAATTAGGTAGTAACGAGAATAAAAGATTTTATTATGGCAGAGAATACAACCACCGCACAGCCACAGGAGAAGAAACCAGGCATTGTGCGTCGACTTTATGATTGGATGCTTTCGTGGGCCGAGAGCAAATGGGGTGCTGTTGCGCTCTTTTTGTTTGCTATGTGCGAGAGTATCTTCTTTCCCGTGCCCCCCGATGTGCTACTCATTGCGCTCTGTATTGGTTGCGTGAGCAAGTCGTTCAAGTACGCTGCCATTTGTACCGCAGGCTCGGTGCTTGGAGCCATCGTAGGCTTTGGCTTGGGTGCCTTCTGCTGGGAGCTGGTCGACAGTTGGTTTATCCCTTCGATTTTCTCGCAAGAGGCTTTTGACAATGTGGGCCTCAAGTACTCGGAGTGGAACTTCTGGTTGGTATTCACCGCAGGCTTTACCCCCATACCCTATAAGCTGATTACCATTTCGGCAGGTGTATTTTTGGGTGTTGCCGACTTTTGGATTTTCATCATTGCCTCGTTGGTGAGCCGTGGTGCAAGGTTTATGCTGGTTGCGGGCCTTATCTACAAGTTTGGTGCCCCTATCAAGAAGTTCATCGACAAGTACTTCAACCTCTGCGCACTGGCCTTCACAGTGCTGCTCATTGGCGGCTTCCTGCTGATAAAGTACGTCCTGTAAACAGATTATTCCTTAATGACCTTAAAGCCATTAAGGCCCTTAAAGATAAAAGGCTTTTAGCGGATTGCTAAAAGCCTTTTTTATTATCGATTATCCGATTTATCTCCAGATTTTCCACGAAGCCTCGGCCTGCCCCTCGAACATTGTCTGTCCGCCACACACTCTGGCCCCCTGCTGCGCACCTCGGCGCATAAACTCGGTTACCGCAGGGTTGTAGACTAGGTCAAAGAGGTAGTGGTCGGCCGTAAGCGCCTGGTAGGGCAACTCGGGGGCCTCGGCACAACGTGGGCTCATACCCAACGGAGTGGCGTTCACTATCAACTTGTGGGCCCCAATCACCTCGGACGTAACCTCCTCGTAGCCCAACTCGCCCACCCCACTGTGCGATACTCGCTTGTAGGCTATGCCGTTGTCGGTCAGCCAAGTACATACGGCCCTCGACGCTCCACCCGTACCCAGCACCAACGCCCCTGTGGGCTTGGCGCCACCGAGTAGCGTGGTAAGCGACTGACCAAAGCCTATGTAGTCGGTATTGTAGCCTGTCAGAGTGCCATCCCCCTCGCGACGTATGCAGTTTACGGCACCTATGCGCTCGGCCTCGGCCGACAGTCGGTCGAGTAGCGGAATGACGGCAGTTTTGTAGGGGATAGTTACGTTTAGCCCCACTATGTTGGGATTGTCGGCCAGCAAACGGGGCAACTCGTCGATGGCCCCGAGCTCAAAGAGCCGGTAGTCACACACTCCAGCCAGCCCCAACTGCTCGAACTTGCGAGCAAAGTAGGCAGCCGACTGCGAGTGCCCCAATGGGCGCCCTATAAGACCAAATAGTTTTTCAGCCAACAAATCTTAAATAAGTATCTATTGTATGCGTTTAGCAACAAATTTGGGATTCTACTTGTTGTATATGTCGAGCAGGTTTTTGGCCGCAACGAACGAGCTGATACGGTCGGCCAACACGTCGGCCTCGTACTGCGCCAACAGAGGGGCAATAATGTCGTTGTTGTAGAAGTCGCTCTTGAGGGCCTCGTTTATGCTCTCGTACATCCAGTATTTGCTCTGGCGATTGCGGTTAGACTGGAAGAAGCCATTGGCTTTGGTGTGGGCAATAAAATCCTCGACCGCATTCCACACATCGCCAATGCCCTTGCCCGTAAGGCTCGAGCAGGTGAGCACCTGGGGGCTCCACTGCGACTCGGTTGGGGGAAAGAGCTTCAGGGCGTTGAAAATCTGGGCCCTGGCCAGCTCGGCTCGGTGGCGGTTGTCGCCATCGGCCTTGGTGATTGCCACCAGGTCGGCCATCTCCATAATGCCTCGCTTGATGCCCTGCAACTCATCGCCTGCGCCCGAGATTTGGAGCAGCATAAATATGTCGACCATCGAGTGTACGGCCGTTTCGCTCTGGCCCACACCCACCGTTTCGATAAATATCACGTCAAAGCCTGCAGCCTCGCACAACACTACGCTCTCCCTGGTCTTGCGAGCCACGCCACCCAACGAGCCCGCACTTGGCGAGGGGCGCACAAATGCCGAGGGGTTGTTGCACAAGGTCTCCATACGGGTTTTGTCGCCCAAGATTGAGCCGCCACTACGCTCCGACGATGGGTCAATGGCCAGCACCGCCAACTTGTGGCCCAACTCGGTAACCGTACCACCCACAGCCTCGATGAAGGTCGACTTGCCTGCACCTGGCACACCCGTAATACCAATACGCATAGACTTTCCGGCATAGGGCAAACAGCGCTCAATAATCTCTTGCGCCTGTGCATAGTGGTCGCGGTTGTTGCTCTCGATGAGGGTGATGGCCTGCGAGAGTATGGTAATATTGCCCGCCAAGATGCCCTCGACATACTCGTCGGTCGTCAACGTGCGACGCTTGCGACGCTTGTAGTAGGGGTTTACGACGGGTTGGTCTTCCACACCGCTGGTTACGTTCAGGGCACTATCTTCGTGCTCGGCGCGGTGGTGAAATTCGTAGTGGTCAATGCTATTGGTTGAGCTCATTTTGTGGTAAAGAATTTGTCCAAAGTTTTGCTGTCGAGCAGTGCCGAGTTGCCCGTCCAGAGAATCGCCCCTTTGCGGTCGGCCAGCACCGAGAAGGGGACATAGCGCACCTCAAAGCGGCTGAATACCTCGCCCTGCTCGTCGATGGCAACGTAGAAGTGTTGGTAGTCGTGGAGCATCATTTCGGCAATCTGCTCGCGCGGCTCGCGTGCCACCACAACCACATTGAGTACATCTTTGTAGTTGGCGGCCAGTTGGTTTAGCAGCTCTATGCGCTCGCGACAAGCGGGGTTGGTCGAGTGGAAGAACTCCACCAACAGGGCCTTGCCCTTGAGCGAGGGCTTGTCGGTGAGCCACTCGGAGACCTCGATGCGTGGCGCACGCGCCCCCACAGCAACATTCTGTCCGTAGGTAGCGCCCACCCCTGCCAGCAGTGCCCACACAAGCACCACCAGGGCTTTTATGATTCTATTCTGTTTCATCACTACAAATATACTATTTTTGCCCCGAAAAACAAACTCTGCCTGCTCAAAAATAGTAATTAGTTATTAGTAGAGGGTGCCATAGCTACTGGGGCGAGCGGCCAAACTACCAACCATTGGGGATTGACAACACCCACTAAATCCACTATTTTTGTACCACAAAAATAGACCACAACAAGGGAATTATACTCCACATAGATATATATGAAACTATCGGAACTTAGGGAAGGGCAATCGGCAGTGATTGTAAAGGTGGCTGGCCACGGTGGCTTTCGCAAGCGCATTATGGAGATGGGCTTTGTGCGAGGCCAACAGGTGCGCACCGTGCTCGACTCGCCCCTCAAAGACCCCGTAAAATATACCGTTATGGGCTACGACGTGTCGCTACGTCGTGCCGAGGCTGCAATGATTGAGGTGCTGCCACCAAGCGAGGCCGACAAGCTCCACACCGAGCCTGTGAGCACCTTTGGCTGTTCGACCTCGTGCGAGAAGTGTACCATAGCCTCGTGTGGCCGCAAGGTGGGCTCTACCCTGCGCCGCAACGAGATTAACGTGGCGCTGGTGGGCAACCCCAACAGCGGCAAAACCTCGCTCTTCAACGCCCTCTCGGGCAGCAGCGAACACGTTGGCAACTACAGTGGCGTGACCGTAGATGCCAAGTTTGGTAAGCTCAACTATCGCGGCTACCGCATCAACCTCACCGACCTGCCAGGCACCTACTCGCTCTCGGCCTACACCCCCGAGGAGGTCTATGTGCGCGAACACCTCTACGAGAAGATGCCCGACGTTATTATCAACGCCGTAGTGGCCTCGAACCTCGAGCGCAACCTCTACCTGACGAGCGAACTGATTGACCTCAACCAGCGTACCGTAGTGGCTCTGAATATGTACGACGAGTTGGAGCGTAGCGGTGCCAAGTTTGACTACGCCCAGATGGGTGCAATGGTGGGCATACCCTTTATACCTACGATTGCCAAGAGCGGCTACGGACTAGAGGAGCTGCTCGACACCGTCATCGAACTCTTCGAGGGGCGCAACAAGGTGGCCCGCCACGTTCATATCAACTACGGCCCACAGATGGAAGAGGTCATCCGCCAGGTGTCTGACCTGTTGCGTGCCTCTGACGACGTGCCACGCCAATTCCCCATCCGCTACTGGGCTGCCAAACTGATTGAGGGCGACAAAGAGGTCGAGCGCATACTCTCTGGCTGCAAAGATTTCGACAAGTGGCACCAAACGGCTCGCCAGTCGGCCGAGCGCATTGAGCGCGAGCTGAAAAACGATGTCGAGAGTATCATCAGCGACTACAAGTATGGCTTCATTGCGGGTGCTCTGGAGGAGACCTTGAGCGAGGGGGGCGTGGATATAAACCTGCGCTCGCGCCGCATAGACCGACTGGTGGCCAACAAGTGGCTCGGCTTCCCGATATTCATCCTGCTGGTGTGGATTATGTTCTACGCCACCTACGCCTTGGGCTCATATCCGCAGGGGTGGATAGAGAGCGGCTTTGGCCTGCTGGGCGAGTGGCTGTGGGACCTTATGCCCGACGGAGCCCTGCGCGACCTGGTCGTAAACGGCATAATCGGTGGCGTGGGCAGCGTGGCTGTATTCTTGCCCAACATACTGATACTCTATCTGTTCATCTCGCTTATGGAGGATAGCGGCTATATGGCTCGCGCAGCCTTCATTATGGACAGACTGATGCACCGAATGGGCCTACACGGCAAGTCGTTCATACCTCTCATTATGGGCTTCGGCTGCAACGTGCCCGCAATTATGGCCACGCGCACCATCGAGAGCCACAGTAGCCGACTGATTACCATACTGGTTACACCCTTTATGTCGTGTAGCGCACGCCTGCCCGTATTCTTGCTGCTGGCTGGCACCTTCTTCCCACGCCACGCCGCAACGGTGCTGATTGCGCTCTACCTGCTGGGCATATTGGTGGCCTTCGCTACGGCTCGACTGCTACGTCGCACCAAGTTCAAGAAGGATGAAACCCCCTTTGTTATGGAGCTGCCCCCCTACCGCTGGCCCACCGCCAAGATGACCTTGCGACATATGTGGGATAAGTGCGCACAGTATATCAAAAAGATTGGTACAACCATACTGCTGGCTACGGTGGTCATCTGGTTCTTCAGCTACTACCCTCGCCCCGAGGTGAGCGAGGTGGCTACCGAGGTTGCTACGACCGAGAGTGTTGCCTCGGCCACCAACGACAACTCGTATATGGCTCGCATAGGCCACTTCATCGAGCCCGCAATGCGCCCCCTGGGGCTCGATTGGAGGGCAGGTATGGCCCTGGTGACAAGTATTCCTGCAAAGGAGTTGGTTGTCAGCACAATGGCAGTACTCTATGGTGGCGACGACATAGCCTCGCTATCGGACAACATACTCACCCAGAGCAATATGACTCCCTCGTCGGCCATAGCCTTTATGGTCTTTATACTGCTCTTCTTCCCCTGCATAGCAACCCTGTCGACAGTGCGTAGCGAGACTGGCAGCCGTGGGTGGATGTGGTTTACGATTATCTACAATACTGGCATTGCGTGGCTGCTGGCTTGGCTGGCCCACCTGATATTTTAGCCACACGAACAAAAACAAATAAGGCCGACCCCGAAATTACGGAGTCGGTCTTTTGTTTTGAGGTTGCTTATCTCGGAGCAAAGAATTGTGATGCCTCAAGGGCTGCATTGCCTGGCGAGTCGCTGGCGTGAATGGCATTGCGGAGCGACGAGGTGCCAAAGCGTCGCCGCAGGGTGCCTCGGGCCGCTGTGCGAGGGTTGGTTGTGCCCACAAAGTTGCGCAAGTGGGCCACTGCATCTTCGCCCTCGACTTGCAGGGCCACAATGGGGCCGCTGGTCATAAAGTCGACCAAGTCGGCATAGAACCGCTTGCCTGCGTGGGTGGCATAGAAGCGCTCGGCCGAGGGGCGGTCGAGCACCACCTGACGCATCTCCACGATGTCGAATCCTTCGTCGAGCAGGGCATCAATAATCTTTCCGACCTTGCGTGCCGCCACAGCATCGGGCTTGATTATGGCAAAACTGCGCTCTCTCATAGTCGGTCATTTGTTGGTGTCTGCCTACCACCCAGCAAACACTGCGCCAAAAGGTTGCCGACCGATGATAGACTAAGTCATTAAGGGCTTTAAGGCCCTTAAAGAAAATCATATAACTCCTATAACTCTTATTGTTCCTATTGCTCTTATAGGATTTATAGGAGTAATAGGACCAATAGGATATATAGGATAAATCCCCCTCTTTAGAGGGGGAATGGGAAATTGATAACCACCAACCGAAACCAACACCAACCACCCCACAAGAAAACATTAAAGTCCTTAAGGTCATTAGGGACTTTAAGGACTTAAAAAAAATCATAGAACTCCTATAACTCCTATTGCTCTTATAGGAGTTATAGGACTAATAAGAGATATAGAAGCACCACAACTACTCCTCCCCTAAGTTAGGGGAGGTGCCCGAAGGGCGGAGGGGTGTGTTTTAGCTATCAGCGGTCAGCAGTCAGCCTTCTTGACAGACCCCCTCGGCCTACGGCCACTCCCCCTAACTTAGGGGGAGAGTCATCTACCCTCACAGCCACTCCTCCCCTAAGTTAGGGGAGGTGGCGCGAAGCGACGGAGGGGTCTGTAATAAGGACGGCACGACCTCACCTAGCCCCACCTCAATCTCCCCTACGACAGGGGAGGTGACTGCGCAAGCAGTCGGAGGGGTGGTCGAAATTGTCTGCGCGTCCTCGCGCAGGGGAGGTGACTGCGCAAGCAGTCGGAGGGGTGGTCGAAACCCCAAAACACTTATCGGGCGATGAAGCCGCGAGGGGCGTTGTCGGGGGTTACGGGACCGCGCGAGAAGAGGTCGATAAGGTAGTCGGTCACCAGTTCGGTGCGACCATCTTCGGGTTGGCGAGTATATTTATAGGTCTTATTGCCGTAGACGTAGTCGGATATGGCTACGGTGTAGACGTCCTTCTTAACCTCGGGGCGCAGGTCAACCCTTACGGCATCACCTTTAGCGTCGGTGTAGATGGTATATGTGAGGCCCGAGGGTATGAGGTCTACGCGGTGCGACTCTTTGTAGTTGGTCGTGTCGTTGAACTTGTTGATAATCATCTCCTCAATCTCGGCCAGAGTCATCTTGGTAATAACCAGGTAGCTCTTGAAGGGCTCGAGCTCATAGATTGTGGCCCTCTTGACCTCGCCTGCAGGAATGTGGCCTATGCGTGTGCCACCGATGTGGTAGAAGCCCAGATCTGTGCCTACGGTTTGGCGACCAGTGTCGGTCATCAGCTGTGCAAGACCTGTTTTATTGGCCTCGGCAGTGAGGGTACCGATGCTCTCGATAAGGTAGGGGTCTTGTTTGTATGCCTCAACCTCGGCAGCCACACTGGCCTTGCCCTCGGTGGGCAGGTCGATGAAGCGGCTCTGGATATCCACCACCTTGCCCTTCTCGACCTTGATGGTCGTAAGGCCTACGGCGCGGAGTTTGTTATTGCCCTGGATTACCTGTACCCCCTCGGCCTTGCCGTCGTAGCACTCGTGGGTGTGGCCGCTGATTATCAGGTCGGCATAGGGGAACGAACGGGCCACGTTGGTGGTGTCGCGATCGAGGCCGCAGTGCGAAATAACCACCATAACATCGCTCTTGCGACGCAGCTCGGCACCATAACGCTCGGCAGTCTGCTCGGGCGAGTAGAACTCGGTGCCGACAAATGTTGGATCATCGCCGTCGGGGTGGCCGTTGGCGTAGTTGGTCACTATGCCCAGAAAGCCCACCTTCACGCCCCCTGCACGCTTGATAACGTAGGGCTTGGGCTGCTTGAGGGGGGTGGTGCCAGTGTTTACGTTGGCCAGCACCACGTCAAACTCGGCATCGTCGATGCGAGCCTGCAGGGTGTCGAGCCCCATATCGAACTCGTGATTGCCTATGGTGGCCACGTCATAACCGAGGCGGTTCATCTGCTCAATGATGGGCTGGCCTGCGTGGGTAGCCATATCAACATAGGCGTTACCAGTCCAGCGGTCGCCTGCATCGACCACAAACACCTGGGCTGTATCTTGGGCGTGGGCCTGGTCAATGAGCGTAGCCAACTGTGGCAGTCGGTCTATGGCCGAGTGGATGTCGCTGGTAGAGATGATTATCAGGTTTTGGCTCTTGGGGGCGCAACTGCTGAAGGCGAAAATTGTCGCAAAAAGTGTTGCAAAAAGTGAAAAACGGTTGGTACGCATAGTGTAGGTTGAAATAAAATCGTTAACAATAGCACAAAATTACTATTATTTTTTTAACTTTGGGACAATACTACCCGATTAAAACTATAACAACCTTACCCTATGGAAAAGAGAGTAAAGATAGTGTGCCAAAACATTCAGGGCACAATGGAAGTGGCGTGGGGCACCTCGCTGGCCGAGGTGGCCGCACAGATTGGCAACGAAAAGGGGCACCCCTACTTGGCGGCCTATGTGAATAACTCAATCCGAGAGTTGGACTACAGGATTGCCGACCCTGTGTCGGTAAAGTTTATCGACATAACCCACTTTGCAGGTATGAGGGTCTATCAGCGCACCCTGTTCATCACACTGCACAAGGCTGTGCACGACCTCTACCCCGACCACACCTTCAAGATTACCCAGTCGGTGTCGAGGGGCTTCTACTGCGAGATTGAGGGCATTGTCTCTACGCCCGAGGTGGTTGCCTCGATTAAGCGACGTATGGACGAGCTGATTGCTGCCAACCTACCCATCGTGCGCCACAAGATGTTGCACGACGAGGCTATCGCTACCTACCGCAACTTGGGCTTTGAGGACAAGATTGAGATTCTCTCCTCGCGCCCCCACCTCTACGTTACGGTCTACAAGATTGACGATATGGCAGGCTACTTCTACGGGGCTCTGGCCCCCTCGACGGGCTACCTGCACCTGTACGACCTGGCCGTATACTACAATGGCATCTACATTGCCATACCCCAGCGCACCGCCCCCGACAAGCTGGAGCCAATGATTCCGCAGGACAAGATGTTCGACGTGTTCCAGCAGTTCAAAGATTGGGTAGAGGTTATGGGCGTGGCCCACATAGGCCAGCTGAACCGCAAGATTGCCGAGGGCGATGGCAGCGACCTGATTAAGGTTGCCGAGGCCTTCCACGAGAAGAAGTTGGCCGAGGTTGCCGACCGAGTGGCCGAGGCTCATCGCCATAGAGGTACCAAACTGGTGCTCGTTTCGGGCCCCTCGTCGAGTGGCAAGACCACCTTCTCCAAGCGACTGGGCATACAGCTGCGCATACTCGGCCTGCAGCCCGTTATGATTTCGCTCGACGACTACTTTGTCGACCGCGAGAGCACCCCACGCGACAGCAATGGCGAGTATGACTACGAGAGTATCGACGCTCTGGACATCAAGACCTTCAACGAGAACCTGACCGACCTGTTTGCAGGCAAGACCGTAGACATCCCCCGTTATGACTTTATCACTGGCCGTCGCCAGTGGCACGACAAGCCCCTCACCCTGGGCCACAACTCGATACTGGTCATTGAGGGTATTCACGGACTCAATCCACGCCTGACGGCCGATATTTCGGAGCACTACAAGTTTAAGATTTACCTGTCGTGCTTCACCTCCATTTCGATGGACAACCTCTCGCGCATACCCACCACCGACAACCGCTTGATTCGCCGCATCGTGCGCGACAACGCCTATCGTGGCACCTCGGCAGGGGCAACCCTCAAGCGCTGGCAGAGTGTGCGCAGGGGCGAGGAGAAACATATCTTCCCCTACCAGGAGAATGCCGATGTGATGTTCAACTCGTCGCTCTTCTATGAGATACCTGTGCTGAAGAGATTTGTCGAGCCACTGCTGCACGAAGTGCCCGACACTATGGAGGAGTATGGCGAGGCGCAGCGACTGCTCAAATTCCTCGACAACTTTGCAGAGTTCCGCACCGAGGAGATTCCGCCCACCTCGCTACTGCGCGAGTTCATTGGAGGCAGCAGTTTTACCTATTAGGCGAAGGGCTCAAAGGGCTTGCCTTAAGGGCCTTAATGGCTTTAATGATAGAACAAGAGAGGCTCGGCAGTGCGACTGCCGAGCCTCTCTTTGTGTGTGTGGGAGGGAGGGGCTACTCTTTGTTGAGCTTTTTGTAAATCTCCTCGCACGCAAGCGACATCTTCGTAACCGAGAAATCCTCGCCCTGGGGAAATACAAACATCGTATCCGTAAGGGTGCTCAAATCGATGCAGTCGCGGTGCCACTTGCGGTAGTCGTACTCGATATGTATCGAGTAGCGAGCCTTGGCAGGGATGGTCAGGTTGTACTCCATACCATCAAAGGTGCCGTCGAGCCTAAAGCCCTTCATATCGTGGGTAAAGGTGCCCTCGCCAACGTCGATAAACCTGCGGGGGTTGGGCAGCGAGCGCACATCGGCCTTGACGGTTATGCCATAGGTACCTGCATCGACCTCGCGACGCACGTTTTGGCGCTGCCACTCGTACCAGTCGGGAATGTGGGGATAGTAGCTCTCGCCCTCGGTGGCCTCCAACTGGCCATACTCGTTCATCCACCAGCGGTGGCCACACTCTTTACACCACAGCTCGGCACCCTCCGAAGCCATACGGTACTCTTTGCCGCAGTGGGGGCACTGGTAGAGAACGCGGTGCAACCCCTCGGCACGATTCTTCTTGACCATACGAATCTGGTTGTCGCGCTGCCAAGCAAAGTCGTCGTAGTAGAACTCGCGGTCGATGACCTCCATAATCTGGTTGTAGTCCATCTGCTCGACCTGCTCGGCGGTGAGAATCTGCTTCATCGTGGCCTTGGTCTTAATCAGTCGGTCGCCAGTGTGCCAGAAGGGCGAGTTAATGTGGTTGCCCTGGGTGATAAGGGTTACGACGGGCAGCTTGAGCATCTTGACCAGCTTGCCCAACGAGGGTGGCAGAATGGCGTTGGTGCCACAGAGCGAATAGCGAGCCTCGGGATAGAAGGCCACAATCTTCTTCTTGTCGGCCACCTCGCGCAGCTGCCTCACCAGTCGGGTGTCGCTGGTGAACTTGCGCTTGGGAATGCACCCCACGCGGGCCATAAGCCAGTGGAGCAGTCCGCCAATGCCAACGAAGCCGTCGATGGCTACAATGTAGTAGGCGTGGTTGGGGAAGGTGGCTTTGACGGCCACCATAAAGTCGTAGAAGGCGTTGTGGTTGCAGAGCAACAGGTAGGGCCTCTTGACGCCCTCCATATTTACGCGCTCAATGCGTGTGCGGTGGAGCCACGTCACTGGGAACGAGGCGAGCCACATAATGGGCCTCAACCACCAGGCCACTCGGCGAGGTTTGGCGGCCATATCGAGGCGTTTGACCTCGGGCAAGGGCATTGAGGTTTGGTTTTCTTTGTTGTGAGTAGTGCTCATAAATGTATAGAAAGTCTGTTTGCAGTGTAATTTTCTGTCCAAAACGGCGCAAATATAATACAAATATCCACTATTTTTTGCATCTTTGCATAATGCGCTTTTTTTAAGCGCCAATTATGACAAATTAAGTAATTTTATAGTAGATATGTATAGCGAATTGAAAACCAAAATCGAGGCTGCTTGGGCCGATGCCGAGCAACTCCACAACCCCGCAACTCTGGCTGCCATCGAAGAGGTGGTTGACCTGCTCGACAAGGGTACCTTGCGCGTGGCCGAGCCCATAGCCGAGGGCAAGTGGCAAGTGAACGAGTGGGTAAAGAAGGCAGTAATACTCTACTTCCCCACCCACGGAATGAAAACCTCGCACGCAGGCGACCTGGAGTTCTACGACAAGATGCCTCTCAAGCACGGCTACGAGCAGTTGGGCGTGAGGGTGGTGCCCCACGCTGTAGCTCGCTATGGCGCCTACCTGGCCAAGGGTACAATTCTTATGCCCTCGTATGTCAACATTGGTGCCTACGTCGATAGCGGCACTATGGTTGATACCTGGGCAACGGTAGGCTCGTGTGCCCAGATTGGCAAGGGTGTACACCTGAGCGGTGGTGTGGGCATTGGCGGTGTGTTGGAGCCCGTGCAGGCAGCCCCCGTAATCATCGAGGACAACTGCTTCATCGGTTCGAGGTGTATTGTGGTTGAGGGTGCGCATATTGGCCGCGAGGCGGTGCTGGGTGCCAATACTGTTATCACCGCCTCGACCAAGATTATAGACGTTACGGGGCCCGAGCCTGTTGAGTACAAAGGCTATGTTCCCCCTCGCTCGGTGGTCATCCCTGGCAGCTACACGCGCCACTACCCTGCTGGCGACTACCAGGTGAGCTGCGCCCTGATTATCGGCCAGCGCAAAGAGTCGACCGACAAAAAGACCTCGCTCAACGATGCCTTGCGCGAGTTTGACCTGTCGGTATAGGAGTCTATCAGACCTAAGTCATTAAGGCCCTTAAGGACTTTAAGGCCATTAAGGGAAAATAGGATTTATAAGAGTTATAGGAGTTATAGGATTACTCCTCCCCTAAGTTAGGGGAGGTGCCCGTAAGGGCGGAGGGGTCTGTCAATTCTCAATTTTCAATTCTCAATTCATTTAGACGGTCGACGGTTGACGGTCGACGGTCGACAAAAAAGATATGGCTGTTTTTGTTTTCAAAAAGATGACATCGACCAATGCAGAGGCCAAAAACCCCTGCTATGCCCACGGTGACGTGGTGGTAGCACTCGAGCAGACCGCAGGCCGAGGCCAGAGGGGCAACAAGTGGGACAGTGCCGCAGGGCAAAACCTCACCCTCTCGCTCATCTGGAAGCCCGACTTCCTGCCTGCCAAAGAGCAGTTCCTGCTCTCCGAGGCTGTAGCCCTGGCGCTGGTCGATACTCTGGCGCAGTACCAAGTGGAGGCCACTATCAAGTGGACAAACGATATATATGTGGGCGACGACAAGGTGTGTGGAGTGCTCATAGAGCACGACCTGGGCACCGAGGGCAAGTTGGCCCGCACGATTGTGGGCATTGGCCTGAATATCAACCAGAAGAAGTTTGCCGAGTGGGTGCCCAACCCAACATCGCTGGCTCTGCTTACGGGCAGTGAGCACAACATCAACGAGGTATTCGAGAAGTTGTACGACGCACTTGAGGCCCGCTATGAGATGTTGAAGAGCGAGCCCGAGAGGTTGCAGGCCGACTACCACTCGCACCTCTATCGCTTGGCGAGCGAGCATACCTACAAGCTACCCTCGGGCGAGGAGTTTGTGGCCACCCTCGAGGGGGTTAAGCCCTCGGGCGAGCTGGCCCTACGCCACAAGGCCGACGGCCAGTTGCGCCACTACCTGTTCAAAGAGGTAGAGTTCGTAATTGCCCAGCGAGGCAGGTAGCAAAAAATTTTTCACTTTTTTCAGTGGTACGATGCAACGTTTTACCCCCGTTTTGCGTCATACCAATGTATGAGCAAGTCAGACGTTGATAGAGATTGGTATCATAGAGGGTTGTCGCAAGGGCGATAGCCAAGCTCGTAGGGCCTTATACGACCACTACGCACCCCTTATGTTTGCCGTCATCAGGCGCTATGTGACCGACAAGGCCACCGCTGAAGACCTGCTCCACGACGGGTTTATAACCCTCTTTACCAAGATTGGCGACTGGCGAGGCGAGGGAGTATTTGACGCTTGGTGTAGGCGCATATTTGTGAACACCGCACTAACCCACCTGCGCAAGGCCAATCCGCTGGGGGTGGTCGATGAAGATGTGGGCGACTTGCCGCCCAGGCGCACAGGAGGAGCCCCACCCGATGCTCTGGCCCAAATAGGGGCGACCGACCTGCGCAAGGCCATTGAGGAGCTGCCCGAGGGATACCGAATGGTGCTCAACCTCTACGCCGTCGAGGGTTACACTCACGCCGAGATAGGCCAAATGCTCGGCATAAACGAGGCCACCAGTCGCAGCCAATACCTCCGCGCCAAGCAGCGGCTTGCCGAAAAGCTGCGGCACTCCTACGAGGAGGGCGAATTTTAAGGGCCCAGGGGCGTAATGATGGGGCCGAGGGTTTTTGGAAAGTTGAGGGCCGAGGGCTTTGGGAAAGTTGAGGGCCGAGGGGCTTTTATAGATTTGGCTTTAAGGACCTTAAGGTCATTAAAGGCTTTAAGGCCCTTAAAGAAAAGAAAAAAGACGTTCGACGCTCGACGTTAGACGTTAGACACAAAAAAGTATGAACGACAAACGAGATATATTTGACCAACTGCTGGGCGACAAGCTCTCCGAGATGCGCGAGATGCCATCCGAGGGGCTCTTCGACCGCATTGAAGCCACGCTCGCCGCTATGGGCCAGGCCACCCCTGTTGCCACCCAAGAGGCCGAGCAGCAGGTGGCAGAGGCTCCCGAGGTTGTGGAGCAGCAGCCCAAGCGCGTGGTGCCTCTGTGGAGCCGCCAGTGGGTGCGTACAAGCGTGGCGGTGGCAGCAGCCATTGCCCTCTTTGTGGGTGTGGTGGTTATGACCGACCAGAGCGCCCCCGAAGAGGTTGTGGTGGCCGAGGTGCAGCCCGAGCAGCCCACCCTGCCCGACCAGCAGCCCGAAGTAGAGATACAAGGCGAGCAGCCAAGCGTACAAGAGTGGTTGGCAGCAGCTACGCCCCACAACCTGCTCTCCTCGTCATCGCAGCAGCAACACCCAGCCTCGGTCAAGGCCGCAGGCGAGAGTAGCGTCAATGAGGGCGAGGCCGACAACATAAAGCAGTCGACCGAGGTGGTTGCCGACAACTCGAAGAAGAGCGCCACCACAAAGAAATTGACCTCCACACAGCACACCAAGCGCAAATCGCAGCGCAAGAGCAATGCCGAGATTGAGGAGTACTGGCGCAGCGTACTCGGCGAGGACTACTACTACGCCGATGAGGAGGATGGTTTGAGGCTTTTGGCCCCCACCGATGTGAGCCTATATGCCTCCAATGTGGGATTCAATCAGGGCCACATACAGGTCAACAACCTGGCCAACAGCGCAATGCTGGTCAGCGAGCAGGCCGCTCAAGGTGGCGATGGCTCCCTGGCAGGTACCCCCACTTTTATGAAAGCTCCACGCAAAGAGGTGTCGGAGCTGAAGCACTATATGCCCGTTTCGGTGGGCTTGAATGCAACTTTTGCCCTGGGCGAGTGGCTCGCATTAGAGAGCGGTGTAACCTACACCAACCTCTACTCAAAGAGCAACAACTCGGGCAAGGTGAGCACCTATCACTACACCCAGAATCTGCACTACATTGGTGTGCCCCTGGCTGTGAACATCAACCTGGTCAACTTCGGCTCGCTGTCGCTCTACGGCAAGGCTGGCGGCTCGATTGAGTTCTGCGTGGCCGCCAAGAAGAGGCAGTATATCGACGGGGCAATCAACATAGTCGAGGATATCAACACCGAGGGTGTGCAGATTGGGCTCAATGCCGCAGCAGGTGTAAATTATAGGCTGGTGGACAACCTGGGCCTCTTTGCCGAGGCTGGCGTGGGCTACTGGACCGCCACCAAGCCCCAGCCCTCGTCGTGGCGCTCGGAGCACCCCCTGGGCTTCTCGCTTATGGCAGGCTTGAGGTTTGCGTTTAGATAAAATTGGAACAAATAATAGACATACGATACAAAGTAAAGAAGATGAAATTGATGAATAACAACAGGGTGGTTAGTTTTTTCAGGGTGGCTATGGTGGCCGCTCTGGCAGTTGTTGCGGCTGCGTGTTCGGCCGACCTGGACGGAATGAATGAGAATATGAATGCCTACACAGCTTTTGGCACGATTGATGGAGTAGCAGGCACTATTAGCGAGGACTCGGGCGATCTGCTCTACATCACAGAGCTGGGCGCACAGCTGAGCGAGGACGAGGTGAAGGCTCTCAGTGGCCGCATATTCTACAACTATACGGTGCTGAGAAACCGAGGTGGCAGCACCTTCGACATCCGCCTGAACTGCATCTACCCCCTCCACATCGAGGATATGAAGATGCTCTCGCAGATGACAGAGGAGGAGAAGAAGGCACTGGGTACCGACCCTGTGTCGCCCGTTCAGGCCACTGTGTCGGGTGGGTATGTGAATGTGCAGATATGCTATGTCGAGGGGCTCGACACCCCCAAGGACTTTGTTCACGACATTGACCTCATTTTTAACGATGCCGAGTCGTCAGACAACACTATGGCTCTGATGCTTCGCCACAAGGGCGACGGCACAAACGCCTCGACCGACAAGTGCGAGGGCATATACGAGTGGGTATCGTTCCGCCTGACCGAGGATATTCAGGAGATTTACAACCGCGATGACGACGATAGCGGCGCAATCTATAGCCTCTACGTTGTGTTCAACTGGTACTGGTGGGACGAGTCTGGCAAGGTCAATGAGTTTGTGGGCTCAATCGAGCCTACCCCCTACGGCTCGGTCTACAACGAGAGCGACACCACCACTACGCTGCGCGTACCTCTGCTGCAGTAGTTGGGAGCAAATGAGATAAAAGATAAAGGAACAAAATAATATAAATTTGAGTTCTATATGGGCGTCGAGGGCCTCTGCAACCGCAGAGGCCCTCGATGTTTTTGCAAATCATTTGACTGATTATTTTGAACGTCATTGGCTACTTCTTCAACTCTTTGGCAAAAAATTCGGCCACCTGGGCTTGCATCTGCTTGCCGAAGTAGTGGGGCGAGTCGGGATAGATAGTACAAGTAAGGCGGTCGGCAGCCCCCTGCGAAGCCCACACGCTCTGCATCTTGGCGTAGGCCTCCGCAACCCCTGTAGGGAAGAGTTTGTCCTTTGCGCCCGAGATGAATAGTGCCGCCCTGGGGCAGGCGAGCGATGCCACATCGGGGTTGTCGAGCCAGCGGCTGAGCATCGGTACCTGCATAGTAAAGGCCGAGCCACCTTTGAGTTCGTTATTTCCTGCCGCCAGCAGTGCATCGCTTGTAGCCATCCAGCATACCGAGGCTACGGCTGCAACCTTGTCGCTCAGGGCTGCTGCCATCCAGGCCCTATGACCACCCATCGAGTGGCCGTAGAGACCAATGCGCTCGGGGTCTACAAACTCTTGTGCGGCCAGAAAATCTATACTCCGCAGGTCATCCCAAGTAATTATGCCACACAGCGTTGTACCCATCTTCAGGCAGTTGCTTGCCAGGGCTTGCTGGGTGTCGTAGCGAGTTTGTCGGCCATCGGCCCCCTCGCCACGATTGCCCCACAGCAGCGCATCAATGGCCAGTACCACATAGCCCTGCTGGGCAAACCAGTCGCCCGTATATACTCCGTCGTAGCACTTTGTGAGCCACTCGTCGGCCTGGGCCACCACCTCGGCACTCTCGCCAATGGGCCTAATCATCTTCTCCTTGCCTATCGAGAACTTGGCTCCGTGGTCGTGCAGGGCCACCAGTGCGGGGTGAGGCCCCTCTGTATCGGGCACCAGCAGGTAGGCAACAATATGGTTGTCGGCCGACACCTCAAAGCGTATCTTGTGGGCCTTGTAGCCTGTGCGCTGCTCGGTGCAGAGCACTTGGTAGGTGGTCGATGTTGGGGCCTCGGGGGCGATACCCATCAGCTCGGTAACTTTGGCCCTCGCCTGGGTGCGCCACTGGTCAAAGTCGCCCTCGCCACTCCACGCCAGGGGGTAGTCGGTCAGTGGCTCCCACCCTCGCGGCAGCAACCCCACGACCTCTTGGGCCGCAGCACCACCACACAACCAGAGTGTGGCAACCAGTATGGCAAGCAGGCGTTTCAACTCAAATAGTTCTATTCGTTATACGAGGGGTTGATTACAGTTTCTACCTCGACCTCGGCGGGAACGATGAAGATGCCCTCGATGCTGTCGAGGAATTCATCGCGTGTGCCGTCGTGAACGGGGGTGATATTGCTCTCGGGAGTACCCTGCTCGTTGCGGGTCATACCGAGGAACAGCTCGGCAATCTCCAAGCTCTTGTCGCACTCGGCCACCAACTCCATACGGTCGTTGGGCAACAGCAGCGAGTAGGTCAGGTGCTCGAGGTACTTGAACTCGTCGAGCAGCTCATCGGTGATGTAGTCCTGCTTGTTGTCGGGGAAGGTGAAGTAGTAGTAGAGCTTCTGGGTGATGTCGTGTGCAAAGTGACGTGCCAGAGCGTCGCCCTTGTCGGTAGCCCCTGCCATATAGTAGGCATCAATCAAGGGGAACGACTGGTAGTTGTGGGGCAGTTGCGAGAGAGGCAACTCCTCCATCACTCGGTCGAGCACCTCGATGGCCTTGTCGCTCTTGCCCTCGAGGACTAACTGCTCGGCCAGGCGTGCAAAGCCGCCACGCACCTGGGTAGAGTTGATATTGTAGCGCGAGAAGTTGTCAATATAGACGCTCTCGTCTTTCACATTGCCATAGCGGGCGCGGTTCATAAACACGTCATAGAGGTAGTCGCTGTCGATGCGGCCAATCTCGGTTGCGCTCTCGTACTTGGTCTTGATGGGCACAAGTCGGTAGGCAAAGCCGTCGAACTGCAAGTAGTCGAGTATGCCGATATTTTTGAGCAGCGTGGGTTGAACAAAGTATATGGGCCTCTCCCAGTTGAAGTTGGCCAGCAGGTCGAGAATCATAAACTCGGGCTTCTCGAGGGTGTTGCCCTTGATGTCGAGGTCGATGCTGTCAAGAATCAAGGCCTCGTCTTTGGGGTCTACGATGCCCGATTTGAGCACGTTCTCCTTATTTACGGGCAGCGAGAGCTTGTGCTGGGGCAGGAAGTCGAACGACAGGTCCTCGTCGTAGAAAATCTTGGTACCCTCGGCCTCACTACGCACAATGGCAATAGCCTGCTGGATAGGCACGCGGTAGTCGACCACGTCCTCAACAAAGATGTAATCGTTGGCATAGATATACTTCTCTTTGGGGAACGAGAATGGCACGGGCTCGCTGTCGTTGTACTTGTACTTCATCTCGTCGACATACCAACCGCCACCCAAGTAGCTCTGGTTCATAATCCTAACGTCGGGCCTAATACCCTCAACCTCTTGGTTGTACCAGAGTGGGAAGGTGTCGTTGTCGCCAAAGTTGATGACTATCGAGTTGGGCAACATACAGTTCAGGTAACTGTAGCCCATATCCCTCATAACATAGCGGCCGCTGCGGTCGTGGTCGTCCCAGTTCTCGGCACAGAGTATGGTGGGCACACTCAGGCAGAGCACCGTTGCCACCACTGCGGGCACAGCCTCGTTCTTCTTGCGGCCCAAGCGCTCAATCCACTCCTTAACAGCCACTACTCCCAGGCCAATCCACATACAGAAGGCATAGAACGAGCCTGCGTAGACATAGTCCCTCTCGCGAGGCTCACCTGGAGGCGAGTTGAAGTACACCACCAGCGCCACGCCCATCATCACAAACAGCCAAGCCACCACCGTAAAGTACCTGGGGTTGCGGCCCAACTGCCACAGCAGGCCTGCCAAGCCGAGCAGCAGTGGCAGGAAGTAGTAGTGGTTGCGCCCCTTGTTGTTGGCCATCTCATCGGGCAGGTTGTCCTGGGGGCCAATCATCGCCTCGTCAAAGGGTTTTATGCCCGACATCCACTGTCCGTCGGTAATCTCGCCCACCGACTGGTTGTCGCTCTGGCGGCCTACGAAGTTCCACAAGAAGTAGCGCCAGTACATAAAGCCCAACTGGTAGTTGATGAAGTAGCGCACATTCTCGCCAAACGTGGGCACCTCGTACACTTGGCCTTCGTGGCGAATCTTCTTGTTGCCCTTGACTCCGCCCCACGACTTGTAGCCCTCGATGTGGTGCTCTTTGCTCGACCACATACGGGGGAAGATGCTCTTGAACTCATCGGGGTAGGTGTAGCCGCTTACCACCTTCTCGCCCACATACTTGCCCTTGTCGTTGACATAGTATTTGGTCTTGTAGGTAACGTCCTCAATGGGGGCCGAGTAGGGCACGCCCGAGAGGATTGGTTGAGCCTCATACTGTTCGCGGTTCAGCAGGTAGAGCAGCGAGTATGGGTTGTCGGGGTCGTTGGAGTTCATAGGAGGGTTGGCTGCCGCACGAATCAGCACCGAGGCGTAGCTCGAGTAGCCGATGAGTATTACAGTCAGGCAGGTGACCAACAGGTTTGCCAGCTTGAGTCCCCTCTTTTGGGTGAGGTAGATGCCCACGCCCAGGGCGCCAAACAGCAGCACCACATATATCGCAAAGCCTGCGTTTACGGGCAGCCCAATGCCGTTGAGCATACGGTCAAACCAGGCGCCCACCTGTGTAGTGTAGGGTATGATGATGCTATTGACAAACAGAATGAGCACACCACTCAGTGCGGTCATACCCAGCAGTCCCTTCCAACTTACTTTGGCAGTCTTGCGGAAGTAGTAGACAAATGCCAGCGCAGGGATGGTGAGCAGGTTGAGGATGTGGACACCAATCGAGAGGCCCATCAGGTAGGCAATCAGCACCAACCAGCGCTCGTTGCCAGGCTCGTCGGCCACCTCTTCCCACTTGAGTATGGCCCAAAAGACCACCGCTGTCATTAGCGATGATAGGGCATAGACCTCGGCCTCGACTGCCGAGAACCAGAAGGTGTCGGTAAAGGCGTAGGCCATAGCACCCACCAGGCCTGCACCTATGATGGTGATGGTCTGTCCCTTGGTAGGCGCAGTGCCCCTACGCACCAGCATACGCAGTGCAATGTGGGTAATGGCCCAGAAGAGGAACATAATCGTGGCTGCCGCAGCCGTACACGACATAATGTTCACCATCAGCGCCACCTTCGTTACGTCGCCAAAGGCAAACTGGGTAAAGAAGTTGGCAATCATCATAAAGAGGGGTGCCCCTGGGGGGTGACCAACCTCAAGTTTGTACGATGTGGGGATAAACTCGCCGCAGTCCCAAAAACTGGCACTCGGCTCGGTGGTGAGGATGTAGACCAGGAGCGACACAACGAATGTGCCCCAGCCCACGAGATTGTTGATTTTCCTATACTGTTTCATAACTTACATATTCATATATCCGTTCAAAAATACGGCCTTACAAGTCAATAACGGCAAATAGTCATTATAATTTTGCAAAGTTAAGAAAATTATGAGTACTTTTACAACCTGAAAAGAACCATTTTTTTACCCCAAATAACTATGGCAACAAAGTTAATGCTATACAACACACTCACTCGCCGCAAAGAGGAGTTTGTACCAATCAGCGCCGAACACGTCGGTATGTATGTGTGCGGCCCCACCGTATATGGCGATCCCCACCTGGGCCACACTCGCCCCGCCATCACCTTCGACCTGCTATTCCGCCACCTCCGCGCCCTGGGCTACAAGGTGCGCTATGTGCGTAACATCACCGACGTGGGCCACCTCGAGCACGATGCCGATGAGGGCGAGGACAAAATCGCCAAGAAAGCTCGCCTCGAGCAGCTCGAGCCTATGGAGGTTGCGCAGTACTACACCAACCGCTACCATACTTTTATGGACAAGCTGGGTGTACTGCCCCCCTCGATTGAGCCCCACGCAAGCGGCCACATAATCGAGCAAATCGAGCTGGTGAAGAAGATTATCGACGCAGGCTATGCCTACGAGAGCAACGGCTCAATCTACTTCGACGTAGCCAAGTACAACCAGAAGTTCCACTACGGCAAACTCTCGGGCCGCAACCTCGATGACGTGCTTGTAGGCACTCGCGACATCGACGGCCAGGGCGACAAGACCAACTCCTACGACTTTGCCCTCTGGAAAAAGGCACAGCCCGAGCACATTATGCGCTGGCCCTCGCCCTGGAGCGACGGCTTCCCAGGCTGGCACTTGGAGTGTACGGCTATGAGCACCAAGTACTTGGGCGAGAAGTTCGACATCCACGGTGGCGGTATGGACCTTATGTTCCCCCACCACGAGTGCGAGATTGCCCAGTCGTGTGCATCGTTGGGCCACGACTCGGCCAACTACTGGATTCACAACAATATGATTACCATAGGCGGACAGAAGATGGGCAAGTCGCTCGGCAACTTCATCACCCTCGAGCAGCTCTTCAGCGGCACTCACGACAAGTTGGAGCAGGCCTACTCGCCTATGACCGTCAGGTTCTTCATCCTCCAGGCCCACTACCGCTCGACCCTCGACTTCTCGAACGAGGCTCTGCAGGCTGCCGAGAAGGGATATGACAGGTTGATGAAGGCCGTCGACACGCTCGCCAAGCTGAAACCCTCGGAGAGCTCGACCGTAGATGTGGCCGACCTGGCAAGGCGTTGCGAAGAGGCTATGAACGACGACCTCTCGTCGCCAATGGTCATCAGCGCCCTGTTCGACTGGGTACGAATAATCAACTCTATAGCCGACGGCAAAGAGCATATCTCGGCTGCCGACCTGGAGAGTCTGAAGGCCACCATCCAGCTCTATGTATTTGACATCCTGGGCCTGCGCAACGAGAAGGCCGACGAGGCCGACGACAAACTGTCGCCCCTGATGGATATGCTTCTCGAGGTACGTCGCAACGCCAAAGCCAACAAGGATTGGGCCACAAGCGATATGATTCGCAACCGCCTCGGCGAGATTGGCATACGAGTTAAAGACAACAAAGACGGCTCGATGGATTGGGAGATGCAATAGCCATATTGCCCCACTCCACCCCACTCCAAACCTAACGCACAGACACTATACTTATGGGCTTCATTAAGATTACACTTGTCGACATCATAGATATACTGATGGTTGCGACCATTATGTACTATATCTACAAACTGATACGCGGCACCAACGCCACCAGCATACTCACGGGTATTGTGCTCATCTACTTCAGCTGGGTTGTGGCCAGGGCGCTGAATATGGAGCTTATGAGCGGCATCCTGGGCGACGTGGTAAGCGTGGGACTTATTGCGCTAATTGTAATCTTCCAGGCCGAGATTCGCAAGTTCCTGCAATCTATTGGCGACAGAGGTCAACAGTCGGGCCCACTGAATATGTTGCGTAAGTTGCTATACCCCAAGCAGGCAGCCAAACACGTCGACATCGAGGCGAGCATCAACCCCATCGTGAAGGCTTGCGGCGATATGAGTGCAACTCTTACGGGTGCGCTGATTGTTATCAAGCAGGCAGGTAGCCTCGATGATGTGGTGGCCAGTGGCGTGGAGGTTGACGCCAAGATTAGCGACTCGCTGGTGCGCAACATATTCTTCAAGAACTCGCCCCTGCACGACGGCGCAATGGTAATCGAGAATGGTCGCATCAGGGCCGCCAAGTGCGTGTTGCCCTCGACCAAGAGCGAGGTGCCTCTCTCGTTCGGTATGCGCCACAGGGCCGCTGTGGGACTTTGCGAAGAGAGCGACGCCATTGTGATTGTGGTGTCGGAAGAGACTGGCGGCATATCTGTTGCCCACAATGGCAAGATACGTCGAGGACTCTCGGCCATTGAGCTCAAAGCCGAGTTGATACGCCTCAATCACGAGCACACCCAGTCCACCGACGAGCCCCAACAACCCGAGTCCTCTACCGCCGACCAACAGCAAGAACCCTCAATTCCCGAGGAGAAAAAGCAGGAGGAGCACGCAATTCCAGAGGAGAAACAATAGACATTCATTACTTATATCCACCAAGTTATGAGCTTCAACATTCAACGCGCCTTTACAACCGTAGCCATAGCCCTGGCAATGGTCATCACCGCAACAAGTTGCGCCAAGAAAGAGGGCCCTGGCCCAGAGATTTGCCCCACAGCAGAGTACTTCACCTTCGACATAGACGACATTAGCCACAATGGCGCCAAAATCACTGTTACGGCTTCCGACGAGCTGCCCGTAGATTGGTACTGGGGCGTTGCCTATGCCGAGGAGGGCGAGAACGAACTCGACAACAACGACGTGGCCGAGCTGATGGAGGAGTCGTGGCTTATGATGGTCGACTACTACCAGACCACCGTCGAGGAGTACCCCTATGTCGACTTTGTAACCTCGCTGTTGCTGCCTGCAAATAGTTCGGACAGCTACACCTTCGACTACCTCGACGCTGCCACTCGCTACTTTGTGTGGGCTTGCGGCCTGAATGCCGAGGGCGAGGTTGTGACCACCGTAGAGTACACCACATTTACCACAGAAGAATTTGCATTCGACTCGGTAACTTGCTACAACTATGGCGATTTTTACTACAATGGTACCACCAACTTCCTCATCGACTTCTATGCTGGTAACCACGTTTACACTTTAGAGCTGATAGCCCCTGCAGGATCGGTAACACCCGTAGGCGAGTATAGCATAGATGGCACACAGTATGCACTTCTGCCTGGTGGCGAGGAGGAGGATGAGGAGGGCGCCTACCTGGTGGGTAGCTACCACGGCACACTCGACGAGGATGACTACTTCGTCGACTATGGCCTTATTACCGAGGGCACTGTGAGCATCAAACGCACCAATGCCAAATACCAGATTGCTGCCAGGTGTACCGATGACTACGGAGAATCGGTAGTACTTGACTATGTGGGTGATATGGAGATTGTCGATGCCAGCGAAGATTACGCTGCTGCGGCCAAGGGTGGCAGTAGGGCAGTTGTGACCCCCAACCACTTCCGCAGGGTGCGCACCGCCAAATAACGACTGAGCCCCCAAAGAAACAGAGAGAGCCGACTTTTGCAGTCGGCTCTCTCTGTTTTACACCTTTTATTATTAATGGCCTTAAGGACTTTAAGGGCCTTAAAGAAAGTCATAGAACTCTTATTACTCCTATTGCTCCTATGGCTCTTATAGGATTTATAGGAGTAATATGGCCAATAGGAGCTATAGGGTATCACGCCCAGCCTCAACGCAAAGGCTACACTAAAAATTTTTGCGGAGCTTTTTATAAAAAGCGACAAAAAGCCCAGCGGCGAAGCCCAACGTGCCTAAAACAGCAGTGTATAGGTGGCGGTGAAGGTATTGCGGCGGAGTTTATTATTCCTAATCTCGGGGCTCTGCACCAGTATGGGGTCGCTACCCTCGGCCACGTTATCGGTGTAGTACTGGTAGAGGTAGTGGTTGGTATAGTTGGCCGTTGAGTTAATCCACGCAACGTCGAGCATCGAGCCGCCAGCAAAGCGCCAGCCGAGGCCCAGCGAGTAGTTCTCGGTGGTAGTCTTATAGTTGCCATAGAAGGGTTTATCCTCCTCGACCAGCTCGGTTACCTCCTCGTTGAAGGGGCTACCGTAGAGTGCGTAGCCGCCACGCAGGTAGAGGCGCGAGAGGGGGCGCATTTCGAGGCCCACGCGCAGGTTGTTGGCCTTGCCGAGGTCGAGGTCTACCGACCTATTCATAGCCTCGTTCACATTGGTATAGCCAGTGTGGAACGAGATATTGTCGTACCAAACCATATCGTAGTCGACCGACAGCAAGGCCTTCTCGCCGAGCTGTACCGAGGCACCCAGCAGCAGTTTGTTGGGCGACGAGTAGTTGAGTCCGAACGAGTTGATGAGCGACTCGGCACCGTAGGCATCGCCATTGCCAAAGAGGGTGTACATCGAGGTCTGGTAGTCGCGAATAATCTCTACCGAGGTAGAGGTGTGGTAGGCCACGCCAAAACGCACAGCAGGAATGGGGCGCAGGATTGCACCAATCTTGAAGTTGATGCCCGAGCCATAGGTGCTAACCTGTGGGGTGTAGCTCATATAGCGAAGCACTGCGGCATCGTTTGACTCGGGGGTGTAGGTCTCGGCATACTTGTAATCCAACGAGTGCGAAATATCCTGAATACCGATGGTTGCGCCAACGTAGAGTATGTTGGCAAAGTTCATACCGCCCGAGAAGGTGTACTCGCCCACCGAGCCGCGACTACGGGCTACCATATGGGGGGTGATAGACATATCCAGAGGTATGCTGGGCACAACGTATGAAGTATTATTGTCGGCATCGACCACTGGGTCAATCAGATAGGTCTGATAGGCCAGCACACCACCCCACTCATCGACGTTGATGTCGTTGTTGCGGAAGGGGTCGTTGTTGGTACCAATCCACGACTCGGGCACACCCCACATCTGCTCGGCAAAGAACTCGCCAATGGTCACATTGTCGCCACTCCACGAGTAGTTCTGCACATAGTTCAGGTCGGCCAACTTGTTGTAGGCAAAGCCGAAGGTAAAGCTGGCCAGAGAGCCCGAGCCCTGATAGAGGTTGAGCGCCAAGCCCACCTGGTTGAATGCAAAGTCGGTGTCGGTGCTACCTGCGGCATTGTAGGCATTGGTTGTGCGAGCCTTGCTGAACTCGGCCGAGATTGAGAGGGCCGACGAGCGGTACATACCCAAGCCTGCGGGGTTGATGCTCATACTCGACAGGTCGGCTCCGAGCGATGCGAAGGCTCCACCCATTGCCGCTACGCGAGCCGACATAAAGCTGTTGTCGGTCTGCGAGAGCAGTGCAGCATCGGTGTGTTTCATATTTGCCGCCCCGATAATCTCGCCACCATAAGAGGTGGTCTGTGCCACACCCACTACGGTCGTGAGCACAACAACGGCTATGGTCAAAAATACTCTTTTCATAGAATCTGCTTAAAAAAACTCTTATTGTACTATGTGCCCCCGACTAAAGCGGGGGCACCTTGTTAGTTACCTTTCTATATTGCTGTGTAAGCCAGGCTATTACCTGCCTCGGCGTGCGCCGCCACTGCTACTGCTACTCGACGAGCGGCTGCTACTGCTACCCGATGAGAACGAGCCTACCGAACGGCTGCCGCTACTGCTCGACGAGAACGAACTCCTCGAGCGGCTACTGCTACTACTGCTGCTCGACGATGAGCTCGATGACGAACTCGATGACGAACGGTTGGAGCGACTGCTGCTCACCTTACTACCACTGCTCGACGACTTGCGCGAGGAGCTGCTGTTCCTGCTTACGACGCTCTTGCGCGAGCTGTTACTCGAAGAACTGCTGCTCACCTTATTGCTGCTGCTCGAAGCATTGGCCCTCGAAGAGGAGCTACTATTGTCGCGAACAGCCGACGAGCCACGCGAAGATGAGTTGCTCGAGCTGCTGCCACTTACGGCTGCTGCACCTCTCGATGACGAGCTCGATGACGAGCTGGTGCCACCGCCTACAACGGTTACGTTGCCACCGCCACGAACAGTGGTACTCGACACCCTGTTGGGCCTACTGCTCGAAGAGCTGCTGCTACCGCTCACGCCCACTGCGCCATTTGCCCTCTGCTCCTCAAAACGCTGTGCGTAGTTGGGACGGCTTGCGGGACGGGTCTGGCCCGACTCGCGACCAGGCTGAATGGTAGTGGTTGCTGGCCTTACGGTACCACCAGTGCCATACGAGGGGCGACTAACCACATTGGAGTGGTAACTACCGCCTGGTTTGCCTGGGCCACCGCCTGGTTTGTGGTGAGGTGGAACGTGGCCACCGTGACCAGGTTTGTGGTATGGGGGCCTATTGTAGTGTGGGTAGTGAGGCCCATACCAGCCGTGGTAGTGGTGGTAGTAGGGATCGTAGAAGCCATAGTAGGGCGAGTGCCAACCCCAGAAGGGATCGTAGTACGAGTAACCATAGTAGGGATAACCATAGTATGGATAGCCATAGTAGTAGGGGTATCCGTAGCGATAGTTGATGTACGAGCAACCCCAGCTACCGCCAAACATTGCGGTAATGTAGCGAGGCTCAACCCAAACCTGGTCGCCCACAACCATAACGGTGTAGAAAGTGGGGTCGTAGGCCAGGGTGAGGAAGTACGAGTCGCCATAGCGGTAGTCGTAGTACGACGAGGGCATCTTGTAGGTGGGCGATGAGAAGCCCCTAAGCCTGCGCTCGTAGGCACTCTGGTAGTCATCTACATATATGTTGTTGTAGGTATTGTTGATAACCACCCCACCCGACGCTGCGGCACTTGCCACTACGGGGTCATCGAGGTCAAGATCGCCCAACAAGTCGTCAATATCGGCCTCGGCATTGGCGGCTGCCACCATTGCGTTAATCCTCTTTTCGCGCTCGGCGGCGGCTGCTGCGGCTGCTGCGGCCTCGGCTGCCTCCTGCTCGGCCAGGGCACGCTCGGCGGCTGCAATAGCCACTCGGTCGTGGGTGCCATAAAGGTCGTCGGTATATGCTGCACTCTTGCTGGCAGCGTCCCCAATGTGAAGGGTTATGCACGAGCTCATAAGGCCCGACAAAGCCACTACCGATGCGATTGCCAATAAGTTGCGTAAGTTTCTCATAACTGTAAAAGTTTTTATGGTGTACACAATGCGTCTATCTCTTTACATATATGACGCAAAAATGGGCCAAATAGTTGCACGAAGGCAAGAAAAAATCTATTGGTGGACTTAAAGTCCCTCAAATATAGGGCAATTTCTATAAAAAAGTATAACTTTGCGGTGGCAAATTATGCCCCCACCACAAAAGTACAAAAACAATAGGCAAATTTGTCACCAAACCACGAATTTTATTACAAAAAAACATACACAAAGAGAATACAATGGCAAAAGAATTAAAGCAACTCACCCCTCGCGAGGAGAACTACTCGCAGTGGTACAACGATTTGGTTGTAAAAGCAGGCCTGGCCGAGAGCTCGGCCGTTAGGGGCTGTATGGTTATCAAACCCTACGGCTACGCAATCTGGGAGAAGATGCAGCGCGCACTGGACGATATGTTTAAGGCTACCGGCCACCAGAACGCCTACTTCCCTCTGTTCATCCCCAAATCGTTCTTGAGCCGCGAGGCCGACCACGTTGAGGGCTTCGCAAAGGAGTGTGCTGTGGTTACCCACTACCGCCTCAAAAACGACCCCAATGGTAGCGGCGTTGTTGTAGACCCCGAAGCCAAGTTGGAGGAGGAGCTGATTGTTCGCCCCACTTCGGAGACCATTATTTGGAACACCTATAAAAACTGGATTCAGTCGTACCGCGACCTGCCCATCTTGTGCAACCAGTGGGCCAACGTAGTGCGTTGGGAGATGCGTACAAGGCTCTTCCTGCGTACAGCCGAGTTCCTCTGGCAGGAGGGCCACACCGCACACGAGACTCGCCAGGAGGCCGAGGCCGAAGCACAGAAGATGATTCGCGTCTATGCCGACTTTGCCGAGAACTGGATGGGTGTGCCTGTGATTATGGGTACCAAGACCGCCAACGAGCGCTTTGCAGGTGCGGTTGATACCTTCACCATCGAGGCCCTGATGCAGGACGGCAAGGCTCTGCAGAGCGGTACTTCGCACTTCTTGGGCCAGAACTTCGGTAAGGCTTTCGACGTTCAGTTTGCCACTCGCGACGGTGGCTTGGACTACGCTTGGGCAACCTCGTGGGGCGTTTCTACCCGACTGATGGGAGCTCTGATTATGGCTCACTCGGACAACAATGGTCTGGTGCTGCCTCCCAAGTTGGCTCCTATCCAGGTAGTGATGATTCCCATCTACAAGGGCGATGAGGAGCTGCGCACAATGACCGCCAAGATGGAGGAGATTGCCGACCAGTTGCGTGCCAAGGGCATCAGCGTTAAGGTAGACGCTCGCGACAATGTTCGCTCGGGCTTCAAGTTTGCCGAGTACGAGCTCAAGGGTGTGCCCGTAAGGCTCGTTCTAGGCCCCCGCGACCTGGCTGCAGGCACTGTTGAGATGATGCGCCGCGACACACTGGTTAAGGAGAGCGTTCAGCTCGACGGCATCGTTGAGTTGGTAGAGAATACTCTGGCCGATATGCAGACCGCCATTTTTGAGAAGGCTCGCTCGTTCCGCGACTCGATGATTACCAAAGTCGACACCTGGGAGGAGTTCAAGCAGGTACTTGACAACAAGGGTGGCTTCATCTTGGCTCACTGGGACGGCACTACCGAGACCGAGATTGCTATCAAAGAGGCTACCAAAGCGACCATTCGCTGTATCCCCTTCGACACTGTTGACGAGGAGGGCACCTGCGTATTCAGTGGCAAGCCTTCGCACCGCCGCGTACTCTTTGCAAGGAGCTACTAATAAGTAAAACACCTCACAACCCCACAGAGCATTATATGCGCCGAGCACTACTAATTTTGTCCGCCCTAATGGTGGTATGGTGTGCGAGTCTTTCGGCCCAGCGCATCGTGTTGCCTGCCATCGACTTTGAGGCCTTCGAGAGTGAGGCCCTCAAGGGGGTAAGGCAACTGCCCAATCGTGGGGGTATGGTAGAGGGCGAGGAGTACCAACACCTCCACATCCTGGCTGCTCAATTCTGCCTCGAGCCCAGTTGGTTGATGAAGGTCGAGGGGGCTGCCGAGTTTATCGACGCGATAGATATGAGCGAGCCCGTAGACTTCAGCAACAAGGCCACAGAGGGCAAGAAGAAGCGTCGTGGCAATGGTTCGCACATCTATGCCGACTACATCTACGACTCTACGGGCACAGTGCGCTGGATCTACTCCAACGGCATTGCCTTTACGGCCAGTAGTGGTGTGGCTGCGGCCCAAAATCTGGTCAACCTGGCCACAGAGCAGCACATAACCCTGATATTCAAGGTCAAGGATGTGCGCGATGACGTGCTGTTTGGCGTATTGGGTGGCAAGGTTAAAGTCATCTACCTGAACGATGATGACAGCTACTCGGCCCACGATTTCGACACTTTTACCGCCGCCGAGGGCGTTGCCAAGACGTTGCTCCGCCCAATGGCCTACAAAAAGATTGCAAGCGAGGCTTCCTTCCAGGCGGCCAGCGAGGGCGAGGACACCTATCCTCTGTTCCGCGGTGGCGACTTGAGCCACTTCCGCCAGTGGGTTGTCGAGAATATGCTCTTCCCGAAGGATTTGTATGGCCGTCAGATTGGAGGGCGAGTGGTGGCTACATTTATTGTCAACTCAAAAGGTCGCGTGGAGAGCGTAGATATTGTCGAGGCCGACAACGAACAGTTGGCCAAGTCGGTCTACGACCTGCTGGTGCGCTCGCCCAAGTGGACCCCGGGCCGTCAGCAAGGCAAGGCTGTGGCGTTCCAATACACCCTGCCGCTCAACTTTCAGGTGGCCGAGTAGAGAGTAGAAAAGATTATATACATAAAAAAAGAGATTTGCCTGTCATAAAAGGTAAATCTCTTTTTTATTTATGGTGGCGCAGCAACTCGCTCCGCAACAGGTCATTGTGTTCGCGCAGCACACGTTGGTTGCGCCTTGTGGTCAATATCTTGGCCCTCTCTTGGCCCACAAAGTAGGTGTTGCTCAACAAGCCACCGCCCACAAGCCATCCGCTCAACCATTGGCCCGCCATAAACTCGCTCACGCCAAAGGCCGCCAAGCCGCCATTGACCGCCAACGACACCACTCCGCTCCACAGTTCGCCTGCATACATCTGGCCCAATCCTGGCACAAGGCTCAACCACCAAGCCACCTGTGGCGAGCGCAAGCGTGGCGCATCGTTGTATATCTCGGCCAATCGCTCGGACACTGCCTCTCTCTCTGCTGGATTATCAATCTGTGCCACAATTCTTTGAGCCGCCTCGTTTGACCTTGTCCAGTTGCCCACCTCGCCTGCTGCAAGGGCCTCAATCAGATAGAACTGCTCCAAAGCAGCGCTATCTACAATAGCAAATCGAGCCTCGTCAACGGCAGCCAGAGCCCCCTCAAAGTCGGCCGCAAGGTAGCCACACAGAGCCCTCTGCCAGTAGTAGTCGCCCAACTGGTCGGCCGCCAGAGCAAATGTGCGCACGCGCCCCAGTTCGGCCACCGCCTCGGCCCACAGCCCCTGCCGCTTGCGCACCTCGACCTTTGCCAACAGCGCACGATTATACTCTGCAGGCGTAGAGGAGCCATAGACAGCCCTCTCCAACCGCAGTGCCTCGGCGTCGTAGTCGGTCGCCACAGCCCCTTGTGCGCTACTTGAAAATGGTGCGCAGAGGAATATGCAGGCTGCACACAACAGCCTCAGTACGTTGTTCATCGAATTGCTTGTAATATACTCTCACAGAAGCTACACTTCCGCAGATGTTTCCGACATAGAGCAGTGTGCCCACACTGCCATAGAGAATTGTGCGCCAGTTGCACGGGCTGCCTGCTCGTACCCAGCTGTCGGCCGTAAGACCTGCCATAACGCCCACCAACAGCATCGAGGCCAGCCCCTCGCCCAGGTTGCCCGCGTAAATCTGGCCCAACCCGGGCACCACAGCCGAAGCCACGCCTGCCACCCAGGGCGACAGGTTGCGCGGTGCAGAGGTGGCAATATGGTCGAGCGTGCGTTGTTCATCGGCAAGGGCAAAGTCGGTGTATGTGAACGACTTTTGGTACTTGCCATACGCCTCGGTGTCGCCTTTCAGCAGGGCCACTCCTGCCCTCTCAAAGGCGAGCAGTTCGGCATACTTTGGCTGGGTATTATGTTGGGCAAAGTCGCTCAAAATAGTGTCGGCCACATCGAAGTTGCGCTGCTCGATGCCGCTTATGGCCCCATAGAAGGCACTCTTGGCATAGAGGGGCGAATCCGAGCCCACGCGCCCGAAATGGGGAATTGCCTCGTCGAACTGGCGCAGGCTATAGAGTGTCCACCCCTTAAGGTGGCGAAGCGAGTCGAGCGCAGCAGGGGTATATAGCCCCTCGTCGAGCGGCATACGCGCCAAAACCTCGGCATCACGCAGCAGTCCGTTGCCCAACAGGTAGTGGCCAAACTCAAAGTCGGCTCGCGCGTGGGGCTGGGCCGCAAGGGGCGCCAAGTTGCACACCACAGCAGCCACCACCGCAACGAGTATAGCACTAAATCTTCTCATCGGCGGTAGCGTTTGGGATTATCGTCAATCAGCCCCTCGGGGTTGGTGGGGGTGGTTGCCCTGCCAATCTTGGTATTGCGCACAATGCGGTCGGGGTACAAAAAGATTGCCTTCAACAGGCCATACTCCTCCACGAGGGCCTTAAAATAGTTGGCATTGCTGTCGGAATAGCCGCCTGGCGAGGCCACCTCGGGGGCAACGCCATTCTGCCACACCCACCAGAGCGAGCTGAAAGCGTGGTAGGTGGGCGAGAGGGTTTGTCGCCCCTCCACAAGTCCGTAGGGCTCGTGGCGGTCGCTCCTCGGCTGTTCAAAAGTGGCCGAGCGCAGCAGCTCCATATCGCTGTGGCTCTGGGCATAGCTCTCGCAGGTGGCCCCCACAAAAGCCACCACAGCAACCACTATTTTTGCCCACCTGCGCATATCTCTCTTTGTATAAAGGGGTTATTTCTTCACATTAGGCTTTGGCATAACCACTCGCTTGGCATCGGCAGGCACCTCGAAGTCGAACATCTCCGAGGTAGCCTCGGCCCCAAAGCGCAAGTTACGATAGAGGCTCAACCGAACCAGTGAGTCTGTGGGCGAGGTGTACTCAACCTCCGTAACACGCATAGGCAGCGCCACCAGGCCATACTCGTAGCGCGAGAAGTAGAGTTTGCGCAGAGCCTTGCCGCCACCGTCGTAGTAGACCATACAGATAGGTAACTGGTTTTGGAACACCAGTTCAATCTTTGCAACCCCCTTCTTGCCGCCACTCTTGGGCTCGAAGTCCTTGATAGTCAGGTCACCCTCTCGGCGTATAGAGGTCTGGGCATAGCCAAACAGCGGCAGGTCCATATCCACATAGGCACCACTGGCAAACATAGCCACCATATCGCGGCCCGACGACAACTCGCGGTCGCTGCTGACCATAACCTCGTTCTTTCGGGGGGTGTAAATCTGCATCTCACCCAGTCGGTTTGTCAGGTAGATTGTGCGGTCGGGCCTGTGCTGCTCGACCACCATACGACCATCGGGATTGAGGAAGATGCTCTTCGTTACGGTAACCTTTTGGCCCTGGGCCACCGTTACCTCCTCTACATCGACCGACATACGCTGCTGGGCCACCGCCATCGAGGGCCACGCAACCGCCACCACAAGGGCAACTATTAGGGTACAAATATTATTCTTCATAGGTATAATAAAAAAACGGGGCGTCGGGGTTTTTGATTGCCCCCTCGCCCCGTAAAGGTAGCCAAAAATTTGTTTAGTAACAAACTGCGGCCTCTTGTTGCAGACAACTATCTATTAGAAGATGTCGGCCCACATAATAATCCTCTCGTTGTTGAGGTACTGAGGATTGATGGTGTTCTCGAGAGCGTCAATGGTCAGCAACACTGCGTCAACAACGTAAATAACACCAAAGCCACCACCGGTGAGGAAGTAGGGCAGAATCATCCAAGGTGCGGTACCCAGATAGTAGCGGTGAACGCCGGGCCAACCCAGAACCCAACCCAAAACGGCTGCAACAACGGGGTTTTTCGAGCTTACGGCAGCTGCGGGAGCAGCGGGAGCCATAGCTGCGTCGAGATCGATAACCATCTCAACCGAATTGTTTACCAGTGCGTCGATAGCTGCATCGTTAGCAACGTAGTTGTTAGCCGAAGCCGAGCAGATTGCGAAGAGTGCAACTGCCAAAGTGAGCAAAAGTTTCTTCATAGCTGTTTAATTTTTAGAAGGTTAAACTATAAGTTTTCGTTGTCAGTTTTCGGATTTGGCGCCTCTATTAACCCAATAGGCCCCAAACCCTTAGGACAAATATAATAAAATTTTCTTTCATTGTCCACTTCGCCCACATTTTTTTACACTCCACACTTGACCGACCAAATCACAATGACTATATTTGCACAAAGGTTTGCCACGACACTGTTGGCAACCAATGAGATATTTTGATGGCATTTTAGGCTATTGCTATACTGAAAAACGACCAATTTATTCAAGTACACAAGCAATAGGCACAAAAAATGCCCTCGCCTTTTGGCGTGGGTTGTGCTTATGTGTACAGGTGCTTGGTCGTACCTTCAGTAATAGGCGTGGCTCACGTCTTTTTGTGTAGTTTATGGTGCCCTCACTTAAGTGGAAAACTCATTTATTAACCATAAACACAAATTTTACGACGATGAAAAAATTTCTCATTTGCGCACTTGCACTGATTGCGCTTGCAGGTTGCGAAACCGAGCCCATCTACGAGTGGGATGAAAAGTCGCGCATCAACGAATATGTAACTTGGATTGACAACCATATTTGCTCTCAAATGGTCGACCAGCTCGACTTCGTATTCCAAGCATCGGCCTATCGCGATTCGCTCCTTTTGGGCAGCGGTACCGACGTGGTCATAAAGCGACAATTCTCCAACCGACACTTCAAACCCGTAACATTCAACCAACTGGGTGAAATTGCATCATATCAATGTGTTATGGATGAGGTGGAAATTGTCCACAATGGCATATCGCTAGACCAAGATGGTGCCGTATGGAAAGCCTATGGCAGAATGGATCGTTTCTGGTTGGATGTGTACCAACAGCCCAAAACAGAATACTGCCAATTTACCGTTAGTCGCTCAAACGGTCGCTACACCCTCTCGGGAGGTATGATTCACAATGGACTATTCCAAGAGTACTTCACAATGAGCAACTTCAATAATCTGCATTTCACAACCTCCATTGCAGAGGTGATGGTATGCAGCGACTTCGACAACAACATCTACGAAACCAAGCAGACACTTCGCTATTGCTTCAATGGTGAGGTTATGGCCGTAGGGGCTGGTCACATAGACGCCGACAAGCAACCCAGACCCGATGTGTATCTGACCCTCGAAGGACTCACCGGTCACAATGGCAAGGAGTACATCGAGGGGACACCTGTCTTTGGTGGAATACCCTATTTCAACGAGGGTTGCATTCGCGCCACCCTGCTGAATGGCCAAAGCGACACCTATTGGAGTATAGTTATAGACTACACCGAGGGAGGCTTCAACTACCAGAAACTGAGCAAGTAAATCCCTCCACACCTAACAACCCAAAACACCAAGAGCACCCCACAACATCTGTGAGGTGCTCTTGGTGTATAAATCTTATCACTCTTATTTATCCTATAACTCCTATAAGAGTAATAAGAGATATAGGAGCTATATGATTTTCTTAAGGTCCTTGATGACTTTAACCAGCAATAGACAACTAACTAATCGCTACAAGTTTACACCTATGTCGTCTATAAGTTTATTAACCTTGCAGCGCAGTTTATTGACGATAGGTACCCATATCAGAACCAAAGCTATCAGGCTGCCAACTCCTACACCGAGTATTACACCATTACAAAACTCTGCCACACTTGAATTGTCTGGCAAGAAAGCCTGCAAAAGGATAAGAACCAGTACAATACCAGCAAATATACGCAACAAGTTAGATACGGTACGCAACGAAAATGAATAGACCTTATTGACCTGGCGCAGCTTGGCATAGGTATCGTTCTTCATATCAAAGGGGCCGTCGGAGGCTCGTTTTTGGAGATATATCCAATCCTTAAAATCACCCACAACCCGTATACCACAATCGGTAAGGAAGTTGAAATAGCTCTCCTTTACCTCGTCGGACTCGGTGCGCTCGACCATATCGAGTTTATAGATATACTCCCCCTCATTTCCACGACGAAAGATATAACGGCAAAAACCTACGGCCGTAAGATTCCATCCGGCGCGTGCCATTTCATTCAAAAACGCCTCCTCCTTCTCGTAGTCGGCAATCGAATAGAAGCGCCATAGCTTCTTTATCTCCTTCTTCTCCATAATTGTTAGTTATTATAGGTTAAACTTATTCGTTGGGGATGTTTAAGATTCTTCGGCCATTTTCAAGCAGCTCGGCGAGGCGTAAAATCTCAATCTCCAAAACCTCTCTGCCAGCTGGCGTTATACGATAATCTTTTTTGCGCCCCTCCTCTGGAAGTTGCTCAATCCACCCCTTCTCGAGCAACGAAGCCAATGCCCCATAGAGCGTACCAGCCGAAAGTCGCACCCTACCGTTGCTCAATGCAGCCGTCTGCTGCATAATGCCATAACCGTGCATAGGCTCAACCAGTGCGAGCAAGATGTAATAGACCGCCTCCGTTAGTGCATTATTAGTTGTACTCATAGGTTTATATGTTTGAATATTTATCTCGGCCCTCGTTATATCGCCAGCCGATACAAAGGTAAACGATATAATCTAATTCTGCAAGCGATTTGTAAAAAAATAAGCATCTCGCACCTCTGCTAGACCGAAGCCACTGCTATTTTACGAATAACCCATACGACAGGAGAGGAGCTTCCGTTAAATTATTTTACTCATATTGCTCCTATAACTCCTATTAGTCATATTTCTCCTATAAGTCCTATAAGAACAATATGAATTATAGGAGTTATGGGAGCAATAGGAGGATATATAGGATAAATCCCCCTCTAAGTTAGAGGGGGTGCCCGAAGGGAGGGGGCGTGTGGGCGTATGAGCAGGGCTACTGCTCCTTGCGAGCAGGTGTTGCAAACAGCTCACAGAAGGCCAGCCTCGTAGAGGTTGATGATTTGCTCGATGAGTTTGTCCTCGCCCTTGGTGGGGTCGTAGCGCTGTTTCAGGTCGGCCTTGAATATCTTGGCAATCATATTCCAAAACTTGGCCGAAAAGCGCCCCCTGAACTCTTCGAGCAGCTCGTATGAGGTGCGCTGTGTCTCGCGGTCAATCAGTCGCAACAGTATCTTGCCCTGTGTGAAGGTCATCTTCTCGAGTACGGGGGTGTAGCGCTCAACTATCTCATCCTCATAGGCTTTGGTGATTTTGTTGCGCAGACGCTTGTCGGTGACGGTGGCCAGCGTGTCGTTCAGCTCGCGGAAGTAGTTGCGCGCATCAACGGCGTAGGGGTAAACCGCCTTGACGTTGCGTATCAGGCGCTTGTGGCGGCGGATGTCGCCAATCGAGCGGTAGACTATGATGTCGGAGAGCTGTACGGTGTAGGTGGTGTCGCCGCTTATGGGGTCTACGGTCGTGCCCGCCATATAGCCGCCTCCGTATTGCGAGTAGGGCACATAGCCGCGTGTGCGGTAGCGTGATTGGGCCGAGGCCTGACCACCGATGCCGCAGAGCAGAGCGAGAAGTATTAGCGCAAATCGTCGCATAGTCTTGTTGTTGTCCCCCACAAAACAATAGTTTGGTACAAATATAACGATTTTTTGTAAGAATTTATTTTCTGCCCACCCATAGAGGCCCCCAAAAGAAAAATAGGGTGGTGGAGAGAATAATTAAAAAAATTTAAGAAATTATTTATATCTTTGCGTGTGATATTGGGCGTGCGATACGGCAAGCGCACCACCGCAAAATCCGAACTTACACAACAAACATCTAAATATCAAAAAGTTATGAAACAAGCTATTGCTATTCTGACTGGTGGCGGTCCAGCTCCAGGTATGAACACCGTAGTTGGCTCGGTAGCCAAAACTTTCCTTAACAAAGGTTTCCGCGTAATCGGTCTGCACGAGGGTTACAGCGGTCTGTTCAAGACCAACGCTCGCACCGAGGATATCGACTTCCGTCTGGCCGACGACATCTTCAATCGTGGTGGCTCGTACTTGCAGATGAGCCGTTTCAAACCCACCGATGCCGATTTCGAGAACAACTTTAACCTCAAATTCTTCCAGGACAACAACATCAAGTTGCTCGTAACCGTTGGTGGCGACGATACCGCTTCGACCGCCAACCGTATCGCCAAGTTCTTGGAGGCAAAACAGTACCCCATTGCCAACATCCACGTTCCCAAAACCATCGACAACGACCTTCCTCTGCCCGCAGGTGCTCCTACCTTCGGTTACGAGTCGGCTATGGACAAGGGCGCAGTGATTGGCCGCGCAGTTTACTCGGATGCTCGCACCAGCGGCAACTGGTTCATTCTGGCTGCTATGGGCCGTTCGGCAGGCCACTTGGCTTGCGGTATTGGCGCAGCTTGCCACTATCCTATGATTGTTATCCCCGAGATGTTCAACAAGACCGAGATTACTATCGACAAGATTGTGAACTTGGCTATCTCGGCTATCATCAAACGCAAACTGATGGGTATGGACTACGGTGCAGCTATCGTATCGGAGGGTGTATTCCACAGCTTGAGCGATGAGGAGATTAAGAACGCAGGCGTAAACTTCTCGTACGACGAGCACGGCCACCCCGAGTTGGGCAAAGTGTCGAAGGCTCACGTCTTTAACGAGATTCTGGAGAAGAAGCTCAAAGCTCTGGGCCTGAAGGTTAAATCGCGCCCCGTAGAGATTGGTTACGAGGTACGTTGCCAGACCCCCGTTGCAAGCGATCTGCTCTATTGCACCACCCTGGGTATGGGTGTTTACAAACTCTATAGCGAGGGCAAGACCGGCTGTATGGTTTACGTTGCACAGGACGGCCAGATTAGCCAGCTCTACCTGAAAGACCTGCAGGATCCTACCACCGGTAAGATTCCTCCACGTCTGGTTAACCCCGATGGCGACCAGTTCCAGGGTATCGTGAACAACATCCTCTGCTACATCACCCCTGCCGACTACGAGGCAGCCAAGGCTTATGTAGCTAACCCCGAGGAGTACGACTTCAAGAAGATTCTGAACTGGTAATAGTCGCTCGACTCTACTTATTGACAAAAGCAAAGCTCGGTGCCCACAAGTGGGTGCCGAGCTTTTTTTATGCCATATTATGTAAAAAATAAAAGCGAACCTCCCGTTGGAGATTCGCTTTTACTATTGTAGGGTGTAATCAGATTACTACTCCTCTGCCTCCTCGGCCATTGTGGTGTAGACGTTGGTAACGTCGTCGTCCTCTTCGAGCTTCTCGATGAGTTTGTTGAGGGCCTCGCGCTGCTCGGCGGTAACCTCTTTGGTGTCGGTGGGGATGCGAACAAACTCACCGCTCACAATCTCCATATTGTGCTCGTCGAGGTAGGCCTGAATACCACCAAATGCCTCATACTTGGCGTAGATGTTGATTACATTGTCATCGTCGACAAACATCTCGGTCAGGTCGAGGTCGATCAGGTCGAGCTCCAACTCCTCGAGGTCGATGCTGTCGTTGTTGGCGGTCTTGAATACGCAGAGGTGGTCGAACATAAAGGTTACGCTGCCGCTGGTGCCGAGGGTACCACCGCACTTGTTGAAGTAGCTGCGCACGTTGGCAACGGTACGGGTGGTGTTGTCGGTAGCAGTCTCAACCAAGATGGCGATGCCGTGGGGGCCATAGCCCTCGTAAACCATCTCTTTGTAGTCCGAGGTATCTTTGCTGATAGCGCGTTTGATAGCCCTCTCTACGTTCTCTTTGGGCATATTCTCGGCCTTTGCGTTCTGCAGCAGCACGCGCAGACGGGTATTGCCCGAGGGGTCGGGACCACCTGCTTTTACTGCGATTTCAATCTCTTTGCCGATTTTGGTAAATGTGCGAGCCATATTGCCCCAGCGTTTCAGCTTACGCGCTTTGCGATACTCAAATGCCCTTCCCATAGTGTTGTGTTGTTGTCTGTTTTGCTATAAATGTTATTTCCAAGTGGCGCAAAAGTAATAAATATAATTGAAAATACACACTTTTGCCTCAAAATTCTCTCGCTCGGCGTAGTGCTCTGCGAAATCGGTCACTCAATCCTTTATTTAATCTAATTTTGGCGAGTGGAAATACTACCACCAGTCATCGAATAATTTGACCGACAGGCCAAGTTGAAAATCGAGCAGTAGTTTTGCTTCTCCCCTCTCGGGCCAACCCACACCAATGCCGGCGCCTGCATACAGACTCCAACGTGTGTCGGGAATGGTGAAGCTATATCGGGCATCCATCAAAAACCCCCAACCGCTATATATGTCGGCGTCGTAAATGGTATTGTTGCACATAGGGTTTGTACCAAAGGTGAAGCCTGTTTCGATGGTATTTATTTCGTCGGTAAAGTATGTCCCCAAACCTACGTGCCAATAGACATCCTCACTTGCTCCCTCTTTTTTGAAGATATCTTCCTTGCCCAATCCGCCATAGAGTAAGAAGCCGGCCGACTCGCCGAGGGCCAACCTCGGGCGAACAAAATAAGAGCAAAAACGTGAGTAACCTACCTCTATACCCAAATAGGGGTAGCCGTCGCCACTTATGAACATCATTGCATCAACGGCTCTGAGCGCGTTGTTATACACACCGCTGCCCGAATTATACACGCTGGTGGATGATGACGAGGATGAACTTGAGCTATAACTACTTGAAGATGACGAAGGGTACGTTTGCGTTAAATCGTAATACCTGACGGTAGACTGATTAGTGCCACCCGACACTGATCCCTGTACCATAATTTGCGCTCCGTTGGCATCGTAAGCCGAATTGACGGTAACATTCCCGTCGATTCTCATCTCGTGTGACGACACGGTATAGGTGCCATTTGAGGTATTGACTTTCACGGGCATTGCAATGTTTTTTCCCACTCGAATAACAATGTAGTCGGCGGCCATAATGGTTGATATGCTTGCCACCAATGCGAGCAAAATTGCGAAAACTCTTTTCATTTTGTGGTAGGTTTAGGTTTATGTTGTGCTGATTGTGCCTGTTGCAGGATGGGCATTTTCACAAATATAGTGTGTTTTTTGCCAAAATGAGTTGATGAGAGGAAATTTTCTGCTAAATTTCCTACCTTTGCATAAAGATATTACTCACAGAGTATGATGCAAGACGAGGTAAATAGGGCCGTTGAGGTGTTGCGCTCGGGGGGGATAATTCTCTACCCGACCGACACTGTGTGGGGTATTGGGTGCGATGCCACCAATGCCGAGGCCGTAGCTAAAATTTATGCCCTCAAGGGGAGTGTGAACAAAAAAGGGATGATAGTGTTGCTCGACAAGCCTATCAATGTGGCACGCTATGTGCGCTCGGTGCCCGAGATTGCTTGGGACCTTATCGAGTTGAGCGACAAGCCTTTGACGCTCATACTCGACGGTGCGGTAGGCGTGGCCCCCAACCTAATTCCCGAAGAGGGCAGTCTGGCCATTCGCGTTGCCGACCACGACTTTTGCCGTCGTGTAGTGGGGCGTTTGGGCAGACCTCTGGTGAGTACCTCGGCCAACTTCTCGGGCGAGCACACGCCCACCGAGTTTGCCGACATTGCCGAGGGTATCAAGGCGGGTGTAGATTATATCGCCCCGCTGGAGGTCGAGGGTAACCCTACGCGCAAGGCCTCGTCGATAATGATACTCCACGAGAACGGCGAGTTTAAGATACTTAGATAGTCGACCGTCGACCGTCAACCGTCGACCGTCAACCGTCGACCGTCAACCGTCAACCGTCGACCGTCAACCGTCAACTTTCAACTCGATGAAGATACAAACCTCTATACAGCAACGCTTTGCCGATGCCGACACGCTCGGGCACGTCAATAATATACACCTGCAAGAGTACTTCGACCTGGGTAAGATGGAGCTCTACCACCGAATACTCGGTGAGCGCATTGACTGGCGAGGCATAAACCTGGTGCTGGTGTCGATTAAGACCGATATGATGCGCCAGACACGCCTGGGCGACGAACTCTGCGTCGAAAGTTGGGTAGAGAAGATTGGCAACAAGAGTATGTCGGTGGGCCAAAGGCTCATCAACAAGGCCGATGGAGTGACCAATGCCGAGTGTCATACGGTGGTCGTATGCTTCGACTTTGCCACCCAGAGTGCGGTGCCCTTCCCCGACGAGTGGCGCACCCTGCTGACCGACTGGCTCGAAGAGAACTAAAAATACGAATTTGCACTATATATGAAGAATCCCGAACTGCTTAGCCCCCAGTGGCAAGATTACGAACTGATAGACTGCGGAGGGTTTGAGAAACTCGAGCGCTTTGGCCGCTATGTTACCCGTAGGCCCGAGCCCCAGGCCATCTGGCAGAAGAGCCTGCCCGAGAGCGAGTGGCAACGCCTGGCTACTGCTTCGTTTATGCGCGAGGGTGGCTCGAGCGACGAACGCGGCCGTTGGAGCCTGAAGCCCCACCAGCCCGACCAATGGATTGTGCGCCAGAGGGTTGGCGACAAGAGCATAGCCTTCCGCCTGGGCCTTACGTCGTTCAAGCACGTCGGTCTATTCCCCGAGCAGAGCGAGAACTGGCAGTTTATCTCGCGCTGTGTGCGTGAGGCTGTCGAGGGTGGCCGCTCGGCTCGCCCCAAGGTGCTCAACCTCTTTGCCTATACGGGTGGTGCGTCGCTTGCAGCCGCAGCCGCAGGGGCCGAGGTTACCCACGTCGATAGCGTCAAACAGTGCATCAGCTGGGCTCGCGAGAATATGGAGGCCAGTGGCTTGGAGGGTATCCGCTGGGTGGTTGAGGATGCGCTTAAGTTTGCCCGTCGCGAGGTTAAACGTGGCCACCGCTACGACGGCATAATCTTGGACCCCCCTGCCTATGGGCGTGGCCCCGAGGGCGAAAAGTGGGTGCTCGAGCAGAATATCTCCGAGATGCTGGGCCTTTGTGCCGAGCTGTTGGCACCCGAGGGATTCCTGGTGCTCAACCTCTACTCGATGGGACTGTCGGCAATGCTGGCCAAGAGTGCTGTAAATCAGTTGCTCCCCTCGCCCTCGTTTGAGCAGTTTGGCGAACTCTACTTCACCGACCGAGCAGGCAAAAACCTCCCCCTCGGAGTCTACTACCGTTGCCGTAAATAGCAGAACGTATGAATATTACCCCGTCGCTAAAGGCTTATACCGAGCAGTGTGTGCTGCCCCGCTATGAGGGCTACGATGCTGCCCACCGCTGCGACCACGTTGTGGGGGTGATTGAGCGCAGCCTGGCATTGGCGGCCCACTACGACGAGGTGGAGCCCGATATGGTCTACACCATTGCCGCCTGGCACGACTTGGGCCTCTGCTATGGGCGCGAAACCCACCACCTCACCTCTGCCCAGATGCTGCGCGAGGAGAGTGCTCTGGCAGAGTGGTTTACGGCCGAGCAGATTGCTACAATGGCCGAGGCTATCGAGGACCACCGAGCTTCGTCTGCCCACGCGCCACGCACCATCTATGGGCTGATTGTGGCCGAGGCCGACCGACAGATAATCCCCCAGGTGGTTATGCGACGCACCATTCAGTATGGCCTGGCGCACTACCCCGAGTTGTCGCACGAGGAGCAGTGGCACCGCTTTGTGGCCCACCTGCACGAGAAGTACGACCACGGGGGCTACCTCAAACTATACATTCCCCACTCCGACAATGCCGCCCGACTGGCCGAGCTGCGAGCCCTCATTGCTCGCCCCGACGAGTTGCGCCGTCAGTTCGAGGCTCTCTTTGCCGAGGTTACTGCCCAGTAGGGTAGGTTTTTTGTATCTATTAAGAAGTAAAGGTAAGCGAATAGGAATAAAAAAAAGAAAGGCAACATCTTTTGGGATGTTGCCTTAATCTTTTTGTTTAGAGTTCTTCTGCTTACTCGCTTACGGGAGTTACGCTAACGAACGATTTGCCGTTTGCTTTCTTGCGGAAAGTAACGGTACCGTCTACGAGTGCAAAGAGAGTGTGGTCCTTACCCATACCCACGTTCTCACCTGGGTTGTGAACAGTACCCCTCTGACGGACGAGAATGTTGCCAGCTTTTGCAAATTCACCGCCGAACAATTTAACGCCGAGTCGTTTGCTCTCCGACTCACGGCCGTTCTTTGAACTACCTACACCTTTCTTGTGTGCCATTGTCTGTGAATTTTTTTAGTTATGCAACAATAATTTCCTCGATAAGTACCTGAGTGAGATACTGGCGGTGGCCATTCAACACCTGGTAACCTTTGCGACGTTTTTTCTTGAAAACAAGAACTTTGTCGTCCCTAAGGTGACGAAGAACTTTAACTTTTACGGAGGCACCTTCTACAACAGGTGTGCCTACCAAAACCTGACCGTCGTTGTCTACCAGCAGGACTTTGTCGAAGCTCACCGAGGCATCTACATCCTCGTGGAGACGGTTTACGTAGAGCTTCCTACCTTTCTCAGCCTTAAACTGTTGGCCTGCGATTTCTACTATTACGTACATAGTTTATAAATTGATTTTGGCTAAAATTAGCGCGCAAATATACAAACATTTTTTGGAACGCAAAACTCTTTGCAAATTTTTTCGGCCCAAAATCGCTTTGGCGTGTATTTTGGTGTGTTTGGCTGCCGGCGCATTGTTGGCCACCAAATGAGTTTTGCCCTATGAAAAAGAGAACTCCACCTCGCACCTCGCACCGCCCCGTAGCACCTGGCAACCGACACTCCTCTCGGCCACCACGAATATTGATAGCTTGTGGCGATGGGAGGTTGAACCTCGCGCTGGCAGTGTCGCTGGCCGATATCTGCCCCAACATTGAGGTGGTCAGCACCGCCGAGCAGCTCGAAGAGAGGGTACACCAAGGGCACTACGACCTGGTGGTTACCCGCTTTGTGAGCCTATTGGTGGGCAGTCGTTCGCTGCCCCATAGGTTGCGAGGTGAGGGGGTGAGTGTCAGCTTCTTTGCCCTGTTGCCACCGCTCGACGACGAGGTTGGGGGGCAACTCTGTGTGCGACTCCTCGAGGGTGGGGTGGCGCAGGTGCTCTCGCTCCCCCTGTCGACTGCTCGTCTGCACCGCAAGGCCGAAGAGTGGTTGAAACGTGGCCACGAGTGTTGTATTTGTCCGCTACTTGTGAATTGTTGAAAATAATTGGCCCGAAATTTCGTATACTCAAAAAAAGTCCGTACCTTTCAATAGATTTTTTAAGATACACACAATTTTGTACCCAATGATACAACTGAAAACCATCATACTATCGCTCCTGGCAGCCCTCTCGCTCTCGACCGCCGCAATGGCCGAGGTGGGTGGCGCTACGCTTACCCCTCGCAACGACAAGGCCACCAGTGCCAACTCTACCGACATAAAAGTGCAGAGTGGCGAAAAGTGGTGGGGCTTGGTTGTTGACCCGAGCAACATCACCCTGCCCTTCGAGATGCCCTTTACGATAAACACCTCTACGCTGGCACCTACGTTATATAAGGCCAATGTGATGCTCTCCAATCGTGGCCGCTATCTCTGGAGCGAGAGTCCAATGGTGGTCAGCTTCGACGGCAAGAAGTTTACCGTTATGGTCGAGGGTAAGGATGCCGTAGCCCCCAAAGTGCAAAAGTCGGGGCGCACATTGCGCGAGGCCTACCTGATGTGTTGCCACAAGAACTTTCCACCTCAAGAGGTCGCTGTGCCCGAGTTGCTCTTTGGCTCGCCAATCTACGAACTTGGCGGCACCGATGCGCTGCTCTATGGCCAGCAGGATGTGCTGGCATTTGCCGATATGCTCGTTGGGCGTGGCGCACCGAGCGGAACGATACTGCTGCCAATGGGGTGGAATAGCCCTTCTGGTGCCCCTGCCTTTGACCTCGAGGCATACCCCAATCCCAAAGATATGGTGGCCCAACTCCACGCCAAGGGTATGAAGGTTATGCTCACCGTAACTCCTTACGTTATGGCCGCAGGCCGAGGCTACCAACAACTACGCAGGGATGGTGGGCTGATTTGTGAGCCCTCGGGCGAGCCTACGGTGTTCCAAACGGGGCTCGGCTATACCGCCTGCCGCGATATTACGCCCCAGAGCGCCAAAGATATAAATGCCGCCCTGCACACGCTCCAAACCGAGGTGGGCATCGACGGATTCTACCTCGACTGCCTCGATGCGCTGCCACTTATGGGTAATCAGCCCGACAAGCTGGAGAACTTCCTGACCACCTGGCACAGTGTGGCCGATGGGCTTGGGGCTGTTGTGTTGTCAACCCCCTCGGCCCATCCGTTGGGCGAGGTGGCAAGTACGGTTACCACCGAGCAGTTGGCCTCGTGGCAGAGCCTTGGGCGCAGTCTTGAGACGGCCGTAGAGGCTTCGGTGTTGGGCTTTACGCGCACCTGTGTGGCGGCAGGGCTCGATTTTCCTGCTTGCGACAAGGGTAACCCTGGGTGGAACGCGCACCTTGTGCTGCGCACTGCACAACTGGCCGCAATGCTGCCCGTAGCGATTATCCCATACGCTCTGTGGAGCATCGACGACCAGGAAGCTGTGAGTGAGTTGCTCGAGTGGCGTGCCTCAATGGGGCCCTACTACCTCGAGCTGGCTCATCAGGCGACCACCTCGGCCGAGCCTATTGTGCGCCACCTCGAGTACCAGTTCCCTCGCACTGGCTTTACCAACAGCCGCGACCAGTTTATGATTGGCGACCGCTACCTGGTGGCTCCCGTTGTCGACGATGGCACAAGGCGTATGGTGCGCCTGCCCAAAGGACGCTGGCAAGACCAGAGTGGCCGCACAATCAAGGGCCCCAGGGTTATTGATGCCGACGTGAGTGGCGGCAAGATGGCTATATTCAAGGCTGTAAAATAGAAAAGTACTAAACCGCAAAATACCAACCCCCTAAAACCTACTACACTATGATTACCAAGGCACAAAGAGAGTTTATGCTGCCCGCAGCTGTGGCCGCAGCCATAGCCGCAGGCGAGGCAATTATGGATGTCTACGAAAGCTCGGACAATGACTATGACCTCAAGAAAGACCGCTCGCCCATAACACGAGCCGACCGCAATGCCCACGAGGTAATCAAACACCATCTGCTCTCGACACGCATACCCATCTTGAGCGAAGAGGGACGCGAAATGGTCTACCAGGAGCGTATGGCGTGGGACCTGTTCTGGATGGTTGACCCGCTCGACGGAACGGTCGAGTTCCTCAAGGGCAATGGCGAGTTTACGGTAAACATTGCGCTTATGGTGGCTGGTAGGCCCGAGTTTGGAGTTGTCTATGTGCCTGGTCGCCAGCTGCTCTACTTCAACGACCCTGGGCGTGGAGCCTTCCGCAAGGTGGGTGTCTTTGCCACCGCCACACCCCACTGCACCTACGATTGGCTCTTTGAGGGGGCCGAGAAGTTGCCTCTGGTGAGTGAGCGTGCCGAGGGGCCATTGAGGGTGGCTGTGAGCCGCTCGCACCACAATGCCGAGACCTTTGCACATATCGACACCCTGCGCCCCAAGTACCCAGATATTGAGGTCATCGAGCAGGGCAGCAGCTATAAGTTCTGTATGATTGCCGAGGGTGGGGTAGACTACTATGTGCGCACCACCAACACCTACGAGTGGGATACCGCAGCAGGCGAGGCTATTTTGGCGGCTGCAGGAGGTGCTACGCTCGCTTTCCCCGAGGGTACGTCGCTTGATTATAATAAGGAGTCGCTGGCCAACCCATACTTCACCTGCCAAAGCCCCTTGATTAAGGTCTTGTAGGGCTGATGAAGGGTTGATTTGAGGGGGATGGCTATTTCTTGAAGGCGAAGTAGACCGCTGCCAAGATTAGGCCAAACGACACCAGGTAGTTCCAACGGAAAGTCTCGGTCTTGAACAAGAACAAGGCCAGCAACGTAAAGACCACCAGCGAGATACACTCCTGGATAATCTTCAACTGGAAGAGCGAGAAGGGGCCCCCGTTGCCAACAAAGCCTATGCGGTTGGCAGGGATGGTGAGGCAGTACTCAAAGAAGGCTATGCCCCAACTGAGCAGTATGATGATAATGAGCGGAAAGGGGTCTTTGCCGCCATTCATCTCTTTCAGTTTCAGATTGCCATACCAAGCGAAGGTCATAAAGACATTCGACAGCAGCAACATTATTATTGTGGTTATTCCTTTCATCTTGCGGTAAAATCTTCTGTTAAATATCGTGCGACAGGGGTGCTGGCACTACGTCCGAAAAGTCGTAGTCGCCCCACCTCTGGGCGGTGTAGTCGAGCAGGTCGCAAATCTCCTGTGGGTCGTAGCTTGTGACCAGCTTGATGCGTGTCTGCTTGAAGTCGGGCAGCCCCTTGAAGTAGTTAGACAGGTGGCGGCGCATCTCGATGATGCCCACATAGTCGCCCTTTGCGGCCAGCGAGAGGGCCAAGTGGTGCTTGGCAATCTCTACGCGCTCGGCAACCGAGGGTTGGGGCAGCAGCTCGCCAGTCTGGATAAAGTGTTTGCACTCGCGGAATATCCAGGGACGGCCGTATGTGGCGCGGCCAATCATTACAGCATCAACCCCATAGCGGTCGAAGCACTCGGCAGCCCTCTGGGGGGTGGTAACGTCGCCATTGCCAATGATGGGTATGTGTATGGAAGGGTTGTTCTTGACCTTGCCAATCAGAGTCCAGTCGGCCTCGCCTCGGTACATCTGTGAGCGGGTGCGGCCGTGAATCGTTAGGGCCTGGATGCCAACGTCTTGCAGTCGCAAGGCTATCTCTTCGATATTCTTGTTCTCGTCGTCCCAGCCCAGGCGTGTTTTTACGGTTACGGGCAGTTTTACGGCCTCTACAATCTGGCGAGTCATCTCTACCATCAGGGGCACATCTTTCATCATTCCGCTACCTGCACCTCGACCTGCAATCTTCTTCATCGGGCAGCCGAAGTTGATGTCAATCACATCGGGCCCTGCCTTCTCGGCCAGGCGTGCAGCCTCGACCATAGGCTCAATCAGGTGGCCGTAGATTTGGATTGCTACGGGGCGTTCGTGGTCGCTGACGTTAAGTTTGCGGAAGGTCTTTTCGGCCCCGTGGAACAGGCCGTCGGAGCTGACAAACTCGGTAGTCACCATATCGGCACCAAACTCTTTGCACAACTGGCGGAACGAAGGGTCGGTGACATCCTCCATTGGGGCCAAAAAGAGCGGTTTTTCGCCAAAATCTATGTTTGCTATCTTCACTTTTACAAAATTTGCCCCAAAAATAGTTATATTTGCGCTCTAAACAAAAAGTTTGGCCGAATGATGAGGCGTTTTTTTATGCTTGTGGCTGCTGTAGTGGTGGCTTTTGGCGCTGTGGCACAGCAGCCTAACTGCTCCGTGAAGCTCTATCCCCAGGGGGTGGAGCAGAGTAATGGATTGGAGGGTAGGCTCGAGAGACTCGCTGGTGGCCGAGTGGCATCGGTGAGCGACCCCTGGATGGAGGTATACTTGGCACCCAACCCCAATGGAAAGATGGTGGTCATCTGCCCTGGTGGCGGCTATGTGCGCCTGGCGGCCGAGCACGAGGGCAGTATGTTTGCCCAGTGGCTTGCGAAGCAGGGAATTTCGGCAGCGGTGCTCTACTACCGTATGCCCAATGGACACACCGAGTTGCCACGCGAGGATGTGCTGCGAGCCATAGAGATTGTGCGCATCAGGGCCGCAGAGTGGCACGTCAGCCCCAACAAGGTGGGTGTGATGGGTTTCTCGGCAGGCGGACACCTGGCGGCAACGGCTCTGACCAAGTACACTGCCGAGCAGAATAGGCCCGACTTTGGGGTGTTATTCTACCCCGTTATTTCGATGGATGAGGCCATTACCCATCGCGGCTCGCGCGAGAGCCTGCTGGGAATGGAGCCTTCGGCCGAGCAGGTTGAGCAGTGGAGCTTGGAGCGAGAGGTCGATGCCGACACTCCGCCCTGCTTTGTGGCACTATCGGCCGACGACAAGAGCGTGCCTGTGGCCAACTCGTTGCGCTTTGTTGAGGCTCTCGGAGCCAGTCGCAAGGCCCACGACGAGCTGCACCTTTACCCTACGGGTGGTCACGGTTGGGGCTTCAATGGCGAGAAGTTTGAGCCCTACCGCCACAACCTTATGGAGAGCCTGGCAAGGTGGCTCGGCGAACAGTAAACGAAACAAAAACAAAAAAATAATAAGAGAGATAGAGATGACAATCGAACAGACACTTCTTGGCGCAGTGACCAGCTGCGTAGAACGCCTCTACGGCCCTCTCGAGGGGGTAGAGTTGCAACTCCAAAAGACCCGCAAAGAGTTTGTGGGCGACTACACCCTGGTGGTATTCCCTCTGCTGCGTCGCAGCCGCAAGTCGCCCGATGCTACGGCAAGCGAGATTGGCGAGGCTCTGGTGGCCGAGTGCCCCTTTGTTAAGTCTACCAACACCATCAAGGGCTTTCTGAATATCGAGCTCAAGGCCGACTTCTGGTTGGAGCAGTTTGGCGCAATGGTGGCTGCCGACAACTATGGCTTTGCACCCGCCAACGGCAAGACCGTTATGGTCGAGTACTCGTCGCCCAACACCAACAAGCCCCTCCACTTGGGCCACATCCGCAACAACCTGCTCGGTTACTCGGTGTCGCAGATTCTGGAGGCCTGTGGCTATAAAGTCATCAAGGCCAACCTGGTCAACGACCGCGGTATTCACATCTGCAAGAGTATGCTCGCTTGGCAGCTCTATGGCGGTGGCGAAACCCCCGAGAGCAGTGGTATGAAGGGCGACCACTTGGTGGGCAAGTACTATGTCGAGTTCGACAAACACTACAAGGCCGAGGTGAAGGCTCTGGTCGAGGGTGGTATGGACGAAGAGGAGGCCAAAAAGGAGGCCCCAATTATGAAACAGGCTCGCACTATGTTGCAGCAGTGGGAGGCTCACGACCCCGAGGTGTATGCCCTGTGGGAGAAGATGAACGGCTGGGTTTACGAGGGCTTCGATGCTACTTACAAGGCTATGGGCGTGGGCTTCGACAAGGTCTACTACGAGTCGCAGACCTATCTGCTCGGCAAGGATATTGTGGCCGAGGGCTTGGACAAGGGTGTATTCTACCGCCGCCCCGATGGCAGCGTGTGGATTGACCTTACGGGCGACGGACTGGATGAGAAACTGCTGCTGCGTGGCGATGGCACCAGCGTATATATGACCCAGGATTTGGGTACTGCAATGAGCCGCCACAACGAGAACAACCTCGACGGCATAATCTACGTTGTGGGCAACGAGCAGAACTACCACTTCCAGGTGCTCAAACTGGTGCTCAAAAAGTTGGGCCACGAGTGGAGCGACAACATTTTCCACCTCTCGTATGGTATGGTCGAGCTGCCCGAGGGCAAGATGAAGTCGCGCGAGGGTACGGTGGTCGATGCCGATGACCTGATTGACGATATGGTTGCAACGGCCAGGGAGATGAGTGCCGAGCTGGGCAAGCTCGATGGCCTCAGCGCAGAGGAGCAAGACGAGATTTGCCGTATGGTGGGCCTCGGTGCGCTCAAGTACTTTATCCTGAAGGTAGATCCCAAAAAGACTATGCTCTTCAACCCACGCGAGAGTATCGACTTCAATGGCAATACAGGCCCCTTCATCCAGTACACCTATGCCCGTATCCGCTCGGTGTTGCGTAAGGCTGCCGAGGCTGGTGTGGCCGAGGGTGTAGCCGAGGGCTTGCAGCTCATTGGCGAGGAGATAGAGTTGGTTAAGTACCTGGCCGACTTCCCCGCAACGGTGCTCCAGGCTGGCGCTACCTACTCGCCCAGTGTGATTGGTGCCTACGTCTATGACCTGGCCAAGATGTACAACAGCTACTACCACGACCACTCGATTCTGCGCGAGGAGAATGAGCAGGTGCGTGCATTTAGGGTGGTGCTCAGCCGCCTAGTGAGCGAGGTTATCGGCCGAGGTATGGCGCTGATGGGCATCGCTGTGCCAGAGAGGATGTAAAGAGCTACAATTTAACGAATAATCAAGGGCCAGTTGCAGGATTTTGTGACTGGCCTTTTTTTGTTGTGGCTATTGTAGTTTTAATATAAATAGGTATATTTGTAGTATTGAGAACTCTTTTTTTAACTGCTACGACCTATGACAAACACGACCAACTACCGAGCCGACTTGGAGAGGATTCGCCGAGTGCTGGCTACCGAAGAGAACAATATGAGCGAAGGGGCAAGGGTGGCCCTGTGCGAAGATGGTATGTACAGCTGTGTGCTGGTGGCCGAGGACAACTGTCAGATGGGTGGGGCACAGTGGGAGAATAGCGCCCTGGCTCGCGAGTGTAGCCGCTACGCAAAGGTGCTCGTCGACCACAACCACGAACTGGAGATGGTGCAGACCGCCTTGGGCCGCATATTCGGCACTCTCGAACTGCGCCCACGACTGGGGCTCGAACTGCTTGAACAGAGGGCAGAGGTGTTGAGGACTCTGGGCGGACACGCCGAGGAGCTCGAAGAGGTTGAGGCAAAGGCCAAACTCTTTCGCCACAACATTGCCGCAGCCGACAAGGGCAGGCTCAAAGATGTAGAGCAGATGGGCTTCCTCAAACGCGACCCAGTGGAGTGGACAGCCCGTTGGGAAGAGGTAATCGACAGCGTAGAGCAGACGGTGGCCGAGCAACTTGCAGGCGAGCCTATGGGTATGGGCTACTGTTTTGGCTACTGGAGCGCAAAGGCCGCAGTGTTGGCCGACCAGTACGGCATCCAGTGGCGCAGCCCCTCGGCTATGAACCCAAGAGTTATGTTTGACTAATCCACACATACAATATACAGCGAGTTATGAAACGAACTATTGCTACACTGATTATAATCCTCTCTGCCACGCTGTCGTTTGCACAGACCAAGGGCAAGGCTAAACTCATATACCTCGACAGGGATATACCCGCAGTTGCATCGCACCGCAGTCTGTCGACGCTGAAAGACCGCACCGACATTATGCTGGGCGGAGTCTACTACGACAACGCCTTTGATGTGGACTACTACTCAACCCTCGTGTCGTATGAGTATGGCTACCGCGAGTTTGACCTCGGGGGCAAGTACAAAACACTCACCTTCATCTATGGTATCCCCCGTTACGAAGGAGCCAACCACAAGAGTATTATGGTCGTCGAGGCCGACGGACGGAGGATTGTAGACAAGATTATCTCCTCCAACGACGGAAACCAACGTATGAGTTTGGATGTTGAGGGCGTTCACAAACTGCGCTTTACGATGGCCCAGACGGGTGTGGGCTACGGCATTGCCGAGCCTATCTTGTGGCGAGCCGACCAAACTCCCTACGAAACCGATAGGCTTGCACTCGTGGATGGCAGCAAGCCCATAATGCTCTGCCGCGACCTGATGCCTTGGCGCGCGCGACACACCTGCTACACCTCCAACCCCAAGTTCTACAACAAAGTGGGGCTCGACTTTATTCAGGGCAAGAAGGGCGAGATTATGCTCAGCGGCAATAGTTACGAGAATGGTATCTTGATGGGTGCGGGTATGGCCCTGATTGGCAACAACGAGCAGACCTCGCAATTTAACCTCGGAGGACACTTCGACCAGATGAGTTTCGTTGTGGGAGCCCTGGATACCGACGACGGCACCCTGAGCCGAGGATGGCTCACCATCGAAGCCAACGGCAAAATCGTCTACGAAAAGGAGATTAAAGAGGGCGAATTGGCCCAGAGCGTTACGGTAAGTCTGGGTGGTGCAACCTCGCTTACGCTGCGCTCCGAGCAGGCTGAAGGGTCGCTCGATATCGGTATGGTAGATGTGGTGCTCTACCCCAAAGGGTATCAGAGAGAGAACTCCGTGCCCCAAGATGGCACGAGCGCTCTGCAAGCCAACGGAACAGAGGTGGTGGAGAGTGTGGCCGAGGCTCCTGCCTATCTGAAAGAGTTGCCCGACCAGTGCAAGCTGGTGTCGAAGATACCCCCATTTGCTGTGGGTGGCGGTATGTCGCGCGAGAGCGGTGTATTTACCGACATCTCGCAGTATGTGACCTTCTCGATGGGTGGCATCAAGTACAGCGAGGGTGTGGTGTTGCAATCCTCTACACACTTCTTCGACAACAATACGGGTGCCCACGTTCTGTTCAACCTGGGTGGCGAGTTTGACTATGTGAGCTTCACCACAGGCTGGGTAGGCAAGTGCGGTGTGCTGAAGAACGACTGGTTGAGGGTCTTTGCCGACGATGAGTTGGTGTTGCAGGTCGAGCTTATCGCTACCGACCCCAACAAGCAGTACCTCCTGCCGCTGAACAAGTGTAGGGTGCTCAAATTCGAGAAGGTGGGTATGTCCTCAATGGAGCACCCCGCCTTTGGTCTGGCCGATATGGTGGTCTACCGCGGAGAGCCCAAGCTCGACCACGGCCTCTTCAACCACCCCACGCCCGAGTGTCCCGACCAGATTGACCTGATAGACCTCAATCCACCCTACATACACTACGTTAGCAGCATCGATGGCCAGTGCTGGATGGACGGCAGCAGCAGGCGCGACTACTTCTCGATGCCCGGTGGTGAGCGCATCTACAAGGGCTTCCTGCTCAAAACAAGCGTTCACTTCGATATCGAAATGGGCCCAACGTCTAGCCCTCAGGCTGGTATTATGGCCCCAATGTTCGGCTCGTCGATAATGATTGGAGCGGTGGGAAATGCTACCATAGCCGCAGTGTCGCCCTTTGGTGCTCTCTTGGCTCTGGCAGCAGGAGGTACGGCCCACGAGTCGTCGTGTGCAGCCTTTAACACTTGGGAACAGTACGATATGCTCACCTTCACGGTGGCTTGCCGTATGCCCCACAACACTATCGACACCATCGACTTCAAGGAGAATGACCCGATGGAGACGCTCAAAATAGGTGCCGATGGCGAGGTGGTTGCCGAATTCCAAATTCACGACAAGATGCAACCCACCACCTACACCGTGCCCATAAACAAGTGCCACCAGCTGATGTTCTGGCTCGAATGTGGCGGCTGGAACTCGGGGCAGTTCATCTTCTACGACGTGAAGTTGAGCAAGGGCGGTGCAGTCTACTCGGCCATACCCAACATCGACGACCGCGAGGTAAGGCCCGCAATTTTGGGCGACCCTGCACCCTACGATGTAAACGCTGCCAACGGTCTGCCACACCTTATTGAGTGGGACTATCCCACCTACGGAGGTTCGAGCAGCATCAACGACTACCGCGACCTCTACAAGCAGAGTATGCAGCAGTTTGATGAGATAATAGAGAACATCTTGGCCGAGAACTACACCACCGTATGTCGCAAGGTTACCTCCGACGACGGCAGCGAGTGGCGCTCGTTCCGCTTGCAGTCGCCCCGAGGTGACAAGTACAGCTACTTGGCTCTGGTGGAGCGCAACAATCAGCTGATAAAGATTATCAACAACACCAAGTTTACCTTTGCAGCCCTGAAAGTGTCGGGCGCAGCAGCCGTTACGGGACTGCTCGAACTACACCCCAACAACATACGCGAGCACCGCAAACTGCTCAAAGATATGAGCGGATGGCTAAAAGAGTATGAGCAGATGTTCAAGGAGTTTGTGGCGGCCAAAGAGAAGGAGAACGCCACTATTGGCAAACTCATAAACGCTGCCCAGACCGTCGACGGAGTTGAGTCGAACGAGATAGAGATTTTTGTTAAATAGAATTAGCTGTCAGCATAACTATGGCAATTAAGATTACGACCAACCCCACCGACCGCGATTTGGTGGGCAAGAGCCACTGGTGGGGATTTGCCGACCTGCCCGATGGGGTGGAGTACCCCTGTCGCCAGGGGGGCGAGGTGGATGCCGAGGGTACCGAAGAAACCTTGACCTTCATCTGTCAGTTGAGGCTCGAAGATGTTGCACCTCTCGACACCGAGGGAGCACTGCCACGCGAGGGTATGTTGTGGTTTTTTGCCGACCTGGACTACTTTCTGGGCGACCTGGATGCCCCCTGCGAGGGCACTGGCGAGTGGCCAGAGGGGAGTTACAAGGTTATCTATGCGCCCGAGTGCAACAATCTCAACACCCACAAGGTCTACTGGGCCGATGGCGAGAGTGCCTGTATGCCTGCCGAGCAGATGGAGTTTGAGCAGACCGAGCCCTACGATGGGGGCCACAAACTGTTGGGCTACCCCCTGATGGACGAGTGGGGCGATACGGCTGATGGCGAGTTGAGGTTGCTATTGCAGGTCGACTCGGAGGACCGCTGGGGGTTGCGCTTTTTCGATATGGGCACCATCTGCTTCCTGATAGGGGCCGAGGATTTGGCCGCCAGGCGCTTCGACCGCGCCAAGGTGATGATGTATAGTAGTTAGAATTGAGGCAACCGACGCCAAGCCGAGAGCAATTGAGTATACTCAAATTGCCGAGGCGCGAAGGAGGAAAAGACTCCGCAGGAGGATTAAATGCGAGTAAGCGAGGGCAGAGCAAATTCATTTGCTTTGCCGAGCGTGAGCATTTTAGAGCAAGCGTTAGCTTGGTCAATTGTGAATTGAGAATTGAGAATTGACAGACCCCTCCGCTGCTCTGCAGCACCTCCCCTAACTTAGGGGAGGAGTTATTATATTACTCCCATTACTCCTATAACTCCTAATAAAACATTAAGGGCCTTAACGACCTTAAAGCCCTTAACGACTTCGGTCGGTAGACGTTTGACTAAAATTAAACAAATGGAAAATAAAAAACGCAGTTCGTTTGGTAGCCGATTTGGCACCATTGCAGTTCTGGCAGGCTCGGCTGTGGGCCTCGGTAACATCTGGAAGTTCCCCTATATGGCGGGCGAAAATGGCGGTGCAGCCTTCATACTCATCTATCTGCTCGTGTCGCTGCTGATTGCTGTACCCGTACTGCTGGCCGAGTATGCACTCGGCAGGCGTGGCCAGAGCAACATCTTCGGCTCGTTCCGCAACCTGGCACCCAAGCAAAAGGGGTGGCACGCTGTGGGACTTACGGGTGTGGTTACGGCCTTTCTGATTCTCTCGTTCTATGCTGTCATTGCTGGCTGGTCGCTCTACTTCCTCTGTGAGTCGGTGACGGGTAGTTATATGGGTATGAGCGCACAGCAGATTGGAGCCAAGTTCGACTCGTTTGTCGAGGGTGGCTGGGGCCCTGCAATTTGGGCGTTGGTATTCTTGGTGATGACGGGCGGAGTGTTGCTGCTGGGTGTCAACAAGGGCATCGAAAGGTGTAGCAAGATGATGATGCCTATGCTGGTGGTTTTGTTGATCGGACTGGCTGTGGGCGCCTGCTTTATGGACGGCTGGCGAGAGGGTATGAGGTTTCTGTTGCAGCCCGACTGGTCGAAGGTTACAACCTCTACGGTCATAGCAGCCCTGGGCCAGGCCTTCTTCTCGTTGAGCCTCGGTATGGGAGCAATGGCCACATACGGCTCATACATCGACAAGAAAGAGAACCTCTACGGAGTGGCCTCGACCGTAGCTGTGGCCGATGTGGTTGTGGCTCTGCTGGCAGGCTTTGCAATATTCCCCGTGGTATTTACCTATGGCATTAGCCCCACCGCAGGCCCAGAGTTGGTATTCATCACCCTGCCCTCGTTGTTTGCCCAGATGCCTGGTGGCGCTATTGTGGCGGCGGTGTTCTTCCTGCTGTTGTTCTTTGCGGCCATCACCTCGGCCTTCTCGATGATGGAGGTTGTGGTGGCCTACTTGAGCGAAGAGTTTGGTATGAGCCGCACCAAGGCTATGTGGCTGTCGCTTGGCGGACTGCTGGTGCTGGCAATGCTCTGCGTAGCCTCGCAGATACCCGATTCGGTGCTGACTATTGGTGGCAACAACCTGCTCGACTTCCTCGACACCTTCACCTCGAACGTGCTGCTGCCCTTGAGTGGCCTGTCGATAGTGATATTTATGGCGTGGGTGCTGGGGCGCAAGGCTCTGGCCGACGAGCTCACCACAGGTGGTCGCTATGGTCGTATGCTTGTGGGCCCAACAATATTCCTGCTGCGCTATGTGGTGCCCCTGATGATGGTGGTGCTCATCCTAAACCTGCTCGGAGTGTTATAGGGATAATTCAAAATGCAAAATTCAAAATTGAGAATAAAAAAACTCCTCCCCAATCGGGAGGAGTTTTTATTTCATTAAGGACTTTAAGGCCCTTAATGACTTAGGTCGGTTAGACGCTTGACGTTAGACGTTAGACTCGATAATCTCGCTGGCGACTTCCATATCGGCGGGCTTGACGTGCACAACCTCGCCGTCTTGGACTACTACCAAGTCGCCATCCTCCTTAAAGGCCTTCTCGACCAGGCGTTTTTGTGCCAGTCGTACTCCGCTATCTATCTTCTCCTGAAGTTTCTCTATCTCAATCTCGCCCATAGTCCATTATCTTATTAAATGATTCCGAGTCGTTAATCTCCTTAATCTCGCCCTTGGCACCCCAGGCTATGCGCTTAACCTCGCCCGTACCACTATTGTCGTAGATGGTCCACAGGTCACAAACGGGCATATAGAGCGCCTTGAGGTTGTTGATGCCTGCATCGTAACGCCTGCGAATTACATCCTCGGGTATGTTGTGGCCGCCCTCTTGTACCCTCTTGGCTACACGTTCGATAGCCAGCTCGGGTGTGGGGAGCCAGAAGTAAAGGAGTGTAACGAAATATTGTTTTGCGTGTGCTTGCTCAATAAATTTGGTGTACGAGCGCGAAGCTAGGGTGGTCTCAAAGGCAAAGTCCTCATCTTGACACAGCAGGTCATCCATACGCTGAAGCATCAGTCGGCCTGCGTCGATGGCCATACGCTCGGGGTTGAAAGGCGAGAGACCCTTGGCGATTTCGTCGGCATTGACAAACTCGCGACAGTTGAGCATCTCGGGCAGAATGGTATACGAGGCGGTGGTTTTGCCCGCTCCGTTGCACCCTGCTATAATATAGACCTTTCTCTTTTGTTGCATTCTGTTTTTCCCATTTTGGGCGTGTACTACACGTCGAATGTAATCGCAAATATATGAACTTTTTCTAAAAAGACAAATTTATCGACGCAACAATTTGGCCAAAGCAGAAAAGGCCGATAGCAGTAACGCTATCGGCCTTTGAGTTAACTCTCGTTTTCCACACCTTAATTATCGATTTCTACGCCTGGCCACTCCTCGGTGGTGGGGGTGAGTGTGCCGTCGGGGGTGAGTAGGTGGGTAACGTCGGGCAGACTAATCTCTACGGGGTAGGGGGCATCGACCACCAGTGTGTCGCCCACAATGGCGAAGTGTTCGGCCGAGGGGGCCTCGTAGGAATGGATAAGTTTGCCCTGGCGACTGCGGCGTACACTCACCTCGCTCTCGGGGTGGGTGCTTACCTGCTTTACGATGTGTATGGTGGTGCTATCGAGGGCTGCGGCCAGTGGGCGTATGGCGTCCTCGGCTTGCAGTGTCTTGAATGAGCAGATGGCAAGGGTAATGGTCATTACGACTACCGATGTTACAACCCCTGCTGTGAGTATCTTGTTGCTTGTTTTCATAGTTTTGCGTTGTTACGTTTCTTGTAGGTCTCAAATAGTCGGGTTATCTCTTCGGCCGTAATGCCCAGGGTGGTCATTCGCTCGAAGAGTGGGGGCAGTTGGTTCTCCAAAAACTCCTTGCGGCACAGTTCTCGGGCCCTCTGCACAGCCCCCTCGGCCACAAAGTAGCCAATACCCCTCTGCGAGGTTATCAGTCCGTCGCGCTGCAACAGGTCGTAGCTGCGCATTACGGTATTGGGGTTTACCTGCAACTCAATGGCCAGCTCTCTTACCGAGGGTATGCGCACCCCCTCGGCCCATTGGCCCAAGATTATGCGGTCGGCAACAATGTCGCAGATGTGTTGCCAGATGGGTTTGTTGCTGTTGAAATCCATAGCGAGCGAGTGAGGGGATTACTGCATCTGGTGCTCTTTGAACTTGTAGTAGCCTGCCACGAGAATCACTGCGGGTAGGAATATGTCGCTGGCTCGCTGTACCCACTGCCCCATAGTTGTGGTAGTGATGTACACAACCGATGCGCTGCCCTCTTGCACCAGGTTGGTTATCGACAGGGTGGTCATCATTGGCAGCGAGGGCTGTGTGTTGAGCCACATCGAACTGCCAGGGCTTGTGAGCAATAGGGGCAGGGCTCCGATTACCAGGTAGGCAACCATCACAACGGCAAAGCCTCGGGCAGGATTGTCCTTGGATATGGTGCAGCCAAATAGCATTGTAGTGCCAAACAGTAGTGCCACGCCCAGGAAGTGGGTTGCCCCTTCAAACCAGGTGCCAACAATCACGGGGTCGTAGTTGGGAGGGGGAATTATGCCATAGACGATTGAGGCCACAAGCTCAACCAGCGCATAGCTTATAACCGTTATGATAGTGGTATTGAGCACCGCAAAGAGGTACTTCTCACTGTGGGTGGCGGGCAGTGTGAACGAGGTCATCTGGCGCTTGGTGATGTAGTAGCCCGACATACTCAACTTGGCAACCAAGAGGGGTACAATCACCTCGGGCAGGAGCATCATATACTCAAAGGCCCCAAACTCGTCTTTGTTAATAAGCGCCACCAACGACACGCCCACGAGCGCCACAACCATTGTGGCCAGCAGATACAGATAGGTGCGACCATTCTCGATATAGTGCTTGCGAGCCAACATCCACAGGCGTCGCAGCGAAAAACTATTGCTCACGCTATTCATAATCTCTAAAAGTCATTTCGGGTGGTTAGTAACTCTTTTACCTCGGCTCGTGCAGCCTGTGCAGCGCCAAAGAGCAGTTCGATGTCGATGTTGCTCTCGTAGCCAGTGGTGTTGGGCATCACCACCGAGTAGCCGGCCACGCCCTGCTCGGCATAGAGGGCCCCCTCGTTGGTGGGGCGGCTCTCGAAGCAGAGCTTTTGACTGATGGCGTAGGTCGAGGCGTGAATCACCAGCCCCTTGTGGTCAATCATAACAATATGGTCGATAAGGTTCTCGACATCCTTCACCTGGTGGGTGCTCACAATGGCTGTGCGCTCGGGGGTTGCCCAGGCGGCCAGCAGTCGGCGGAACACTGCCTTCGAGGGTATGTCCAGTCCGTTGGTGGGCTCGTCGAGCAGCAGGTAGTCGGTGTTGCAGGCCATTGCAAACGACAGCAGGGCCTTCTTGCGCTGGCCCATCGACATCGCCTCGAGCCTCTTGGTGGTGTCTACCTCAAAGGCTTCGAGGGCCGCAACCATCTGGGCGTGGTCGAAGTGGGGGTAGAAGGGTGCGTTGGCTCGGGCATAGTCGAGGATGCTGATGTTGGGCAGCACGAACTCCTCGGGCACAACGGCAATCTTGGCCAATGTGGCCACGTTGCGGTCAAAAGCCCTTGTGCCGTCAATCTGTACGGCGCCTCTCTGGGGCTCCAGCAGTCCGCAGATTAGTTTCAGTAGGGTGCTCTTGCCGGTGCTGTTGGCGCCCAGCAGCCCCACAATGTGTCCCTCGGCAATGTCGAGCGAGAAGTTGCGAAACAACCACCCGCCCCTGCGATAGGCAAATAAGATGTTGTCGATTGTTACCATTACTATATGTGTTTTAGTTGTCAGTTTTCAATTTTAATTTTTTCGGCCGTAGAGGAGCCCTATCTGCCTCCATTGCTCCCACCGTTTTGGTGTATTAGTGCATTAGTACACTACAAAGGTAGAGATAATTTTGTTTCCTCCAAATCTTTTTGAAAGTTTTTTTTAAGGGGGGAGGGAGTAATAAGAGAAATAGGAGTAATAGGAGTAATAGGAGTAATAAAAATTCCTCCCCTAAGTTAGGGGAGGTGCTGCTTAGCAGCGGAGGGGTCTGTAAAAACTCTAAGGGCCTTAAAGTCCTTAACGACCTTAAAGCCCTTAAATAATTTTCAACTTTCAACTTTAACTTCTCACTTCTTCCTCTGGGCCAGGAAGTCGCACATCATCCATAGCGACTGGCGGTAGGCCGAGTCGGGATAGTCGGCCAGCAGGGCCTTGGCCTCGGCAAGAAAGTCGTTCATCACCTCTTCGGCGCGCTCGGCTCCATTGTGGGCTGCAACAATCTGGCGCAGCTGGGCAATATCCTCGTCGTCGGCTCGGCGCACCATCTCCTTGATGTTCTCAACCTCATCGGGCGTGCAGTCGGCCATAGCCTCGAGCAGTGGCAACGTAATCTTGTGCTCCCTCAGGTCGGCACAGGTGGGCTTGCCCGTCTGGTCGGTGGTGGCGTAGTCGAGTATGTCGTCTTTAATCTGGAAGGCCATACCCATAGCGCGGCCAATGTGGTAGGCCTTGTCTACCTCGGCTGCAGGGGCCTTGGCTGCCAGGGCTCCCACACCACAGCTGATGCCCAGTAGCGAGGCGGTCTTTTTGTCGATGATATCGTAGTAGCGCTCGTGGGTCATTGCCAGAGTTTTGGTCTGCTCGTCTTGGATTACCTCGCCCTCGCAGAGCCACTTTATAGAGTGCGAAACGTAGGTGAGGATGTCGAACTCCAGGCTCTCCATACCCATCTCGAAGATGCGCGAGAGGATAAAATCGCCCGTCAAGATGGCGTTGCGGCCGCCCCACTTGCGGTTTACGCTGGCCTGGCCGTGACGCACGGTGGCGTTGTCTATGATGTCGTCGTGAACGAGCGAGGCGGTGTGAATAAGCTCGATGAGCGATGCAGCCAGGTGTACGCGACTGCTGAAGGGCTTGCCGCCGCCAAACACTCCTGCAAAGAGCATCACCAGCGTGGGCCTTACCCCCTTGCCCCTGGTGTCGAAGATGTATTGCAGTATGTCGTTGAAGTAGGGGCTCTCGGAGTGGAGTGCTTCTTTGAGAAACTCTTCGTACTTGTCGAGCTCGCCTGCCAGGGGTGCTTTTATGTCGGCAAGCGATATGTGTTGTGCGTTGTTGTGGGCCATTGTGCTTTGTGCTGGTGTTTGGGTGGGCTTGCGTTGCCCTTTATGGTACAAATATAACGATAAATTATTGAAATGTGGTGCGCCTCGAGGCCTTGCCCGACCAAAAAAATCGCCCCCAATGCTATACCTATATATATTATATAGGATTAATAGGATTTATAGGAGTTATAAGAGTTCTTATTCCTCCCATAAGTCTTATCGCTCCTATATATCATATATCTCCTATATCTCCTCGCTCTCGGGTTAGTCACAAAATCCAATGTTAAGCAAATGTTAAGAAATTTTGCACATAAATGGGCTAAATTGCTGATACTTTGGAGGGTGTGATTTTAGCCTAAAAAAGTGCCTATAATTTTTTTGAAAAAAGATTTGGAGGTTTCAAAAAAGTCGCTACCTTTGCATCCGCAATCGAGAAAACAACGCACCTAACAAAGGGCGAGCGGCGAGTCGAAATGATGAGCAGGCAAGGCCTGAAGGAGTGGATGAGCAAGATTGCATTAAGTTCTGAAAATTCTGGAAATCGAAAATTTTTCAAAAATTTTTTGCGAAAAATTTGGAGATTCAAAAAAAGTCCTTACCTTTGCAGTCCGTTCGAATGTGAACGGCGCGACGATAAGGTCGCACAGAAGATATGTTCTTTGAAGTACTGAAGCAGCTAAATACGTTCAAAAATATTCAAGGTTTTTGAATTCAATGCCTTTGAGAAACAAGCCAAGATATTAACAAAACTTTTTTTACAATGGAGAGTTTGATCCTGGCTCAGGATGAACGCTAGCGGCAGGCCTAACACATGCAAGTCGAGGGGCAGCACGAGTAGCAATACTTGGTGGCGACCGGCGCACGGGTGCGTAACGCGTATGCAACCTACCCGTAACTGGGGGATAATCCGGAGAAATTTGGTCTAATACCCCATAATATATTGGATGGCATCATTTGATATTGAAAGTTCCGACGGTTACGGATGGGCATGCGTTGTATTAGCTAGTTGGTGAGGTAATGGCTCACCAAGGCTACGATACATAGGGGAAC
>JAZPXV010000004.1:0-6183 GCA_045543795.1 Tidjanibacter sp.
CGGCATAGCTTGCAAGCAATCTCTGCCCTCGCTTACTCGCATTTGCCTCAATTCCCCCTAAACATAGTCCGTCAGGTGGGGTTCGTCGTGCTCGTGGGGGTGGGGCGTGGGGCGCAGGGTATGGCCGCGGCCACTCTGGTCGCTACCGCCCGAGGTGCCACCAAATAGTGTCCTCACCTCCGAGGGCGACAAGTAGGGAACAACCTCGTTGCCAGGGCGAAACGCAAAGGCTATGCCGTCGAAGTTGTAGGTGCGCATAACGCTCAACATCACCTTCTTATCCACCGCCAGCGGAACGTACAGGCGCTCGTGCTTGACCACCGCAGGCCAGTGTTGGTTGCCTATGGCGTGGCCCAGTTCGATGGCTGTGGCTATGGCCTCGGTGGGTGGGCGGCGAAAGAGTGTCGCCAGGTCTATTATCATCACCTCCGACAGCTTGAGCCTCACCACAGCAGCCCTGCCACCTGCGCGGTCGTAGGCTATGATGTCGCCATCGTGGAGCCTATGTCCTCGGTCGAAGGCCATAGCATAGGGTTTGCCACTGGTGCCAATGGCCAGCAGGCGGCTCTTCTGGGCGTTCCACTGGTCGAGCTCGATGTAGTCGACCGCGCAGTGGGCCAATCGCTCGGCCCAAGTGGGGTCGCTCTGGTTGCCGAGTATCTTTTTGTAAACTTCCATAACTAATAATACAATAGATTTCCACGCCCCACCTCAATCTCCCCTACGAAAGGGGAGTGGCCCGTTAGGGCCGAGGGGTGGTCGAATACAAATATGCGCAACGACGGGCAAGGAATTATTTTTTTCTCTATATGAATTGTATCAATTTAGGCGTTTAACTAAACCAATAGAGTTGCGCCAATGATAGGCTTTTCGCTGGGGCGAGGTTTACTCTGCGGCCGTCGACCACCACCTCGAAGGTCTCGGGATTGACCTCGATGTTGGGCATCTGGTCGTTGAGCACCATATTGGCTTTGGTGAGGGTGCGTGTGCCTCTGACGGCCACCACTTGTCGCTGCAAGCCCAGTCGCTCGGCCACGCCACGCTCGGCTGCAGCCCTCGACACAAAGGTCAGGCAGGTGCGGCCCAAGGCTCCGCCCATTGCACCGAACATAGGTCGGTAAATCATAGGCTGGGGTGTTGGCAGCGAGGCATTGGGGTCGCCCATATTGGCCCAGTTTATCATTCCGCCCTTGATGACCATCTTGGGCTTGGCACCAAACATTGCGGGCTCCCACAGCACTAGGTCGGCCACCTTGCCAGTGGCTACCGAGCCAATCTTGTGGTCTACGCCAAAGGTTATGGCAGGGTTGAGGGTGACTTTGGCCAGGTAGCGCAACACGCGGAAGTTGTCGTTGCTGGCTCCGTCTTGGGGCAGTCGGCCTGTGCGGTTTTTCATATAGCAGGCCATCTGGAAGGCGCGCATAAAACTCTCGCCCACACGCCCCATAGCCTGCGAGTCGCTCGAAATCATCGACAGCACGCCCAGGTCGTGGAGCAGGTTTTCGGCCGCCTGGGTTTCGGGCCTCACGCGGCTCTCGGCAAAGGCTACGTCGGATGGAATCTTGGGGTTGAGGTTGTGGCACACCATAATCATATCGAACAACTCGGCCTGCGAGTTGATGCCAAAGGGCAGGGTGGGGTTGGTCGACGAGGGCAGCACGTTGCTCTGTGAGGCTACGCGCAGCAGGTCGGGGGCGTGGCCGCCACCAGCACCCTCGGTGTGGTAGGTGTGGATGGTGCGCCCGTCGAAGGCGGCAATGGTGTCCTCGACAAAGCCGGCCTCGTTGAGCGTGTCGGTGTGAATGGCCACCTGCACGTCGTAGCGGTCGGCAACCTTCAGGGCGGTGCGTATGGCCTGGGGTGTGGAGCCCCAATCTTCGTGAATCTTGAGCCCCATAACCCCCTGCTCGATTTGCTCGGCTATGGGGGCTTTGCCCGAGCAGTTGCCCTTGCCCAAGAAGCCAATGTTTACGGGCAGGGCCTCGGCCGACTGGAGCATACGGTCTATGTTCCAGTTGCCGCTGGTTATGGTTGTGCCGTTGGTGCCGTCGGTGGGGCCTATGCCGCCACCAATCAGGGTGGTTATGCCACCACTCAAGGCCGCCTGGGCCTGCTGGGGCGAGATGACGTGAACGTGGCCGTCGATGCCACCTGCTGTGAGTATCAGGTGCTCGCCACTGATGGCGTCGGTGGCGGCGCCCGTAATCAGGCCAGGCGTAACGCCATCCATCACATTGGGGTTGCCAGCCTTGCCTATGCCAGCAATGAGCCCATCCTTTATGCCCACGTCGGCCTTGACTACGCCCAGCAGGGGGTCCAGAATGGTTACGTTGGTGATGACCAGGTCGAGGGCACCTTGTGCCGAGGTGGTCTGGTTGTTGAGCCCCATACCGTCGCGCAGGGTTTTGCCTCCGCCATAGACCACCTCGTCGCCCAGAGTGCGCAGGTCGCGCTCAATCTCGACGTACAGGTCGGTGTTGCCCAGGCGTATGCGGTCGCCCACAGTGGGGCCAAAGAGGTTGTTGTACTGTTGTCTGCTTAGTGTTGCCATATTCTATTTGTTGAGTGTGTTACTTGGTTGATGATTTGTAGCCTGCTTTGGCCGCGTGGGCCACCGAGCGTGCGCACGAGGGGTTGTAGGAGGGCGATGTCTGGCCACCAGTGTAGCCATTCACCAGTCCGCCAAAGCCCACCACGCGCTGCTTGCCCCCATAGGGTACCAGCTCGATGGTCTTGCTTTGGCCTGCCTCGAAGCGTACTGCGGTGGTGGCAGGAATGTTCAGATGCTTGCCAAAGGCCTGCGTGCGGTCGAACTCCAAAAGGCGGTTGACCTCGAAGAAATGGAAGTGCGAGCCCACCTGTATGGGCCTGTCGCCCGTGTGTCTGACCTCAATGGTGGTCACAGGCTTGTGGGCGTTGTACTCAACGGGCTCGGTGGCCAACACCACTCCGCCTACGGGGGTGGGCTGAGGGGTGGCGCAAGTTGTTTTGGACTCTTTGTTCATAATCGTATGCGTGTGTGTTAAGGGTGGTTAACGTATGGGGTTGTGGATGCTCACAAGGCGCGAGCCGTCGGTAAAGACCGCCTCGACTTGTAGTAGACCAATCATATCGGCCACCCCCTCCATAACATCGGCTGTGGTGAGGGCTTCGGAGGCAATCTTCATCACCTCCTCGACGGTGTGGCCCGAGCGAGCGGCTTCGAGGGCAGTGGATGTGATGTAGGCCACTGCTTCGGGATGGTTGAGTTTTAGTCCTTTGGCCTTGCGACGCTCGGCAATCAGACCGAGTGTCAGCAGTGTGAGCTTGTCTTGTTCGCGTGGTGTAAGGTGCATAGTGTTGTTGTTTTTAAGGGTGCGATGTGGTATATTTGTGGGGCAATGAGAGGACAATGCAAATGACTTGCCAAGAATTGAAAGTTGAAAATTGAAAATTGAAAGTTTACACACGCCCCCGCCCTAATGGGCACCCCCTCTAACTTAGAGGGGGATGTGCGCGAGAACGCGCACACAATTTCGACCACCCCTCGGCCCTACGAGCCACTCCCCTATCGTAGGGGAGAATTCAAATAACTCCTCCCCTAAGTTAGGGGAGGTGTCGCAAAGCGACGGAGGGGTCTGTAATAAAGACTTAGGTCGGTGAGACGTTTGACGTTAGACGTTTGACAGTCTTTGGCTCGGTTGTTGGGTGGGGTGAGAGAGATACAAGTAAACAGATAATGCTATGTTCAGAATGATGTTACTGGCCGGGTGCGGAGGCTTTGTGGGTACCGCCCTGCGCTATCTGGTGGGCCGAGTGATGCCCCACCTTACCCACAGCCAATTTCCCTGGGCTACACTGACGGTAAACCTTGTTGGATGTTTTGTGATAGGGTTGCTCTTTGGCGCAGCCGAGCGCGGAGGATGGCTCACGCCCCAGTGGAGCGCGGTGCTCATTACGGGCTTCTGCGGAGGATTTACGACCTTCTCGACCTTTGCCGACGATATGTTTCTGCTCACCCAGGGCAGACAGTGGCTACCCTTGGCAGCCTATGTTGTGATGAGCCTTGCAGTGGGCTTTGTGCTGGTGTGGCTCGGGCGGTCGATTGTGGCTCGGTAGCTACCACAACCCATTTGGAATAGCAAAAGGCGAGAGTTTGCGCTCTCGCCTTTGTTGTGTTATAAGGTTAGGTAGATGCCAACCGCCTGTCTATTCGGCAGTCGTGGCAAGACGGAATTGAAAATGGAAAATTGAAAATGGAAAATTAACACACGCCCCCGCCCTTCGGGCACCCCCTCTAAATTAGAGGGGGATTTTATCCTATTAGTCCTATTACTCCTATAAATCCTATAAGAGCAATAGGAGTTATAAGAGTTATAAGAGTTATAGGAGTTATAGGACTGTCTTTAAGGGCCTTAATAAAAAAACTCCTCCCCTAAGTTAGGGGAGGTGCCCAAAGGGCGGAGGGGTCTGTAAAAGGAATTGCACAACCTCGCCAAGCCCCACCTCAATCTCCCCTACGACAGGGGAGTGGCCCGCAAGGGCCGAGGGGTGGTCGAAATTGCCTGCGCGTCCTCGCGCAGGGGAGGTGCTGCGGAGCAGCGGAGGGGTCTGTCAGACGTTAGACGTTTGACCAGGCTACGCCTGCTCTAAAATGCTCACGCTCGGCATAGTCTGCAAGCAGCCTCTGCCCTCGCTTACTCGCATTTGCGACATCAAAACTCAAAGATAATCTTGGTCATTGCAATAGTCTGCGCACGCGAGGGGGTATAGACCCTATGCAGGGCAGGCTGGATGGTACCCCAGCGTGTGGGCAGCGAGTAGGTCAGCTCCAACTCGGTCTCGTAGCCAGCAGTGTAGAGCGAGCGGTCGTAGAGAAAGCCAATATAGTCGCCCTCGCCCAGCAGTCCGCGCCACAGCACGCCCACAGCGCCATACCAGTCGCAGTCGCTCTCGGGCGACCAGCCACCGTGCAGCAGCACCGTCAGTTGGCTACCACTCGGGGCAATATATACGGGCTGTTCGACCAGCACCCACAAGGCCGAGCGGCTAACCTTCTTCAAGGGCTCCTCCTTGCTGCGTTGCTCCTCGGGCAGGGGCGTGTGGCCATACGAGTAGCCCAAGTGGTAGCTACCCACATAAGAGCCACTATCGCCAACGTAGCTCAACTCGTTTATGGCAATAATACCATCGCGGCTGGGGCGTATGTTAAAGACCTCGCTCCACTTGTCGGAGGCCACGCCATTGTAGAGCGACGATTTGAGCGTGAGCCGTTTGGAAAAGAAGTAGAGCTCCGAGTGAAGGCACATAGCCGAGCGGGGCGAGTCGCTGATGGGAAAGTTGGCCGCAAGGGTGGGGAACAGCCCCCCGACCGATGAGGTGAATATCGAGTTCCAGGGCGAGGTGAAGTAGTCCTTATTGACGTTGCGCACGCCCAAAAACACGTTCGACATACCAAAGTCTTGCGTCAGGCCAAACTCGAAGAGCGACAGCGCCACGCTCTCATCCTCAATGGCCGAGAATATGTGTAGGTCGTCGGCCACGCCAGCCTTGCCCTGCGAGTTGCGCAGGTTGTTGACAGCCAGCAGGTCTACGTTGAACGAGCCGCCCCACCAGAGGTCAAACGAGTGGGCGGCATTGAGGATGTTTATCCAGTTGGCGGTGCCAGTGGTGGTGTTCCAGAGCCCCTCGGTGGTGTAGGTTATGGCAGGCGAAGGGCGAGTTTGAGCGGCGGCACGGGGCGTAGGGCCCACAGCAAGGAGCAGCGTTGCCCCTGCGGCCGCAACGAAGAGTTGTGTTGTGCGTTTCATAGTGCAGTAATTCTTTGTTGGTTGGTTTACGCCCTATGCACAACTCAAAATTTGAGCCAAAGACAAGTCTAACGTCTAACGTCTAACGTCGAACCGACCTAAGTCATTAAAAACATTAAGGTCATTAAGGACTTTAAGGTCATTAAGGCCCTTAAAAGAACTCCTCCCCTAAGTTAGGGGAGGTGCCCAAAGGGCGGAGGGGTCTGTTAGAAAGGCCTATTATCGCAAAACACACGCCCCCGTCGCTTCGCGACACCCCCTCTAACTTAGAGGGGGAATGTGCGCGAGGACGCGCACGCAATTTCGACCACCCCTCGGCCCTAATGGGCCACTCCCCTTTCGTAGGGGAGATTTCAAAACACTCCTCCCCTAAGTTAGGGGAGGTGCTGCGGAG
>JAZPXV010000005.1:0-48632 GCA_045543795.1 Tidjanibacter sp.
TTTTGTTAAACTTTGGGTTTCTACTACCACTCTACGTCCTCTACGTCAGCTTCGTTAAGACCGAAGCCACTCATCTGAACGCTCTGTGCAATGCCCTGCTCGATAGTTACCTCTACGAGCTCGATTGCGGGCTGAATGTAGTTTTTTTTCATTGTTAGTTTTTTGTTGTTTAGTGAATTGGTTTATGTTGTTTGTCTTGTTTCGTTCGTCTTGCCACGATAAAAAATTTACCCCCGCCCCCAACGGCTAAAAAGCCCAATGGGGGGGGGTATAGCGTTGATTGTCAATTAATTACAATCGCCAATTTGTATGTCTATCTCTTGCGTGCGCGCTATTATATAAATATGTATATCGCGCAGAAATCGGGCGCAAAGATAATTGATTTTGTGAAATATAGAACACCATAGGTGGAAAATTTTACAAAAAAACATACAAGCCCCTGCACTTTTCGTACCAAAGTGCAGGGGTTATGGGGTTTCGGAGCCGTTTTTGGTTACTAATTTTTCTGGGCCGACAAAATCTCTTTCAAGAACTGGCCCGTATAGCTGTTAGCCACCTGGGCAACCTCTTCGGGCGTACCCTCGGCAACCACCTGGCCACCCGCAGCGCCTCCCTCGGGGCCCATATCAACTATCCAGTCGGCACACTTGATAACATCGAGGTTATGCTCGATAATCACCACGCTATTGCCCCTATCGACCAGTTTATTAAACACGCCCAGCAGTTGGCGAATGTCCTCAAAGTGGAGGCCCGTAGTTGGCTCGTCGAAGATATACAGGGTACGCCCCGTATCGCGTTTGGCAAGCTCCGAGGCGAGCTTGATGCGCTGGCTCTCGCCACCCGACAGAGTGGTGCAGCTTTGGCCCAGTTTCAGGTATCCAAGTCCCACATCCTGAATGGCTTTGAGCTTGATATAGATATTAGGCACGCTCTCGAAGAACTCGACCGCCTGGTTGATGGTCATCGACAGCACCTCGTCAATATTCTTGCCCTTAAACTTGACCTCCAACGTCTGGCGGTTGTAGCGGTGTCCGCCACAGGCCTTACAGGTAACATACACGTCGGGCAGGAAGTTCATCTCGATAGTCTGCACGCCAGCACCCTTGCACTCCTCGCAGCGACCGCCCTTCACATTGAACGAGAAGCGGCTCGCACCAAAGCCCCTAACCTGTGCGTCGGGGGTGCGCTCAAACAGCTTGCGGATGTCGCCAAACACGTTCGAGTAGGTCGCAGGGTTGCTGCGTGGCGAGCGACCAATGGGGCTCTGGTCAACCACCACCACCTTGTCTATGCCCTCAATGCCCTCAATAGCCTCACAGGGCAGCATCTGGTCAAACGAGCGGTAGAACTTGCGCGAAAGGTAGGGGCGCAGGGTTTCGTTCACAAGCGACGACTTGCCGCTACCGCTCACACCCGTAACGCACACCATAACGCCCAGGGGCAGCGACACCGTAACATCCTTTAGGTTGTTACCCCTTGCACCTCTGATAGTTATTGCGCCACCATTGCCCTGGCGCCTTTGGGCAGGCACCTCAATGCTCTTGCGGCCACTCAAGTAGTCGGCCGTCAGCGAGCCCTCGGCCGAGGCCACCGCCTCGTAGTCGCCCTGGGCCACCACATAGCCACCCTTACGGCCCGCCAGTGGGCCCATATCGACTATCCAGTCGGCCGCACGCATCATCTCCTCATCGTGCTCAACCACAATGACGCTATTGCCCTCATCGCGCAGGTTTTCGAGCGAGCGAATCAGTTTGCGGTTATCTCTCTGGTGCAGGCCAATGCTGGGCTCGTCGAGTATGTAGAGCACATTCACCAGTTTTGAGCCCACCTGGGTTGCCAGTCTGATGCGCTGGCTCTCGCCACCCGAAAGGCTCTTCGATGCACGGCTCAGCGACAAGTAGCCCAAGCCGACGTCGCACAAGAAGCCCAGTCGGTCACCAATCTCTTTGAGTATCTCGTGGGCAATAGCCCTCTCTTTGCTGTTCATCTGGTCGGGCACTGTGGCAATCCACTCCCTCATCTGCTCGATGCTCATATCGGCCACCTCGGCAATGTTCTTGCCCGCAATGCGGAAGTAGAGGGCATCCTCTTTGAGCCTTGTGCCGTGACAAACCCTACACGGGGCATGTTCGACAAACTGGCCGAGCCACTTGGCACCCGTGCCTCGCCCACCCTCTTCGTCGTGGCGCTCAATATAGCCGCTCACACCATTCCACGAGGCCATCTGTACCCCGTGCGCTCCGTAGAGCTTATGCAGGTCTACCGCCACAGGTTCACTATCGCCATAGAGCACTGCGGCCAGCGCCTCATCCGAGAGCGACCCTATGGGGTCATCAATCGTAAAGCCATACCTGCGCCCAATGCCCGACATAACCGCCTGGAACCACTTATTGTTCAGCTTGGCCAGCGGAGCAATAGCCCCCTGGGCAATAGAGAGATTGCGGTCGGGCAGCATCTTGTCCATATCGAACTGCGCCTCCTCACCCAGTCCACCGCAATGGGGGCAAGCACCCTGGGGCGAATTGAACGAGAAGGTATGTGGGGCGGGCTCATCGAACGAAAGACCCGTAGTGGGGCACATCAGGTGGCGGCTGAAGTAGCGTGCCGCATCGCCCGAGTAGTCGTAGACCAATATGGTACCCTTGCCCTGCTTCATTGCATCCTTCAGGCTCTTGGTCAGTCGTTCGGCACCGCTCTCGCCCACAATCAGCCTATCGACTACCAGCTCGATGGTGTGGGCCTTATAGCGGTCGAGCTTCATTCCCGAGGTCATCTCCATCACCTCGCCATCAATACGGGCATAGATAAAACCACGCTTCAGAAAGCCCTCAAAGAGCTCTCTATAGTGGCCCTTGCGACCCTTGACAACGGGTGCCAGCAGAGCAATTTTGTGGCCTGCGTAGTGTTGGTTTATGAGGCTGATGATTTGGTCGTCGGTATAGTGTACCATCTCCTCGCCCGTAGCAGGCGAAATGGCCCTCGATGCACGCGCATAGAGCAGTCGCAGGAAGTCGTTTATCTCGGTGACGGTGCCCACCGTCGAGCGTGGATTCTTGTTGGTGGTCTTTTGCTCGATGGCCACAACGGGGCTCAACCCCTCAATCTTGTCGACATCGGGCCTCTCCATAGCCCCCATAAACTGGCGAGCATAGGCCGAGAGGGTCTCCATATAGCGGCGCTGTCCCTCGGCATAGATGGTGTCGAACGCAAGCGACGACTTGCCACTACCCGACAAGCCCGTAACAACCACCAGGCTGTTGCGCGGTATCTCCAGGTCGATATTCTTCAGGTTATTAACCCTGGCCCCTATGATTGATATGGTATCTTTCGTATTCACTCTATTTCAATGTAAATTTGTCGACATCGGCCCAGGCTGGGAACCTCTGTCGATAGTTGTGCAGTCGCTCGATGTTAAGCTCGGCAAACACCGCCCCCTCGCCCTCGCCTGCATCGGCCAGGCAGGCTCCGCGATAGTCCCAAGCGGCCGAGTGGCCGTTGAACAGCGTGCCGTCGGCATCGCTACCCACGCGGTTTACGCCCACTGCATAGGCCGAGTTCTCAATAGCCCTGGCAGGTAGCAGTGCATCCCACGCCTTAACCCTACTTGCTGCCCACGAGGCGCAGTAGAGCAGCACATCCACTTCGCCAGGCAGGTAACTCCACACAGGGAAGCGCAGGTCGTAGCACACCAGGGGCATAATCTTTGCCCCACGCCACTCGACCACAATACGTTCTGCCCCAGGCGAAAAGTGGTTGTGCTCGCCAGCGAAGGTAAAGAGGTGGCGCTTGTCGTAGCAGAGCAGTTGGCCGTCGGGCAGGGCAACATACATTCGGTTGTAAATCTTGCCCTTCACCGCTGTGGCCACACTACCCACCACCGCCATATCGTAGCGTTTGGCACTGCGGCTCATCCACTGGGCCACTTCGCCCCCTTCGGGCTCGGCCACACTACCCGAATCGACCGCATATCCCGTAGCAAACATCTCGGGCAGCAGCGCAAGGTCTACCCCCTCAAAGGTGGCAAACAACTCGTCGAGCCGAGCCATATTCTGGGCAGGGTTTTTCCAGCGTATATCGATTTGGCAGAGTGCTATTTTCATCTTAACCGAGCAAAGAAAATATATTTCCGCAAAAATAGGATTTTATCGCGAGAAAATCGCTACTTTTGCGCAAAATTAAAGCGATATTTCACACACTATGCTTACAGCAGGCGAATACCACACTCTCCGTGTAAACCGAATTTCCGACCACGGAATATACCTCATAGATAACGAGCAGACCGAAATTCTGCTCCCCAACCGCTACGTTTCGCTGGCCGACCGAGTGGGCAACCTGGCCGAGGTGTTTGTATACCACGACTCCGAGAACCGACTCATCGCCACTCGCGAGAAGCCCCTGGCCATTGTGGGCGAGGTGGCTGTGCTGAAGGTTGTAGACCGCAACGCCCACGGCCTATTTCTCGACTGGGGCATTACGGCCAAAGACCTCTTTCTGCCCAACCGCAACGTGCCCTTCGAGGCCGAGGTGGGGCGCAGCTATCCCGTAGCACTCTACCGCGACCAGATGACAGGCCGAGTGGTGGCCACCACCAAACTCAACGCATACGTTTCAAACAGCGAGATTACCGTTCGTCCCAAAGAACAGGTTGACATACTGGTCGTTAGGCGTATGGAGAAGGGCTACCGAGTGGTCATCAACAACCGCCACTGGGGTATGATTTACGACAACCAGATTTTCAGCCCCGTAGCCGTTGGCGACAAACTGGTGGGCTATGTTCACCGCATCAGTGACGAGGGGCGCATAGACATTATGCTCCAGCAAGAGGGGCGCGACCAGACCGACAGCGCATCGACCAAACTGCTCGACCTGATGAGCAAAAACGGTGGCTCGCTGCCCATTGGCGACAAGTCCTCGCCCGAGGAAATTGCAGCCCTGTGCGGACTGAGCAAAAAGAACTTCAAGCGTGCCGCAGGTGCCCTCTACAAAGAGCGCAAGGTGCGTATCGACGACAATAGCATAACACTCATATAATCACCCCACTACTATGAAGCCACAAACAGCCGAGAGAGTTTCGCAGCGCGACGCATCAGACAACTACGTCTTTCAGCGCTCGCTGCTGGCCTACCACTATGCCGCCTCGCAGGTGAGTGGCCAGGTGTTGGAGATTGGTACGGGTAGCGGCTACGGCATTGAGATTATTGCCCCCGCAGCGGCCCACTTTCTGACTATCGACAAGCATAGGCCCGAGGATAGTCTGCTTGAGTCCCAAAGCAATGTAGAGTTTAGGCAGCAGACCGTTCCCCCTCTGGCAGGGATTGCCGATGAAAGTCTTGACTATGTAATCTCGTTCCAAGTGATTGAGCATATAAAGCAAGATGATGCCTTTGTGGCCGAGGTGAGCAGGGTGTTGCGCAAGGGTGGCAAGTTCATAGTATCGACCCCCAATGCCCCAATGTCGCTCACTCGCAACCCCTGGCACGTCAGGGAGTACACAGCCCAGCAATTTGGCCAGTTGCTTGGGGGCCACTTCGAGAGCGTAGAGCAGTTGGGCGTTGCTGGTAACGACAAGGTGTGGGAGTACTACGAGAAGAACCGCCAGGGGGTAGAACGCATAGCCCGTTGGGATATATTCGATTTCCAGCACCGCCTGCCCCGCTGGATGTTGCAGATACCCTACGACCTGCTTAACCGCCTGAATAGGCGCAAGCTGTTGAACCAAAACACCGAGCTTACGACGGGTATCGCAATGACCGACTACGAGGTAGTGCCCGTTACGGAGAGGTGCTTCGACCTGCTATATGTAGCCACAAAATAACAACAAAAGCCCCACCGAAGAGGGGCTTTTTGTCATTAAAGACCTTAAGGACTTTAAGGACCTTAATGAATTGTGTTATAACAAGCTAACTCTCCCATTCCTCTACGACCACAACATCCACCTCCCAATATGGGGCGGCGCAGCCTTGCAACAAGCGCAGGGTTATGGCATCGTCGATGGTCGAGTTGACCACATCCCACACAAAGGTCTGCACCGAGCCGTAGATGCTATTTACACTCTGGGCCAAGCAGCCATAGAAGTCGCTCTGTTGTTTGGTGGTGAGCCCTTTGGGCAGAATCTCCTTCTTGACCAGTTCATCATAGGGGAATAGGTGGCGCATATTGGTTACATCGGCCTTAATGTCGGCCACAATGGCTGCCACGACTACCACCTCTACACTATCGCCCACCATAGGCATCTCAATAAACTCGACATACGAGGGGTACTGCTCTTCCAGAATGTCGGCCACCTCGTTGGCAAAGATGGCAAACTCCATATCGGTCAGGCTCCTCAGGTAGACCATATCGCGCCATTGGCGCAACATCTCGCGAGCCTCTTTGCGTTGCTTCTCGTCCCACCCCTTGCGGCCACACGAGGGCACTACAACTCCAATAGAAAAGATAAATGCGGTCAGGCCCAGGGCCACCGCTACGGTTTTGATAAATCTCTGCATAGTGTTTTTTGTTTAATTTTGGTTGCTAAAAAGAGAACTTAACGCGCCCAGAAAACACAAACATTGAGCCAAACGGGGCCGAGAGTATTGATATTTCTGCAACAATTTGTTACCTTTGTTCGGATAATCATCACTACACACCCACGCACTCTATGAACTACGATGTATTCATCAGCTACCGACGCAAAGATGCAGCCGAGTATGCACGCCAAATACAGCTCAAACTCGAAAACTACGGCTACACCGTATTCCTCGACCACGATGAGCTGAAAGACGGCCGTTTCGACCAGCGCATAATCGACGCTATTGAGGGCTCGAAGGTCTTTATTGCCCTGCTCACCCCCCTCTATATGTCGCGCTGTGCCGATGCCGAGGACTGGGTGCGCAAAGAGATTGAGTGTGCCGTAAAGAACAATCTGCACATTGTGCCCATCAACATCGATCGCCAGTTCTGCGACTTCCCTGCCGACTGCCCTGCCTCGTTGCGCACACACATTGGGCAGCACCAATACTCGGAAGTTTTCACAGGTCAGCACTTTACGACCACTATGAACGACCTGAACGAAAACCGCCTAAAACCCTATCTGGGTGGTGGCAGTGCACGCCCCTCGGCCCTGGGTGCCATTGTGCGCATAAAGCCCGATATGGACTGCCGAATGATGAAGTTTGGCGAGGAGGTGGCCTTGTTGCAGGGCGGAGCATACAACATTGTGCGACTGATGAAGGGCAAGCACCCACTGGACTTTGTGAGCCTCGACTGCCCCGCCGACCACATCGAGAAGGTCTATGTCGTAGAGGACAACCAGAGCGAGGATTTCTTTGAGGTAGAGCTCGCCCCCGTCAAGGCCAAGCGCCTGAAAGCCATTGAGAATGAGAAACGTCGCCAGCGCGAAGAGGCCGAGCGCATCAAGCGCGAAAAAGAGGAGGCCAAACGCAGAGAGGCTGAACGCATAGAAGCCGAGCGCAGGACCAAAGCCGAGGCAGAACGAAAGGCCAAAGAGGAGGCCGAGCGCAAGGCATACCTCGCCAAGGAGCGCACACAACTCATTAAGTCAGAGAAAGCTCGCATAGCCCAAATGGTACTCGAAGGTAAAGGGCGAGATGGATTATATATGGTGGGAGATTATTACAACCGTGATGGTGTACGAGGTGTTGTAATTTCGCCCAATAGCGTTAGCCCTGATAGGGATTACACATACTATAGTTGTGGTGTGGGTATGATTATCAGCCTTACCGAAGAGGGCTATGCTCAATGGGCCAGCGACAAAAACTTCGGCACACTATTCAAAAAAGATATTCCGTGCAAAAACAAGTTGGGCTTGGATTTTCTATATGAAGATCACAGCCCACAGAACAAAATTAGCAAGATTGAGAATTGGCGAGCCAAGTACCCCGCATTTGACAAGGCGGCTCGTGGTAATTGGCACCTGCCCTCACGCAAATGCCTCGACAATTATGTATTCCCAAGACTAACTCCGATTAACAATACACTCAGGCGACTATCTGCACAAGAGATTAAACAAAATCGCAAGTATTGGAGTTGTGAGGAGTGTGGAAGCGATTCGGCCTACGCAGTAGATAGTAAAGAGTTTCACTACTACCCCAAGAGTGATGTAATGGCTGTAAGAAGTGTACACCCATTTAATGTTTCGATGTCGGCAACCGATATCGAAAACGAAAAAATTTGGAGAAATCTGGGACTTGTTCCCTGTCAAGAGGGTTTGACAGACGACCCAACAATAGTGAAGGAGTATAACGAGTATTGGAAATTCTTAACAGACAGCAAAAAGGACGATCAAAAACAGAGCGATCACGAGCCATTCGATGAAGAGGCATTCAAAGATTTGTTAAAGTCTATGTTAAATATAAACTAACCCAAACGGGATGCAACAATGTGTGTTGCATCCCGTCTTGTATTTGTAGCCTGCTACTAATCTCTGGGTATCCTTCGAGGGGCAATGGTTGGGCTCGGAGGTCGAACAGGGCGAGGGCTACCAGTGGTTGGTGTAGTTGGGATACGACGTGGTGAAATGGTAGGTGGCGGTGAGGGCCTACGGGGAGGCGTATTGCTACTACCACCAAAACTACCACTCGGCCTAACTGTCAGAACTTCAAACAACCCCCAGAAATAGGCAAAGGTTATAAAAATAATTATTATCACAAAAATCGAATAAAACAGCGCTCGGACTACCTCGACAAACAGCACCAATAGCACAATGCTCACAAGAACCGAAGTTATTGAATATATCAACGCGTTGAAAATCGAAGAGGCCATAGACCTATGTGAGTTGTCCGACAGCACATTCACCAACGAGAGGCCAAACTGCACTACCAGCATTACAACCACCACACAAAACGCAAAGACCTCCGAGACATCCAATAGGCCAAGAACAATGATGACTGGTGCAAGCAGTATCGAAGGCAGAGCACTCAACCACCCAAACCTTTCGGTATGCACCGAGAAGTAGGTACATACCTGGGCCATACTCGCATATATAAACAGCACCGACACCACTACATGCACCAACCAGCCGATAAACCAACGTCCCTGTGAGTCGTACCTCGCACCCCATTCAAAGGCATTCTCTCCCAACGAGTAGTAGAGTTCCAGGCACGACAAAACCACCACCGCCAGGCAGAATGTCCACAGCGGAAAGCGCCCTCCTGTGTCCCACTCGCCTCTGAAATAGGCCATTAGCAAAATAAGTGGAATAATTATATAGAGAGTCCAACCTGTGTTGCCTGCTTTGGCTTTAAGGTTATCTATAGCATCGCTCACACGCTTAGACCAAATACCCGTTTCGGCCTTACTACTCTTCTCGACCAGACGTATATATTTGGCCGACACATAGCCATACCTTGAGCCGTAGGTTATCTCGGCCCACCCATTGTCAATTTTATGCACCTCAATAGTGGCACCATTTTCGACAGTGCCCAGCACTGTTGCTGTCGACGAGGGGCGCTGTCTGACATTGAGCACCGAGTTACACTCTACTCGATAGGTGTCAACAGCCAAGACCGAAGTCCAGGCCATCAGCAAGCAGCAAACAAGTAGAACAAGTCGTTTCATAGTAGTTGGTTAGTCGTTAGTGTCTGTTAGGCGTGGTCGGCCACCCAGTTGGTCAGCTCTATATAGTCGGCAACCGACAATGCCTCGGCTCGCAGACCAAAGAACCTATGCTCGGCACCACCAAAGTCGCCAAAGGCAGCCTTCAGAGGGGTTTTCAGCATCTTCCTGCGCTGGATGAACGATGCCTTTACAACCTTTACAAACAGATCCTCATCGCAGCCGAGCTCCTTCACTCCATTGCGCTTCATCCTCACAACCGCACTCTTGACCTTTGGCGGAGGGTTAAAGACATTCTCGTGGACCGTAAAGAGGTATTCGATATCGTACCAAGCCTGCATCAGCACGCTCAATATGCCGTAGTCACGATTACCCGCAGGCGAAGCAATGCGCAGGGCCACCTCGCGCTGCACCATACCCACCACCTCGGGAATCAAATCCTTATAGTCAAGTACTTTGAAAAATATCTGCGAGGATATGTTGTAGGGGAAGTTGCCAATAATCTTCAGCCCCTCGGGGAACATCTCGGCCAGGGGCAGGTTCAGAAAGTCGCCAAAGATAAGGCGTGGGGTAAAGTCGGGATAGTGGCGGTGGAGATACTCCACACTCTCGCGGTCCACCTCGGCACCCCAAGTCTGTATATCATCCCTCTGCAGCAGGAACTGGGTGAGCACACCCGTACCACAGCCCACCTCCAACACATTACCCTCTGGGCTCATAGCCTCGGCAATGCGTCGGGCTACGCTCATATCGGTCAGAAAGTGCTGTCCGAGGGCCTTTTTGGGCCTCACATAGTTTGGGTCGTGCGAGGCTGCCGAGGGTGCCCCACCCTGTCGGCCCTTACCTTTGTTATTATATCGTTTCGTTGCCAATGTTGAATTATTTATGGTGATTTGTGCCCACAAAAATACCTATAAAATTGAGAATTGAGAATTGAGAATTGAGAATTCTTGGAATAAATGGTTAATTTTGTGGCGATATGTGGGTTAACTAACTCTTTTTTGGTTGCAGGAATGAATATCAAATCACTTGTGCTTGGAATACTACTGGCCGCATTTGCCTGTACGGCCTGCGAGCAGGGCACCCACGATGATATCACACCCGATGACAACAAAGAGAATGTCGACCCCGACAACCAAGAGGGCAAGTACAAACTCCTCTACACCACTACCGACGGAGCACTACTCATCCCCAACACCACCGAGCCCGAGACCTTTGGCGCAACACTCATCTCAAACACCTACGAGAACGGCACGGGCACTCTGATGTTCGACAATGTCATCACCACTATTGGCGTCAATGCGTTTGCTGGTTGCAAAACCCTGGCGAGCATTACCATACCCGACTCCGTCACCGAGATTGGCAAATATGCCTTCTCGGGCTGCTCGGGCCTTACGACTCTGACCATTCCCGAGGGTGTAACCTCCATAGGCAACAATGCCCTGTTTGGCTGTGGGGGCGAGCTCGTTATCAACAGCACAATCATAGAGGCCGACTACGACACCTCGCAATATCCGGCCAACAAGTGGCTCAATGGCACCAAATTTACCACCATAGTAGTTGGCGACAACATAACCAAAATAGGCAACAACGCATTCTACAAATACCTGCTCTTTACCGACATAGCCCTTCCCAATGGTCTGACCTCTATTGGCGACTACGCATTTGGCGATTGTCAACAACTTACCGACATCACTATCCCCGAGGCAGTTACAACCATTGGGGCAGAGGCCTTCGCAGATTGTGAAAAATTCACCTCCATCACCATCCCTGCTGGTGTAACCTCAATAGGGCAACGAGCATTCGTGGGATGTAGCGGAGAGTTGAACATCAACGGCAAGGTTGTAGAAAAGGATTGCTCGTACGATGGAGCCTCCACAGCAAATTGGCTCTCGGGCTCGAGGTTTACGACCATCACAATCGGCCAAAATGTCACACGACTTGGCAACTACCTATTCAACGAGTACCACAACTTGACGCATATCAACCTTCCTAACAGCCTCACGGCCATTGGGCAAGGCGCATTTAAGCACTGTTCTGCCCTTACATCTATTACCATACCCGACAGCGTAACCGAGATTGGAGCCGAGGCATTCTACAACTGCTATAAGATTAAAAGCATCACTATTCCAAGTGGAGTCACATCTATTAGCGACCTCACATTCTTCGCAAATACAGGCCTAACGAGCATTACCATTCCAGAGAATGTAACCACCATTGGCAAAGAAGCATTTAAGGGGTGTTCGAGACTTACAAGCATCACCTTACCCGATAGCATAACCACCATTGGTGAGGGGGCCTTTTATGACTGTCAAGCACTAACCAACCTATCCATTCCAAAGAGTGTGGACACCATTTGTGCTGAGGCATTTAGCCGCTGTTTGAGTCTAACAAACATCACTATTCCCGACAATGTAACCACCATCTGCGAGAGTGCTTTTCACTTATGTCATGGACTGACGGACATCACACTTTCGGATGGTATCACATCTATTGGTATGGGGGCATTTGCCAGTTGTACGAGCCTGAGGAGCATAACCATACCCAACAGCGTAACGTCAATAGAAACATTTGCGTTCGCATACTGCGGCTTACTTGCAGAGATATATTGCAAACCCACCACACCGCCCGAAGCCATACGCCAGTATAAATACGACCCCTGGGGTGCATTCGACTATAATGCAGAGGGGCTAAAGATATATGTCCCCACCGAAAGCGTAGAGGCCTACAAGAGTGCCGAACATTGGAGCAATTATGCCGACGCCATAGTGGGCTACGACTTTGAGTAGCAACAGGGCTGGGGGATTTTTTCTATCAGTCTTATAGGAGTAATAAGAGTTATAGGAGAAATAGGAGAAATAAGATTCCTTAATGACCTTAAGGGCCTTAACGACCTTAATGACCTTAATGACCTTAATGACCTTAAAGTCCTTAAAAAACTACACCTCCCCTAAGTTAGGGGAGGTGCTGCGGAGCAGCGGAGGGGTCTGTCTGACGTTTGACCAAGCTGACGCTTGTTCTAAAATGCTCCTGCTCGGCATAGTCTGCAAGCAGCCTCTGCCCTCGCTTACTCGCATTTGCGACGTTAGACGTATTTTGAATTGAAAATTGAAAGTTGAAAATTGAAAATTAACACACGCCCCCGCCCTTCGCCCCCCCTCTAACTTAGAGGGGGATGTGCGCCGGGGCGCGCACGCAAATTCGACCACCCCTCGGCCTAAGGCCCCTCCCCTGTCGTAGGGGATATTTACCTTCGGGAGAGGAAAAAACTCAAATAGCGGAGGGATTTTTGTGCCAAACGAGAAGGCGAGTCCGCAGCATAGTAAACCTATGTGAGGAACTCGCCTATCGTAGTGCGGTGCAAAAAGCACCCGTTATTTACGTTTTTTAGTTGCCTTGCTCGCAAAGGAATTTGATTCGTACCAGACGGATCTCCTCTTCGGTGTAGTCGCCACCAAGCTCGTCCATAGCCTCGTCTATGCTGTCGCTCTCGGCATCCTCCTTGAAGTAGAGGTAGATATCTTCGGCCTTGTCCTCGTCGATAGCCTGGTTGATGTAGTAGTCGATGTTGAGCCTGGTGCCCGAGTAGACAATCGACTCAATCTCGCTCAACAGTTCGCCAAACTCCAAGTGCTTGGCGCCAGCAATATCCTCGAAGTCCATCTTGCGGTCGATGCTCTGGATGATAAAGACCTTGTTGGTACTCTTATTCACCACGCTCTTAACGACCATATCCTGTGGGCGGATAATCTCCTTCTCTTCGACGTACTTTTTAATCAGCTCAATGAATGGCTGGCCGAATCGCTTGGCCTTACCCACGCCCACACCGCTGATGTTCTGCAACTCCTCGATGCTTATGGGGTACTGGATAGACATATCCTCGAGCGAGGGGTCCTGGAACACCACAAAGGGTGGCACATCGTGGCGCTTGGCCACATGACGACGCAGGTCTTTCAGCATTGCAAAGAGCTCTTCATCGGCAACTGCCCCCTTTGAGCCCATTGCAGTCACTGCCTCATCCTCGGCCTCCTCTTCGTAGTTGTGGTCGAGCGTTATGGTCAGCGCGTAGGGTTTGTCGAGATACTGCTCGCCCTTGGGGCTGAGCGAAAGCAGTCCGTAGTTTTCGATATTCTTGTCTATAAGGCCCTCGATGAGACCCTTGCGAATGACGGCACCCCAGAACTTGTCGTCCTTGTCGGCGCCCTTGCCAAACCACTCGCTTTTGTTGTGGCCGTATGACTTCATCAGGGCGTTATTCTTGCCCATCAGCAGGGCCACCAGGTAGTCAATCTTAAACTTGGGCCCAATACTCTCGAGCACCTCGAGCACGGTAGTCATAGCCTCGCGAGCCTGGATGCGTGGTTTGGGATTCACGCAGTTGTCGCAGGCGCCACAATCTTCAACATCGAACTCCTCGCCAAAGTAGTGCAACAGCGACTTGCGTCGGCAAATCGAGCTCTCGGCATACGACACCGTTTCGAGCAGCAGCAGCTTGCCAATCTCTTGCTCGGCCACAGGCTTGCCCTGCATAAACTTCTCGAGCTTCTGGATGTCCTTATAACTATAAAAGGTAATACACCTACCCTCGCCACCATCGCGACCAGCGCGGCCAGTCTCTTGATAGTAGCCCTCGAGGCTCTTGGGTATGTCGTAGTGGATAACGTAGCGCACATCGGGCTTGTCGATACCCATACCAAAGGCAATGGTGGCCACAATAACGTCGGCCTGCTCCATCAAGAAGGCGTCTTGGTTGTTTGCCCTCGTTGCGGCATCCATACCTGCGTGGTAGGGCAACGCCTTTATGCCATTGGCCACAAGCAACTCGGCCAACTCCTCTACCTTTTTGCGACTCAAGCAGTAGATAATGCCGCTCTTTCCCTCGTTCTGCTTGATGTAGCGAATGATGTCGCGATTGACATCCCTCTTGGGGCGGATTTCGTAGTAGAGGTTGGGCCTGTTGAACGACGACTTGAAGACCTTGGCATCCATCATACCGAGATTTTTCTGGATGTCGAGCTGTACTTTGGGCGTAGCCGTAGCCGTCAGAGCAATGATAGGCGCCGAGCCAATCTCGTTAACGATGGGGCGGATGCGGCGATACTCGGGGCGGAAGTCGTGTCCCCACTCCGATATGCAGTGCGCCTCGTCGATGGCGAAGAACGAAATCTTAATCTTGCGCAAGAACGACACATTCTCCTCTTTGGTGAGCGACTCGGGTGCAAAATAGAGCAACTTGGTCTTACCAGCCAACACATCGCTCTTGACCTGCGCCACGGCAGCCTTGTTGAGCGACGAATTGAGGAAGTGGGCCACACCCTCCTCCATACTGAAGGTGCGCATTGCATCTACCTGGTTTTTCATCAGTGCAATAAGTGGCGAGATGATAATGGCCACACCCTCCATCATCAGCGCAGGCAGCTGGTAGCAGAGGCTCTTGCCACCGCCTGTAGGCATCAGTACAAAGGTATTGCCGCCATCGAGAACATTCTCAATTACTGCTTGTTGATTTCCCTTGAACGATGAAAATCCAAAATACTCTTTCAGCTTGCTGTGTAGCAGCTTTTCTCTGTCAATTTTGTCCATTTCTCGGTTAAAGTTCACAATTAACAACACCAAGATACGTTTTTTTTCCGAAAGTTTCTAACTTTGTGCAAAATTTTTTCAAAAAAATGAGACTTTACACATCCGACCTGGTCAAAAAATACAAGAGTCGCACCGTAGTCAACCACGTCAGCATCGAGGTTGAGCAGGGCGAGATTGTCGGTCTTTTGGGCCCCAATGGTGCTGGCAAGACCACTACCTTTTATATGATTGTAGGACTTGTCAAACCCAACGACGGACACACCTACCTGGAGGAGGAGGGCGTGGTTACGGAGATTACCAAACTGCCCGTCTACAAACGTGCCCAGATGGGCCTGGGCTACCTGCCCCAGGAGGCATCGGTATTCCGCCAGCTGACGGTCGAGGAGAACCTGAAGGCAGTGCTTGAGATGACGGGCTACTCGAAAGAGTACCAGAGAGAGCGTGTAGAGAGCCTCATCGAGGAGTTCCGCCTGCAGAAGGTGCGCCACAACAAGGGCATACAGCTCTCGGGTGGCGAGCGTAGGCGTACCGAGATTGCTCGTGCTGTGGCAATCAATCCCAAGTTCATCTTGCTCGACGAGCCCTTTGCGGGTGTAGACCCAATTGCTGTTGAGGATATCCAGAGCATTGTCCGAACGCTGAAGGATAAAAATATTGGTGTAATCATCACCGACCACAACGTACACGAAACGCTGGCCATCACCGACCGCACCTACCTGCTCTTCGAGGGCAAGGTGCTCAAATCGGGTAGTGCCGAAGATCTTGCCGCCGACGAGGAGGTAAGGCGAGTTTACCTGGGCCAGGATTTTACACTCAACCGTTAGGCCAGAGCCGCCACTGCCCAACATTGTCGGACAACCAGAGTTCCACAGGCACAACAAGGTCAAAGATGCAAAATTTTGGACCCGACGCTTGTGGTATTCAAAATTATTAGTATATTTGCAGGCTAATTTTAGGCACTTATGACAGGCACAGAGCAATTTGTAATACCTTTTAAGGGTTATAAAGTCGGAGTACACGAGTTTGAGTTTGCCTTGAATGACGATTTTTTGGAGGTCATTGGCGATGAGGAAATGATTGGTGTCGACGCAGTTGCAAAGGTTGTGCTGACCAAGGCAGCAAGTATGCTCACCTTTGATGTTGAGATTGCTGGTACGGTTAGTGTTGAGTGCGACAGGTGCTTGGATGAGTTGGCTCTGCCGATTGATATTAGCGATAGGCTCTATGTCAAGTTTAGCGAAGATGAGTTGGACTTCGATGGCGAAGTTGTGTGGCTCAACCCTGCCGACAGCCAGATTGACCTGGCCGACTACATCTACGAGACCTTGCTGCTTGCATTGCCCTACCAGAGGGTACACGAGAGCATTGAGGAGTGCAATCAAGATATGATTGCCAAGTTCCAGATAGTCTCGCAAGAGGAGTTTGACCAGATGTCCGAGCCCCAGAACAACAGCCTGGGCGATGGCGAAATGGCCAACAAGCTCGCAGCGCTAAAGGAGAGATTAGAACAAAACGAAGAGAATTAAGATACAAAAACTTATAAAAAACTTACAATTATGGCACATCCTAAACACAAGGTTTCGTCGACCAGAAGAGACAAACGCAGAACTCACTACACAGCTGCCGTTCCTACCGTTGCAGTATGCTCGAACTGCGGTTCGCCCGTTCAGTACCACCGAGTATGCCCCGAGTGCGGTTTCTACCGTGGCAAACTGGCTATCGAGAAGAAAGCTGAGTAGTTAATTCTACAACTAAACCCACCAGAGAAGCACAATGCGTAATCTGCGCATAGGTATAGACGCAATGGGTGGCGACTACGCCCCCGAAGCCGTAATCAAAGGTGTTGTAGAGGCGGTGCCTCTGCTCGATGAGGGCTCGCAGGTAGTACTCTTTGGCGACAAAGAGCGTATCGAAGAGCTGCTCAGGGCCGAGGGCTACGAGGGCGACCGAGTAGAGATTGTGGCAACCACCGAGGTTATCACAATGCACGACCACCCTGCAAAGGCTTTCCAGGCCAAAGCCGATTCGAGTATTCGAGTTGGTTTTGAGCACCTGGCAAAAGGCAAGATTGACGGTTTTGCGAGCGCAGGTTCAACGGGTGCAATGATGGCCGGAGCACTCTTCACCGTAGGAGTTGCAAAAGGCGTGATAAGGCCTGCAATATCGGCTGCAATAGCCAACGTAAGAGGTGGTTACACTCTCTTACTTGATGTAGGACTTAATGTAGACTGTAAGCCCGAGGTGTTGGCACAGTACGCACTTATGGGCAGCCTCTATGCCAAGAAGATTTGGGGGCTCGAGAGTCCCAAGGTCGGCCTCCTCAATATTGGCGAGGAGGAGAGCAAGGGCAACGCTGCAAGCAAAGCCGCATATCAGATGATTGCACAGATGGAGGGAGTTAATTTCGTTGGCAACATCGAGGGTAACGACTACTTCACAGGCAAGGCCGATGTAATCGTGTGCGACGGCTTTATGGGCAATGTGTTGCTGAAGATGTCGGAGAGTCTGCGCTACATCGCAAAGGCACGTCAGATTGACGACGACTTTCTTGCTCGCCTGAACTACGAGATTAAGGGTGGCACACCAGCACTGGGTGTCAACGGCGTAGTGATGGTTGGTCACGGCAGCTCGACAGTCTATGCACTGCGCAATATGGTCAAAGAGACCGAGTTGTGTATCAAGGCGGGTTACGCGGAGGATATCCGCAAGGCTTTTGCTCCAGAGGAGTAACAATACTGGCAGCAAAGGCACATTTGGTTCCATAGTTCAACGGATAGAACGACAGTTTCCTAAACTGTAAATCTGGGTTCGATTCCCGGTGGGACTACTAAAAGAAGAGGGGGAGGGGGAATAAAAAAGAGATAAGAGACGCAATCAAGGCGTCTCTTTTTTATTGGTGGGGATAGTGCCTCTTGGTAAAATGGCACAATGCCGGCGAGGCGTTCTTGTCTGGCATTATCAAAATTATTACCTTTGTGTAATCTTACCACTAACAACCTCGGCATGAAAACCAAAAACCTTTCACTATATTTGCTACTTTCAGTAGCAATAGTTGCAGGCGGGTACATAGTCTACAATGCAACAGCCCCCAAGCAAACAATAATTAGCTACACTACCACCGATGGTAATGTTATAGACATACATTACACCGACATATCCGATCCTTCTCCTATTAGTAACACCTACTCGAATGGTAAAGGTATAATGGTATTCGAGGGCAAGCTGACATACATTTGGCAGGAGGCTTTTTCTAGCAACGAAACGCTAAAAAGCATCATAATTCCCGAAGGAGTTGAGTACATCGGAGCAAATGCCTTGTCGCATTGCCCCTCACTAACCGACGTTACACTACCCAATAGTCTAACCAGCTTGCACTCTGGCGCATTTATGGAATGTACGTCGCTAAACGCCATTACCATACCCAAGAGTGTTACTTCCATCACCGCTCCCTTTATCGGGTGCAGTGCATTGACACGATTCGAGGGCGAATTAGCTTCACCCGATGGTCGTTGTCTAATAATTGACCACCAACTTGCCGCCTTTGCCCCGGGAGGTCTAACCAAATACAAGATACCTGCAAACTTGGTACACTCGATTCGAGGAGGGGCTTTTTATGGATGCAGTTCACTTAAACAAATAGAGATACCTTTCGGAATAACCCACATTGGAGCGCAAGCATTTGAACAATGTACGGCACTCGAAAAAATCACCATTCCCGATACTGTCACATCTATTGAATTTGGCGCATTTTCGATGTGTAAATCGCTGACAAATATATACCTTCCCCAGAATCTCGTTACGCTAGGCACACGAGCATTTGCTGGATGTGTTTCACTATTTACGATTGCTATTCCCAATAAGGTAAAAGAGATTAGTTCATTCACTTTTTCGGGCTGCACATCATTACTGAGCGTCAGCCTACCACGAGATCTAACTACCATCGGTAGTTATGCATTCCAAAACTGCCCAAAGATGATAATGCTCACCATCCCATCGAAGGTGGAGAGTATCGACAAGCATGCGTTGGGATTTCGCTCTTATATAAGGAGCATACGCTGTGAGGCTAAAATTCCACCCAAAGGTGGCAACCAATTATTCGGCGAACACTACTCCAATATAATAATCCAAGTGCCGGCAGACAGCTACGAAGCCTACAAAACATCCCCCGATTGGCAGCAACTATCAAATAGGCTTCAAGCTGCAAACTTGTAGCCAACGATTCTCTAAATGTTCATAAGCCAAATAGGCGTATGTGCTGGAACACATACGCCTATTTAGTTTTATATAAGCAAGTTATCGTTTTACTCTTTGGGGGCCTTGGGCAGAGTACGGCTGAGCATCAGCGAGCCCAGCAGAGCCGAGATAACAGTACCACACAAGATACCGAGCTTTGCGCTATCGAGCATTGCTGCACCCTCGGCACCCATAGGCGAGTACGACAGGTCGGCAATGAACATCGACACCGTAAAGCCAATACCGCAGAGCATACACACGCTGGCAAAAATCTTCCAGTTGCCGCCAGTGGGCATCGTAGCAATCTTGGTCTTGATTGCAATCCACGAGAAGCTCAACACACCAACAAACTTGCCCAGTACCAAGCCAGCCATAACAGCCAGGCTTACACCCGAGAAGAGGTCGCCCACCTGCATACCGCCCAGGTATACACCTGCGTTCACAAAGGCAAATAGGGGCAAAATGATGTAGTTAATAAACTCTCTCAAGTCATCCTCCAAGTGCTGCAAGGGGCTCACCAGGTGGTCTGCGGCCGACTCAACACTCTTCAAGGTCTGAATCTGGTCGTTGGTCAACACCACCACTTTTGCCTTCTTGTCGGGAATCTCAATCTCGGGGAATTCACCTATATTCCTACGGATGCGCTCGATGTAGTAGTGGGTACCGCGATTGAGGGTTGCGGGGATGCAGAAGGCTGCAATAACGCCCGAAATGGTAGCGTGGATACCCGAGTTGAGCATCGTAAACCACAGCAGCACACCTACTATTAAGTAGAACGTCTTACTCCTCACATCGAAGCGGTTGGCGATAATCATAACCAAAATGCAAACCAGCGCTGCGAGCATAAAGCCCCAACTAATCTCCGAGGTGTAGCACAGCGCAATAACCAAGATGCCGCCCAGGTCATCAGCCACAGCCAGGGTGGTCAAAAAGACCTTCAGACCAATGGGCACCCTCTTGCCAAACATCGATAGCACGCCCAGTGAGAAGGCGATGTCGGTAGCCATTGGGATAGCCATACCCCTCTGCATCAGTGCATTGTCAGGACAAACGAGCATAAAAATCAACACGGGCACCAACATACCACCACAAGCGCCAATGATGGGCAGGATGGCTTTCTTAATCGACGAAAGCTCACCCACCAACACCTCGCGCTTAATTTCCAGGCCCACCGACAAGAAGAAGATGGCCATCAGGAAATCGTTTACCAGTGTGAGCAAGGTGAATGGGTGGCCGTTATGGCTAAAGAAGTTGAAGTCGCCAAACGACAGCGAGATGGTCTTATTGCACAGACCAAAGTACCAATCCTTCAGGGGCGAGTTGGCGCAGATGAGGGCCAACACCGTAGCCGCAATGAGCCAAAAGCTGGCCGAGGTGTACTTTTTGAGCAGACTCTGAAATGTGTAGTTTTTTACATTCATAATCCTTACTATTTTATACCAAATTACTAACCTAAATTCGCGTTTGCACAAAAACGCTGCGAAGGTAGCAACTTTTTCGGCTCGTTGTTCTCAAAACAGACACTATTTTCGCCTATCAAGTGATTTTGTTAAGGTTTTTCAAAACTTAACATCACCCCTACAAATATCCGCCAGAGCGCAACACAAGCGAGGTGTTCCGCACTACACGGCCCAAACTGACCAGTGCGCAGAACACCTCGCAAAGTGTGTACTATTTTTCGAGTGGGGGCTCTATGCCCTACCCTCGTTTAGAAGGTAACCAGCAGACCCAAGCCAGCGACCTCTTGTACCTGCAAGCAGGCGTGAGCCGAGCCGTCGGGCTGGGGAATCTTGATGTCGTCGTCGTAGATGGCGTGGAAGCTGAAGTTTGCCGAGAGCCATTTGTTAATCTTCAGATCCAGGCGAGCAGTCCAGTCAACATCTACATCCTGTGGGTTGTGCAAGAAGTTGGAGAAGAGGTTCAGACGGGTGTAGCCCGACAGGTCGCCGTAAATCTTGCCCTTTGCCTCAATCTTCACATTACCACCAAACTCGTGGCGTGTAGAGCTGTCGGTCAGACCATAAATGGGGCGCAGCTCCTCTACCTTCACCAGCGTAGCCTTCCAGGTAGCAGGCGAAGCATCGACTGTGAGCCAGCTTTTGGGATTCCACTTAACGCCCAAACCGCCTGTAAAATAGGCAGGTGCGAGCAGGTCGGAGGTCAACTTGTAGCCACCATCGTCGAGTTTAACGCCATAGTCGAAACCATCGGCAAACTGGGTTTGGAACGTAAAGCTGCCCGAAATGTAGAGGCTCTCTACAACCTTCTGACCATACGACGACGAGAAGTAAATCTTGTCGTTGGTCTTGCGCGTGCCGTTACTCTCGGTGCGGTTCAGACCATAGGCCAACTCGAGTCGATTCTGCCACAGCGAGTTGTTCTTTTTGTAGTCTATCGAATAGTTAAACTGGAAGTCGGCCGCCACACTGGGGTCGCCACCAGCTGCCCAGTTGGTCAGTGTCATCTGCGAGCCAGTAATGCCTGCCGAGCCACCCATAGTCCAGGGCGAGGGCTCCTGCTCTTGAGCCGAAAGTGCCACACACGCAACCAGTGCAGCCACCGAAAGTAGAAGTTTTTTCATCTCTCTTTTGTACTTAAATAAAAAGTTTATGTTTTTAGTGATTTTGTTTTGTAATTCAACCGATTAGGCGTAGGCATCATAACGGCCGTCGTCGTCGGGCATATCGTCGTCGTCCATAGCCTCGACTACGGGCAGGTAGAACTGCTCTATCTCGGCTGCAAAGTCGGTCAGTCGCCCTGCCTTGTAGATGGCCACCACCTGACGCATCATATCTTGCGAGCCGAGGCGTGCAGCACTGAGGGCGCAGTTGTCGGCAAAATCTTGGCTATAACCCTCGACATCCTCGACAACAACCATCTCGTACATTCTCCCGTAGCAATCGGCCGAGCCAAGTATTGCACCCTTGGCGTAGTAAGAGAAGGCCTGCGCCAAATCCTCCTCAAAGCCGCAGGTCGCATCGTAGTAGGCATCGCCCAGAAAGAGTGCAGCCTCGCCACATCCCCACGCCAGAGCATTCTCCACCTCGGCCTTTATAGCCTCGTGTACCTCGGCCTTTTGGGCTTCATCTTCGAGCTCGTCGTAATTAGGTGCCAACAAAGCTGCATAGAGGTAGGTGGCAAAACCGTCTTGCGACTCGGCGCTGAGCTGGTCCAACTCTTTCATATAGGCATTGTAGTCGGCAAAATCACCCTCGGCCGTAAAACCGCCACTGCGGGCCAGAGCCAAGTCCATCGCAGACTCGCCCACCCCCTCGGCATAGGCTTTTTCGAGCCAGGGCAGCGACTCGGCATAGTTGCTCTGTATCTGATAGACAATACCCAAGAGGTAGTAGAAGTTGGGGTTGTCGCTCTTTTCGACGAGCGCTTTGAGCATAGTGAGAGCCTTGTCTGTATCGACCTCGAAGCCGTGATGGCCGTATATGAGCTTGCGCAGATAGACAAAAGCGGCAAACTCGTTCTCTTTTTCGAGTGCTTCGAGCAGGAACTGCTTGCCCTTCGTGCGGTCTACCATACCGAAGTCGCCATTGTACCACATAAGCGATATAGCCACCGCAGCATCGACCACGCCCTCTGCCTTGGCCTGCATAAAGAGCACTGCGGCCCTATTCACCGAGTTGGCCTCGGGGCGCACACAATAGAGATAACGGCCCAACTTGTAACACGCCTCGGCATTACCCTCTGCGGCCTGCTGTTCGAGCTGTTGCACCTGCTCGTCGGTCAGGTGGAACATATTACTTGACAATGCAAACTTTCTCATAACTCACTAAGATTTTGATTAACACTCGCTAATAGCACAAAGATATAGAAAACTATCGGCAGATACAAAGCGTAGTGTTGTTTTTTCTCATTTTTTATAGGTATCTTTGCGGTGTGGAAGGCGTGGGGGTTTCGTCGCTGCCTCCCCAAGAGGGAGGGAGAGGAAAGTCCGAGCAACACAGAGCACCGTGCTTCTTAACGGGAAGTTGTCGGCAACGGCAAGGTTAAAGGTAACAGAAAATAACCGCCCATCGCAAGAGGGGTAAGGGTGAAAAGGCGGGGTAAGAGCCCACCGCTCGGGCAGCAATGTCGCGGGGACAGTACCACCAACGGGTTGCAAGCTCAAGTATATCGGCAGTATGTAGGGTTGCTCGCCCGATGCCGAGGGGTAGAGTGCTAACGTAGCTTGCGTGAGAGCGCAATGCATAGATGAATGACGAAGGCTGCTCTCCGAAGGGCGGTTGTGCGCAATCGACCAACAGAGGCCAAGCAGTACAGAACTCGGCTTACACCCCACACCAACCATTTTTTTGAATTGAAAATTGAGAATTGAGAATTGAGAATTATTGGGGAACAATAGTGGAAAATCCCATAACTCCTATAATTTTCAGTTAAATCCTGACGGTCGACGGTTGACGGTCGACGGTAGACATTTTACATCTATGGATTTCCACATCAACATAGAGGAGTACAACTACGAACTGCCCGACGAGCGAATTGCCAAATTTCCGCTCCCCGAGCGCGACCACTCAAACCTACTCATCTGGCGCAGTGGGCAGATAACCCAACGCCACTTTTACGACCTGCCCGACCAACTGCCCGAAGGGGCTCTGCTGGTGTTTAATAACACCAAAGTATTTCGTGCCAGGCTCATTATGCACAAGCCCAGTGGCGCACGCCTGGAGGTGTTCTGCTTGGAGCCCCACGCCCCTGCCGACTACGAAAACGCCTTTGCCGTAAAGGGCGAGTGTCAGTGGCGCTGCCTGGTGGGTGGACTCAAAAAGTGGAAAGAGGGCCCACTGGTCATCGACTTCCAGATGGGCGGTGCAGAGTGCCACCTGGAGGCCCACCGAGGCGAGCAAGTAGGCAAGGCCCACGTTATCACTTTCCGTTGGAACGTCGACGCCACCTTTGGCCAAATAATCGAGCACCTGGGGCGCATACCCATTCCACCCTACTTGAATCGCGAGAGTCAGGAGATTGACAACACTCGCTACCAGACGGTCTACTCGCGTGTCGAGGGCAGTGTGGCGGCACCTACTGCAGGCCTGCACTTTACGCCCCGACTGATTGAGGAGTTGCATAGCCGAGGCATCCAGAGCGAGGAGGTAACGCTCCACGTTGGCGCAGGTACCTTCTTGCCCGTAAAGGAGAGCGATGCCACGTTGCACACTATGCACACCGAGCACTTTGAGGTGTCGGTGGCTACGCTGCGCAACCTCAAGGCCCACTTGGGGCGCATCATTTCGGTCGGAACCACCAGCACTCGCACCATCGAGTCGCTTGTGGCTCTGGGTTGGAGGGTTATGCAGGGTGGCAGTCCCGAGGCCGAGAGGGTTGTGGGCCAGTGGGAGATTTACGACATACCGACCGAGGTTGGTGGCGACCAACTGATTGGTGCGCTCATTGGGTGGATGGAACAGAACGGGGCCAGCACCCTCAAGGCAGCCACGCAGATAATGATTACCCCCCACTACCGCTTCCGCATAATTGCAGGCTTGGTGACCAACTTCCACCAGCCCAAGAGTACCCTACTGCTGCTCATTTCGGCCATTGTGGGCGATGAGTGGCACACCATCTACCGCTACGCTATGGACAACGGCTTTCGCTTCTTGTCCTATGGCGACAGTTCACTGCTGATGATTAACCAAGATTAACCGCCACACTCAATTCGCAATTCGTACATCTCGCTTATGGCAGCTCGTTTTTTGCCCACCTCGGCCAAAGAGGTTGAAGCCCTCGGTTGGGACTACATAGATGTTATTTTGTTCAGTGGCGATGCCTACATCGACCACCCCTCGTTTGGTGTGGCGGTGATTGGCCGCATACTCGAATCGGAGGGCTACCGAGTGGCCATAGTGCCCCAGCCAAACTGGCGCGACGACCTGCGAGATTTCAAGAAGTTGGGGGCTCCGAGGTTGTTCTTTGGCGTGTCGGCAGGCTCGATGGACTCGATGGTCAACCACTACACCGCCGCCAAGCGACTGCGCCACGATGATGCCTACACCCCTGGCGGTCAGTATGGATTCCGCCCCGACTATGCCGTAACGACCTACACACGCATACTCAAAGAGCTCTACCCCCACACGCCCGTAATCATTGGCGGCATTGAGGCCTCGCTGCGCAGGCTCACCCACTACGACTACTGGAGCGACAAACTGAAACCCTCGGTGCTGATAGAGAGCGGTGCCGACCTGTTGATGTATGGTATGGGCGACAAGAGCATCATTGAGGTGGCAAGGGCTCTGCACAATGGCTACAATGCCAAGCTGTTGCGCAAGTTACGCCAAGTGGCTTTTGTGGCCGATGGCGACTATGTGGCAGGGCTGCCTGCCGACCAGACCATAAGGCTCAACTCGTATGAGCAGTGCTGCACCAGCGGCAAGGCCTTTGGCGACAACTTTGTGAAGATGGAGGTCGAGAGCAACCGTATGGAGCAGAACAAATACTTGGTAGAGCCTACGGGCGAGAGGTTTGTGGTCATAAACCCTCCGCACTCACAGATGACTACCGACGAGCTTGACCACAGCTTCGACCTGCCCTACTCGCGCCTACCCCACCCACGCTATAAAGGCAAGACCATACCTGCATACGAAATGATTAAGCACTCGGTAAACATCCACCGAGGGTGCTTTGGTGGCTGCTCGTTCTGCACCATCTCGGCCCACCAGGGCAAGTTTGTCACATCGCGCAGCGAGCGCAGCATATTGGCCGAGATTGAGAAGGTAAAGCTGCTGCCCGACTTCAAGGGCTACCTGAGCGACATTGGAGGCCCCTCGGCCGATATGTACCGCCTGGGGGGCAAGAATACCGAGCTGTGCAAAAAGTGTACAAGGCCCTCGTGCCTTACGCCAAAGGTGTGTCCCAATCTGAATCGCAACCTCACGCCCCTGCTTGACCTCTACCGCAAGGTGAGGGAGGTTAAGGGCATCAAGAAGGCCTTTATTGGCAGTGGCATACGCTACGACATACCCGACGATGGTGGCCGCTATATGCGCGAGGTGATTTTAAACCACACCTCGGGCCGACTGAAGGTAGCCCCCGAGCATACCGAGCCCCACGTTCTGAAGTTGATGCGCAAACCTATGTGGGAAGAGTTCGAGAAGTTGCACCGCTTTTTTGGTCAGGTGTGCCGAGAGAATGGGCTGCGCTATCAGCTGATACCCTACTTTATCTCATCGCACCCAGGGTGCAGAGAGGAGGATATGAAAAAGTTATCAACAAAGACTCGCTCGCTGGGACTGATGACCGACCAGGTGCAAGACCTCACTCCTACGCCTATGACGCTGTCGTCGGTGATGTTTTACACGGGCCACAACCCCTATACGGGCGAAAAACTCTATGTTGCTAACAGCTACGAGGCCAAGTGTCAGCAAAAAAGTTACTTTTTTAAGGGGCGCAAACCTTCGCCAAACCGCAAAAAGTAATTACCTTTGGGGTTGGAAACGAAAAAACACCCACAGAAACAAGATACCACACATACTACCGCTATGGCAGATTACAACAATAACAACAACCGCAGCAGGGCTAACAACCGCAACGCCTACAACAATATGGTGGGCGAAGAGCAGCAGGGATATGTACAGCCCCAGGCACTCGACCTCGAAGAGGCTGTGTTGGGTGCGCTGATGCTCGAGAAAGACGGTATCATAACCGTACAGGAGTACCTGTCGGCCGACTCGTTCTACAGCGACACTCACAAGACCGTCTACAAGGCTATCGAAGAGTTGGCATCGGAGTTAAAGCCCATCGACCTGCTGACCGTAACCGAAAAGCTCAAGCAGCAGCGCAAACTCAAAGAGGTCGGTGGAGCACAGTTCTTGGCCAAGCTGACACAAAAGGTGGCCTCGGGCTCGAACCTCGAGTTTCACTCTACCATTGTGGCCCAAAAGTATGTGCAGAGGGAGCTCATCCGAGCCTCGCGCGATATTCTGAATCGCTCGTATGACGAGAGTGAGGACCTGGCCGACCTGCTGAACTTTGCCGAGCAGGAGATTTTCAAGGTGGCCGAGGGACATATCTCAAAGGATGTGCAGAACTCGCAGAGCGTGGTGCGCAAAACCCTTGAGTTGATTTCGGATGCTGTAAAGAAGGGTGGCAAGATTAACGGTGTGCCAACGGGCTTCACAAAGCTCGACGAGCTGACCCTCGGTTGGCAACCTTCGGATATGATTATCATCGCCGCACGTCCCTCGATGGGTAAGACAGCCTTTGTGCTCTCGATGGCACGCAACATTGTGGTCAACGAGGGCAAGCCTGTGGCCTTCTTCTCGCTCGAGATGAGCGCAACGCAGTTGATGATGCGTCTGCTGGTGGCCGAGTCGCAACTCGACAGCAAAGATGTGCGTAGCGGTAGGCTCACCACCGAGCAGTGGAATCACCTCGAGCTGTCGGCCAAGCCACTTACCGAGGCCCCACTATTCATCGACGACACCCCTGCCCTGCCCGTATCGGAGTTCCGCTCGAAGGTGCGCAAGCTGAAGGCACAACACGACATACAGCTCATCATCATCGACTACTTGCAGCTGATGACTGGCCCCAAAGACGTGAAGGGCAATCGCGAGCAAGAGGTGGCCTACATTTCGCGTACACTGAAGGCTATTGCCAAAGAGCTCAACGTACCCATCATTGCTCTGTCGCAGCTGAACCGTTCGGTCGAGTCGCAGGGTGGTAGCAAGCGCCCACAGCTGTCGAACCTTCGCGAGTCGGGTGCAATCGAGCAGGATGCCGATATTGTAGCCTTTATCCACAGGCCCGAGTACTACGGCCTAACCCAACTTGAGGATGGTACCTCGACCGAGAACCTGGCCGAGATTATTGTGGCCAAGCACCGTAATGGCGAGGTAAAGACCATAAAGATGAAATTCCGCAAGGAGTTTGCCCAGTTCAGCGACTTCGATCCGCTGGATAGCTCGGCACTTTCGGGCGACAGAGAGTATGGCAGTGCCCTCGACGGAGGCGACTCGTTGGGCGGAGGCGTCTTCGACGGCAGTGGTTTTGAGAGTGCAATGCCCCCAGTAGCCTCGGCCCCCGACGGCTCGCAGGCTCGTGGCAGTGCCCAAAAGACCTATGACGAGCCCCCATTTTAGAGTCTAACGTCGAGCGTCGCAAATGCGAGTAAGCGAGAACAGAGGCTGCTTGCAGACTATGCCGAGTAGGAGCATTTTAGAGCAAGCGTCAGCTTGGTCAAACCGACCTAAGTCTTTATTACACACGCCCCCGCTGCTATGCAGCACCCCCTCTAACTTAGAGGGGGAATTTTCAATTTTCAATTTTCAATTTTCAATTCTTTGACTAATATCTGGAAGGAGTTATGTTCACAAGGGTATACACGAGTGCGCTGGTAGGCATTGATGCTATGACCGTCGAAGTCGAGGTAAACGTAAAGCCTGGCATCGGTATGTTCCTTGTGGGCCTACCCGACAACGCTGTAAGGGAGAGCCAGGAGCGCATACGCTCGGCCTTTGACAATAGCGGACTGAAGATGGTGGGCAAAAAGGTGGTCGTAAACCTGGCCCCAGCCGACGTGAAAAAGGAGGGCTCGGCACTCGACCTGCCAATAGCAATAGCCATACTTGCAGCCACCGACCAACTGCCGACCGACCAGGTTGACCACTATATCATTGCAGGTGAGTTGTCGCTCGACGGCTCAATCAAACCCATCAAGGGTGCTCTGCCCATAGCCATCGGAGCCAAGCAAAAGGGCTTCAGGGGGGTGATAATTCCCCAGGCCAACGCCGAGGAGGCTGCTGTGGTCGAGGGGCTTGACGTTATTGGCGTGGCTACGTTGCGCCAGGCGGTTGACTTCTTGAGCGGCATTGAGCCTATTGAGCCCACCCGAGTAGAGGTCGACCAACTATTTGAGCAGAGGGCCAACCGCTATGCCGAGGACTTTGCCGACGTTAAGGGCCAGGCCTATGTTAAGCGTGCGCTGGAGGTTGCCGCAGCAGGCGGACACAACATTATTATGGTGGGCTCGCCAGGCTCGGGCAAGACTATGTTGGCCAGGCGTATGCCCACGATTATGCCACCCCTGACCCTCGATGAGGCTCTCGAAACGACCAAGATACACTCGGTAGCTGGCAAGTTGGGCTCCGAGAAAGGGCTGCTAACCCGTAGGCCATTCCGCTCGCCCCACCACTTGGCCTCGGCTGTGGCTATGGTAGGTGGCGGACAAAATCCCCAACCAGGCGAGATATCGCTTTCGCACAACGGCATTCTGTTTCTTGACGAGCTGCCCGAGTTTGGCAGGTCGATACTGGAGGTTCTGCGACAGCCCCTGGAGGACAAAAAGGTGACCGTTGCGAGGGCCAAGTATAGTATCGACTACCCAGCCAACTTTATGCTTGTGGCGTCGATGAACCCCTGCCCCTGCGGCTACTACAACCACCCCACCAAAGAGTGTAACTGCTCTCGCTATGCTGTCGACAGGTATATGAGCCGCATATCGGGCCCACTGCTCGACCGCATCGACATTCAGATTGAGGTAACCCCAGTAGATTACAACGAGATGACCGCAGCCAAGCCCGAAGAGCCCAGCAGCGCCATTAGGGAGCGAGTAGTGGCGGCACGCGAGATTCAGAGCCGTCGCTTTGAGGGTATTGACGGGGTGTTCACAAACGCTATGATGAACAATGCTATGATTGCCGAGTTCTGTCTGCTCGACGAGCAGTGTGTGGCAATGTTGGGCCGAGCAATGGAGCGTCTATCGCTCTCGGCCAGGGCCTACAACCGCATCATAAAGGTTGCTCGCACGATTGCCGACCTGGCTGGGGCCGAGCAGATTAGCGCCACCCACATTGCCGAGGCAATAGGTTACCGCAACCTCGACCGCGACACCTGGGGCGACAAGAATTAGTAGGCCACAACCACGCCACAACCACACCTCCCCCCACACACACCAAAAACCAATATTTCCACAACCCAAACAACAAACCAGCAAGTGAGTTTTTGCACTCCCCCAACCGACACAACCATTTGCTATGATTAAGCGCCCCACACTGGCTCCGTTTGCTGCAACTCTGCCCCTGATAGTGGGTGGAATACTGCTGGGCGAGTGGTTAGGTATAGAGGCCTGGGTGAGTGGCATAGTAGCAGTGCTGTGTATTGTAGGGGCACTGGTGTGTCGACACAGGCACCCGATTGGGGACATTTACATAGCAGCAGGGGTGGTGTTTGCTGCAATGGCCACCACTACCCTACGCCAAACGCCCAGCGACCTCGACGTAGATACTTCGCTCACGACCACCGCCACCATAACCTCTACAGCCATACCACGAGGGCGTTGGAACGAGTGCGATGCCACCATAGAGGCCAACGGAACGAGATATAAAGTGTTGCTCCGCACCGACACCGCTCTTGTAGCCCCCTCGCTCGGCCAGCGCGGAGTGCTAAAGACAATGGTGCGCCAGTTGCCCGACAACGGCTATGGCAGGCTGATGAGCCGACGGGGTTACTCGGCCTCTTGCTACACTCAGGGCGAGGAGGCTTGGCAGCCAACCGACCACTCATCATCGGCAACATTTTGGGCCCAAAGGTGTCAGCAGCGAATGGTCGAGAGGGTTGACCGCCTGGAGCTCACACCCGACCAGGCCGCCGTAGTGAAAGCAATGTCCATAGGGTGGCGCAGCGATATGAGCCGAGAGCTAAAGAGTGGCTACTCACGCTCGGGGTGCGCACACTTGTTGGCCCTGTCGGGGTTGCACGTCGGGATAGTGTCGATGTTGGTATGGGCCCTGCTGTGGTTTATGCCGCTCGTGGGGAGTAGAGGGCACATCTGGCGCTGTTTGTTGTCGATGGGTGCAATGCTGGGCTATGCGGTGGTTACGGGTATGTCGCCATCGGTAGTGAGGGCAACGCTTATGTTTTGCGCAGCCCAGGTGGGGTTTGCAGTTGGCTCGACTCGCTCGTCGGCCTGGGCACTATGTGGAGCGTTGAGCCTGATGTTGCTCATAAGGCCCAACAACCTGTTCGACACCAGTTTTCAGCTGTCGGCCCTGGCGGTGGTGGGAATACTGGTTGCCTACAAAACGCTACGCAGCAAACTTATGACCAGTAGTGTCCCACTGAATGTAATGGTGGCGACCATACTGATTGGCCTATGCTCGATGGTGGCCACACTGCCACTTACGGCCCACACGTTTGGTATGGTGGGAGTGGTAGGAGTAGCGTCAAACCCTATGGTGATACTCTCGGCCTACATCTTGGTACTCGGTACATTGTGCTGGTCGATACTACCCTTCGAGCCACTTGCAGGGGCTACAAGGTGGCTAATTGGCAACAGCACCGAGTTGCAGAACAGACTTGTCGAGGCAGCAAGCTCTATTGACAAGCTAACGATTAAGGTAGCGCCCTCGGGCGAGATAGTTATAGGATGTTATGTACTAATGTTGTGTGTCATAGCCATAGGCCACTACCACAAAGATATACCACGATGGAAAGTAATGAGTTAGAGATATTGACATCGGCCGAGGTGAGAGAGGCCATAGAGGCCAACATCGAGCGCGACCCGAGTAGTATTGCGCTCGACAAGCGCCTGGCACACCCACGCGAGGTGGCTACGCAGGTCAAGTATCTACAGCGTGCCCGTCGCAAGTTGCCCTCCTACTACGCAGCCCGAGCCATACTGCCCTCGCTGGCCTTTGAGCAGTCGAGCAGCGAGGAGTGTGCAGCCCACAAGCAATATGGCGGTAAGTTGGCCATTGACCTCACCTGCGGACTGGGGGTAGACACCCTATACCTCTCAAAGCGTTTCGAGCGAGTGGTATCCATCGAGCGCAACCCCACTCTGGCAGCCATTACGCGCCACAACTTGGCTCTGCTGGGGGCAGGCAATGTAGAGGTCGTCTGTGGCTCGGCCGAGGAGTTCCTGGGTAGCAGCGACTTTGGGGTGGCCGACCTCATATACATCGACCCCGACCGCCGAGGAGCCGAGGGCAAAAAGATGGTATGCCTGGAGGAGTGCTCGCCCAATGTGGCCGAGCTGTGGGGCACACTCAAGCAGAGGGCACAACGGGTGGTAGTTAAACTATCGCCAATGTTCGACCTGCGAGCAGCCCTGGTGGCCTTTGGCCAGGAGGGGGTAGACGTAGAGGTTGTGTCGCTCGGTGGCGAGTGCAAAGAGGTGGTGGTGGACTGGTCGGCCGAGAGGGCCAAGGCACAAGCCGAGCCTATGTTTCGCGCCACGGCATTGGGAGTGGGTGGTGGCTCGTTCGAGGCCAAGGCCAACCGCCAGCCCCAGAGCCCTATGGTGGGTTTCGAGGGGCAAGGGTACCGCTACCTGGTGGTGCCCGACGCATCGCTGCGCAAGGCAGGGCTGGTGAGCGAGTGGTGCCACAGCGAGGGGCTTGACCCCTGGGGGCCCTATGGCTTTGCGACCGAGGAGCCCCAATTGACTATGGGCCGAGTGTACGAGATTGAGGCCACACTACCCTACCGCCCCAAGCAGCTAAAACCACTGGTGGGCAAGAAGATAGAGCTCATACGTCACTCGTTTCCGCTCTCGTCGGCAGCCATTTGCAAGGCCCTGGGCACTCGCGAGGGAGGTGGCGACCGCTGGGCCTTTGGCGAGGTGGACCACGAGTTGTGGGCATTCAAATTGAAAGTTGAAAATTGACACACGCCCCCGCCCTTCGGGCACCCCCTCTAACTTAGAGGGGGAATGACCATTAAGGGCCTTAAAGTCCTTAATGACCTTAATGACCTTAATGACTTAGGACGGTTAGACGTTAGACAAAAAATAATATGGGAAACTTTAAGGAAGACATTGCAAACGTAGAGGCACTGGTGTTTGATGTAGACGGTGTTTTCACCGACGGAGGCATCACCCCACTGCCCGATGGCGATTTTCTGCGCCAGTACTATGCCAAAGATGGCTATGCTGTGGCCTATGCCGTAAAGCAGGGGCTGAAGATTTTTATCATTAGCGGTGGCCGAGGGGCTATGCTCGAGAGGCGATTCCGCTATCTGAAGGTTACCGAGTCGCACATCGACGTGAGCGACAAGATTGGGTGCTTGAGGGATATCATAGCCCGTCACGGCCTGGATGCCGAGCGCGTGCTCTTTATGGGCGACGACATACCCGACCTGGAGTGTATGAGGGCCGTAGGGCTACCCGTAGCCCCTGCCGATGCTGCGTGGGAGTGTATTGACGCCTCGCGCTATGTGTCGGAGTTTGCTGGTGGTCGTGGCTGTGTGAGGGACATCATTGAGCAGGTGCTGCGAGCCCGAGGGCTCTGGGCCAAAGACTCGGAGGGGGTAACGTGTAGCAAAGACGCACCCTCGGCGTAGAACAAAAAAAGACCTGCATCGCAGGTCTTTTTTTTGCGTCTAAGGTCTAAGGTCCAACCGACCTAAGTCATTAAGGACATTAAGGTCTTTAAGGTCATTAAATAATTTTCCATTCTCTTGTTCTGTTGTTCAGCGAACACCCGAACAGCGAACAGACAGCCGAGTGTGGAGCAACACCAAAAGGTCAACCTATCTGTGTACAATTCGGTGAACACTCGAACGGCTACGCAACCCCAGTGCGGTGGCAATCTGTTGGTAGGTCATACCCTCGGCAAGCATATCCATCACAACCCCATAGCGTGCCTCGTCGTCGTTCTTACGGCTCTCGTTGACCACACTCACCTCGCCCGACTGGTCCAAATGGCACAGCTCGTCGAAATCTACCCTTTCGCCCGTACTGGTGTAGTTGAGCGAGGGCGAAAAGCGCAACACAAAACTCTTGCCCTTCCACTCGGGCCCCAGGTAGTTGCCCTTGACCACGCATAGGTGGCGCAGCGAACTATCTACCTTGTCGGCACGCAACTCCATCATCAGTCGCATCTTGGCCTCAAAGCCTTGAGAGCCAATGGAGTTGTGCTTGCTGGGCAGCAGTGCCTCGGTACGCTTGCCCGTGTGGTGCAGAAAGATTACCAAGCACTGGTACTTTTGGGCCAACTCGGACCACTCTTGCAGGTAGGCCCTCACCTTGTTGTTCTCGTTTAGGGCCCCTCGGTAGACGTCCGAGAAGGCATCGACCACCACCAAGTCTACCGCTTTTTCGTTGAGAGTCAGTTCGGTACGCAGTAGCGGATTGTCGGCCTCGAATATAAAATCCAACCCCGCCATATCGCCACGCCCCAGCCCCAGTTCTTGGTTTTGCTTGCGTAGCAGTGCCCCAATCGAGTGCTCATCATCCTCGGTCGAGATGTAGAGGGCTCGCTGGTGCTCGGTGCGTAGGGGCAGGCCCAGCCACTGGTCGGCACCGCTCGATACGGCCAGCGCAAGTCCACGCAGCAGACTGCTCTTACCGCTGTCGCTACTACCCACCAGAGCCACAATGCCCACTCGGGGCAGCAGGGGGTCAACGAGGGTGTCGATACTCTCTGGAGCGGTATCGTAGAGCTTTGTGGCGCTCACCTCGCCCTGTACGGTCTTGTAGGCACCGCGCTTGAGGGCCTTTGCGAGGTCGTTGAGGTTGGGGTCTAACGTCGAACGTCCAACGTCCAACGTCTGACAGACCCCTCCGCCACTTTGTGGCACCTCCCCTAACTTAGGGGAGGAGTTGTCTTGGGTAGAGGATTGACAGACCTCTCCGCCACTTTGTGGCACCTCCCCTAACTTAGGGGAGGAGTTGTCGTGGGTAGGTAGAGGGGAGGAGTTGTCGTGGAGCTGGGGAGAGTTGGGAGGCAAATGGGAAGTCCACCACCACTCTCCCCCTGAGTTAGGGGGAGTGGTTGCGCAGCAACCGAGGAGGTCTGTCTTAATTTTCAATTCTCCATTTTCAATTCTCAATTCGTCGTTAGACGTTTGACCGCCCATAAGGGCCTCGCGGATTGAGGGCAATTTTGCGCCGATAAGTTCACCGACCGATGTAACGCAGCCAGTGCGCTCTTGTAAGTTTAGTTCTTCCATAGTGTATTGGTTTTAAGTTGGTTAGTTATAAGGGGTATGGGAGATATAGGAGATATAGGAGTGATAAGACTCCTATAAATCTTATTACTCTTATTGCTCTTATTACTCTTATCACTCCTATTAGTCCTATTAGTCCTATACTGCTGTGCAAATATAAGGTCGCACCTGCCGAAATGGTTTCTACAATTTCGTAAAAGCCCCCCTACAAATCATTCCACACAATTTACCCAACAAAGTCAACAATTTGTGTCTCTACACTTTCGGCCGTCTGTTCGCTGTTCGGGTGTTCGCATAACAACAGAACAAGAGAATGGAAAATTGAAAATTGAAAATGGAAAATTGAAAATTATGGTGTGTCTGCGACACAGAAATTTATAAATACTCGCACCGAAGGTGCACCAAAATTCTCAATTGACCAAGCTTCGCTTGCTCTAAAATGCTCCCGCTCGGCAAAGCAAATGAATTTGCTCTGCCCTCGCTTACTCGCATTTGCCTCAATTCTCAATTCTCAATTCTCAATTCTCAATTCGTCGTTAGACGCAAAAAAAGACCTGCAATCGGTTTGCAGGTCTTTTTTTGCGGCGGTCGTATTTTACTCTACTACCAGAGTTTTGCAGGGTATTTGCCCTCGCGGATGAGAGCACGAATCTTGGCCTCTACATCGGGTTTGTCCTCTTTGTAGGTAACGCCAAACCACTGTGCATCGCAAGTCAGCACACGCATCGAGGCCTTGCCATTGTTGATGAGGTTGTTGACTGCCAGAGGGATGAAGAACTCGCTCTTGGGGTTAGCCATATTAGCCTCGTCGGCCAAGAACTCCTTGAACAGGCGCTCGCTGTGAGCAAAGTAGTCGGGAGTAAAGCCAAACATATTCATCGACACGGTTGCATCCTCGGCAATCACTTTCTGCTCGCCATTCTCTTCGTAGATAACGGTGCCGTTCGACAGGCGTTTGATGCCCAGACGCTCGGCCATACCAGTCAGGTTGCCCTCGGCATCGACTACGCACTCGCCACGCGATACGCTACCGAAGTCGCTCAAGGTGTTGTAGAGCTTGTAGCCCACCATACAGTATTTGCCCTCGCTACCCTCGCCCAGGCTGGTCAGATAGTCGGCCATAGTCTTAAAGGCGTCGTAGCCATAGAAGTCGTCGGCATTGATAACAGCAAAGGGCTCGTTGATAGCGGTTGCGCCCATCATTACAGCGTGGTTGGTACCCCAGGGTTTAACGCGGCCTTCGGGAACGCTGAAGCCCTCGGGCAGTTTGTCGAGCTCCTGGAACACAAAGTCGACGCCAATCTTGCCACCAAAGCGCGAAGCAGGGAAAGCAGCCTTGAACGACTCGGCAAAGGTGCCACGGATAACAAACACCACCTTGCCGAAACCTGCGCGTGCTGCATCGTAAATCGAGTAGTCCAAAATGGCCTCGCCACAGGGGCCTACGCCGTCCATCTGTTTGAGCGAGCCATAGCGCGAAGCCATACCTGCTGCCAAAACGAGAAGAGTTGGTTTTTTCATAGTTTTGCGATTTTTTTGTGAGTTTATTGTTATATTATTGGTTATCAGTCTTGCCCCATTGAACACATTTGTCAATCGGATGCGCAAAAGTACGGCTTATAATTCAAAAATCATAATTAACAATTCAAAATTCCACTGGGAATTTGTACCTTTGTGTGGTGTTTGCGGAAAAAATGCAAACCCACAACACAATATTGTACATCCGATAGCAACAACAACGTATGAGTAACGGCAATATTAGATACTTTCTGAAGAACCTGCGTCGTCGCCACCGCTTGAGTATGACCGACAGCGAGGGGCGCGAGGTGTGGTACTACCACCAGGCAACGCCCTTGCGATTGGCAGGCATAGGCTTGGTGTGCGTGGCGGTGGTATTTGTGGCCTCGCTGCTGGTTGCGGCCTACACCAAGGTGCTGGACATTGTGCCTGGCTATGACGGCATCCAGTCGCGAGAGACTATGATAGAGAACATCATACGCCTCGACTCGTTAGAGCGCGAGTTGGCCTATATGACCGTCTACATCGACAACGTGGCCCAGATTATGGAGGGCAAGGGCCCCGTAATCCGCAGCCTCAAACCCCAAGACCAAGACAAGATTACCTCGGAGAAAGAGGTTGTAGCCCCCTCGTCGCTCGACTCGCTCTTGAGGGAGCAGTTGGAGGGCAGTGGTCGCTATGGGCTCAACAAGAAGGGACAGACCGACAAGGCCAAGTTGAGCAATGCCGAGATTTTGCGCCCTGTGGAGGGTAGCGTGGTCGAGCCTTTCTCGCCCACCGATGGCCGCTTTGGTGTGGTGGTGAGTGTCGATAACATACAGCAGGTGGCTGCCATTCAGGATGGCACAGTGGTGCTCTGCATCTGGGAGCCCGACGGCTACACTATGCAAATCCAGCACTCGGCCAACTTCTTGAGCATCTATCGCGGCTTGGGCCAGGCCCACAAAGAGGTTGGCAGCCGAGTGAAGGGTGGCCAGGCCATTGGTGCCACCTGGAACGAGGAGACCTCCGCAGGTAACGCCACCAACATAGAAGTAGAACTGTGGTACGATGGCACCGCCATTGACCCCGAAAAGTATATCATCTTTTAAGCAGAGTTAGTTATGTCCCAAGTGCCCAAACAACGCTTGGCCCTTATGGGCTCGACAGGCTCTATTGGCCGTCAGACACTCGATATAGTACGCAACCGCCCCGACGAGTTTGAGGTTACGACACTCACCGCTGCACGCAGTTGGGAACTGCTGGTAGAGCAGGCCAAAGAGTTTCAACCCGACAGCGTAGTGATTGCCGACAAGAGCCTCTACGCCAACGTGAAAGAGGCCCTCGCAGGCGAGCCTATAAAGGTATTTGCAGGCGACGAGGCACTCTCGCAGGTGGTTACGGGAGGCGAGGTAGATACGGTCGTAAACGCCCTGGTGGGCTATGCAGGTATGTTGCCCTCGCTGTCGGCCGTAAGGGCTGGCAAACGCCTTGCCCTGGCCAACAAAGAGAGCCTTGTGGTGGCTGGCGAACTGATAATGGCCGAGGCTGCCAAACGCAACGTGCCCATACTGCCCATAGACTCGGAGCACTCGGCAATCTTCCAGTGCCTGGCTGGCGAGGTTAGCCCCGTAAGGCGAGTGATTATCACCGCCAGTGGTGGCCCCTTTCTGCGCACCCCTGCCGAGCAGTTGGCCAATGTAACGGTCGAGCAGGCTCTCAAGCACCCCAACTGGTCAATGGGAGCCAAGATTACAATAGACTCTTCGACGCTGGTAAACAAGGGCTTTGAGGTGATTGAGGCAAGGTGGTTGTTTGGCTTGCAGCCCGACCAGATTGACGTGCTTGTTCACCCCCAGTCGATAGTCCACTCGATGGTCGAGTTCGACGACGGAGCCATCAAGGCCCAACTGGGTACCCCCGATATGCACCTGCCCATTCAGTATGCCCTGCGCTTTCCCGACCGAGGCGAGTGCGGTGGCCAGAGGTTGGACTTTTTGCAGAACCCTACCCTCACATTCGAGCCAGTTGATGACGTGCGCTTCCCAATGCTGGGCGTGGCCTACGACTGCCTGCGCCGAGGGGGTAATAGCTGCTGCGTGATGAACGGAGCCAACGAGATTGCGGTGGCATCTTTTTTGGGTGGACAGATAAAATATATCGACATTGCCGACGTTATACAACAGACGCTCACAAGAGTACCCTTTGTCGCCCACCCCACCGTCGACGACTATGCCGCCTCTAACCTCGACTCGCGAGCCATTGCGGCCGAGATTGTGGCCTCGCTGGGGCGATAACAACAGAGAGTAGATTTAACGATACAAAATACTGATTAGCAAGAGATAATGGATATTGTAATCAAAGTACTTCAATTCATACTGAGCTTCACGCTGCTGGTGCTGGTGCACGAGTTTGGCCACTACTTTTTTGGCCGTCTGTTTGGTGTGAGGGTCGAGCAGTTCCGCATATTTTTTGGCCGTGCGCTGGTCAAGTGGCGCTGGGGCGAGACCGAGTTTGGCATTGGCTGGATACCCTTTGGTGGCTACGCCAAGCTGGCAGGTATGGTCGATGAGAGTATGGACACCGAGCAGCTCAAAAGCGAGCCACAGCCCTGGGAGTTCCGCACCAAGCCTGCCTGGCAGAGGTTGCTGATTATGCTGGGCGGTGTGATGATGAACGCCATATTGGCCTTTGCTATCTATGTGGGTATCAGCCTACAATGGGGCGACACCTACATCTCTAATAAGGATATGCAGTATGGCTATGTCTTTAACGACTATGGCCACAATTTGGGTTTCTGCAATGGCGACAAGATTGTGTCGATTGGTGGCAAGGAGATAGACGACTTTGCAAAGATTGTGACCACACTGGCTATCGAGAGCGACAAGACCACCATTGTGGAGCGCCAGGGCCAAGAGGTGGCAATCGAGATACCCGTTCAGTCGGTTATGGAGTTTGTCGAGCAGACCGACTTTATCAGCCCCCGAGTGCCCTTCAAGATTGCGGGCCTGGTCGAGGGCTTTGGTGCTGCCGAGGCGGGCCTACAGGTGGGCGACGTGCTTGTGTCGTTCAATGGCACACCCACCACTTGGTTTGACGAGTATACTCCACTATTAGAGGCCAATGCAGGCCAACGAGTGGTGCTGGGCTATGAGCGCGGTGGCGAGAGTGGCCAGGTAGAGGTGGCCGTTTCGCCCGACGGCAAGATTGGCGTGGGGGTAGCCTCGGCCGAGTATATCCCTGTGCGCACTCGCAACTACAACCTGTGGCAGGCAATACCTCGCGGCTTTGAGCGCGTGGGCGAAGAGATGAGCGACTACTGGAAGCAGCTGAAGATGATTGTCCAGCCCAAGACCGAGATGTACAAGGCCCTGGGAGGCCCCATTTCGATTGGTCAGATATTCCCCACCGAGTGGAATTGGGAGTACTTTTGGCGCGTTACGGCCCTGCTGTCGGTCATCCTGGCCATTATGAACGTGCTGCCCATACCTGCCCTCGATGGCGGCCACGTCTTGTTCTTGCTGATTGAGGTAATCACGGGGCGCAAGCCGAGCGACAAGGTGCTGATGGTGGCCCAAATGATTGGTATGGCACTGCTCTTTGCGCTAATGTTCTACGCCACCTGGAACGACATAGCAAGGCTGTTTACACGATAGACACGATAGACAAAAGGCTCGGGCATTGCTCGGGCCTTTTACTTATAATTTTCTGCACTAAAACTTCAGATAGAAATCCCTCGTAAGGGCCACATACTCGGCCGTATAGCCACCCTTGCCGTCGTAGATTGTGAGCCTACTCTGCTCGGTGGGCTCGGCCTTGCGCCCAAACTCCAGCAGCACCCTTATTGGGGCCGAGGTGGGCTTTGAGCAGACATCGCACCTACGCACCAAAAACAGCCCCACACGGGCCGCAGCGAGGGTTATATCGGACAGCGCATCGGCAGGCAGCACCACACTCAACACCCCCTGGTCGGTCAGCAGTCGCTCGGCCGAGCGCATAAGCTCATCGAACGTGAGCGAGTCGGTATGTCGTGCCAGGCTACGCCCCTCATTGGGCGAGCGCAGCGAATCGACAAAGTAAGGGGGATTGGAGACAATGTGGTCAAACCTCTCGGCACACTCAAGCCCCTGCACAGCCCCCTGCACAAGGCTCAACCGCTCGGCCCAGGGCGAGGCCTCAAAGTTGCCTTTAGCCTCATCGGCACTCTGGCTGTCAATCTCAACGGCCACAACCTGTGCGCACCACCCCTCGGTACGCTGGGCAGCCATCAGTGCCACCACACCCGTACCCGTACCAATATCGAGCACCCTGCGGTCGGTGGGCTTCAGTCGTGCCCACGCCCCAAGCAGCACACCATCGGTACCGACCTTCATAGCCGACCTCTGTTGCACCACCGCAAAGCGCTTAAACCTAAAATCGTTAGTCATAGAATTGAGAATTGAGAATTGAGAATTGAGAATTGAAAATTGAAAATTGAAAATTGAAAATTGAAAATTGAAATTCCCCCTCTAAGTTAGAGGGGGTGCCCGTTAGGGCGGGGGCGTGTGTTGAATTAAAAATTCAAAATTGAAAATTAAGACAGACCTCCTCGGTTGCTACGCAACCACTCCCCCTAACTCAGGGGGAGAGTGGTGGTGGACTTCCCATTTGCTACCCAACACTCCCCAGCTCCACGACAACTCCTCCCCTAAGTTAGGGGAGGTGCCCGAAGGGCAGAGAGGTCTGTAAATTTAGACTTAGGTCGGTTAGACGTTTAGCCCAGCATTTATCCCCACGCCAAAGAGGGCGTAGTCGTACTTCACAGGGTCCTCGGGGCAGAATGTGCGCAGTCGCTCGGTAACCTCGGCCACCGCACGCCAGTCGCTCTGCTTACGCTCCAACAGCCCCAACTGGCGAGCCACATTGCCGCTATGCACATCCAGGGGCAGGTAGAGGGCCGACATAGGTATTCGGTCCCACAGGCCAAAGTCAACCCCTCGGCCATCGCGCCTAACCATCCAGCGCAGGTACATATTGAGCCTCTTGCAGGCCGCCCCCTTTGCAATCGACGAGAGGTGTTTCTCGCTCCTTGTGGGGTGGTCGAAGTCAAAGAACAGAGCCCTGAACGAGGCCAGCACCCGAGTCATATCCTCGGTACGCTCCCACTCGCCCTGGAACCACTCGCCCAGCGAGCCATACTCGACACAAATGCGCCTCAAGGCCCTCACGAAGCACTCCAAGTCGGTACCATTGAAGGTGCGGTGAACGTAGCTCGAGAGCCCCTTCAGCTCGCTCTCCGAGGCCCCCACTACAAATTCATAGGGCCTGCCGTCGAGGTAGTCCATCATTCGGTTGGCGCTCTTGACAATAGCCTTGCGGTTGCCCCAAGCTATGGTAGCCGCCAGAAAGCCGCTAATCTCCTTATCGAGCGGATTGGCAAACGAATGGGGAATAGATATTGGGTCGGGCTCGATAAAGTCGACCGAGTTGTAGCGGTCGTGCAACTCTTCGAGCAGGGTGTATAGTTCGTGGTGGGTGTAGTTCAATGTCGTAAAGGGTTGAATGTATGTGTATTACAGCTCAATCTGTCCATCGGTTATGGTCACCTTGCGGTCGCTCATCTGTGCCAGGCCCTCATCGTGGGTAACCACCACAACGGTAATGCCCAGCTTGTCACGCAGCTCGAAAAACAAGCGGTGAATCTCGCCACGATTGTAGCTATCGAGGTTGCCCGAGGGCTCATCGGCCAACAGCAGTTTGGGCTCGTTGATAAGCGCACGAGCAATGGCCACACGCTGTTGCTCGCCACCCGACAGTTGGGCAGGCTTGTGGCTTGTGCGCTCCGCAAGACCCACCAGCGCGAGCAGTTCGAGAGCCTTGGCCTCGACCTCTTTGCGGTCGCGCCCAGCAATCATAGCTGGCAGGCAGACATTCTCGAGGGCCGTAAACTCGGGCAGCAGGTAGTGCATCTGGAACACAAAGCCTATGCGCTGGTTGCGGAAGTCGGCAGCCTGGTCGCTGTCGAGCTCTTTGAGCTCTACTCCGTCTACCACCACCCTACCCTGGTCGAACGACGAGAGGGCTCCCACAACGTGCAGCAGCGTAGTTTTGCCAGCACCACTGGGGCCCACAATGGCCACCACCTCGCCCTCGGCAATGGTGAGCGACACACCACGCAACACCTCCAGTTGGTCGTAGTGTTTGTGCAGGTCGCTAATCTCTATTATATTTATGTTGCTCATAGCAGTTGATGTGTTTTTTCGTACAGTTTGACAACCTGTCGGGCGGGGGCAGTGTCGTGAACGCGCAGTATTGCCGCACCACCCTCAAGGCAGGCCCAGTGGAGTGCCGAGGTAGCCTCTAACACCTCTTCGGGCGTACTACCCAGTGTCTTGTATATAAAACTCTTGCGCGATATGCCAGCCAGTACGGGCAGTCCCAATGCCGCCACCTCGCCCAAGCGCCCGAGGAGCTCAAAATTCTGCTCTACCGTCTTGGCAAACCCAAAGCCAGGGTCCAAAATGACCTCGCTAACCCCTCGGCCCTGCAACCACTCGGCTCTGCGGCCCAGGTAGTCCACAACCTCGCGCACCACATCGTCGTAGTCGGTCAGCCGAGCCATAGTCTGGGGCGTACCTCGGGTGTGCATCGCAACCATAGGGACTCCATAGTGGGCCACCACCTCTACCAATCGTGGGTCGGCCTCGCCTGCGGTTATGTCGTTGATTATCACATTGTCGTACTTGGCCAGCACACTCTCGGCCACCGATGCCCTGAAGGTATCTATCGAGAGCGTAACCCCAGGGGCAACCCTGCGACACATCTCCACGCCCTGCATCACTCGCCTACACTCCTCGCTCTCGGCCACCTCGGCTGCCCCAGGGCGAGTCGAGTAGCCCCCAATGTCGATAATGTCGGCACCCTCGGCCACCATCTGGGCCACACGCAGGGCAATAGCCTCGTCGCTCTCGGCTCGGCTGGCCGAATAGAACGAGTCGGGCGTTACGTTCAGTATCGCCATCACTTTGCGGTATGGTGCTACGACAGGCATCGGTTTGCTTGATTATAGGTTACGGACAAGTTGGTCAATCTCTGCGGCTTGCGCTCTCAAAGACTCCACCCCATCGGCCACTACGGTGCGGTCGGCCCTGCGGCTCATCTCGTCGGGCTGCATCTGGTTACGCATACGGCCCTCAATCTGCTCGCGGCTCACGCCATCGCGCCCCATAGCTCGGGCAATACGCACCTCTACGGGGGCATCTACCACCACCGCCAGGTCATAGTGGCCCACAAGTGGCGAGGTAAACAGCAGAGCGCTCTCGAGTATAACGTAAGGCCCCGACTGGCTCTCGGCCCACTCCTCAAAGTCGGCCACCACACGCGGATGAACAGCCTGGTTAAGTCGGCCCAGCAACTGCTTGTCGCCAAAGGCACGCGAGGCAATATAGGCCCTATTGAGCACCCCATCGGCGTAGGCCTCGGGGCCAAAAATCGCTGTCACATCGGCAACAATCTGCGGATGGGTGTTCATCAGCTCTTTGGCCCTCTGGTCGCTGTCATAGACTGGGGCACCCGAGAGCTCCGCCAAGAGGCCACAAAAGGTGCTCTTGCCACTGCCAATACCGCCCGTTACCGCTATTCGTTTCATCGTGCAGATGTGTGTTTAGTCAATCTCCACAAATGGGTAGTTGCCCACCGACACGAGCTTCAGGTCGGAGAACTGGCCCGTAATGGCCCTCTGCAACGACTCGGGGCTGACCTGGTAGGTACCCTCAAACTCGTCGACCTGCACCAGCTCAACGTCGCTATATTTGAGTTTCACCTTCTTGTGCCTGAAGTAGCGTGCCGACACAATGTTGTGGCCCGTACCCTCGACAACACACTCCACTCGGTGGCGATGGTCGCCAATGGTAACCACAATGGGCACCTTGGCGGTATAGGTGTACTGCAACTTGGTAACATACCACAGCACCACCGCCAGGCCCAGCATAATCAAAAAGGCCGATGTGATGCGGCTACCCAGGTTGACACGCAGCCACTCCTGAACACTCTGATAGATTTTGGATATTTTGTTCATAGCGAATCTTGTTATTCTTTACAACTGTTTCAAAGCCAAGCGTATGAGCTCTTCGACCTCGGCAGCGGGATTATCCTTGACCACACGTTTGAGCACCTTCTCCGAGGCAGCCTTGCCAAAGCCCAGCATACCGAGTGCTTGCAGGGCCTCTTGGTAGGCCTCGCTATTGGCAGCCGCAGTAGCAGCCATACTGCCTGGCTCGCCCATAGGCACAGCCGCCGCAGCCACCTTGTCGCGCAGGTCTACGATAATCTTCTGGGCAGTCTTGAGCCCCAAGCCCTTGACATTCTTGAGCAGCACAGCATTCTCCGAAGAGATGATGTTGGCCAGTTCGCTGGGCGAGTAGGTCGAGAGAATAACCCTGGCGGTACCACCACCCACGCCCGACACGCCAATCAGCAGGCGGAACAGCTCGCGCTCGGTGCGGTCGGCAAAGCCATAGAGCAGTTGGGCATCCTCGCGGACAATGTGGTGTACATATACTTTGGCCCTCTCAACACCCTCCAGTCGGCAGTAGGTCTGGAGCGAAATGGCCACATTATAGCCCACTCCGCCACATTCGACCACCGCATAAGTAGGGGTCAATTCGGCAATAATTCCGTTCAAATAGTCGTACATAGCGCAAAAATAAAACTTTATTTGTGCAAAGTTAATAAAAAGGTGCGGAGTTGTGGGTGCTTTTTACGAAATTTATTATATTTGCGACGCTGAAAACGCAAATAAGTTTAATAAAAAGATAACATTACACAGTTTTAGAATTATGAAAAAACTCCTGTTCGCTGCTTTGGCAATGGCCATTGCACTGACCGCTTGCAACAACCAGAACAACACTAACACCAACGCTACCGAGGCCGCTGCCGCTACCGAGCAGACCGAGGGCGTAGCTACCACCGGCAAAATCGCCTTCTACCACATCGACCGCGTATTGTCCGAGTACACTATGTCGGTAGAGCTCCAGACCAACTTCCAGAAAGAGTACGAGGCTAAGGACAAAGAGCTGGGCGCAAGCGCACGCAAACTCGAAAAAGATTTCAACGCTCTGCAAGAGAAGATTAACAAAGTGCTCATCACTCGCGCCGACGCCGAGAAAGAGGCTGCCAAATTGCAGGAGCGCCAGGTTAATTTGCAGGCTCGTAGCGAGAAAGCTATGGCCGAGTTGGCAGAGAAAGAGCAGGTTATGACCAACCAGATTATGTTCAGCATCAACGAGTTTGTGAACGCCCTGAATGCCGACCTGAAGTACGACCTTATCTTCGCAAGCTCGGTTAACGGTGGCCCCATCGTTAATGCCAACCCCGCACTCGACCTGACCGACGAGATTATCGAGGGCCTGAACAAGCAGTACGCTGCATCGAAAAAATAGTCAGACCTATTAGTAGATATACACAGCGAAGGCTCTCTGCAAAGAGGGCCTTTGTTGTAACCAATTTAGCTTCCACAGCCAAAAGTATGATTTACCGCACAGCAACCACAGCCGACATCGAGCGCATAGGCGCCATAATTGAGAGCGCCAAAGAGTCGCTCCGCAGCCGAGCCATAGACCAGTGGCAGAGGGGCTACCCCAACGTAGAGGTGGTCAGGGACGACATTGCCCAGGGCGTAGGCCGAGTGGTCTGCAACGACCAGGGCGAGGTAGTAGGCTATGGTGCGCTGATACTTACGGGCGAGCCAGCATACGACCTGCTGACCGACGGCAAGTGGCTCACCGCAGGGCCCTACGGGGTTATTCACCGCCTATGCACCCACACCAGCCAGGCTCGCAAGGGTGTGGCCAACTACTTTATGGCACAGGCCGAGGAGGAGCTACGCAGAGAGCACATCCCCTCGATGCGCATCGACACCCACCCCCACAACCTCTATATGCAGGGGCTCATCGAAAAGCGCGGCTACACCTACTGCGGCAATGTAATCATAGAGAGTTTAAGGTTGGCCTACGAATTGAGAATTGAGAATTGAGAATTGAGAATTGAGAATTTCAATTCAATTCGTTATATTTGCAGAAACCAAATCACTCTAACCCTTACAGCCTATGAACTCGCTATTTCCACACCTCGACAAGATTGAGCATCTGCGCAGTGTAGATGGTCGAATGGCACAACTCGTTGAACGCTTCGGCTACATCGAGCGCCCCACCGACAGGCCACTCTTTGAGGCCCTGGTCGAGAGCATTGTCGGCCAACAGGTGGCCACACCACTGGCCGAGCGCACTATGGCACAGCTACGCGATGCAGTGGGCGGAGGAGAAATTGTGCCCCAAGCCATTGCAAGGCTCGGCATCGAGGGGTTGGGCAAGTGTGGCATCAGTAGCCGCAAGGCCGAGTGGCTGGTGGCAGGTGCAGCACGTTTCGAGGCTGGCGAGTTTGAGGTAGAGGAGTTGCAGAAGTTGAGCGACGAGGGGGCCATTGCCCGACTTATGGAGCTCGACGGTGTAGGCCGTTGGACTGCCGAGATGTTGCTCATATTCTCGCTCGGCAGGGACAACGTACTCAGCAGTGGCGACCTTATAATACGTCGTGCGCTGTCGACACTCTACGGCATCAAAAAACTAACGACCAAGCACTTTGCCCGATTCAAGAGGCTCTTTGGGCCCTACTCGTCGGTGGCGTCGTTCTACCTCTGGGCCTACGGCAATACGCTGCCACGCAAGCAGGGCGAGGTCGTAATCCGCTCGCTCAGTTGGCAGGGGCTCCGCGACAAGCGCATAGCCTACTCGTGGCACAACACTCGCTATGGGCGCATAATCATAGCCTCTACCGCCAAGGGCGTATGCCGAGTAGCCTTTGTGGATGACCCCGAGGAGGCTCTCGACGAGTTGCGTGCCGAGTTCCGCCGTTGCAAGCTCGAGGAGCACACCGAGGAGTGTCACAAGGCTGTACTAAAAGCCATCAATGGCCACCTGGTAGGCGATATGGTGCTCTACCTGCAAGGCACACCCTTTGAGCGCAAGGTGTGGCGCGAGGTGGTAAAGATACCAAGTGGTATAAGGGTGTCGTATGCCGACATTGCCGCCCGAACGGGCTACACCAAGGCTTTCCGCGCTGTGGGCAACGCTGTGGGGGCCAACCCTGTGGCGATACTCATCCCCTGCCACCGCGTAATTCACGCAGACGGCTCGCTGGGCGACTACAACGCAGGTGCCGACAAAAAGCAAGAGTTGCTACAAAACGAACGAAAGAGATAAAAACTAAATATACAACAAATAAAACGAAGAAACACTATGGAATTCAAAGGATTAGTTTACAAAGTATTGCCTGTCGTTAAGGGCCAGAGTGCCCGTGGCGAGTGGGTAAAGCAGGAGGTTGTTTTCGAGCAGCCCGACGAGTTCAACCGCAAGTTGGTAGTAGGCTTCTGGGGCGACAAGGCCCAGGATGCAGCCGCCCTGAAACCTGGCGAGCAGGTAGAGGTCGCTATCAACCTCGAATCGAGGGAGTACAACGGCCGTTGGTACACCGAGGCTCGCGCTTGGAAGCTCACTCGCGCCGCAGCAGTTCAGGCCCCAGCAGCACCCGAAATGCCCCCTATGCCCACCATCGAGGAGCCTAGCTACGCCAATGACCCCATTGACGATATGCCATTTTAGAATTGAAAATGGAAAATTGAAAATTGAAAATTCTCCTATTAGTCCTATTACTCCTATAAATCCTATAAGAGCAATAGGAGATATAAGAGTTATAGGATTTTCTTTAAGGGCCTTAATGGCCTTAAAGTCCTTAAAGCCCCTAAAGACTTAGGTCGTTAGACGTTAGACTTTACACGTTAGACTAAAAAAGATATGAAACGCATAGGCATAATATCCGACACGCACGGCACCTTT
>JAZPXV010000006.1:0-24571 GCA_045543795.1 Tidjanibacter sp.
GGGCTAACGACGGCCCGCCTGGCCACCCATAATGTCGAGCAGTTCGGCTGTGATGGCCTGTTGGCGTTGTTTGTTGTATTCGAGGGCCAGCTCGTCGGTCAGTTTGTCGGCATTGTCGGTTGCGGCCTGCATAGCCACCATTCGTGCGGCGTGCTCGGAAGCCGAGGCCGACAGCGCGGCGGTGTAGAGCCTCAGGGCCACCTGGCGAGGCACAATACGATCGACAAGCTCCTGCACCGAGGGCTCCAAAATGTAGTCCACCTCGGGGTAAGGGGCATTGTCGGCCACCTCGGGCTTAACAATATCTACGGGCAGCAGTTGTTCGCACACAAGCCTCTGGGTGCCTGCCGAGATAAACTTATAGTAGACCAATGTCACGCGGTCGGTGCGCCCCTCGAGGAAGTCGGCCATAACCCTCTGTGCCAACTCGGCAGCCTGGGCATAGGTGGGCTTTTCGGATAGTTCCTGCAGGCCACTCTCTACCTCTATATTCTCTCTGGCGGCATCCAACTCGACCTGGCGACCAATGGCCACAATGCGCAGTCGGTCGCTCTGGTCAGCCAGGCCGCTCTGGGCCATAGCCTCGCGCAACCCCTTGAATACATTGTTGTTATAGGCTCCACACAAAGTGCCATTTGCACCAAAGGTGATGATGGTCGCTCGCTCGACCTCGCGCTCAGTATTGAGAGGTATGACCACGTCGGGGTCCGAGGCAATGTGGTGTACCATATTGTCCAACTCGTCGGAGTAGGGCACCAGGGCCTCTATCGACCTCTGGACACGGCGCAACTTTGCGGCGGCCACCATCTTCATAGCCGACGTAATCTTGCGCGTGTTCTTGACCGACGCAATCCTCTCTTTTATCTCCTTCAGCGAAGCCAATGTTTTAGTGTATTGGTGTTGTAGTTATACTTAACCGTTATGCTTGTTACATTTCTATTTGAGTGTTGCTACCACCTCGGCAGCCACCCTCTCCATCTCGGCAGCCTGCTCGGGGGTTGGCGGAGCCTTGCGAAGCGAGGCGAGCAGCTCGGCGTGAGAGCCACGCATAACGTCGAGGTAGCGACGCTCAAACGCCCTCACCTTGTCGGTAGCGATATCTTTCAGCAGTCCGTTCACGCCACAATAGAGCACCGCAATCTGCTCCTCTACGGGCACAGGGGAGTACTGGGGCTGAATGAGCAACTGGGTGTTTTTGTGGCCCTTGTCGATTACATAGGCCGTAACAGCGTCTAACTCGCCACCAAACTTCGAGAAGGCCTCCAGTTCGCGGTACTGCGCCTGGTCAATCTTGAGCGTACCGGCCACCTTTTTCATAGCCTTCACCTGGGCGTTACCACCCACACGCGACACCGAGATGCCCACATTGATTGCAGGCCTTACACCCTGGTTGAAGAGGTCGCTCTCGAGGAATATCTGACCATCGGTAATGGAGATTACGTTGGTGGGGATGTAGGCCGACACGTCGCCTGCCTGGGTTTCGATAATGGGCAGCGCAGTGAGCGAGCCACCACCCTTAACCTTGTCGCGAAGGCACTCGGGCAGGTCGTTCATCTGCTGGGCCACCTCATCGCGGCCGATAATCTTGGCTGCACGCTCAAGCAGTCGCGAGTGCAGGTAGAAGATATCGCCTGGGTAGGCCTCGCGGCCCGAGGGACGGCGCAGAATGAGCGACACCTCGCGATAGGCCACAGCCTGCTTCGACAGGTCGTCGTAGACCACCAGTGCGTGGCGGCCCGTATCGCGGAACCACTCGCCAATGGCAGCGCCTGCAAAGGGGGCAAAGTACTGTAATGCCGCTGGGTCCGATGCGGTTGCTGCTACCACAATGGTGTAGTCCATAGCGCCCTTCTCGCGCAGGGTATTCACAATGGTGGCAACGGTCGAGCCCTTCTGGCCTATGGCTACATAGATGCAATAGACAGGCTCGCCGTGCAGGTAGCCCTCGCGCTGGTTTATGATGGTGTCGATAGCAATGGCTGTTTTGCCCGTCTGGCGGTCGCCAATAATCAACTCCCTCTGGCCTCGGCCAATGGGTATCATTGCATCTACGGCCTTAAGGCCTGTCTGCAGGGGCTCATTAACGGGCTGGCGGAAGATTACACCTGGGGCCTTACGCTCCAAAGGCATCTCAAAGCGCTCGCCCTCAATGTCGCCACGCCCGTCGAGGGGCTCGCCCAGGGGGTTAATCACTCGGCCCACCATCTGGTCGCTCACCTGGATTGAGGCAATGCGCCCAGTGCGGCGAACGATATCGTCTTCCTTAACCTGGTCGGTATGTCCGAGCAGCACAGCGCCCACATTGTCCTCCTCGAGGTTCATCACCACGCCCATCATACCGCCCTCGAACTCCAACAGCTCGTTGCTCTCGGCATTCGAGAGGCCATAGATGCGGGCCACACCGTCGCTCACCTGCAAGACGGTGCCCACCTCTTGGAACTTAACGGAGGTGTCGATTGAGGCGAGTTGCTGGCGCAACACTTCGGATACTTCGCTCGGTCTAATCTCTGCCATAATGGTATAAATATCTGTATGTGTATTTGTTATTATCTACTTGGTCTGCTAAACAAGTGTTTTGTTTCGCTTGAGCAGTTGGGTGCGAATCTGCTCAATCTGCCCACGGAGCGAGGCGTCGAGCCTGTGGTCGCCCACCGAGAGCAAAAAGCCCCCCTCAATCGACTCGTCTACCCTCTCGCACAGCTCTACCTGCGCACCGCCATAGTAGTCGGCCACCAACTGCTCGATGCGGCCCACAGTTTGGCTATCGGCTGGCTTGGTAGTGGTAAGGTTCACCACCACAATGTTGTGCCTTTGGCGGTAGAGCCTAAGGTAGTGCCTTGCGATGGCGGCCACATACCCCTCGCGGTGGCCCCCCAGCACCAGTGCCACGAAGCGCTCCCACAGGGTGGGCCACTTGGCCGTAGTGAGGTTCTGTAACACCCCTCGTTTCTGCTCTTTGGTGTGGGTGGGGCTGGCCAGCACTCGCCCAACCTCGGGCAGCGCCAATGCGCCCCCCAAAGCCTCGCGCAGCAGAGCATAGAGCTCCCCTGCCACCCCCTCGCTCTCGGCTTGGAGTAGCAACGCTTTGGCATAGCGCCCTGCTATGAGGCTGTTGTTCATAGGTGTTTTATCGGTTATTTTTTAGGACTCCTTTGCACCACCTGCACTATTGCGCTCGGCCTCATCGACCAGCGTGGCGAGGTAGTCGGCATCGCCCTTGTCGAGCTTACTGCGTAGCACCTTCTCGGCCACATCGACCGAGAGCATTGCCACCGTAGTGCGCAACTCGCCCAGAGCCTTCTGTTTCTCTATCTCAATCTGGTTTTTGGCAGCCTCGATGCGTGCTGCGGCCTCGTTATCGGCCTTTGCTCGTGCGGTGTCGACAATCTTCTGACTGTCGGCCACTGCGGCACTCAACATCTCGGCACTGCGCTTTTCGGCCTGCTCCAACATCTTGCGAGCATCATCCTCGACCGAGGCCAACTTGGCAGCAGCCTTGTCGGCGGCCTCAAACTGCTCGGCAAAGTGCTGGCGACGTCGCTCGACCATACCGGTAATTATCGGGAAGCCGAACTTGGCCAACGCCCCAAAGACTATCAGGAACGATAGCAGCATCCAGAAGAGTAGTCCTATATCGGGAGTAAGTAGCGACATAAATCTGCTCTCTTGTGTTTGTTTCGTGTTTGGTTGTGATTGCGGTAGCGGTGGTGGCGGGCCGAGGTCGGTCGGACATCAGCCCCACGCCACCTACTACTGCTTCTTTTTTTAGATTGCCATCAGGCAGACCACAATAGCAAAGAGGGTTGCACCCTCAATCAGCGCTGCCGACACAATCATAGCGGTCTGCAACGAGCCTGCGGCCTCGGGCTGACGTGCCATAGCCTCCAAAGCGTTAGAGCCGATTTTGCCAATGCCCCAAGCGGCGCCAATTACTGCCAAAGCAGCGGCCAGAGGTGCTACTGCTGCACCCAAGTTGATGGCCTGCAAGAGTGTGATAAATGCTAACATAGTTTCGTTGTGTTTTTGTTTGTTTGGTTATTGTTTAGTTTGTCTTTTTCACTACTTTTTGTGGGCGTGTGAGGGGTGGTGCTCCTTGCGCGAGAGGCCAATGAACACTGCCGAGAGCATTGTAAACACATAGGCCTGGATGTAGGCCACCAGCAGCTCCAACACCAGCATAAATACCGACAGCAGCACCGAGAAGATGGTCATCACCACATTCATCGTCGTGCCCATACTGACCGAAATGAATACCAGGCACGAGAGGGCTATCAGCACCGTATGGCCTGCCAGAATGTTGGCAAACAGACGTATGGTCAGCGCAAAGGGCTTGCTGATGATGCCAAACATCTCTATTACGGGCATAAGCGGTATGGGGAACTTCATCCACACGGGCACATCGGGCCACAGTATCTCTTTCCAGTACTCCTTGTTGCCAAAGACGTTCACCGCAAAGGTGGTTGCCAGGGCCATAACCAGCGTAATGGCAATGTTGCCCGTAGTGTTGGCACCTGCGGGGAAGATGGGTATCAGTCCCATCAGGTTGTTTACGAAGATGAAGAAGAAGGCCGTAAGCAGGTAGGGCGAGTAACGCTTGTAGTCCTTGCCCACCGAGGGGCGTATAACATCATCTTCGAGGCTCATAACCAACATCTCTACCGCACCCACAAATCCTCGTGGCACTTGGCGTATGTCGTAATTTCGGCGCTTATACCATCTGGCGCATCCCAAGATGATAACCACCAGCAGCAGCGAGTTTATCATCAGCGCAGCGGCATTCTTGGTCAGCGACAGGTCCAAAGGTCTATACACCTCGCCCTCGGCATTGCGGGCCACAATCTTGCCCTCCCACTGCTCGCCTTCGGGGGCAATCCACAATCCCTTGTGGCTGTGGCCGTGCGCGAGGTGGCTCGATGAGAAGGCGTGCCACCTGCCCTCGTCGGTGCGGACAATGCAGAGCAGCGGTATCTCGACGTGGTGCCCCTTGACGGTGCAGATATGCCAACTATAACTGTCGCCAATGTGGTCGAAGATAAGCCCCACAACATCGAGCTTCTCCTCGGCAGCACCCTCACTCTTGGCCGACTCTGCTGCGCACATACCCCAAAGCGAGGCTCCACAGAGCATCGCCACAGTCAGGAGTATATTACGCAACCACTTCATCTTTATTTCTCTTGTTTTGTCTGAACGCTTTTGTTGTAGGCCGACACAACCAAAGCCTCACAACCCGAGGTGATTAAATAGAAACCAAGCACATAGATTAAGAAGTGCTGTTTGCCCAACAAGCCGACCTTAACCCATATGAGCATCATTGCCGCAACGACCAAAAACTTCACACCGCGCATTATCATCATGGCAGTAACCACCCCTTGCGGCTTCATCCTCTTGAAGCGATTTACCAAAATAGCAAAGGCACCCTCATAGATGTAGAAAAACGAAGGTACAATCCACATAAGCGGTGTGTAGGCTTCGGGAAAACCTCCCTTAATAACCTGCAAACCCACAAGGCCATAAATGATGGCTGTGCATATAAGAATGTTGTTTGTATTTTCCTGTTTCATACTCCTCTATTGTGTAATAGTTTAGTCGATGCAGATGATAATGTTGTTATCCCTCACTTCGACAAATCCGCCCGAAATTTCAATTACCCCCTCCGAGCCATCGGCCGAGGTGTATTTCACCACACCCTCTTCGAGCGATGAGATTATGGGGGCGTGGCCAGGCAGTACCACAAAGGGGGCCTTCGAGCCGGGCAAGCTCACTCGGCTCACCTGCCCCTTGTAAACGTCGCCCTCGGGGGCAACCACCCTCAACTCAATTGTCTTTGCCATAACCACTTGTCGATTTATCTTTATTATTGTTGTGCCCTGCGCAACAGCTCCTCGCCCTTGGCAATGGCCTGCTCGATGGTGCCCACATTGAGGAATGCAGCCTCGGGCAAGTGGTCAACCTCGCCGTCGAGAATCATCTTGAAGCCCTTGATGGTATCCTCGATCGACACCATCACACCCTCGACACCCGTAAACTGCTCGGCCACCGAGAAGGGCTGCGAGAGGAACCTCTGCACCCTACGCGCACGGTTTACGGTCAGCTTGTCCTCATCCGAAAGCTCCTCCATACCGAGGATAGAGATAATATCTTGTAGGTCTTTGTTGCGTTGCAAAATCTGCTTTATGCGCTGCGCCACGTCGTAGTGCTCTTGGCCCACAATGTTGGGGTCCAAGATGCGCGAGGTAGACTCCAAGGGGTCCACCGCGGGGTAGATACCCATCTCGGCAATCTTACGGCTCAATACGGTGGTTGCGTCGAGGTGGGTGAAAGTTGTTGCAGGGGCAGGGTCGGTGAGGTCATCGGCCGGCACATAAACCGCCTGTACCGAGGTGATAGAGCCGCTCTTGGTAGAGGTGGTGCGCTCCTGCATTGCACCCATCTCGGTCGAGAGCGTAGGCTGGTAGCCCACCGCCGAGGGCATACGGCCCAGCAGAGCCGACACCTCCGAGCCCGCCTGGGTGAAGCGGAAAATGTTGTCGATAAAGAACAGAATGTCGCGATTGGTGCCTCCGTCGCGGAACGACTCGGCCACCGTAAGGCCCGACAGCGCAACCGAAGCACGCGCACCTGGGGGCTCGTTCATCTGGCCAAAAACCAGCGTTGCCTGCGAGGTGGCCAACTCTTTGGGGTCGATTTTCGACAAATCCCAGTCGCCTCGGGCCATACCCTCCTCGAACTCTTTGCCATAGCGCACCACACCACTCTCGATCATCTCGCGCAGCAGGTCGTTACCCTCGCGAGTACGCTCGCCCACGCCTGCAAATACCGAGTAGCCGCCCAACTTTTTGGCCACATTGCGTATGAGCTCCATAATGAGCACCGTCTTGCCCACACCTGCACCGCCAAATAGACCAATCTTGCCGCCCTTGACGTAGGGCTCCAACAGGTCTATGACCTTTATGCCAGTATAGAGCACCTCTTGCGAGGTTGTCAGCTCCTCGAACTTGGGGGCGTCGCGGTGGATGGGCAGTGCACCCTCGGGCGAGAGCTCGCCAATGCCGTCGATGGGCTCGCCCACCACGTTCATCAGCCTACCCTTAATCTGCTCGCCTGCAGGCATCTTGATTGGCGAATAGTGCGACACAGCCACAGCGCCACGACTCAGGCCGTCGGTCGAGTCCATAGCCACCGCGCGCACGGTGCTTTCGCCTATGTGTTGCTGAATTTCGCAGATGAGTTTGCGTCCGTCGGGGCGCACAATCTCTATGGCATCGTGAATTGCAGGCAGCTCGACATTGGCACCCACAGCCGAATTGTCCTCGAAACATACGTCAATTACGGGGCCAATAATCTGCACCACGCGGCCGCTGATAGATTGCAAGTTGATGTTTGTCATATATGGTCGCTAAAAAAGAGAGTGTGTGGTTTTAGGGGGCATACATTCACAAATGTAGCAATTTTTTTTGAATTTGCAATAGCTCGCCCAAGACTCACTGCACAAGCTGTACCGCTCGACAAAACAACAGGGTGAGTGCCGAACCGACACCCACCCCACTGTTTTTTTTGTATGTATTTCCGCTGTGCTGTAAAATACCCAGCCCTCTTGCTACTTGATAAATATCTCCAACAGGCGGCCCTTGCCTTTGAGCACAATGTCGGTGGCCTCGGCAGGTATCAACACCGTTTCGAGTTCGTTGATGGTTTCGCTCTCGCCACAGCCCGTTATGGTAACACTACCCTCGACACACATATAGGCCACAAAGCTATCCAGAGGTGCGTAGTCCAGCTCCAAGGTGCCGTCGATAGCAATCAGGTTGACCGTAAACTTATCGCACGAGGTGAGCTCTTCGGCCGAGCCCGTCTTGGGATGTTTGGTTATGCGCAGACCGCTCTGGGGGGTGAGCCTAACCACCTGGGCAGCCTGGTCGAGGTGAAGCTCGCGAGGCTGGCCATTGGCGTCGGGCCTATTCCAGTCGTAGATGCGGTAGGTTATATCCGAGCTCTCCTGCACCTCGGCCACCACTACCCCACTACCAATCGAGTGAACAGTGCCAGCAGGTATCAGGAAGGCATCGCCTTTGGCTACGGCAATGCGGTTGAGGTAGTTCTCTACGGTGCCTTCCTCGACGGCCTGGTCAAACTCCTCTTCGGTGAGCGTTCGATTCCAGTCGAGGTAGATATAGCTATCGGGGGCAGCATCGACCACATACCACATCTCGGTCTTGCCGCGCAGCCCCTCATCGGCCACAAACTCGTCGGTGGGGTGTACCTGTACGGAGAGTTGCTGGTGCGAGTCGATAAACTTGAGCAGCAGGGGGAACTCTACGCCATACTTGTCGTATACCCCGTCGCCCACAAGCTCGCCCATATAGACCTCGGTCAGTTCGGCAATGTCGTTGGCCTTGAGCATACCGTTGGTCACGACCGACTCGCGGCCTTCGAGGCCACACAGCTCCCAGCTCTCGCCCACCATTGAGGGGTTGACACCCCTGGCAGCCTTTTTGCCAGCAGCCACGAGTCTACCTCCGCCCCAGAGGACCTCTTTGAGTTGTGGTTTGAATTTAAGTGGATACAGCATATTTTGTGGTTATTTACGTTCAAAAGTTATATTACTAACGCCAGATGTGCGGAAAAGTTGTCTTGGGGGAGCTAAATTTCCCTCGCAGCACTCCGAAATCCTGGTCAAAAATAGTTATTTTTCCACACAAGAGCACAATGGTAGGAATAAAATAGTACTTTTGTGTCTATATCAAACACAGAAAAGCAATGGATACATTTCTGAAAGTCGAAAACATCACCAAGCAATTTGCGGGCCACACCGCTCTGGACAACGTGTCGTTGGAGATTCCCCGAGGCAGTGTCTACGGCCTGCTGGGCCCCAACGGAGCGGGCAAAACTACGCTGATACGAATAATCAACCGCATAACCGCACCCGACAAAGGTCGAGTACTCTTCAACGGACACCTGCTGGCACCCCAAGACGTTGCCCACATAGGCTACCTGCCCGAGGAGCGCGGTCTGTACAAAACTATGAAGGTGGGCGAGCAGGCCATCTACTTTGCCCAGCTCAAAGGTCTGAGCCGCACCGAGGCTATTGCACGCCTTAAAAAGTGGTTCGTTAAATTCGGCATCGAGAGCTGGTGGAACAAGAAGGTGAGCGAGCTGAGCAAGGGTATGGCCCAGAAGATTCAGTTCATCGTGACCATCCTCCACGAGCCCGAGTTGCTCATCTTTGATGAGCCTTTCAGTGGCTTCGACCCCATAAACGCCAACCTCTTGAAGAACGAGATTTTGGCCCTGCGCGACAAGGGGGCAACCGTCATCTTCTCTACCCACAATATGTCGTCGGTAGAGGAGGTGTGCGACCACATAACCCTCATCAACAAGTCGCAGAACATCCTGAGCGGCTCGCTCGACGAGGTGCGTCGCTCACACGGCGGCAACATCTTCGAGGTCGACTTCCGAGGCAACCGCGATGAGCTTGTGGCCCGTCTGGGCTCGGCACCCTGCCGCCTGCTCGACACCTCGGTGAGCGACGACGAGGCCCTCGACAAGCACTCCTCGGCCCTGAAGCTCCACATACCCACCGACAGCGACATTCGCCCCATCGTGGGCATCATAAACGAGGCCGTAGAGCTTCGCTCGTTCCGCGAGATTATACCCAGTATGAACGATGTATTCATCCAGGCAGTGGCCAACCACTCGGCCACCACTGCCCAACAAAAATAGTGAGAGAGTATGGGAAAGATTAGAATCATAGCCGCTCGCGAGTTCAACGAGCGCGTAAGGAAAAAAAGCTTTATCATCACCACCATTCTGATGCCCCTCTTCTTCGTGGCACTGATGTTTGTGCCTGCGCTGATGATGAACATCACTAGTGACGAGGTGAAAGAGGTCATTGTGGTAGACCAAAGCGGCCTTATTGGCGACCGCCTGCAGCCCGATGGTCAGTTGACCTTCACCCCCTCGGACAGGTCGTTTGAGGAGCTGCGCAACCAGCAGAACGAGGTCTTTGGCATACTGGTCGTGGGCCAGGACATTGCCACCAACCCCTCGAACCTGCAACTTTTTGCCTACGAGTCGTCGACCATCAACATCGAGTCGGCCATCACCGACCAGGTGCGCACAATCATCGAGTCCGAGAAGCTCAAGGAGTACAACATCGAGGATATCGACGCCATACTGGAGGCTATAAAAACCCCTGTGAGCATACAAGTCAAGCAGCTCAACGAGAGCGGCGATGCCCAGGAGAGCTCGTCGATACTGAACATTGCGCTGGCCTATATCTTTGGCTTCCTGATATATATGTTCGTATTCCTCTACGGCAATATGGTGTTGCAGGGTGTAATCGAAGAGAAGAGCACCAAGGTTATGGAGGTTATGGTGTCGAGTGTCAAACCCTTCCAACTGATGATGGGTAAGATTTTGGGCATCGCCTCGGTGGCCGTAACCCAGTTTGTCATCTGGGTAGTGTTTATATTGGTAATAGGTGCGGGCGCAATGAGCTTGATTGGCGGCAGCGAGGCTGTTGCTGCGGCGGCACAGGGTGGCGCTGCTATGGACCCCGCGGCATTGGGTGTGTCGATGGACAGCGAGCTGGCCTCGATAATTGCCACCGTAACTGCCCCGGGCTACCTGCTGAGGATTTTGGGCGGCTTTTTGATCTACTTTATTGGCGGCTACCTGCTCTATGCAGCAATGTTTGCGGCTGTGGGCAGCGCAGTGGATAACGAGAAGGATACCAACAACTTGCAGCTGCCCATCACTATTCCCTTGATGCTGGCTCTGTTTGTTATGCTGAGCGCAATGCAGGAGCCCCACGGCCCCCTGGCGTTTTGGTTTAGTATGATACCATTCACCTCGCCCATTGTTATGATGGTGCGCCTGCCTTATGGTGTTCCCGGGTGGGAGTTGGCCTTGTCGATTGGCCTGCTGATAGTTACGTTTGTGGCTACGGTATGGCTTGCGGGCAAGATTTATAGGGTTGGCGTATTTATGTACGGCAAGAAACCCACCTTCCGCGAGCTGCTCAAGTGGGCAAGATACAAGTATTGAATTGAGAATTGAGAATTGAGAATTTTTTGAGGGCTCCTATTCAGGAGCCCCTTTTTGTTTACACCTATCACTCCTATTGCTCCTATAACTCCTATTTCTCCCACTAAACTCCCTAAACTCCTTAAACCCCCACAAAAAAAGGTGCGCCCCGAAAGGCGCACCCTAATTCTCAATTCTCAATTCTACAATAGGCCCTCGGCCTGCAACTCCTCTACCGACGCATCACGCACACAGCGCACACCACCAACACTATTATTCGTATCGATAAGTGCAATTGCATCTGAGTTGCCTGTGCCCTTTCGCGCAAACCACCCTGCCTTCCTTTGCTCCGACGTCTTTTTATATGCACCATACATACCAAACGAGTAGTAGTTGCGACAAAAATAGTAGCTCTCCAAAAAATCGTTTGTCTCTTCGTAGTTAAACATAATTGTCAACTCGAGCATATTGGGAATTCGATAGCCCTCGGGGCAGTGACCAGTATCCACACTACTACCCACATCCTCTATCCATTGGTTGTGATTTAGATAGGAGTGGCCCAAATTATATCCCGAAACCGATGGCAATGACTTTACAGTGGGAGCAATATAGAACCTCTTTGAGAGTCGAGCCTGCTCGCCATTCTCGTCTCCGAATACCAGCTCGGTATTTTGCTGACCGCGCAATGCCTGGGGGTTGATACGGGTGCAAGTAATCTGAGGGCTCGAAGCATACTCGCCGTCGGCCTTAATCTCGATATAATCGTCTGGCAACTCTTTGAGGTCATAACCCGTTTCAAGTGTCTCGTTGGTAGTACCGAGGTTGCGCAAACAACGAATAGACCAAGAGTTAAATCCGCTATAACCAGTGTTATCATCACCCCAGTTCTTTGACTCACTCCAAGTACTTGTAGAGGTAATCTCTTCGCCCCATACGACAATAGGGTTATTACTATTACTGCTTGTAGTACTCGAAACAACGTGCTGACGCCACAGATTAGGGTTGCCCGATTCCCTCTCCTCCGATGTACGGTTGTAGAGCCTCGATTCGGGCAGCAACACATCCCTACCCACTGCAATACCTGTCAACTGCTGCAGAGCCGCCATATACCAGCGAATCTCGTTTTGGTCAATTATGTCGTCGCCATCGTTGTCGCGGTTGCGGTTCATACACGAGTAGCGCATATATTTGTAGGTATCATTGAGCTGAGGCAAATTGTTTGGCACCTCTTCATTCAGATAGGTACTCCAATTTAACGAGTTATAACTTGTACCAGTCTGATTTACCAAGCCCCACTCTTTCATAGTGTTTAGGCGACCATTATAGGGGTCGGTATTGCCTCGAGACTGGGAGCTGGTAGTACTCCAATAATCTCCATCGGGGTCCAAAATACCCTCATCCTCGTCGGTAATCTCCAAGCCCCACGCCGTAGAGAAGGTGGTATTCGAGGGGTTGGTGTCGAAAATCGACTGGATGGGGTGTTGCTGGATGGTAACCACCGAGCCAGTAGCGCGGCTCTCTTGGTCGCGCGAGAGGTTCGACTCGCTGAGGATGTACATATAGCGGTCGGTGGGCCAGTTGACATACTGCTTCCAGAAGTCGGCTGGAATCTCCTCGATAGGGTTCAAGGGGTTGTAGTCGTAATAGAACTCATTGATAAACGCAGTAACACAAATCTTTCGGCCATATGGGTCATTCACAATCTCGGTGGTATTTCCGTCGTTGTCGATATCCTCTACATCGACCATTTTGCCATTGTCGAAGTCGCTGGTCCAGGTTGCCGAGTTGTCGGGGTCCTCGGTTGCATAGATCTTTTGCTGCTCCTTCATATACTTAACCAGCTCACTGACGTTCATAGTCTTGCTGGGCTCGTACTTTTGTCTATTGACACTATAATAGCCATCGCTGGTCATATCGTTCACCATAAACGTAACCCACTCGTAGTCCAGGCCTGGGGGGATGATGTCGTTGCCGTCGATATCAACCTCGGGGCCGCCCTCGCCAAAGGGGGTATTGACGTGCCAAGTAAGGTTTTGCGAGATGTTATTGGCGTGGAAGGTGAGTGTACGATTCTCGTAGTGGCAGTCGCAAATGGCAATCTCCTCTTTGGCCACCACCACCTGGCCCAAAGCGCCTGGTTGATTCTCTTCGGGCTGAAAGCCTCCCGAGCTAATAGCCTCGGCACGGGCGTCGACCTCAACACGAATGTTGTGTACGCCATTGATGGTGATGGTATAGTGGTAGAAAGTGTTGCGGTTGGTGTTGAAGTTGTTGACCTTTGCCTCTACGGGGCTTGCGCTGGAGCCTGCATCGCCCAGGGGGATGATGTAGGTAACGTCGCCACCCAGCTCTTGGCCTGCTGCATCATCTATCAAGTCCATAGCAATAGAACACTTAATGAGCATATAGGGCGAGAGGTTGTTGGCATAGACAAAGTCGCGGTCACCATTGGCATCAAAGACATTCAGACCATAGCCAGGCTCCAATGGGCTCTTTGAGGTGTCTTTGGTCTGGCGAGCGCGCTCAAAGTAGGGGTTGTAGTTGGTCTTTTCGCTATCGTAGTCCTCCCACGCCGCATCGGGGCAGGTCATAGGAATAGCCTTCTTGGGCGTTTGACGGCTCTCGAGCATATAGAACCAAGCCTCGCAAGTGGTGTATGGCACGCCATCTATCGTTGTCTGCGAAATGTTGTCGAAGCCTGCTTTGGGGCCATCGAAAGTATCGGCCACCGAGGTCACGGCATCGAGGCCCGTAGTGGTGGCGTCGTAGCTCTCGCCAGTGTAGCTGTAGGGCGACCACACAAAGCCCACGCGGGGCAGGTTAATGACCTGTATGCTGGCATTGGTAAGGCTCTTGACAGCAGTGCCCTGTTTGAGCGTTACCTGCACTTTGGCATCCATATGGAAGAGGTGCAGAGTAACGGGATTGGTGCCGTCGGTAATATCGCCATTGGTGTCGATATGAACATTCAGCAGGCTACCACTCATCTGCAAGTATCCACTACGCGATACGGTCTGCTGCAACATTGTACCTTTGGTGCGGAGCAGCTCGGTCTCGGTCTGAATCTGCGACAAACGGTCGGAGCTGATATCCACAAAGCTCGAGTCGAGGTTGGTGATAGCGTAGAGCTTGTAGGTTTCGGCTGCATTGGCTGTGGTGTGGATTTTTATCTCGCCCTGGGTGCGCTTGGCCGAGGTGTCGGAGGTGTTGACCACCGACCAGCAGTCATCCTCACTGGCATCGACATTGTCCACCTTGTTGCTCGAGTCGAAATACTTGGCATAGACCTTGTTGCCACTGCCGTCGAACAGAAAGACGTAGAGGTTACGCACGCGGTTTTCGTTCAGGTCGTCGAGGTTTTGCGCACGGGTTTGCACCACAATATCATCTTGTGCCGAGGCAAACGGAATGACAATGCAGTCGACTGTTCCGTCGGCATTGGGGCCTATCTTGTCGCTATCGAGGTCGTTGGTGCAGCCGCCCAGCACGATTGTGCCGAAGAGCAGCGCCACCAGGGCCAAGGATATGTTTAGTAGTCGTTTCATAATCATTTGCAATGTTTGTTAGTCGAACGTAGCACCGCCCTCGACATTTGTCCAGGGTACCACATCGAAGTTGAACGAGCCCGTCTGGGGGTTGTAGAATATGTTTACACCCACTTGCAGGTTTTGGTTGCGGTCTATTCGCTCCAATGGTACAGGGCTACCGAGGTCGTTGATGTAGGTCAGATTTGCCGAGTGGTATGCCTCTGCCTTGAGACTCGCACCTGCGGGCATACTCCACGAAGGAGTTGTTTTCATCTCGCGCAGAGTCCAAAGAGATGTTTCTGTGTTGGTACTGTTGGTTGATGAACCTTCTCGCAAAGACAGATTCCCATCGGTGCCATCTAAATGAAAATAATATCTCTGATAACCAACCCAATCTCTATACGACGAACGTAAATAGAATGTACCTGTGCCCTGATTACCTTTGGTGAATGTTTCGGCAGCCCCCTCGGTATTGGTAGTTGACAAACTGGCATCAGTACGAGAAATCCAACGCCCCGTACCCACATTCCTAATCTTACCTGCCGAAGTAGTCGAAAACTCCCACAAGTAGTTTTCGTAATTCTCCGAAGGAACATCTTTTGGCTCACACAAAGCCAAGTTGTTGCCATTCATATATAGATACATCTGCACTTTGGGATTGTAAAGCAAGTACTTGTGACCAACAACAATGGCGTTGTGGTTTGTCTCATCTGGCACTACCGCAGTCGTAACCGTAGGTGTCACACCCGCAGCCAGCCCCTGGAACACACCCACCATAAACGACAACTTATGGGTGGCATTCTCGTCGGTCTCATACAGGTAGGTGTCGATAGGGGTAAGGCTACCGCTGTGGTCGAGCCTCTGCGACCCCGAAACGTCAGCAAAGAATGTACGGTAGGTATTGCCAGCAGGCACCGTATAGTCGTGGTTGAACAGGTAGCCACTGCTCGGATTAAAGGCCGACAGCTCGGCATTGGCAACCACCACCGTAAAGCCCGAGTCGACAACGTGGTTGTAGAACGTAACGCCAAAGCGGCCATAGGCCCTCTCGACCTCGGCACTCACAGCATTGCTACCTTGTTTGAACTCGACATCAACCCTGGCCGTCAGGGGCATTGCAACCGTATGGTCGGGGGTGGCAGTGCCCGACAAGGTGGGCAGCAAGGTGTCATAAAGCCCCAGGGTGGCAACATTTGCCCCCTCGGTGTAGGTAGCTGGCAGGGTGTAGTTGGCCACCAGGTAGATTGTGTGCTCACCGCGCTCGACGTCGGTCAGTTTGATAGTAGCCTCGGTCTGGGCCGTACCCGTAAAGCCCGTAGGCGAGCCCACAGCGTCGATATCAACCCTCTTCTCGATAGTGTTGTCACCCCTAACGAGCAGCATTGTCAGACTCTCCATCTTGTCGCCAGAGTTGGGCGTATTGTCGCCACCAATGCCCACTCGGGTCTGCTCGGCCACAGTGCCAATGTTCAGCACCAACTCGGCATCGCACACCGCTCCGTTGGGGCCCACAGCCTGACCAAACTGGTCGTCCCACCAATCGTTGCCACACGCCATTGCAGCCATCGCCACAAAGGCCAACAACGTATATTTCAGAAATCTTGCTCTCATCACACTATATCGTTTCTTTACGGCTCGCCCATCTGCACACACAGGGGGCGCAGCCCAATTACTGAATATAGATATCTACGTTAGACTTTTTGTTGTCCCAGGGTTTAATCTTGACCGAAACGTCCAGCTCGGCACCCCTAACCGTCATCGTATAGACATATTTTTTGCCTGGCTCCCAGGTGATTGCCGGCAGGTAGGCACGCTGTATTGCATCATCGCCAGCCTCGGTCTTAAAGACAAACGAGGCCTGCCCTGCAGCAAGAGTCTGTGGAATGGCAAACACCACTCCGTCGCCATCAAATGCCTTTGCAGCGGTGGTATTGTTAAACGCCACACTACCAGTCCACTGATAGAGCTCGTCAGACTTTGCCAGGGGCAAAATCCAGCGTATATTCTCCTCGCCATCCTCAACCTTCTGGCGACCATAGTAGAGCGTACCCGACTCGCAGATGCCGTCGATATGGGCATAAGTCAACTTATCGGTCTCGGGCGTAGCATACTTAACCTCAAACTGCAACGCCGACAGGGTGTGCTTAAAGTTGAGCACCACCTTGCCAACACCCTCGGCATCGGCTGCAGGGTTGCGCGTGGCGCGAGCCACCATCAGGTCAAACTTGTTAACCTCGGTATAGTAGTTGAGCACCAAACGGGTGGCATCGGTCATCGACTGAATACCATAGGTGGCCGACAAGCCGTGTGCGCGGTCGGTGCCTGTGGGGTCAAAGGGGTGGAAGGCCCTAAACTCGTGGTTCATAACTCGGTTCCAGGGTTGCAGCTTCTCGTACACCCAGTTTGCACCGTTAAAATGGAGGTCCTCGGGCTGGCTATCAAAAATATTCTCGCCCGTTTCGTACATACCATACACGCCAATCGAGTAGTCCTGCATATTGCCCACAACCATCAGCGTAGAGCCTGCACCTGCACGCCCTGCCTCGTCGGTAGCCTCGACAGTTGGGGCACCAAATGACATCATAACGCCCTGGCCAGGAGTGGGCCCATCAACCTCGTTGCGGCCACAGCCCACCAACGCCACAAGCGCAAGTATGTATATCAAAAACCTCTTCATACTCTTTTTTTAGTCAAATTCGTCAAAAATAACGTCGTGCAAGAAGCCTATGCCATCCATATATATCTTAATGGTATAGGCGTAGCCCTTGCCCACTCGCCAAATCATCTTCTCATCGGCCTCAAACACCTGATTGGGTATTACGGTGTCGTGGGCGTGGAAGTCGCACACCACCTTAACGCGAGCCATAACGCTCTGGGGCAGCACCCACTCGGTGGTGCCGAGCTGTTTGTAGCCCGAGCCCATAACACTCTCCTCGCCCTCGAAGAATACCACCTCGCAGGTGTCGCCCATAGGGGCCCACGAAGCCTCGGGCAGCGAGCAGAACGAGCCGCAGTGCTGGATGTTGCTCACCGATATCTGCCTGACCACCACCTCTACATCGTCAGGAACGTGGGGTATGACCGCAAAGCTCAACTGGGCCAGTGCAGGGGTGAAGGGTATGTTTATCACACCATTGTTGAAGGTGTAGAGCTGGTCGCTCACAGGGTTGGCAAACATCAACTGGTCGGCCCCCTCGGCAAGTATGTCTACATTGTCGAACTCGACGCCACTACGCACCGAGAAGCGTGCCTCGACACTGGCAGGCGAGTAGGCCATAAGCGAGAGCGCCTTGTCGGCAGGCCAGAGGTGCTCGGCCGAGGTGTTCCACTCGGTGCCGTTCCAGGCCACCTGCTCGTTGTCTATGAAGTTGGTCGACTCGTCGGCATACTGCGCCCAGGCCATCTGTTTGTCGAGCGCTCGCACCCACACAGCAAAGGGCACCTCTTTGGGGTAGAGGTTTGTGCAGCTACCCTCGCCAGAGCGCGCACTGGGCGAGGTAACCACAGGGGCATAGCTCACAGCCCCCAGGTCGGGCTGTGCAGGCTCGGTGGCGCAGGCTGTCAGCAGCAGTGCCGCCCCAAGTGTGGTTAGTATGTGTGCTATAGTGCTCTTCATCAGGTTAGTTGTCTGTGTGTGGTTGTTGCTGCGCAGGACTACTCTACTACCAGTTCGTAGGTACCGCCGTCGGCCCAAGCGGCCGAGATGGTAGGTGCATCGAACTCGATATAGTCGGGATCGCCCACATCGAACATTATATAATAGGTATACTGGCTACCAATAACCCAGTTACTTGTAGGTATCTTGTTACGCAGGTTGATAGACACAGTTCTTTCTACCCCCTCTTTGGTGTCGTAGTACACAATTGCTATCGTCACACCGCTTGCGCTGGTCTCGTGTCCCTGGGGGATAACCAACTGGTCGTCGCCCAGCGAAAGGGTTGTCAAGTGGCTCAAAGCCTCGCCCGAGGGGTTGTTGTACAAGACAATGTCGGCCGAGCCGCTCACACTTGTCCAACGGCCACTGTCGTTAATCGACGAGTAGTTGCCCTGTGTCTTTACGTTTTTGAGCGTAACCTTGCGCAGCTGCATCTCGTAGGTCACACCACCCTCAATGTACTCGCCAATCAGACCTGCCTTGAACGACACGAGCGACAGTTTGTGGCGGAATACGGTGGGCACTCCGCTTGCTGCCAGCGCCTCGGTCTGGTCGTACTTGGGATCGGCAAACATCAGGTCAACGCCTTTGTACTTGGCATCGTTGGTGTTCCAGCCCGTAACTTTCAGCTCGCCAGTGGTGGGTGTAAAGGCAATGTTGTTGATTTTGTTGCCATTGGCATCGGCCCAGGGCGAGTAGGCAAAGAACGACATACCGCCCGTCATAGGCCAGTAGTAGGGAATCTCGGTGGCCCAAGCGCCTGGCACATAGCTGTTGTAGGCCACAGCATCGCCCTTGATTACATACGAGGCGGTTGCGCTGTTGCCTGCCCAGGTTTCGCCCTCGGCGTGCTGCACTGCAAAGGCGGCAAAGGGTACCCCTGTGGGGTAGTCGGTGCCGCTGATTGCTGCACGACCTTCGGTTGTCAAGCCACACACTGCGTGATAGTTTATGGCTTGTGGGCCGAGGCCGTCGAGGTTGCTGTTTTTGACACACGAGCCGAGAGCCATTGTCACCACAATAGCTACTACTTTGAATATGTCGGCCAATCTTGTCATTTTCTACAATAAAATGGGTTGTTTCTTTTTTCACTCACACTCTCTCTGTATGAGTGTTGCACCCAAAGGGGGAATCACTCCCCTTTGGGCCTTGTGGCGCCCCTTTATACCCTGCGCCTATGGGGTTTAGTGTTTGGAGTGCTATTAGATAGCGATTACGTTGCTCTCGGGATTCCAGGTCTCAACCGAAGGCTCCCAGATAATCTGTGTGGGGCCACCAATCTCGATTGCGTAGGTTACCTGGTCGTTGATGAGCCACTTGTTGTCGTTGCTACCACCATCGTCGAGGTCGGCAAGCGCTTTGGTAACCTTAACGGTCTCGCTCGAGCCACCATACTCTACGATATACTCGATGTAAATCTCTTTTGTACCGAGCTCCTGGGGCATAAAGAAGCTCTGGGCCACCTCAAAAGCAGTTGCGGCAGAGGTAACGGTTACGTCGGCTGAGATAAGCTCATAGTCTGCGGTAGCTGCGGTGGGCACCCAAGCATCGGTTGCGGTAGGATAGTTGAAAGGCATTGTGTAGGTGCCGGTGTGCTGCAAGCCTTTGAGGGTAACCTTGTGCAGCTTGATGGTACGAGTGTCGGTGTCTGATTTCTTAACGGTGAAGAGCAAGTTGGTCAGCTTGTGGCGGAACACTGCGGGAACCTTGTTTGCATTGAGGTTCTTTGCGATGTCGGCAACCATCAGGTCTTTGTCTTTGTTGGCAGCTGCATTAACATCGTAGTCACTGATTACATAGTTTTTGGTTGCAGCCTCAACTGCGGGAGCGGTAACGCCATTGGGGGTGTAAGCATAGAAGCTCAACCTACCCTGCTGGGGCCAGTAGTAGGGGGTGTCGGTAGTCCACTCGCCTGCATAGGAGCCTGCGGTCTGTTTCTTAACCTCTACATTCTCGAAGTAGGCCTCTTTGTCGCCTGCTGCGGCATTGTCCCAGTCGGTGTAGTTGGTTTTGTCGGCCTCGATCATATAGGCGGTAGCGATAAAGCTTGTGCCCTCAAAAGCGGCACGGGTGCTCTCCAAGCCCTGAACAGCCTGGAAACCGATAGGAGCCTCGTCGATGGGGCCAAAATCCATTTCATTCTTTACGCAGCTGGCGAGTGCTACACAGGCTGCTGCAACGAGCAAAAGTTTTTTCATAGTTGTTTGAGTTTTTTATTTGTTATTATTTTTTTGTCTTCGTGGTTTTTGCACCCAGAGGGGGATTCACTCCCCTCTGGATTCTGAGGCGTAATTCTACCCTACGCCAAGTGGGTTGTCAAGCTATTAGATAGTGATAGCGTCGTTGTGATCCTCCTCCCACTCGATGATGCTGGGCTCCCAGTAGATCTGTTTTGCGTCAGCAATGGTAATGGTGTAGGTGATAAATTTGTTCTTTGCCCAAACAGCAGCTTTGGTTGCGCCAGTGTTGTCGTGAATCTTGTCAAAGGTGTTCTCAACAACCACTTTCTCGTGCGATACTACGCCATCGATGGTAGTCTGTACATCGTAAACAACCTCCAGAGCAGCGTTGTCTGCCAAATCCTGGGGAAGGTAGATGTATTTGTCCAAAACAACATTCTCTGCAGTTGCGGTCAGCACCTGTGCAGCAGCCGAGTAGAGAAGATACTCTTTGTCAGCAGTAGCCCAACCATCCCAGTCGTCACCAGTACCATCGGTATTGTAGGTGTAGGTTGCCTGGTTCGAGATGTTTTTAACCTTTACGGTCTGCAGGGTAACCTTGCGGCCAGTCTGCACGCTCTGAACTTTCATCTTCAGGGCAATCTTGGTCATTTTGTGACGGAACACAGTAGGAACATCTTCACCGTTTCTATCGGTAACAATGTCGGCAACCAAGAAGTCGATATTCTTGTAGGTGTCATCGTTGTAGCCAGTGAAGGTGTAGGTAGCCCTATCTGCCGACACCTCGCCTGCAGCAACAGTCTTGGGGTAGTAAGCAAAGAAGGTCAACGAACCCTGCTCGGGCCAGTAGTAAGGAGTCGAAGTCGACCACTCATCTATGGCATCGCTGTCAACATCACCGTGGTTGGTAACCTCCTGGTTGAGGAAGAAGTTCTGGGCAGTAGCCTTGTCGGCAGCCCAAGTCTCGCCGCTCTGCTGCAACAAAGCAGTTGCAACAAAGTGATCGTTAGGATAGGCAGCACGGGTGCTCTCCAAACCCTGAACGGCCTGGAACGAAATAGGAGCATCGTTTACGGGAAGCTCTACCTCGTTCTTAACGCAGCTTGCGAGTGCTACACAAGCAGCTGCAATCATTAAAAACTTTTTCATAGTAGAAATTGTTTGATTAAAAGTGAATAAATTAGTTGTTTGTTAGTTTGTTGTCTTTTCAAAAAGTTGTATATCTCGTAGTGTTTGCCGAAAGTAAAAGGTTAGGTGTTAGAGAATTATGTCGTGTCGCTCCTCATCCCAATCCTCCAACGAAGGTTGGAAACCACCACCGTTCTGGGTGGGAGGTGGTGTTGGTGGAGGAGGTATTACAATTACCTCGTCGAGCAGCAGCCAGCGGTGCTCCTTGCACTCGGGGGTGTCGAACAGGTGGGTGATATCGTACTCCTTGGTGATAACCCTACCGTCGATGGTGTGGATATCGAAGGTCATCCACAGGTTGTTGGTCGAGCCCTCGATACGGCCAAAGGTGTTGAACGTATTACACAGCACTGGGGTGCCCTTATCGTCGCTCTTAATCATAGTGAAGTAGAGTGCCGTCTCCTTCTCGGTAACAGCCCTGCGCTGGCCCAGCATATTACTACCCACCATACCCGTCAGCACTGCCTGCGCACTCGACACATACTCCAAGCCCTCGACCTTCGCCTGTATATAGAAGGTCTCGACAACCGACTCGGCCACAGTATTGATAACGTGCACCTCGTCGTGGTAGGGGATAACCTCCTCGGGCTCGGTGGCAACAACAACGTGGTCGGGCTGGTAGAGGATGTCGGTGGCCTCGTCAACACGAGTGTTGAAGCGGCTCGCAATCGACTCGACAACAGGCTCGGTATAGGCCTCAATGGTGGCGTGGCGGTCGTCGTTACGAATCATCGTAGAGCGCGTGTCGAAGTTATAGATAACCATCTCGTATGTGCCAGGAATGATACCCACAATACCCGAAATCAGGCGGTTACCCTCGGCATCGGTGGCCACATTGCTGATATAGCTCTCGCCCGCCACAATGTTGGTGCCAGGCTTATAGAACAGTACGCGCATCATCTCGGGCTCGATGGTGGGCACAGGAATCTTGTCGTTATAGATGTCGCAAGTGACGTTCTGCAAGTTGCGAATATCAACCTTAACCATCAGCTGGGTCGAGAAGCTGGGGTCGAGCAGAGGACGGCGGTTACAACCCTCCAGCGCACCCACAACAACACCCACAACCAGGGCCACAATCAAAAGTCTAAACCTCTTCATCGGCGACCTCCTTTCGTGCTAATGGTTATGGGCACAACCAGCGATATCTCGGCCTTGGTGGGGCCAACATAGTGGAGCGTACCTGCGTCGAACTTATCGCGGATAAGGTCTTGCCAGTCGTTGGTGGGTACATAGTGGCGGTAGGGTATGTTGGCATAGCCCACCGAGAGCGAGAACTCCAGGTTGAGCCTCTTGCCCACAGGCATCGAGTAGCCATAAGTGAGGCCTGCGCTCCAGAACTCACCCTGGTAGCAACCCCATCTCTTCCACTGCAAGTCGAACTTGCCACCCATACCATACAGGCCCACAAAGTGGCCCACAAGCCTATCGCGCACCACCCTACGGTCGGTCGCAGGCCTGGGCTCGGGCTTAATCCAGTAGCGAGCCTCGCCACCCATCGACAAGAACTGGAAGCAATACTTATTATTCTCGCTCAGCCACCAGGGGCAGATGTGGTTATACAACACCGAGAAGCGGTCGCCTATGGGGGCCTCCACAGCAAAGTTCACAGCCGTACCTACATCGTACAGGGCGTTGGTCTTGAGTGCCAAGATTGTGCGCTCGGTCTGCCAGCTGATGGGCGTAACCACGGGCTCGGGCACAAACTCCTGGGGCTGCTCGACAATGTCGGGAGCCTGGGCAATACCCTCCTGAACAATGCTCGACAGCGCAGGCTCGGGCACAGGGGCACCATACATAGTTACCCACGCTGCCAAACGCAAGCGAGGCATATGTTTGCGGATGATATAATTATAGGTATAACCACCGTCGAGGCGTTGGAGTCGCCACTTTTTGGTGTCATTGGGCACCTTGGCATCCAAAATTCGGAGCACCCTCTTGCGGTCGTGGCGGTGGTAGTTGGCCTCCAACTCCTCGCGCAGACCAATCCAGTTCTCCTCCATAGGCAAGATGCGGATGTGGTCGGCCGTAAAGCTGCTACCCTCGGGCAGCTGGCTCAAGATATAACGCTTGGCAGCCTCGGCACGACGGCGCGACAACCACACATTGTGCTCGTACACACCCTCGGGCGACGCCCAAGCATAGATGGTAATACTGTCAATCTGGGGAGAGTTCTTTACGAAATCGGCTATGCGCTCAAACTGGGTGGCATTGTCGAGATAGCTCTTATCGAGATTGGTCTTGTCGAGGCGGAAATAGATGTGGTACTGCTCAATGGTCTTGTCGGTAGCAGAGCTGTTCTCCACCACCTTGTACTGGACACCATCCGCACCCTGCGCCCACGCCACAACCGACGCAAACAGTACAAGGCACAGTAGTCCCAGCCTACGACTCATTAGCCCAACTTTCATAGCCACTACTATCTCTTTTATTCCCTTTGAAATCTCACACACAACCCCTCTTTGTGTTGGAAAGGGGGGCTTTGGAGCTGAACTATTTGCATAGACAGCCGATCGCCAATGCGAGTTTTTCACAAATTTATTAGCACAAATTTAATATATCGCAAGCAATATATATAATTTTTGCTCAAAAAAGTGTATAAGATGTGCGAAATTACCCCCCCCCCATATGCATTTTTTCCTTTTTAATTGTCGATTTTTCACAAAAAATCCCTCTCGAATTGGCATTTTGAACAGAAGCGCAAAATGGTGCTGCAAGGGCCCAAAAGGCCAAAGGCCGATGGGACCGACAAGGGGAGGAAAACCTTAAGGGCCTTAAGGACTTAATGGCCTTAACGACCTTAAAGTCCTTAAAAAATACTCCTCCCCTAAGTTAGGGGAGGTGGCGCGAAGCGACGGAGGGGTCTGTCAACTAAGAGCGGTAGAGGCCAACCGCTTGACTGACGTCAGTCGTGGCAAGACGAAATTGAAAATTGAAAATTGACAGACCCCCTCCCCCTTCGGGGACTCCCCCTAACTCAGGGGGAGAGTGGTTGTGGG
>JAZPXV010000007.1:0-9500 GCA_045543795.1 Tidjanibacter sp.
TCAATTTTCAATTGACCAAGCTGACGCTTGCTCTAAAATGCTCCTGCTCGGCATAGCGTGCAAGCAATCTCTGCTCTCGCTTACTCGCATTTAATCCTCCTGCGGAGTCTTTTCCTCCTTCGCGCCTCGGCAATTTGAGTATACTCAATTGCTCTCGGCTTGGCGTCGGTTGCCTCAATTTTCAATTCTCATTGCCTGATAATCGGCCGAGTCCATAAAACTTTGCAGTATTATGGTGGCGCTTATCTTGTCCACTACGGCCTTGTCGCGGCGAGCCATCTTCTTCATTCCGCCGTCGATCATTGCTCGGTGGGCAATTACCGAGGTGAAACGCTCGTCGTGCAGTACCACCTGCTTTGTGGGGTACTTCTTTTTGAGCTGATTGACAAAGGGCTCAATGGCGGCCCACGACTGACTTGGGGTACCGTTCATCTGGGTGGGCTTGCCCACGACTATGATGTCCACCTCGTTGGCGGCCAAGTAGTCGTCGAGCCACTTGACCAACTGCGCTGTGGCGATGGTGTCGAGGCCGCCGGCAATTATGCGCAACGGGTCGCTAACGGCAATGCCGGTGCGCTTGAGTCCGTAGTCTATGGCCAAAATTCTTCCCATACGGCCACAAAGATACAATTTTCAATCCTTAATTCCTCGTTTTGTCCGATGTTTTGTTATATTTGTGGTGAGTATAACCATTTTATATAAACCAGTTGAGTATGGCAGATAAAGTATGGAACGAGTGCCGTGTGGCGGGTACTATTACGGCTTGCGACCCTGGTCGCCTTACTTGTTCGGGTTCGTCGCGAAGCTATAGCCGCGAAGAGCTGTCGGTGGGTATGAACTTGTGTGCATTTGATGACAACCTGCCCAGTGCGGTTGTCAGGTCGGTTGGCTTTGATAACATTACGGTCAGGATTGAGGGTAGGACCTATAAGGTCACGACGGGTGGCCGCATTGATTCACCCCGTAAGGGCCTCAGCTACGCCTACTCCGAGGTGTCGATTTACTTGAAGTAGTCCTTCGGTGGACTACAATCCCCCAAACACACAAAAGGATGGTCAAGATTGACCATCCTTTTGTGTTATATACAACAAATCGAAATTTGATGATAAATAATCACCCCATTTAGTCTGGGTAAGTAAACACCCATTCCCATAATCCATCAAATCCATCAAAGATATTACCTCCAAATAATGCGGCAATGAGAGCCAGTGGTATTAAAACAACGGTGCCTGCTAATCCTAGAACAATCTTAATAATTGTTAGTGGAATGTAGCAAATGTATTTAAATAGTTCACCCATAATAAATATAGTATTTAAGCCCCACCTCCGATGACAGATTAATATAAAAAAGAAAGTGTGGAGATGTTCGTTTATCTAAAGATAGGCATTTGGCGTGGCCCGACAACAAATAAACAATACTCCACACCTGTACAGTATGGAGTAAGCACAGAATGTGCCGACGTTGCATACCAATACAAGTGATGTAAGCATCCGTTATCCTTGTTGTCAAAAATCGCCAAATTTTATCTTTAAGGATTAGCGAAACACTTTCACTAATAATATGTTTGTCAAGAGCAACCCCTCGACAATACAAAATTACAAAACTTTTTTGAAAAACAAAAAGAGCGGTATATGCCAACCGACTCAACAGCGTTGAGTCGTGGCAAGACTGAATACATACGCCCGAGACGTCAAACCAACAAAAAACTCGATAGTTTTTTTACTATCGAGCTTTTTTGTGCGTTGTGCCGAAGGTTTTGGCACGGCTATTGCTTTATGAATGAGCGTTGCCGTTTGTAGAGCCTGCGACTATGTGCGTGAGTACCTGTCGGGGCTGCGACCGAAGAGCCGCGCAAGGGGCAACAAAAGGTTTCTTCATTTATTTAAGTTTGGGTTAGTAGTTTTGTAAGGGTAGCCGTTGCGATAACGCCTACCTTTTTTTGTTGCTCGTGCGTATGCCAACTTAAATAAATGAAGAGTTTATACATTCCTCCCTAAATCCCTCCTTTGACAAAGGAGGGACTTACAGCTCGCTCTATGGCTCGACATTAGTGTGGCGACCTCGAAAGGTCGCCACATCTATTTTTTATCCGTTTGGGTTAGTAGTTTTGTAAGGGTAGCCGTTGCGACAACGCCTACCTTTTTTTGTGTGCCAAAAACTACCCTAAGAGTTATAAGAGAAATAGGAGTTATAAGATTCTTATTTATCCTATAACTCCTATAACTCCTATTACTCCTATATAAGTCATAGGATAATTCTCGTTAGAGCCCTTAAATGGCTTTCCCCCTCTAAGTTAGAGGGGGTGCCCGTTAGGGCGGGGGCGTGTGTTACTTTTGGGCTACATCTTGCGCTTTGCGAGCATCCAGCTCAAAAAGTCCACCTCGGCAAAGGCAGGGTGCCAGCTCAAGTGGCCGCAGCCGTCGTAGAGCACTAGTTCAACCTCGTGGCCGCCACTCTTCAACACCTCGGCAGCCCTACGCGAGCAGTCGGCAGGTACTACATCGTCGTCAATGCCGTGGAACAGACGGAAGGCCGTAGGGCCATCGTAGGCGGCCAAGCGCTCGCTCGTATTTACCGCACCACAAATGGGCTGCACAGCCGCAAACATCTGCGGATGGCGGCACACCAAGTCAAACAGTCCCATAGCACCCATCGACATACCCACGCCATAGATGCGCGTCGTATCGACAAAGCCGAGCCCCACCAGAGCACCCACCAACTCCTCTACGGCCAGCATAGGTGCCGTAGTAGGGGGCGCAGGGTTCATCTCGAGCAGGTTGCGTGTCGAGAGGTTGTGGTCAATATCGGCCCACCACTCGCCGGCAGGGCACTGGGGCGCCACAATGATAACCTCCGCCAGTTCGGGTGCGGAGGCCAGCATATCGCCGCCGTGGAAGAGTTGCAACTGGTTGTCGCTACCCCTCTCGCCTGCACCGTGCATAAAGAGCAGCAGGGGGTACTGCTTGGCAGGCGAAAAGTCGGCAGGGTAGTGGATGCGGTAGGGCAACACCAACCCCGACTTGGCCTCGAAGGTGCGAGCCAGCAGGGTGCGCTGTTGGGGTGCGCTGCTCTGGTCGGTGAGTGCATCTTGCGCAGTGGCGGCATTGGTGCCCACAAGTATCGCAAACAGCGCCAAAAGTGTAAGTCGTATCTTGTTCATAATTAGGCGATTTTGGTTATAAAACCTACGGGCAGACACACTTGCTGGTCTGCCCGTAGTAACGTGTTGATAGTCGGCCGACTATGCGTCTTTGAACAGGTCTTTGATGCCGCCAATCGAGCCCAATACCGAGGTGGCCTCGTAGGGCAGGTATACAACCTTGTTGTCCTGACCGCTGGTCATCTCTTTGAGCGTTTCGATATATTTGACCGCCAACAGATAGGTTGCAGGGTCGGTCTTGGTGCTACTGATAGCTTCGGTTACGCGGCTGATAGCCTCGGCCTCGGCATTTGCCTGGAGCACTTTGGCCTCGGCCTCGCCCTGTGCCTTGAGAATCTGTGCCTCCTTTTCGGCAGCAGCGTAGTTGATTTGCGACTGCTTTTCGCCCTCCGACTGGAGGATTGCCGACTGCTTCTCACCCTCGGCGCGCAAGATTTTGGCCCTACGCTCGCGCTCGGCCTGCATCTGCTGCTCCATAGCGTTGCGTACCGAAGCAGGAGGGGTAATGTCTTGCAATTCAACGCGATTTACCTTAACGCCCCACTTGTTGGTGGCCTCGTCGAGCACGTTGCGCAGCTTGGCGTTGATGGTATCGCGCGAGGTGAGGGTTTCGTCAAGCTCCAACTCACCGATTACGTTACGCAGGGTGGTCTGGGTGAGCTTTTCGATAGCGTTGGGCAGGTTGTTAATCTCGTAAACGGCCTTTACGGGGTCTACAATCTGGAAGTAGAGCAGTGCGTTGATGCGTGTGGTTACGTTGTCTTTGGTAATCACGTTCTGCTCGGGGAAGTCGTAGACTTGCTCACGCAGGTCGATGCGAGGGCTGTACTTGAACGACACGCGCACGTTGCCCTCCCAGTCGGTCATCGAGTGGCGGTAGTAGATGCGCCTGGGCTTCTCGAGGATGGGCCAGATGATGTTGATACCCGAGGTGAGGGTTTTGTTGTACTTACCCAGTCGCTCAACGATGCAGGTTTCGGACTGCTGGATGATTGTCAGACCCGAGAGCACATATACCACTACTATAATGGCCAGTGCTACGATTACGGTTAAAGTTCCCATAGTGTGTTATTGTTTTTTAACGGTTAATATAATGCTTTCGCGATTGGTAACGACCACTTTGGCTCCCTTTTCAATAACCTCGCCACTCTCGGACTCGGCCTTCCAGTCGTCGCCATCTATGGCCACGCGACCTGTGCCCTCGGCGGGGTTAATCTCTTCGCTCACCTTGGCGGTGCGACCTATCAGTGCGTCGGCATTGGTTACGATTTGGTCTTTCTTTGAGAGCTTAACGAGCAGGGGCCTTATGGCCAAGAAGGCCACCAGAGTAGCTATGGTGAATACTCCAATCTGCCACTCTATCGAGCAACCTGCGGCTGCTCCGATGGCTCCACCCACTGCGCCCACAGCAAAGCAGACCAGTGCAAAGCCCGAGGTTAAAATTTCGCCTACTACAAGTGCGAGGGCTGCCAGAGCCCAATAGTGCCATATTTCCATACTTTTTTGAACATTTATCGGGGTTAAACTTCGGTTTTCTATCTTTCCAAACAAATATACAAAAAAAGCCGCAATGTTGTACACTGCGGCCCTAATAATTTGCAATTTGCATCAAAATATTGTTACCTTACTCTTCGTTTTGCACACCAAAATCAACCGTAGTGTAGTAGACAAACTCCGATCCTGTGTCGCTTGTGAATTTAATCTTGAAATTGTGAACTTTGCTTGCAGTAGGCAGACTAAGGAAATTAAACCTAAAATCTGGCACCCCACTTTCAAACTTGGTCAATACCGCTAAGTCCTCACAGGTGAGTGTATTTAGCACTTTTTTCACCTCCGTCGCATCGTACAAATCAATTCCTGTCGAGTATAGATATTGCCTGTCTAATAATGGTTTATAAGTATAACCTTGGAATTCAATCACATCACCCAAAGATGCACCAGCCGGATGCTCCTCGTCGAAGTCTGCATCGCTGGTAATCTGGATGGAAGTATAGTCGTGAATTAGCGCAACTGCCACATCGGTAACCAGAAATGGCATATCCACCCACTGATTCCAAGAAGTGTCATTGTGTTTGTTTGCTAAATAAGCAAACTTCTCTTTGTCGGCTGGGAGTTGTGAATCTTGTCTCAGTTCTCTACTTGGCTTTACATATGCTACCAGTTGGGCTTGGTCGGGTTTGTACTCCATAGGAAGTTCTCCGATGTTTACATAACAGAAAATGTAAGATTGACAGAATGTTCCTCTACCCACACTGCTAATTTTACCACACCCCACCAACCACGCACACACAAGAATTAGTGTAAATATTTTTATTCGTTTCATAATCTTTTAGTTATTTGGTTTGTCGTAGGTTATAACTCTTCTCCACCACGAATAGTTGCGATAGTAAGACGAAAATGTTGTACACTGCGGCCCTATATATTTGTGTTATTTTTTTACCTCTCGGTGGTGTAGAACTCAATCATCCTCGCCAGAGCCCTCTGGCAAACGGGGCAGAACTGGGTGGCTACGTTGTCCCTCATACGGCAGATGTCGGCAGGGCGGTATACACCCTTGAACTGGTAGCCGCCACCCTCGTACACGCCTACGGTGAAGTTCTTGGTGCGCTCGGGCGTAACCTCGGTGGGTATTGCGGTACCCTCGGGCAACATATCGGCCCACTTGCTCTCAAAGTTGGTCAGTGTAGTCAGGTTCTGCTCCCAGGGCTCGATGCCAGGCAGGTAGAGGCCAGGCGACAGTGGGTCGTTCTCGTAGAAGTACTCATCGGCCAGGCCGCCAAAGCTGTGGCCAAATTCGTGTACTACTACGGGCTTGAATAGGGGGTGGTGGGCCGTGGTGAGGGTGTAGGAGTTGTAGATGCCGCCACCGCCGTATGTGTCGGTATTGGCCAAGATAATCAGGTGTTCGTAGTCGATGCCGTTCAGCAGGTCGTAGAGGTCAAACACCTGGCTGGTAGTCAAGTAGCGTGCCCCATAGAAGGTGTCGAAGTGCGAGCCTACGGCAGTGTCGCGCCAGATGCCCTCGCGAGGAATCGACACATTGCTGTCGACCGAGGCCGACTCTACGGCCACAAAGTTGAACTTGTCGGCCTGGCTCTTGAAGGGCTCATACGACAGGAGCGCATCGACGGTGGCCTGGGCATCGGCCCTAAAGGTATCCATCTCGCCCTGGGTGTAGCCCTCGGCAACTATGGCAACGTCTATCTTCTCCTCGGCGGGGCCGCTCTGGTAAATCACCTTGTGGGGTGTTCGGGCCTGACTGTCGGTGTTGCGTATGAGTATGTCGGTGGGGTCGATGTGGTACTCCAGCAGGGCTGTCTGCTCGCGACGCTCGTTGAACAGTGTTACCCTCACGTCGGCAGGGTGGGTGGGCATAGGTACCAGTATGGTGAACTCGTAGGCCTTGTGGGTTGTGGTGGCCTCGGGGGTGGTGAGCCACTCTTGGAAGAGGCTCGAGAAGCTGGTGCGATAGATTACCGCCCCTGTGGCCGAGTCGGTCATTGTGAGCTGACCATTGCCCTCGAGGGCTACCTGGTCGAGGTTCACACGTCGGCCTGCCCAGCCGCTCCACGAGAGTAGCTGTCGTAGGGTTACCTGCTGTGCTTTGCAGTCGCCCGCGAAGATGAGGTCGTTGCGCAGGGTGCGGTTGGTAAAGTAGTTGTCAAATTGCTGTGCCGAGAGGCTGGTGGCTGCCACCACCACTGCGGCCAAAAGGGTAACTAATCGTTTCATATTTCTTTTTTTGTCTAACGTCTAACCGACCTAAGTCATTAAGGGCTTTAAGGACTTTAAGGTCATTAAGGGCCTTAAAGAAAATCCTATAACTCTTATATCTCCTATTGCTCTTATAGGATTTATAGGAGCAATAGGACTAATAGGAGAATTCTCAATTATGATGATATGGTTCGTTATTGATGATTGTGAAGGCGCGGTAGAGCTGCTCGGCAAAGATGGCCCTAACGATTTGGTGCGAGAAGGTCATCTTCGATAGTGCAATCTTGCTGTCGGCCCTGTCGTAGACCTCCTGCGCAAATCCGTAGGGGCCGCCAATGACCATACAGAGCCTCTTGCAACCGCTGGCCATACGCTTCTGTAGCCAGTCGGCAAACTCTTGGCTGGTGTACTCTTTGCCCCTCTCGTCCATCAGCACCACAAAGTCCGACGGGGCCAACAGACGCAGTATGGCCTCACCCTCGGCACTTTTTTGCTGTGCTTCGCTCAGCGAGCGTCGGTTTTTGGGGTCGGGTATTACGGTTATGCCAAAACGGGTGTAGTGGCCTATGCGCCCCTTGTACTCCTCGACCAAACGCTCCACCTCGGCCGAGTCGGTCTTACCTACCACTATCAGTTCTACATTCATAGGCTTCGTTTTTTCTTTTTTTATCGCCCTTCGACCGAGGTTATGATGTTGGTGTTGTTGCCTATGGGATTACCCGTAAAGCCACCACCTCCTCCATCGCTCGGATTCACTATCGTTGGCTCAACCTCTATTCGACCTTTGGGCCGTTGACGCCAAAAATATGTACAAACCTTCATTTTGCAACCCTCATCGGTCAATGTGAAGCGAATCTTCTTTTTTAATCCAAGCTCAATATCTCTAAATACATAGATAGGTATCTCGACATATTTTTGCATGGTCAAGTATGTGAAATAAACATCTGTGATTGTACCATCAGTCGAAGATATATCGATGTCTATGCGGAGTGTTGAAAGTTTGTCGTGACCGCCAATAAGTTCCACTTGCGATTGTGTAAAGGCTTCGTCGACAATACTCTCCAACAATTGCCAGCCGGCATCGGATAGTGTATATAGTTCGGGCTCTTCGAATGGTCGTGGATTGTATGGCGTACCATCTTTGTAGCACCAACGCTCCACATCTATTTTGTTCTCGATGTTGTACAGATTTATCAACGTACCACTAAGGGTGTCGCACACGTAGGTATAGCCATCCATACGCAAGGTGTCGCTGGTATAGTTAGACTCTGTCAGACGAAAGCGGGTTTCGTCCCTTTTCTGGGCATAGCCACTATTGTGGCATATAGTCAGAATAATAAAAATGTGAATCAATCTTTTCATTGTAGTGCTATAAATGTTGAAAAATTATCTGAAATAGAAAGAGAATCATTTCGTTTTTTATTGGCGAAATTTTCTATTGCAATTTTGAATACTGGAAGGTAGAAGTCTTCATAGAATACTGTGCCTTCATATTGTGTTTGGTCTTTAAGAATAGTGTCTAAATATATTTCCAAACTATCCATTGATGACCATATTGAAGAAACGACTCTCTTTGAACCTTGTAACTGCTCAAGTTGTTCCTTTCGAAAAGTGTAAGTAGCAAGGTGAGCTTCAACTTCATAATTAGCCTCTGCATTTTTAAAATTTTCATATCCAATTCTATGATACTGTAGTGCATGAAATAATTCGTGAAATAGCTTGTGGCTTTCATATTCGTCAAGTACTACACCATACAACATCTTTTCATCAAAGAGTATGTGAGATGTTGTATCACGTAATAAGAAGTCTATTTTTGTATTCCTACTTACCAAAGAATCTAATAATTTTCCCCCAATTTCGTTTTTCTTTATTTCCTCTATCATGCTACAAATCTCGGTTGTGTCAGCGCGGGATGAATAATTTGAAAATATCAATTTGGAGTAACTCCGAGAGGTGTGAGTCTTTATCTGTGGATTGGTTATTTGTTGACCAATTACAGTAATTGGTTTAGGATTTGCCAAAATAACGGGGCCTGAAATTAAGCCTGCAATTTCCCAAGGTGATACATTGTTAAAACCATAATCATAAGTTTGTTGGCCACTACCATTGATGGTGATTTCTTCTATCCAATATGGCCCCAATGCGATGGAGTTACTGCGAGTTTCTTCGCTATAAGGTCGCACAAATAGTTCGAGTCCATTCATTACGGCCAAGAAGTCGGAGGTGTTTTCCTCCTGCGACTTGTCGTAATTGTAGAGGAAAGAATCACTTTCCATAATTCCATCGTTGTAGCGATATGCCGCAACGTGGTGGCCCGAGAGCATTGTGTAGAGCACCACGCCCGAGAAATCGCCCCAAGCGGAGCAATCCATCTCGCCATATTCGTTCACATAGTTGTCGACATAGTCGGCTGTAGGAATATAGGTGGCAACATACTGGCTCAGAGTGTCAATCTCGTAGTCGATGACCGACACAAAGCGACTGTAAAGTTGTAGACCTCGGAGGGTGTCGGCCTGCCTTTCCAAAACAAGGTAGTAGCGATAATCCTTTTGCATTTCAAAGTCGGTGTAACTCTTTTGCTCGTTGGCAATTGTTACACTGCTATCCCAGTCGGGGATGAGGTTG
>JAZPXV010000008.1:0-6615 GCA_045543795.1 Tidjanibacter sp.
ATTTATGGGACTTACAACATTTGCAGGCGAGCATCCTACACGAAATGATATAATGGTAGCTAAAAACTACCTGAACGAAGATGAGTTAAAGATTCTCAATAACCTCGTATCCGGATACTTCGATTTCGCTGAGATACAAGCGATGCGTCGTAACCCAATGTATATGGCTGACTATATCGCGCAATTGGATAATATTCTCGCATCTACTGGTGAATCGTTGCTTGTAGGTGCAGGTCGAGTGAGTCATAAACAAGCACAAGAGAAGGCAACTGCTGAGTATTTGAAGTATCAGGAGCGAACGCTTAGTCCGGTAGAACAAGCGTATTTCGAGTCGATAAAAGTACTTGCAGAGAAAACATCTAAAAAGAAGAAATAGACGGCATTAAACAATACGCAGGGTGCGCGGCAAATGTCGGGCCCCTTTTCGTTTCTGTTAGTTGGCTGTTTCTTCTGTTGAGGCAACAGCGCCTCCCGAATCACCCTCTCCTCCGTTGAGGCTGAAGCTTGTACCGCTTAGTTTGGCGGAGAGTTTATCCATCTCCCTGCTGACCGTTTGGTCGACGATGCGGGCGTAGATTTGGGTCGTGGCGAGTTTGGTGTGGCCCAACATCTTGCTAATCGACTCGATGGATACGCCATTTGCGTAGGTTACTGTCGTTGCGAATGTATGTCGTGCAAGGTGCGAGGTTACTCGTTTCTGGATGCCCAATGCGGTGGCTATCTCTTTGAGGTAGAGGTTGTATTTGGCGTTGCTCAACACGGGCAGGAGATAGCCGTTAATGCGGGTCGGCTCGTACTTTTTCAGGATTGAAAGCGGTATGTCGAGCAACTTGACCTTTGAGGCGACACCGGTCTTAACTCGGTGCGTTTCAATCCACATCGAGCCGTCATCAGCCAGAACAAGGTTTTGTTCGGTCAATGATGCGGTAGTTGAGTAATCAAATCCTGTAAAACAACAAAACACAAAGACATCGCGCGCCTTCTCCAAACGCTTCTTCGTTGGTTTGTAGTTGAGTATCAGCTCCAATTCGTGGCGAGTCAGGTAGCCTCTATCCTTCTTGACCTTCTTCAATCGCACATCGCAAAATGGGTCTTTCGCCATCAGTCCGCTCTTAAAGCACATCGTGGTAATTCGTTTGAAGATACGCATCAACTTCTCGGCAGAGTTGGCTTGCAGGTGGTAATCGACCTTCAAATAGGCTTCAAAGTCGAGCACAAAATCTCTATCAACCAGCGATACAGGGATATCCGGACGATTGCGTTTCACTCGCAGGAACTCCGCCAAGCGACGAAATGTCAAGTCGAACTTGTTGAATGTCGATTGTGTGATATCCACGCCGATAAGATTCTCTTGCCTATCGTTGAACTCGGCAAATACCGAAAGGAGTGTCTTGCTGGGTGCTTTCACGCCGAGAAACTCATCGCGCACCATCTGAGCTGTCACGGCCTCGCTCTGTTCGCACAGGCGGTAATATATGGTATTGATGCGTGTGACGACGCTGTCGAGGTAGCGGTTGGCTTGCAGTGCCTCGTGGCTATGACCGATGGCTCGACCACTCTTGGCGTCCCAGATTTTCTCCGACACGCGGATTTTAAGGCTGAAACGAGCTTTTGTGCCGTTGATTGTAATGCGAACATAGATTGGGAGCATCTTTGCCTCGTCGCTTGCCTCCCACTTTGCGTAGAATAGGATTCTGAATGTACTTTTCATCTGACTGTTTTTATTAAAGCGTAGGCAACTGTCAGCCTGAAAAGTTTGTAGAAAGCCGAAAAAATATCAAAGTGTCCCCTCATTTCGGAGTAAGTGTCCCTTATTTTCACGGTCGATGTTCGGAGGGACACTTCGAGGTTCTGGCTGTGTCGAGTAGGGGCTCCACGAAGTCGAAACGATACCGACCGACAACAAATGAAAAACCCTTTGAAACATCGTTTCAGAGGGTTTTGCTTGATTTTGTCCTCAAAACTTTTGGACTTGGAGCGGAAAACGAGACTCGAACTCGCGACCCCAACCTTGGCAAGGTTGTGCTCTACCAACTGAGCTATTTCCGCATTTGAATGATATTCTGTTAAGCGCCTCATTCTTAGCGCCTTGAGCGGAAAACGAGACTCGAACTCGCGACCCCAACCTTGGCAAGGTTGTGCTCTACCAACTGAGCTATTTCCGCATTTAACTTATTTCTTCTCAATCACTTTGCTCGCCTTGCCAAGGTTGGAGTATCTATCTCTTGGGGCAAGGTTGTGCTCTACCAACTGAGCTATTTCCGCATTTGCTTAAAGTGCTCCACCGAGCTAAATCGGTTTTGCGACTGCAAATATAGTCGGTTTTTTATTCTCTGCAAAAAATATTGGCAAAATTTTTCACTTTTTACGCATCTTTTTTGTCAAGCCACTGAATATCAGCCCTCCGCACATCACTCCGACAAGGCCCCCTTAACAACCTCAATCGCCTCTTGTGCGTTGCAGCGGTCTATCCAGTGGATACTCTCGTCGCGGCGGAACCAGGTCATTTGGCGTTTGGCGTAGCGGCGGCTGTTGCGCTTGACAAGGTCGATGGCCTCCTGGCGCGTGATTTTGCCGTCGAAGTGGTCGAAAAACTCCCTATATCCCACCGTTTGCAGCGAACTGAGGTGGCGCAGGTGGCTCACCGAGCGAGCCTCCTCTTCGAGCCCGTCGCCTACCATAATATCCACCCTGCGATTTATGCGGTCGTAGAGCTCCTCGCGTGGCCACAGCAAACCAATCTTCACCGTGCGGAAGGGGCGACTGCGACGGGTGGCGGTGCGCTGCTCGGAGTAGGGGCGGCCACTGGCTATGCACACCTCCAGGGCCCTTATCACTCGGGCAGGATTGCATCGATCAACCACCTGCCAGTAGGCCTCATCCCTTGCTCGTAACTCCTCCACAAGAGCCTCTAACCCCTCACTTTCGAGGCGTTGCATCTGCTCGGCCCTAATGTGAGCCGTGTCGCTCGGCAACTCGTCAAAGCCATAGCAGAGGGCGTCGATATAGAGCCCCGAACCACCAACGGCAACCACCACATTGTGGTGCTCAAATAGGTCGCCGAGCCTTTCGAGGGCCTCCCTTTCGTAGCCACCTGCCGAGAGCTCCTGCTCGGGCAGTCGGTCGGCAATAAAGTGGTGCTTTACGGCAGCCAACTGCTCGGCCGAGGGCTGGGCGGTACCGATGGGCATACCCTTGTAGAACTGGCGCGAGTCGGTAGACAGTATCTCGGTGCCAAAATGGCGTGCAACCTCAATCGCGAGGTCGGTTTTACCCGATCCCGTAGGGCCTACAATCACTACCAGAGTCTTTTTCGCTTGTGGATGCTCCATTGGGATATGCTACTAATACTCATCATCATACGAGTCGTCGCCACCGAAGTCGCCAAACTCGTCCATCATCTCGTCAAAAATAGACCTTTCATCCTCGCCCTCGGCATCGGCATCGAACTGGTCGGCGGGCTCGCCATGAGCAAAGAGTGTGCGTGGGTACTCCACCGAGGGGTCGGCCACGGTGGGCTCGACCAGCTCGAGGTAGTAGGCGCGGTCGGCCAGTTGGTCAAATACCCAGATGAGCCTGTCGCCCAGGTAGTGCATAATCTGCCCCAGGGTTACGTCGGCCATAGGGATTGGGGGCAGGGCCTCGCCATCGGTGTAGTCATCGTGGGTGGGCAACTCGGCATCCATATCCGCCAGCGTAAACTCCTGCAGCCTGCGCCACTGCTGGTCAGAGAGGAAGAACGAGGTCATCTCATCAACCTCGTACCCCAAGTCCTCGCAAATAAAGTCGTTGAAGTCGAGCAGGTTCATATCGTACATTACCTCGTAGTCCCTCACAAAGGTGTCGCTTTGCTCGCTCAACATTCTGAATTTGAATACCATTGACATATTTTTCGATTATTATTTGTTGTTTTTTGTTACAATTTACTCAACCATTGCATTACGTCTACTCCGTCGGGCCAATCGACGAGTGTGGGGCGCTGTGCCTGGCCAAAGGGCGCTCGACGGGGATGACTGACAATATCTTGTGCCCCCACCACGCACTGAATGTGGCTGTCGTTGGCCGCTATCCACTCGTTGGCTTCGGCAGTAGTGTCGTAATGTGCAATGTTCACCTGGGCAAGTCGCACAGGGAACTCCCACTTCTGCTCGGCCACAAAGTGCCCTCCGCCAATGAGTTGCTGGCCCGTAAGCATTGCCGTAGCCACCGCCTGGCGATAGTTGTTCAGATACCCCTGCGCCACAAGCCTTCGGCCACCTGCCACAGCCTTTACGATTCGCTCGGTGCTGATAGTGCGCGGGGCAAGTATGAGAGTAACATTGCGACACCCAAGCGAGTTGTAGCGGAAAGCATCTTCGGCCAGCAGGGCCAACTGCTCGTCGCTCTCGCCACCACCCAGCAGTGCCACCGAACTGCGGTGCGAGCGCAACAGTGTGGGCACCGAGCCGTAGAGCCTACCCACCGACTCCATTGCCGTATCGCTGCCCGAGGCTATAAGGGCATCCACTCGGTCGCCCATCTCCATTGGCTCTATTGGCCAGCCGAGTTCGGTCGACAGGGCCTTGCAAATGGTGGGCATCAGCACTCGGTCTTTGCTCGAGTACTTGACCTTGCAACGATGGCCCGAGGCTACTACACATAGGATGTCGAAAAATGCGGCCAACGGAATGTTGCCTGCCGCAACCACACCCACCACCTTTGGCTCGGTTGTTGGTAGCAGTGGGTAATTGGCCAACCATTCGGCAACCTTGTCGGGCGCCAAGTACTGGTCGCATATAGCCTGCGCAGCAAAGGCCACATCATCGGCCGAGAGCCACTCGTTGGCAGCCACAGCCTGGGCAACCACCTCGGCAGTCAAACTCTGCTGCACCACTCGGGTGGCAGAGGCTAATATGTGGGCTCGTTCGCTACGATTCATATCACAAATGTAGTAAAAATATGTGAGCCCAGAGTACCCAGGCCCCATTTTTTGAGGGGCAAAGATTTTGAAAACCGAAAAAATATACTACCTTTGTTTTCGCAAACCACTCTACACCGCCAACTCTGGCTGTGTAATTTCACTGACCAATTGACTTTTTGTTACACTATTGACACAATAAGAGTATGCAAGATATGCAAGATTTAGAGGTGCTAAAGAGCAAGAGCTTGTCCGAGCTACGCGAGATTGCTCGTGCTCTTGGTCTTGACATTCGTTCAGGACGCGAGAAACTTGTTGCCAAGATTGTTGGCGCAACTACCAATAGTACAAACGATTCGGAGGGCGAAGAGGATATGGTTCCTGTGCGCCGCCCCCGACGCAGAATACAGCCCAAGGTTGAGTATAGCGCCAGAGCTGCCGCCAACGACAATGCGGCCGAGGGTGCAGAGGCAGGCGAGATTGTAACGACCGAGCCCGAGCCAGTTGTTGGTACAACCGAAGAGCCCACCGAGGAGGTTAAACCCAAACGCCGTGGTCGCCCACGCAAAAATCCTCTGCCCGAGGAGATTGAGTCCCAGGGCTCAACCGAAGCAAGCACCGAAGGCGAGTCCACAGCTGCCGAGGAGGTTGCAGCCCCAGCCGAGCCCAAGCGCCGAGGTCGCCCACGCAAAAACCAACAGCCCGAAGAGGTTGTGGCCCCCGAACTCAACACCGAGGTCGCAACCGAAGATGAGGAGCCTACTGACATAGGGCCCTCGGAAGAGGAGCTGGAGTACGAGCGTCGACGAGCCGAACAGAGGGCTATCCAGCAGGAGGTCGAGAATGTTGTGGTCGAGGGCGAAGGTGTATTGGAGATTATGCCCGACGGCTACGGCTTTTTGCGTTCGTCTGACTACAACTATCTCAACTCGCCCGATGATATATATGTGGCCCCCTCGCAGATTAAGAACTGGGGCCTCAAGGCAGGCGATACGGTCAAGGGCATTATACGCCCACCCAAAGAGGGCGAAAAATACTTCCCAATGGTCAAGGCTATTGAGGTCAACGGCCTGGCTCCAGAGAATCTGCGCGACCGTATGCAGTTTGAGTATATGACCCCACTGTTCCCACAGGAGAAATTCTGCCTTACGGGCAATGGACACAACAATCTGACTACCCGTACCATCGACCTCTTTGCCCCCATTGGCAAGGGCCAGCGTGGTATGATTGTGGCGCAGCCCAAAACTGGTAAGACAATGATTTTGCAGGAGATAGCCAATGCTATTGCCGCCAACCACCCCGAGGTATACCTGATTGTGTTGCTCATTGATGAGCGCCCCGAGGAGGTTACCGAGATGGCTCGCCATGTGAAGGCCGAGGTTGTGGCGTCGACCTTCGACGAGCAGGCTTCGCGCCACGTCAAGGTTGCAGAGATGGTTCTCGAGAAGTCAAAGCGTCTGGTTGAGAGTGGCCACGATGTAGTTATTTTCCTCGACTCTATAACACGCCTTGCGCGCGCCTACAACTCCGAGCAGCCAGGTCCCCAAGTGACCGCAGCCTTTGCAAGCACAAAGCGGATAAAGAGCTTCAGAGTCTGCTCCGGTCGTTTGATCTCTTGGAAGGAATTGAACTGACGCATAATACCCATAAGGAAGAACAACACCAAGAGTGCATATCCTACCGCCTTGAGCGCGTCGTTGATGTTCACCATTACGTTC
>JAZPXV010000009.1:0-191255 GCA_045543795.1 Tidjanibacter sp.
GAGAATGAGGTGCACGACATCGGTTTCAGATACCATTTAGTGACCTATATTTTATGTATTGGTATTGGATACGGCGTTCATTATTTGGGATGGAATGCAGAGAGCCTGCGAGCAATGACCATTACCGCAATCTCATGGGGATTAGGCCTTCTTGTTCATTTTATCTTCTATATCATCGAACAACGCAAGACAATAAAAGGATACGCCAAGGACGAGATATTTCAATAAATGACAATGGCGACTGCTCGATGCGCACCGAAACATGGCCATGTTTGGTGACACGCCAGTGTAGAACAGCGAGTTAAGCCAAAAGATGTGGGGCTATTATATGCAAGGCGCAGCCAGATAACCCAGCGCCAAATCACCGAGCGTTGCAAATGGCTCGGGGAGTGGTAGAGTTTACCGAACAAAAAAACATAGCGATATGACCGAAAAAGAGAAGATGTTGCGTCAGATGTTATACGATGCAAACAACGACACAGACCTTATCGAGGAGCGCAAGGTGGCCAAAGAGCTCTGCTACGACTTTAATAACTTGCGCCCATCGGATACTGCTGGGCAACAGCGAATTATGCGTCAGCTGTTGGGCAAAACTATGGGCGATAGTTTCTGCATCGTAGCCCCATTTTGGTGCGACTACGGCTATAATATCGAGATTGGTGAGAACTTCTTTGCCAACCACAACACGGTGATATTGGATGGCGCAAAGGTGAAGTTTGGCAACAATGTTTTTGTTGCCCCCAACTGCGGTTTTCACACTGCCGGACACCCCATCGATGCCGAGCGCCGAAATCAGGGGTTGGAGTACGCCTACCCTATCACCGTTGGCGATAATGTGTGGATTGGTGCGGGTGTGCAGGTTATGCCAGGCGTTACGATTGGCTCAAATGTGGTGATTGGTGGTGGCTCGGTGGTGGTCAAGGATATTCCGTCGAATGTAGTTGCTGTGGGCAACCCCTGCCGTGTTGTGCGCCCCATTACCGACAAGGACAAGCTCAAATCTTGGGATAGGTAGCACAACCAAAGCCACGAGGGCCGAGCAAACAGCTACTCTTAAACCCAACAAGGGACTACCACTTGATGGAGTCCCTTGTTGGGTTTTTATTTCCCTCTGATTATTTCAGTGCCTTGCCGGCCGCAAAGGCGTCGCCGACCACTTCGCCCAGCTCGACGTAGTGGTGACCTATGGGGTCGTAGGTTATGGGGCGCAGCTTGCGGTAGTCTATCTTGCCGTCGGTGAGTATACTCTCGTCGGCACTCACATTCACAATGCGGCCCACAAGGTAGTTGCTCTCCTGGTCATACGACACCACCTCGCACTCCAAAGTCATTGGCAGTTGCTCAATAATGGGGGCATCCACCACCTCCGAGCGCACCGCCGTAAAGCCCGCTTTGGCAAACTTGTCGGGCTCACGATTGCCCGACACAATACCCACATAGTCGCACGCAACAAGCTGGTTGACAGTAGCCATACTTACGGTTAATGCCTTTGTGGCGAGGATATTTTGGGTGGTCTTGTGTCCCTCGGAAATGCAGATGCCAATGTGGTCGTCGGTAAAAATTCCGCCCCAGGCAGCGTTCATAGCATTGGGCTTGCCGCTCTCGTCATAGGCCGCCACAATCAGCACAGGCATTGGGTAGAGCCAACTTTTAGTTCCGAAATTCTTGCGCATAACTATCTTTGCTTACAATTAACGATTCTCTCTCTATTGCTCTCCTACCCTACTCGAACAACTTGAGGTTGTCGAACGAGGGGGTTAGTTTGCCCTGCTCGATGGCGTGGATAATCTCTACCACCTTGTCGTTCATAGGGGTTGGGCAGCCCACCTTGCGGCCATAGGCCGACACAGCACCATTTATAGCATCTACCTCGGTCAGTTTACCCTTCTCGATATCCTGCAACATACTGGCTTTCAGCTTGGCGTGCTTGCGTATGGCAATAGGGATAATGAAGAACGAAATGGCCTTTTTGAGCCCACTCTTATAGTCGAGCAACTTAACGATATCTTTGCCCTGCACAGGCTCGATGCGTATGCCACCTGTGGCGCACACGTCGATACACTCCTTAATGAGTGCCTGCACAATGCGACGGCTTGCGCGTGGAGCGGCCGCCTCGCCAAAGGTGCAACCCAGCACCGCACTCATACCCGAGAACGAAGCGTTGATGAGCAGTTTGCTCCAACGGGTGCCAATGAAGTTATCCTCCACGTCTACGGTGCCCATCTTCTCGAGCAGCCCCTTTACGGTTTCAAAGTGTTTGTTGCGATTGGGGCTAATTGCGCCCAGCGAGAACGACAGCGCATCGGGGGCGCTTGTAAGTTCGCACACACCCGGGCCCTGCATAGTTGCGCCCCAGGCCACCGTACAGCCCAGCACGCGCTCGGCACCCAGAATCTCGGCAATCTGCACCTCGGGCAGACCGTTCTGGAAGGTTACCAGTACGCCATCATCGGCCAAGTAGCCTTTGAGCATCTCTACCACCTCGGCATTGTGCTGTTGCTTGGTCATCAGAAATACGATGTCGTACTTGCCGCTCATCTCGGCGGGGGTGTAGGCCACTACGGGCTGCGTAAACTGCACCGTACCTACCACCTGTGCCCCTTTGGTCTGAAGGGCCTCGACGTGGGCTTTGTTGCGGTTGATAAGTTCTATTTTCTCGCCACCTTTGGTTATGTAGGCTCCGAGTATTGTACCCAACGAGCCTGCGCCATAAATTGCTACTCTCATAATGTCTGTTTGTGTTAGAAATGTTTAACTAATTATATATTCTTGTTTTTGATTGCTTGCTATTTACGCCTGCGAACCAGGGGTTTTACGATCTCGCTAATAATGAAGGGCATCAGCGACAGGGCCACAACCCACAACCACTGGACACCGCTGAGGCTCACTACGCGGAATACGACCTGCATTGCGGGCACCAGCAACACCAACAGCATAAGGCCCACCACAACGCCAATAGCGCCCAGCAGATAGCGGTTAGAGAACAACATTGCAAAGGCCGACTCGTTGCCCGAGCGGATACTGAAGATGAGCGTCATCTGCGAGAAAGCCAGCGTTGCGAAGGTCATCGTGCGAGCCACCTCTACCGACTCCTTGAGGCCAATCTGGTAGGCCGCCAACACCAACAGCGCAATCATCAGGCCCTGCAGACCTATGCGCCCACCGAAGCTTTTGGTCAGTATGCCCTGCTTTGAGTCTATGGGTTTGCGATTCATAATGTTGCGTGCCGCAGGGTCTACACTCAACGCCAGGGCAGGCAGGCTGTCGGTAACCAGGTTAATCCACAATATGTGGATGGGCAACAGTGGTGTGACCATATTGCATAACACTGCAATAAAGAGCACCAGAATCTCACCCAGGTTGGTCGAGAGCATAAACTGTATAGACTTGAGCAGGTTGTCGTATATGCGCCTACCCTCCGACACTGCCCCCACGATGGTTGCAAAGTTGTCGTCGGTCAGAATCATATCGGCCGCCTCTTTCGACACATCGGTGCCCGTAATGCCCATCGCAACGCCAATATCGGCCAGCTTCAGAGCAGGGGCGTCGTTCACGCCATCGCCCGTCATTGCCACCACATTGCCGTGGCTCTGGAAGGCCTTGACGATGCGCACCTTGTGTTCGGGAGCCACGCGAGCAAACACCGAGGCTGTTGGGGCAATATTGCGCAACTGCTCGTCGCTCATCTGCTCGACCTCGCTGCCTGTATATACACCGTCGCCCTGTGACATAATGCCGAGCGAGGTTGCAATGGCAGTAGCGGTAATCTTGTGGTCGCCCGTAATCATCACAGGCTTAATACCTGCCTTGCGACACTGGGCCACAGCATCGCGCACCTCTTCGCGTGGTGGGTCAATCATTCCGACCATACCCACAAAGGTCAGTCCGCACTCCATGGTGGCGGGGCTTACGCTCTCGGGCAGCGTATCGACATATTTGTAGGCCATTGCCAAAACGCGCAGTGCGTCGCCACCCATAGCCATATTGGCCTGTGCCAGTCGGCTCTTGTCGTCGGCCGTAAGGGGGCGCACCACCCCACCCTCGCAGATACTCTCGCAGCAGGCCAGCAGTTCGTCCATAGCACCTTTGGTAGCCACGAGCAACTGCTCCTTGCCAGCCTCTTTGTGAACGGTGGTCATCAGCTTGCGCTCCGAGTCGAATGGAATCTCGGCCACTCGGGGCGAGGCCTCATCGAGGCTATCCTTTGCCACACCAAACTTAAGGCCCAAGTCGAGCAGTGCAGTTTCGGTGGGGTCGCCAATGGTCTTTATGCCATCGCTCTCGCGGCTCAAGGTCGCATCGCTGGCATAGTTGGCCACCTCGACCAGAGTTTTTTCACTCACGTTCAGCTCGTTAGCCACTGGTCGCAATTGACCATCGGTATAGATGTGCGTAACGGTCATTCGGTTTTGGGTGAGTGTACCCGTCTTGTCCGAGCATATCACGGTGGTGCTACCCAGGGTTTCGACCGAAGGCAGATTGCGAATAATGGCATTCTTCTTGGCCAAGCGCTGCACGCCAATGGCCAGCACGATGGTCGACACTGCAGGCAGCCCCTCGGGAATGGCCGCAGCTGCCAGGCTCACTGCGGTCATAAACATTGTCAGCAGGTCGTTGCCATAGAGCACGCCCACCACAAATATAACAGCACAAATAATCAATGCTGCAATTGCCAGATACTTACCCAACTGGTCGAGCCTCTGCTGCATAGGTGTCTTTACCTCGGGCACCGACTGAATCATCGAGGCAATCTTGCCCACCTCGGTCTGCTGGCCCGTAGCCACCACCACACCTCGGCCGCGACCATAGGTCACAGCACACGACGAGAAGGCCATATTTGTACGGTCGCCAATGGGCACCTCTTCGGCAATGAGGTCGGTCTGCTTCTCTACGGGCAGCGACTCACCCGTCAGGGCGGCCTCTTGCAGTTTGAGGTTTACAGCCTCGGCGAGCCTCAAGTCGGCAGGCACGCTGTCGCCCGTTTCGATTTCGACCACATCGCCCACCACCAGTTCTCGCGAGGGGATAACCTGTACCGCTCCATCCCTAACGACCTTGCAGTGTGGAGCAGCCATACGCTCCAGTGCGTCGAGCGACTTCTCGGCCTTGGCCTCTTGGAACACCCCAATTATGGCGTTGAGCACCACAATTACCATAATTATTATAGCATCGGTGAATCCCTCGCCATTCATTACCCCCACAACGCCCGACACCACCGCCGCAGCAATGAGCACCAGTATCATAAAACTCTTGAACTGGCTGATGAACTTGACCAGCAGCGAGGTGTGCTTGGTCTTGGCAAACTCGTTGTAGCCGTTGCGCTCCAATCTTGCAGCGGCCTCGGTGGCAGTAAGCCCACTCTCTACGTCAGTAGCCAAGTTCTCTACCACATCGCCCACCGACGAGCGATAATAATTCTCTTGTTTCATCTTCAATATCTTAATTATACCAAGTTGGTTATGTTACATTCATCAGGCGAATATACTATTTTTATGCCTATTTTCATAACAAAAGGCCCAAGCAAAACGAATTTTGCTTGGGCCGTAGTATGTTTTACAAGGTGCAGAGGATGTTTCAAACACCCTGCGACAGTGCTATTTGTCTACGTGAACCTGAATCTGTGGGAATGGGAAGTGGATGCCTTTGGCGGGCAACTCTTTGTAAATCTTCTCGTTCAGGTCGTGATAGATACCCCAGTAGTCCGAGCTCTTGGCCCATACCCTGATGGTGATGCTCACAGCGTTCTCGCCCAGCGAGCCAATAGCCACAAATGGTGCAGGGTCCTTTTCGATGCGCTCGTCGGCAGCAATCATATCGAGCAGGGCCTGACGTGCTACGTCATAGTCGTCGCCATAGGAGATCGATACGCTCAAGTCTACACGGCGGCGGTTCTCGGCCGAGAAGTTGTTGATGATGTTGTTGACAATGGGGCCGTTGGGCAGGGTGATGAGTTTGTTATCAACGGTATTGATAACGGTGTTGAAGAGTTTAATCTCCTTGATGCTACCCTCTACGCCCTGGGTCTGCACATAGTCGCCAATGCGGAAGGGGCGCAGCAGCAGAATCATAATACCACCTGCGAAGTTCTGCAGAGTGCCGCTCAGTGCCATACCTATTGCAACACCAGTCGATGCCAGCAGAGCCACAAACGACGAGGTATCGATACCGAGTTTGCGAACAATGGTAATGATGATGATTACATAGAGAGCTGTGCGTACAAACGAGCGAATAAACTTGGCCAGCGAAACCTCCATCTCGCGACGGGAGAAGATACGCTCGAGCAGTCGGTCGAGGTAGCGTACAATCCAGCGACCTACGATGTAGATTGCAACGGCAATCAGAATATCCCAACCAAAGTCCAGCAATCCTTTGGTAACAAATTCCAGAGCATCCTCAAAGGGCATACTCTTAATCTGCTCGACGGTCTGTGTCACCTTTGCGGTAGCCACCGAGTCGGCAGCAATCAAATCAGTCTGTAAGAAAAACATAATAGTAGTTTTGTTTAATAGTTAAGTTATAGAGTGTAGTTTATGTTCGATTGTTCGCATTTTTGGGGCCCAAAGCCACGCCCACATCGCAAATGTAACAAAACTATTAATTCTTCCTATACCCCGATAAGAATTTCTTACAACCAGATTGGTAAAAATTCAAAAAAAATTATATATTTTTGTAAAAAGCGATGCCAAAGGGTATCAACTTTGTAATACGATATTAACCGTAAAAAACACTTTATACAACTATGAAAAAGATTTTAGCACTCGCAGCAGCCCTTGCCATTGTGGTAAGCGCAGCAGCCAATGACCGCCCCGTTCGCATAGACCAGTTGCCCGCAAAGGCACAGAATTTTATCAAAGAGTACTTTGCCGACCACCAGGTATCATACGCCAAGTACGACAACGAATTGAGCGACCGAAACTACGACGTAGTATTCACCGATGGCACAAATATTGAGTTTAATCGCAGGGGCGAGTGGCGCCACATTTCGTGCAAACGTGGGGCCAGCGTACCTACCGAGCTGTTGCCCCAGTCGATAGTGGGCTATCTGCGCCAGAATCACCCCGACATCAATGTGGTAGAGGTTGAGCGCGACCGCCACGAGTGGGAGCTGCAACTGGCCGGAGGCCTCGAACTGATATTCGACAAGCGCGGCCACTTGAAGTATTACGATTAAAGTAATTTTCCGTCACAACTAAAATACACACATTCACCAATTTAACACTTTTACAACTATGAAACGAACCACCTCTTATTTGTTGTTACTTGCTGCTCTGGCCCTGTTTGGCCTTCAGAGTTGCGACAAAGATGACCACTACATAAACCAGTCGTTGTTGCCCACTCCGGCACAGAATTTCCTCAGCGCCCACTTTGGCTCGGTTGAGGTCACTTCGGTAGTTAAGGACTTCGACGACTTCAGCTATACCTATGAGGTGCGCTTGGCCGACGGCACCCACATCGAATTTCGCAAAGATGGCGATTGGAAGAGCGTGTCGAACCGCACAACTGGCGTTCCTGCAGCCATTATGCCCGACAAGATTGTTGAGTACGTTACGACCAACTACCCCAACAACTTTGTAATTGAGATTGAGCGCGACCGCCAGATAGACATAGAACTGAACGATGGGCTCGACCTCGACTTCACCTCTTCGGGCGACTTTATACGCATCGACAAGTAACCACACATCCAATAACCACAAACAAAAGATGGGACTGCACGTCTATTGCAGTCCCATCTTTTTTGTCTAAATATCTTGCAGACAGCCTTAGCCTATCCCACGTTGATAAACTTCTGTACCAACTCTTTAATCATCTCGGGGTTGGCCTGCAACTCCTCGCGCAAGTTGGCGTCGTTGTGGCTGCGGAGCATCTTCACCCAGCCGTCGATAAGCCCTGCGCTGAACACGCCACCATCCTCAAACACTGCTCGCTTGGCCTCCAAAGCATCGGCCGACACAGCACAGCTGTCGGGCAGGTGCTCCAAGCGCTCGGCAATGGCCTTGTGCTCGTCGTGGAAGATGTTTACGCCCACATACCTCTCCTCGGCATAGGCCACAGCGTTCTCCATCTTAAAGCCGTGGGTTGCAGCAGCCACCAGACCTGCCAGCAGCAGATATACATCGGCCGAGCCATCGGGGCAACGGAACTCGACGGTCTGCTTGTCGTTAGCAGGCTTCACCTCGCTCTGCTCGGCGGGGTTGGCGCTCTTAATCATATCGGCAGCACCCGTAGTCCACCCCAGGGGCACACGCACCAACACCGAGCGATTCCTGTCGCCCCAGCAGATGTTGGTAGGAGCCTCTTGGTGGGGCACAAGGCGCAGGTAAGAGGTTGGGTTGGTATTGCCAAAGGCTGTAAGGGCAGCAGCCGAGTCGAGAATACCTGCAATGACGGTCTTGGCCACATCGGTCAGTTTGCCATCCTTCAGGTACATATTTTGGCCATCCTTGACCACTTTGGTATGTATGTGCATACCGCTACCGGCCTTGCCCACAGTAATCTTGGGCGCAAAGGTGAGCATAACACCATAGCGGTACGAAATCTCGCGCAGAATCCACTTGGCAATAAGCAGTTGGTCGGCAGCATCCTCAACATCTACGGGCAGGAACTCAATCTCGTTCTGCTCATACATCAGCCCATCTACGGCAAAGTTGCCCACCTCGCTGTGGCCATACTTAATCTTGCCACCCGCCTCGGCAATGGCCTTCATAGCCTCGCGGCGCATATCGCCCCACTTGCAGAAGGGGCCGCTCTCGTGATAACCGCGCTGGTCGGGAGTGATATAGAGGTCGTCTACCTCGCTCACAACGTAGTACTCCAACTCGCCCATTGCGTGGAACTCCATACCCGTAACCCTCTTGAACTCGTTGTGAGCGCGGTGGAGGGCCTGGTCGGGAGCCGACTCAAAGGGGTGGCCGTCTTTGTCGTAAAAGCCGCAGAGGATATCCAGAGTGGAAATCTCGCTAAAGGGATTCACAAAGGCGGTGCGATAGCGTGGCACAACATAGAGGTCGCTGGCGCCTGCCTGCACAAAGTTGGGGAACAGACTCGAACCATCAACTCTTTCGCCATAGGTCAGTATGGTATCGAGGTAGTCGAGGTCGTTAATGATAAAGTTGAGCGACTTGAGGCGACCATCGGCAGCGGCATAGCGAAAGTTGAGCATCTCTATCTGATTCTCAACCACAAACTTAACAAGGTCGGCTTTAGTAAAATCCCTGGGCTCCTTTTTCAGAAAACGCACCAGTGGATTTGGGTGAATTGCATACTTTTCCATAGCAACGTCTGGGTATTAAATTGTTATTGTAAACTCTATTTTCAAATTCGGTCTTTAGAATTTCTTCTCTACCTTCTTGCCACAAAGTTTGGCAAAGTCACAATAGTTGCAAGCCGACTCACTCGGGGTGGCCACAAATGGTCGCGAGAAGTCGAACAGTTCGGCAAGTTTTTCGGCCAGGGCACCTTGCAATTCGTCGGCATAGTCGTCGTAGTTGTCGATGATGGTCTTGTCAAAACGCAGATAAGGCACATACTCGGTGTTGTTCAGCCCACGGACATAGTACAGCTGGGGAGTGATTGCCCCCTGGGGCAGTCGGCCGTGTTTCTGTTCGTTCTTGACCATCATCGAGTAGATGAGTGTCTGCAGGGCGTGGCCATCGGGGTGGTCGCCCAACAGATTTGACACACCTGCAAACTCCTTGTGGATTGAGCCAGTCTTGTAGTCCAAAATGCGCAGTCGGCCATCGGCCATAACATCAAAGCGGTCGATGGTGCCCTTAAACTTGACCGTGTGGGGGCCGAAATCAAAGTCGTATGTGACCTTATACTCGGCACCAGCCACCCTAAAGTCGCCTGCACAGGTGCTGTCGAACATCAGCAGTCCATCGTTCAGATACTTCTCAATAATATTGTAAACCATCACAATCTGACCATCATACTCGCCGAAGGGCACTCGTTTGCTCTTCTCGCCATAGTAGACCTCCGAAATGGCCTTCTCTACCGCCTGGCCCACCTGTGGGGTATTCCTCATTAGGCCAATCTGCACCCTATGAGGGCTCTTGTCGTCAAGCTTGTCGTAGAGCAACTCGGCTGCGCGGTGGAAGATTGTACCAAAGAGCGAGTTGTCCACATCTTCGCTAATCTCATCCTCGACCTTCAACCCAGCCACACTGGCAAAGTAGAACATCAGGGGACACTGAATATATTTATTCAGCGCCGATGGTGAGAGGTTGCGCCCACCGCCATCGAGAAACTCGGTCAACTGTTCGGCCACCTCGCCACTCTTCTCAATCACCACATCATCACTGTCAGAGATATTCACCCCCATAACCTTTTCGATACGGGTAAGTTTGTGGTCGCTCTCGAAGTCGAGCTGGTAGATGTAGCGGCTCTGCTCGCCCGTCGAGCTCTTGTCGCCCACCGAGCAATAGACCATATCTATCCTACGGGCACGTTGCAATAGGCGGTAGAAGTAGTAGGCATAGACACCCTCACTGTCGTGGGGTGTGGGCAGTCCGTATGCCATACGCAGGTTGAATGGGATGAACGAAATCTCTTTTATGCGGCCACTGGGAAAGTTGTCGTCGCTCATCGACAGCAGCAACACATTGTCGAAGTCGAGGTTACGGGTCTCAAGAATACCCATCACCTGCACACCGCTCAAGGGCTCACCCTTGTACGGAATCGAAAGTCCCTGCAACACCTTACGCAGCAGCGACACATAGGTCACAAACTTCATCGAAATGGTCGTATAGCACTCTCTCAACGAGTTGCGGCTCTTGGCCAGTGCCTCCCAAATGAGGCCAAAGCACTCGCGTCGCAGCCCACGCTGTTCCTTGCTCTCGCCATCTATATCGCTCTGGCCCACAACGGCTATGATAGCCTCGAGGTAGTCGTGTATCTCCTCGGCACTATTGCTGGGCGTAAAAATCTGCCTAACAAGTGGGCCGCCCCCTTCAAATCGTGCCGTCGACACATAGATGCGCCCCTGGCGCACAATGTCGCTACGCAGCCGCTTGGCCTGCTCGCCCTCAACCGCCACCACAAAGGGGTGGATGAGCAGCCCCTCTACATCAGAGTGGTAGAAGGCCACACTACCTCCGCTACTAACCTTTACACGCTGCTGCAACAACAGCAGTCGCTCCACAAAGCTGTAGGCCAACGTAGAGCGCAACGGATAGCCCATAGTCACGTTATACTGAATCGGATTCTGTGGGTCTGGGCCACTCGGCAGCGAGTAGAGCAGCGGCGACAGCAGCCCCTCGTTTGTGAGCACAATGGCGGTGCGTTTGTCTACACCCTTGTCGCGCGCGAGCAGTTGGTCTATAAACTCCGTAACATATTTGGTCTGCAACGAGTCCGATGCCGTAGCCACGACATTTATCTCTTTTGGGTCACTAAAGTGGCTGGGCAGCTCAAAGTCGGCAGGCGCAGGATATGCGCTCAGGTTCTCTCTCAAGAAGAGTCCCGCCTCTTGTTTTTTGTCCTTCAGGTAGTACTCGTCATAGTCCCAATAGAAACGAGCCTCGTGGGCCGTCTTGAGATAGTTAAAGAGCCTCTTCTCGGTAGTCGACAGAGCATTGAATCCCACCACAGCATAGCCCCCACCCACAGGCAGTTCGGCCACCCCCTCATCGAGCAGTTCGGCAGCGCGGCGGTAGATCATACCCGAGTAGCCCACATCTTGCGTGGCCAGCCCCTCGCGAAACTCGTGATAAATGGGCAACAAGGTGTTCCAGATGGTCAGGAAGGTCTTTTGGTGTTCGGGCTGGTTGGGGCTCACATCAAAAGAGCCCCAGAAGCGTTTGATTGCTTCGATATGCACATCCTCGAGGTATGAGAGGTCGCGGTCGAGGTCTTTCAGGTCAGAGATGTTGGTAAAGAGCATATCGGCATCGATACGATACTTGTCGACCGCATCGAAATCGCTCAACAGCACCTCGCCCCAGTGGTAGAAATCGTCAAACTCTTCGTTGTGGTATTTAGAGTAAATCTTGTACAGTTCGGTTATCGCCTTGATATGGTCGACACGCCTCATACCTGCCAGGTCACACATAAGCGTATCGATAGAGATGAATCGAGGGCCAAAGATTGGCTTACCAGCAATCTGCGACAAGGCATCGACAAAAAACACGCGCGAACGATTGTTGGGCAGCAGCACCGTAAGCGACCCAATCTCTTCGCCATAAGCATCCCACAAATGGCGAGCTACTCTATGCAAGAATGTTTCCACACTCAAAGGTATAAATAAATTTTTGAAATTTCGCAAAAAAGCCATACCTTTAGGGTATAAAAAAATCACTACCAACAGAACACAATGGGACAAGTAGACGTATTAAGTGCCTCGGCAGGTGCTGGCAAGACATACAATATGGCCTATCGCTATATTCGCACCCTAATCAACGATCCCTCGCTCTATCGCCATCAGTTGGCCGTCACGTTCACCAACAAGGCTACCGACGAGCTCAAGCAGCGTATTCTGCAATTCCTCAACGAGCTGTCCAATGGCAAACACAAAGAGTTTGAGACGATGCTACAGGGCGACCTGGGGCTGTCGGTTGCCACAATTAGGGAGCGTGCCGAGGAGGCCCAGAACTTCATACTCCACGACTACAACAACTTTTCGGTACTCACCATCGACAAGTTCTTCCAGCGCGTAATCCGAGCATTTATCAAAGAGCTCGGCATTGACCTGAATTTCAACCTCGAGTTGCAGACCGACACCCTGGTCGACCAGGCCATCGACCGCATTATCGACTCTATAGCCTCCAACCCCGAAGTAAAAGAGTGGATAATGGGAATGGTCAAGAGCCAGATTGAGGACAAAAAACCCTGGGACATAAAACGCAACCTGAAGAGTTTGGGCAAGCACCTCTTCTCTGATGACTTCCGTTCATCTGCCATCACCGTCGAGGATATGGAAGAGCTCAATAGGATTGTTGACCAGGCACGTTGCGATGCCATAGCAGCCCGAGAGAGGTACTGCGACCTGGGCCGTCAGTTTGTAGAGGTTATGGACCGCGAGGGGTTGAAGTTGAGCGACTTCAATGGTGGCGCGAGCAGAAGCATTGCCTTCTACGCCCAAAAGGTAGCCAGTGGCAAATACCAAACCAAGCCCTTTGCAACGGCCATCAAGGGTGTTGACGACGACAGTCAATGGTACTCCAAGAAGGGGCAACCAAACGTCGCCCCCCTAATACCCGTGCTGCGCCCACTGGTCATTGAGATGATAGACCAGTTCGGCCTCATCGACATACCTACCAACACCTACAATCTGCTCCGCGGCTTCTATCGCGAGTTTGCCCTAATGGCCAACATCCGTAGCCACATCGATAGCATCTGCAAAGAGAACGGCATACTGGCTCTTGATGACGTAAACGACCTAATCTCAAAGCTCATCAACAACAACGATGCGCCATTTATCTACGAAAAGGTGGGCAACAAGTTCTCGCACTTTATGATTGATGAGTTTCAGGACACTTCGCGTAGCCAGTGGACAAACTTTGTGCCCCTGCTGCACAATGCCCTGGCCCAAGATGAGGGTGCACCAGTGATGCTTGTGGGCGACGTCAAACAGTCGATATACCGCTGGCGTGGTGGCGACTGGGGGCTGCTGGCCCACGATGTGGCCCGCACTTTTAACGATATTCGCCACACCCCCCTGACCAAAAACTTCCGCAGCAAGGAGCAGGTGGTTTTGTTCAACAACGAGCTCATCAAAAGGGTTGTAAAACAGATAGAGCAGACGCTGCAAGCCACCCTGCCCACCAACCCCACGCTGCTCTCTCCCGAGCTGCGAAAAACCTTGTGCGCCAATGTGGCTGACGCCTATGTAGACCTGGAGCAAAAGGTCAAGGAGGGCAATAGTGGTGGCTATGTGACGGTGCTCAACTACCCCATCGAGCCCCTCGCCGCCAAAGATAACCAGAGCAATGGGCAGCAAGAGGAGGAGCCAAAGCCCACACCACTCCACCCCGTAATCTACCGCATTGAGGATTTGCAGCGTCGAGGCTTTAGGGCCAAAGATATTGCCATACTGCTACGCAGCAACAAAGAGGTAACCAAAATTGCCAAGATGTTGCTCGACTACAAGACCACCCACCCCGAGTCGCCCTACGTTTTTGACGTCATAACCCAAGAGGCACTCGAGATTGGCTCGTCGGCCGAGGTCAAGTTTATTGTGGCACTGCTCAGTCTGGCAGTCAACCCCTCCGACAGCATTGCCCTGGCTACGGTCAATGACTTTATGAGCCAGCCGTTTGATGCCCCTTTGGAGGGCAAACTGGCCGAGCTCGTAACCCACCTATCGCTGGTGCAACCCGAGGAGGCTTTCGACAAGATAATGATTCACTTCGAGGGACTCTTTTCAACCGATTCGATTCCATTCTTGCAGGCCCTCCACTCGACAATCATCGACTACTGTAACCGCCAGATTGCCGACACTGCGCTGTGGCTCGACTGGTGGAACGAGAGTGGCTACAAGAGCTCTATTGTACTACCCCAGGGGTCAAATGCAATCACCCTTATGACCATACACAAGTCTAAGGGCTTGGGCTTTGAGGTGGTAATCGTACCCGAGTGCTTGTGGGAGATGCCCCCTATGAAAAACACCATCTTTTGGGCCACCCCCAACGAGCCTTTGTCGGAGCGCATAACCAAGTTTCCCATCAAACTAACCTCCAAGGCAACCCCCAATTCGGCCTTCTCGGAAAGCTACTACACCGAGTTTGCGATGTCGTATATCGACGCACTCAACACCCTATATGTGGCCCTCACCCGAGCCAAGCAGGAGTTACACCTGATGATTCCTGGCACCCCCTCGGACAGCAAAATGGGTGCGCCCGTACTGAATGCAATGCTCGACTTCCCCACATCTGACTACGATTTCGAGGGGGCGAAGTTCTACCAATTCGGCACCCCCGACAGGTTTGTGCCCAAAGAGCAGAAAGAGGAGCGCATACTCTCGCCCAGCATCTTCAAGACCTTCTCGCCTACGGGCAAGGTGGCCGTAAAGTACAAACACCAGCGCTATAGCGACGACACTTCCGATTCGGCCGAGGGCACATCGCTCTCGCCACGCGACTATGGCACCCTGCTGCACCAAGTTTTCGCCGAGGCCACAACGCTCGACGAGGTCTACTCGGCCATCGAGGAGCTTGTGTTCAACGGCCTTATCAACCCCACCGAGGGCGAGCAGTTGAGGCTCAATATCGAGCAGACAATGGCCACCAATAGCGAGATTGCCGAGTGGTTTGACGGCTCGTGGGAGCGCGTGCTCAACGAGCGTGATATCATCTACGAGGGCAAGAGCTACCGCCCCGACCGAGTGATGATACGCGGTAGCGAGGCGGTGGTGATTGACTACAAGTTTGGCCTCAATAAGCCCGACAGCTACAAACGACAAATCAGATTCTACGCCCAGTTGCTCAAACAAATGGGCTACGACAAGGTTAGCGGCTACTTGTGGTATATCACTATGGGCCAGCTCGATAAGGAGGTTTAGTTCAACCATCACACCAACATACAAAAAAAAGAACCGACCACCCTTTTGCTGGGTGGTCGGTTCTTTGTGGGCATATCTATTTGCTCCGCTTACTCGAGCATTAGCTCTTTGGGCAACATCTCCTTAAGGCTTAGTTCGCGCCCTGCAAGCAACAACACCGACTCGCCACTCGGACTGAGGCTATACATAGCAAATCCAGTATTGTCGGTATTCATAAACAGGTGTACCTCGGTCGTGTCGTTACGGAACTCGCCCACCGAGTTATAGCCCCTGACCACCTGGTCAAAGTCGCTCCTCAACGGTCCCTTATTGCTACCCTTATGGCTGACCGACACCAGCAGGTCAATCTTGCGCATCAGTTCGCGGCCCGCCTTGTCGGTGCTCGTAAGCGCAGCCATACGGATGGCCGCACGCCCCACAGACACCACCTCATAGCCCTTGCGGCGGTCATATTTCTTGCCCAACTCTTTGTATTGCTCATCTTGGGCAGCGAGCGAAGCCACTCCGAGCAGCATCGCCCCAAACAGTATCAACAGTCGTTTCATAAATCAGTATCGAAAAGTCACATATACAAGCCTTTCCCTCGAGGGTGTGGCGAATTCTGCCCGCCACCACAACGCCTCGCTGGTCGGCTAACGGACTTTTCGGTATACCGTTGCCGTACGGCAGACGTTGTAGATTTTCAAATAGTTGCGTACCTCGCCATCATCGTCCTTGCGAGTGAAGCTGTGGTGGTCGGTATGCAGTTCGTTGCGCTCATAGCCGCCAAAGCGTTCCTCGTCGGTCGAGAGGATTATGCGGTAAACACCCTCCTCGGGCACGGGGATAACATAGTCGGGCACGCTACGGTTGGGATTCCAGTTAAAGACATAGACCACGTCGCCGTGGTGGTAGACCATAACCTGGTCGCCATCGAACATTGCCAACTGGCCTGCATAGCCCTGGCCAATCTGGTTGTGGCGCACCAACATATTTATCATTGCCCTATCGAACTCGCCCAGCTGGTGATAGCGCAGGTCTTTGTTGTCGACCAGCGACCACTGGCGGCGAGCATACTTATAGCTCCAATCGTTGCCCAAGCGTGGGAAGTCAATCCACTCGGGGTGGCCAAACTCGTTGCCCATAAAGTTGAGGTAGGCCTGGCCGCCCAGCGATGCCGTACAGAGGCGAATCATCTTGTGCAGAGCCATTCCGCGGTCAACAACCAGATTCTGACTACCGATATTCATCGAGCTATACATCTCTTTGTCCATCAGGCGGAAAGCTATGGTCTTGTCGCCCACCATAGCCTGGTCGTGCGACTCGCAATAGGCAATCGTGGGGGTGTTATTACCTCGGTTGGTCATCACGTTCCAGATGTCCCACACGTTCCACTTATCGTCGGGCACCTCTTTGAGCATCTTAATCCAAAAGTCGGGGATACCCATACCCAGTCGGTAATCAAAACCAATGCCACCCTCTTCAGTGGGGACACAAATTCCAGGCATACCGCTCACATCCTCGGCAATGGTAACAGCATCGGGCCTCAGGTCGTGAACAAGGCGGTTGGCCAGAGTCAGATATGTGATTGCATCGCGGCACACACCTGCATCGAAGTATTTTTCGCGACAGTCAAAATCGGTATATCCGTGGTGGTAGTAGAGCATCGACGTTACACCATCGAAGCGGTAGCCGTCGAAGTGGAATTCATCAATCCAGTACTTAACATTCGAGAGCAGGAAGTGCATAACCTCGCGCTTGCCGTAGTCGAAAATCTTTGAATCCCAGTACTGCTGATAGCCTGCATTGCCTGCCAGCGAGTAGCAGGTGTCCGAGCCGTCGATGCCATTCAGTCCCTCGGCAAAGTTTTTGACATAATGGGCGTGGACAATATCCATAATGACGGCAATATTCATATCGTGGGCCTTGCGCACCAGTGCTTTCAGCTCCTCGGGGGTGCCAAACCTCGACGATGGGGCAAAGAAGCTCGAAACGTGGTAGCCATAGCTGCCATAGTAGGGGTGCTCGGCAATGCCCATAATCTGAATGGCGTTGTAGCCTGCGGCCTTGATGCGAGGCAGTACCTTGTCGGCAAACTCGGTGTAGGTACCAACGCCCTCCTTCTCTTGGGCCATACCAATGTGGCACTCGTAGATGAAGAGCCCCTCGGTACGGTCTACGCGGAATTGGTCGCCACGCCAGTCAAACTGCTCGGCGGGGTTCCAGAATTGGGCCGTAAAGTCTTTGGTGGTATCGTCCTGCACTGCTCGGCGTGTCCAGGCAGGAATACGCTCGTGGGTGCCGTTCTCGCCCACTACCAGTATCTTATAGAGCGAGCCGTGGGCTATGTTGTAGTCGCGGTCGGCCAGGAAGATACTCCACACACCCGTTTGAGCGTTCTTGAAGAGTGGCAGCGAGGTGCGCTCCCAGCCGTTGAAGTCGCCAAAGATGTAGACCTCCCAGGCGGCAGGTAGCCACTCGCGGAACCACCAGCCTCGATTACGCTCATCGCGCTGCCAGCCAAAATAGCGGTAGCCGTTTGCGTAATCGACAATGGTGCCCGACGAGCGATTGATATCGGTCAGGCGGTCGGTGAAGAGTTTGTAGCGCAGGTTAAGTTCGTCCTCAACGGGCTCCAACCAGCTATCTTTTTCTATGATTGCCAAGCGTTTAGCCATAACTAACAGATTTAATTCGAGAATAAAATTACACTTTTTTCGTGGGTATTGCAAATTTTCCCACAAAAATTCTTACTTTTGTTCTTTGGTGGGGCGTGCTTTGCATAGCAAACCACAACGATAAACTGAAGATAGACAACAGATAACAACAAATCACTTTCATTAACTTAATTTAATTACTAATTCTTATGTTCAAAGGACAACCAAAAGGATTGTATGCCCTGGCACTCGCCAACACCGGTGAGCGTTTTGGCTACTACACTATGCTGGCGATTTTCCTGCTATTTATCCAGGCAAAATTCGGCTTCACAGCAGCACAGGCAACCCAGATCTACTCGATCTTCCTTGCCGGCGTTTACTTTATGCCCTTCTTTGGCGGTATCTTGGCCGACAAATTTGGCTATGGTAAATGCGTAACTCTGGGTATTGGCGTAATGTTCGCCGGCTACCTCTGCTTGTCGATTCCCACCGAGGCTAACTTGATGGGCAAAGTATTGATGTTCGGTGCATTGGCACTGGTTGCTATCGGTACTGGTCTGTTCAAGGGCAACTTGCAGGTAATGGTAGGTAACCTCTACGACGATCCCAAGTACTCGGCCAAACGTGACTCGGCATTCAGCCTGTTCTATATGGCTATCAACATCGGTGCAATGTTTGCTCCCTCGATGGCTAAGGCTGTTACCAACTGGTCGCTCAAAGGCGCACAGCTGACCTACAACGCCAACATTCCTGCACTGGCTCACCAGTACCTGAATGGCACCATCACCCCTGAGAAAACTGCCGAGCTCGAGATGCTCGCTTCGACTATGCAGGGTGCACAGGGTATGGATATGGCCCAGTTCAGCCAGTACTATATCGACAGCCTCTCGACCGCTTACAACGGTGGTTTTGCAGTAGCTTGCGTATCGCTGATTTTGTCGGTTGCTATCTACTTTGGCTGCCGCAAGTGGTTCAAACACGCCGACGTTAATGCCAAACAGGCTAAGGCTGCTGCCACTGCAAGTGGCACCGCAGTTGCCGAGCCCGAGCTGACCCCCGAGCAGACCAAGAGCCGCGTAACCGCTCTGTTGTTTGTATTCGCAGTGGTTATCTTCTTCTGGATGGCATTCCACCAGAATGGCGCTACTATGACTCTGTTCGCTCGCGACTACACCGCCAACACCGCTACTGGTTGGGTGCGTATCGGCTTCAACATCTGGAGCTTGGCTCTGATTGCCATATCTATCTACACCCTGTTCAGCGTATTCCAGAGCGAGACCAAGAAGGCCAAAATCACTTCGGGTATTGCAACCCTGGCTTTGTGGGCAGGTGCAGCAGCACTCTACTTCGGTATGCCCGAGGTTGTAAACGTACAGCCTTCGGATTTCCAGCAGTTCAACCCCTTCTATGTAGTTGCTCTGACTCCCGTATCGTTGGCAATCTTTAGCGCCCTGGCCAAGAAAGGCAAAGAGCCCAGCGCTCCCAAGAAGATTGGTTTGGGTATGTTCGTAGCCGCTTTGGGCTTCGTAATCCTCACCGTTGGTTCGCTCGGTCTGCTCTCGCCTGCACAGTTGGGTGGCACCGTTAGCCCCGACTTGGTAAGCCCCACCTGGTTGATTTCGACCTACCTGGTACTGACCTTCGCCGAGCTGTTGCTCTCGCCTATGGGTATCTCGTTTGTATCGAAAGTGGCTCCTCCCAAGTACAAAGGTATGATGATGGGTGGTTGGTTTGCTGCTACCGCAATTGGTAACTACCTCGTTTCGATTCCTGGTCTGTTGTGGAACAAACTCCCCTTGTGGGGTGTATGGAGCGTGCTTATCGCTCTGTGCCTCATCTCGGGTATCGTTATGTTCTCGATGATGAAGAAATTGGAGAAGGCTACCGAGTAATCGCACAGCACACATCCGATAAATAAAATTGACGGCCCGTTCATTGCGAATGGGCCGTTTTTTTTCGTACATTTGTAACCAACAAACAATCCCCTAAATGATGAAGAACTACAATTTCGACAAGATAACCGAGCGCCGCGGCTCGAATGCCATAAAAACCGACGGTATGCAGGAGGCCTTTGGTCGAGCAGACTTGGTGCCACTATGGATTGCAGATATGGATTTCGACACGCCCGACTTTGTGGTCAATGCCCTGAAGGAGCGCTTGGAGCACCCCGTACTGGGCTACACAGCCCTGCCCGAGGGGTACTGGGAGTGCGTGGGCGAGTGGATATTCAGCCACCACCAGTGGCGTACCGAGAGCGAGTGGTTTTGCTTCATCCCTGGCATTGTAAAGGGTATTGGTATGGTCATAAACGCCCTACTCTGCCCCGAGGACAAGATTATCATCCAGCCTCCCGTCTATCCCCCCTTCCGCAACCTGACCGAGAAGAATGGCCACCAGGTGGTGTGCAACCCACTGAAAAGGGCTGCAGATGGTGGCTATGAGATGGACTTCGACAACCTGGAGCGCGTGGTGGATAGCCACTGCAAGTTGCTGATACTCTCTAATCCCCACAACCCTGCTGGCATTGTTTGGGGCAGGTCTACCCTTGTAAGGCTGGCGGAGTTTTGTCACGCGAGGGGCATTGTGGTCATGTCCGACGAGATTCACTGCGATATGGCCCTGTGGGGCAACAAGCACACCCCCTTTGCGAGCGTAAGCGACAAGGCCGCCGAGTGCAGCATAACTTTTGGGGCACCATCAAAGACCTTCAACATTGCAGGCATAGTCAGTTCGTATGCCATCATCCCAAACCCCACTCTGCGCGAGAGGGTTTATGGCTGGATTGAGGCCAGCGAATTGGCCTTGCCCAACATACTTTCGCCCATAGCCACGATGGCCGCCTTCAGAGAGGGCGAAGAGTGGCGACAGCAGATGCTCAGGTACGTCGAGGGCAACATAGAGTTTGTAGAGGAGTACTGCCGCGAGCACATTCCGCAGATTAAGCCCTTGCGCCCTGGGGCATCATTCCTGGTGTGGCTCGATTGCAGGGAGCTGGGTATGTCGCACGAGGGGCTGGTAGACTTTTTCATCAACAAGGCCCACTTGGCGCTCAATAGCGGAGCCTCATTTGGCCGCGAGGGCGAGGGCTTTATGCGCCTAAACGTGGGCACTGCTCGCAGCGTTATTGCAGGGGCAATGGAGCAACTGAGGGCCGCCGTAGAGGATTACAACAACCAATAGTAGACAAACAACTTTATACACGCAATATGCTCAAACTAACATTTCTTGGCACAGGCACCTCGCAGGGGGTACCAATGATTGGGTGCGACTGCAGGGTGTGCCGCTCGACCGACCCGAGGGACAAGCGACTGCGCACCTCGGCAATGGTGAGCGATGGCACCACACGCATAGTTATCGACTGCGGCCCCGACTTCCGCTACCAGATGTTGCGCCAGGGGGTTAAGGATATCGACGCCATACTGCTCACCCACCAGCACACCGACCACATAATAGGGCTCGACGACGTGAGGGCCTTCAACTACTTCTGCTCAAAGGAGATACCCATCTACGCCACCGCAGCAGTGCAGGATGTTGTGCGCAAGAATTTCGACTACGCCTTTGCCGAGCGTCGCTACCCTGGGGTACCCGAAATGTCGCTTCACACCGTTGGGCACGCCCCCTTTGAGGTGGGCACACTACTGATAACCCCCATCTATGGGCTACACTACCGATTGCCCGTTGTGGGCTACCGCATAGCCACCAAGCTGGATGGCGAGAGTGGCGAGGTGGCCTACCTGACCGACTTTAACCACATAGAGGAGGGCGAGATTGAGAAGATGAGGGGTGTAGATACACTGATTGTAAATGCCTTGCGCCACGAGAAGCACATATCGCACTTTACCCTGGGCGAAGCTCTTGAGGTTGCTACCAAAGTGGGAGCCCGACAGAGTTGGCTCACCCATATGTCGCACCAGATAGGCCTACACGCCGAAGAGGAGCCCAAACTGCCCGAAGGGGTACACTTTGCCTACGACGGCTTAGAGCTGACACTATAAAGAACAATACATATATACAATATGACCGATATTTTACTCCTTACACCGCCTTTTGTGCAGCCCAACTGCCCCTACCCTGCAACGGCCTACCTTACGGGCTACCTGCGCCGCAAGGGCTTTAGGGTCGAGCAGGCCGACCTGTCGATCGAAACACTCTCGACCGTATTCAGCCGCCCGTTTTTGGAAAATCTGTTCGACAACTACGACGGCTCGGGCGATGACAACTGCGACCGCATCTGGGCCCTCAGGGGCGACTACTTTGCCACCATTGGGCCAGTGATGGAGTTTCTGCGTGGCAAAGACTCCACCATTGCCAGCCTTATCTGCTCGCCCGAATTTCTGCCCCAAGCAGGGCGTTTCGAGGGGGCCGAGTCAATCGAGGAGCACTTTGGCACACTCGGCTCTAAAGATTGTGCCGAGTATCTGGCTACGCTCTATCTGCAAGACCTGAGCGACTTTATACGCGCCACAGTGAGCGAGGATTTTGAGATTGTCAAGTATGGCGAGCAGTTGGCCGTAGCCATTGCCGAGTTTTCGACCATTGAGCAAGAGTTGCAAAAGCCCCGCAACGCCATAGAGAACACCATGTGCGAGCTACTACGCGGCCACATTGAGCGCACCCAGCCCCGAATGGTGGGCCTGGCGGTGCCCTTTCCAGGCAACCTGCTGGCGGCCCTGCGCATAGGTCAGTACATCAAGGCCAACTATCCCGACATAAAGGTTGTAATGGGAGGTGGCTACCCCACCACCGAGTTGCGCACAATGAGTGACAAGGAGATTTTCCGCTACATCGACTTTGTAGTGCTCGACGATGGCGAGTTGGCCCTGGAGCGACTGCTGGCTGGCGGCCAGATGATACACACCTACACCGCCGAGGGCTACACCGAGGGCGACGGCTCGCTCATAAGCCACGCCCAGCGCGGATGTCCCGACTTTGACGGCCTACCCCATCACCTCTACTTCTCGCTCACCGAGGTCACCAACCCTATGCACCGCCTATGGAGCGACGGCAGGTGGAACAAGCTGATGCTGGCTCACGGCTGCTATTGGGCCAAGTGTGCCTTTTGCGACACAACGCTCGACTACATCGGCTGCTACGATGCCATAGATGCCGCCACCATAGTAGACTATATGGAGCAAGTGGCTGCCCAGACGGGCTCGCGAGGCTTCCACTTCGTAGACGAGGCCGCCCCACCACGACTACTCAAAGAGCTCTCGCTCGAACTATTGCGTCGTGGTGACCGATTTAGCTGGTGGACAAACATACGTTTTGAGAAGAGCTACACAGGCGACTTGTGCGCCCTGATGGCCCGAGCAGGATGCGTAGCTGTCGCAGGTGGCTTGGAGGTGGCCAGCGACCGACTACTGGCAATGATTGGCAAGGGCATAACCATCGAGCAGGCCACCCTGGCGATGCGCAACTTCTACTACGCAGGCATTATGGTACACACCTACCTGATGTACGGACTGCCCACCCAGACGCTCCAAGAGAGCATCGATGCAATGGAGGTCGTAAGGCAGATGTTCCGCGCCGAACTGATTGGCTCGGCCTTCTGGCACCGCTACGCCATGACCGTTCACTCGCGCAGCGGCCAGAGCCCCGAGGAGTTTGGCGTAAGGCGCAAAGACCGCTTTGCCAACCCCTTTGCCAACAACGAGGTGCCCTTTGCCGAAAACCGAGGGTACAATATAGAGATGGTGGGCGAAGGACTAAACCTCTCGCTGGCCAACTACTTGGTGGGCAACGGCATAGACCGCCCATTGCACAAGTGGTTCGGTGGCAAGGTGCCCCAGACCACCATACCCAACACGCTCATTACCGACCACCTGATAAAGCCCGACGCTTGCCGCATCTACAACGACAGCGCCCGCATTGTGTGGATTGGTGGCGGAGTGCAACTGACCGACGAGGGCATAGTGATACGCACCCCCTCGACCGAGAAGGAGGTAAAGCTGCCCGAGTTGGAGGCCGAATTTGTGGCGGCCGTAATCGAGCAGGTGGCCGACCTGGGCGAGCACTACACCTTTGAGCAGATACGCACTCTGTGGGAGGATAACTTCGACCGCCCCTTCATAGAGTTTTACTCGTCTAAGAAGTGGGACATAATCCGCAAGGCAGGGTTGCTGCAAATATAGGGACTAACGTGAGTTTAGCAAATTTGGCGCAATATAAGTTGTTGCTAATCAAAGCCACATCAAGTGCGCCAATTTGCCAAACACACGTTAAGGCTTTCTGCGAAAGCCCACAGCCTGCTGCGCAGGCCTATACATTTTTACATTCCCCCTAAATCCCCCTTTGACAAAGGGGGACTTGTCGCTTCGCTCCGTGGGTGGTTCTGTCTAAATATCAGGGTATTATAATTGGCGAAAGTGACGTTAATTTAACGTAAGTTTCGCAAATTTGGCGCAATATAAGTTGTTGCTAATCAAAGCCACATCAAGTACCCAATTTGCCAAACACACGTCAACTTGACAAAAGCCACTGCACCCAGCAAAAAAGATGCTGCGAGGTCAATCACTTGACCTCGCAGCGGGGAATGAAATAATAATGGAATGAATGAGTGTGTGGTCGTATTGTTTTGATGTGCCGCGACCAGAGCACATATATAAGGCAGTGGTTTACTGTTTCTTAATCCAGGTTTGCGTGCGGCCCAGCAAGCCACGTTTATCAATCGAGCCACGCAGGTTGAGTGCCTTATCGGCTGCGTTATACTTGATGGTGCAGTAGTAGGTATTACCGCTCTCGGGGTCGTATACCTTACCACCAGTCAGTTTGCCATCCTCGTACTTCATACCTTTTACAATCATAGTACCAATTTTGCTCTTGTCGGCTCCGTAGGTGTCAATCAGCTTGCCATAGTAGAGGCCATCCTCGCCCTGATAGATGTTAACCACACCTGCGGGCTCTTTGGTCTTGTCGTCGATGGTGGTCCACTGGCCTACGAACTGGCTCTGTGCAAAAAGGCACATCGAGCAGAACAACATTGCAATCGAAAGTACAAATTTTTTCATAGCTTATTTGTGTCTGTGTTTATGTAAAATAAGTGTGTGCGTTTTGTTTGCTTTTGCGAGAGCAAATATATTGCCTATTTGGATTTGAACTAACCCAAAATATCCCACTATTCCATCGCTCAAAAACAAATTATTACCGTCAAACACCACACCTACAACATAATAGATAGTCGCCACATACGATTCCCACAGGTGGTGGTTTGCTCTAATGGCTCAACTTGCTTGCGGCCACAAAGTTGTCGGGCGTGGGCATATCGTATACAGCCGAGCGGAGCAGACGGGTGAGCTCTTCGGTGGTCTTGCAGGCGGCCTGCTGCTCTACACTTATGGTGGGCCCTATAACTACTCGGTGACGGCCACGCCCCTTGTTGAGCACCTCGCGCGGTAGGCGCAACAGCCTCACGCGCCAATCAATCAGCCCCAACAGGTAGTAGAACATCGAGTTGCGGTCAACAAAGTGCAATGGCACGATGGGCACTCGGGCCTTGGCAATGAGCCTTATGAGGGGCTCCTGCCAGGGACGGTCGGCAATCTCGCCTTTGAGGGGGTGAAGATCCGACACTGCTCCCGAGGGGAAGAAACTCATGGGGTGTCCATCGCGCAGGTGGGCCAACGAGGTGCGCACCCCTGCCAGAGTTGCGGCATCGGCGGCACGCTTGGTATTGCCCGTAGGGGTTACGGCCACAAAGTTGTCGGCCAGAGGCTCTACGCGCGCAAGTATCTGGTTCACCATCACTTTCAGGTCGCCGCGCTTGTGCCCCACAAGGTCTACGACCATCAGTCCATCTACCGCTCCATAGGGGTGGTTGCTGATGGTTATGAAGGCCCCACTGGGCAGCGTGTCGAGTCGCTCGGGGTTGCCCACCTGGTAGTCACACCCAACATAGTCGAGCGCAGCGCGAGCGGCCTCGGGTCCTCGCAGTTGGTATATGCTGTCATAGAGCGCATTAATGCGGTCGATACCCAGCAGTCGGAACAGAAAGCACCCAAAGGCTCGGCCCACGCACCCGCGGAAAAGCGACGACATCTGGGCCAATTCGCCAAGTCCCAGCACCTCGTGGTCCACTTTGGGGCTCGGCTTGCGAAAGACTACCGAGTCGGCCAGGGCATAGTTCAGCACCCCCGAAATGGTCAGTGCCACAAGGTTGCAGACCACAACGCTCCACCCAAACAATCGCTCGAAGAGCAGCAGAAAGACCATCTTGACCACAAACCCAGCCCCCGACGAGAGGTTGAAACCCACAAAGTGGCGCCAAAACGAGCGGCTACCCCTGTGGCTTATTCGGCTGCGCCAAATCCAATAGTACGAGCAGAGGAAGTTGCTCATAGTGGCCACCTCGAACGATATGAAGGGCGAGATGACATAGGTGGCCCAATAGCCTCCACCAAACAGATAGGCCGAGCAGAGCCACAGCACAAGTGTGTCGACAAGTGTGCCTATGGCCCTGCTGGCGATGAATTTGATGTACTTGACAAACACGTTTAATCTATTTATCGTTCGTTGGGGGATTGGGGTGTGTAGTTATGATGAGTTGGGGATTGGGCGATGGGTTATGCTCTTTTTCTGATTTGCTGCTGCTCTTTGGGCTGCTCCTGCAAGGGCTTACGCAGAGGGTCGGCAGCCGAGAGCTGTTTGCGGTCTTTGAGCCACTGGCCGCAGCACAGGCCAATTAGTATCAATGCAATGGCCAGGCCACCAATGTCGAACAGTCCCAACGACAGCGAGCCCACCGAAATGGTTGTAAACCTCCAGGGGGTGTAGATCCACAACGTGTTGAGTATGATTACTATCAGCCTAAACTCCGTAGGGCCCAGTTTGCCATAGGTCAGGCGGAACTCGCCCTTTACGATGGTGCAAATGTAGGTGTAGACCGACAGCACCAAGTAGGCTGCCAAGACCATCAGCGCAATGTCCAACCTGAGCATAGGCCCCAGTCCTGCGCCCACACACATCAGCGAGATAGTTAGGGCGTCGATGGTGTGGTCGAGAAAGAACCCATACTTGGGCCTCTGCGTACCTCTGACTCGTGCCAGAGTGCCGTCGAGCGAGTCGCCATACCAGTTGATGACAAGGCCCAGCGATGATAGCCATAAGTAGCGGATGTCGATCGAGGCGAGGGCAAAACCTGCGCCACAAAGGGCTGCACCTGCTACGCCAATCCAGGTGAGCATATCCGACGTAATCCAGTGTGGTTGCCTCTTGGCGAGCCATACGAGCGCGCGTTTTTCGACGGCGCTTAGAATCGAGGTCTGAATCCTCGGTGCTTTTTCATTACCCATTTTGTTTGTATTTTTAGTGGTTGTTTTCTTCGTATTTACAGACCCCTCCGCTGCTCCGCAGCACCTCCCCTAACTTAGGGGAGGAGTGGTCGTGGAGCTAACCTATGGCAGTAGCAGGTGGAAAATCCACTACTACTCTCCCCCTAAGGTAGGGGGAGTGGCCGTAGGCCGAGGGGGTCTGCCATTTTTCATTTTTAACTCCCTTTTGTGGACAATTATTTTGTTGCCGAGGCCAGTTTACGACCAACTGGACATAAATGTTTACTTAATGAACTCTCACACCCTCTCGCAAAGCCCGTGCCACCCTTCTGCCCACCCCACCCCAACATACACCGAGGGCACCCAAGACCATTCGGTCAAAGGTGCCCTCGGACAATAGTGTCGAAATACTACGAACTAAATCGAGTCTTTGAGTTCGTTATTATTAAGAATGTAGTTTGTTGGGTCTACAAAAGTAATCTGTACATAACCTTGTTTCTCATAAGATGTGATATCAATCCAGCAAAATGGCATTTTAGCGTTCCTATATTGCCAAATTGCATTGTATTCGGCATTGGAGTCAAGAGACCCAAGAATTCTCATTCGTAAAAGATCATCATCGTTGTCATTATTTTTGAATGGAGCTCCATATTTCTCTGATAGCAATGATTTGTACTTCTGATATAACTGTTTTAGTGATTGCCAGTTTTCACCTTGACCGAAAACAACTTTCACACCATATACTTTTTTGGAAGTAAGAGTTGTGTATACAAAAAGGTCACATTCTTGGTCGCCATAGGTACCAGTGTAGTGGGCTGCTGCATCATCACTTGTAGAAGTATAGTTTTTATCCTTTATGTAGCCAAGTTTTTCCAACCTACTTCCAAAGTGGGCAAGACTGCCATCAATCTCGATACCTCTAAACTTTGTACGTTCATTGGGAATGGGCGTATTGGCAGCGTTTTCGTTACTACTTGTTTTTTGGCTATCAAACAACTGGGTTGTTAATTTGCGAGGAGCGATGCGGTAAATGTTATTACCTACTCTAATTTGAGCCTCACCAATTTGGTACTCGCCCTCCCAATTGCATTTTAACAAATAAGTGTATGTTATTGTGCTCGTGTGTTTTGTCTGACCTTCGATGATTTGCAAACTGCTACTTGTTGATTTTGAAGGGCCTACAATTATCTCTATATCCCCAAAGTCGGGAGCAATAAATTCATCGTTAGATACCTTTTGGTCGCATGTAAGAGTGTATTTCGCTTGAAAAGGTTCGCCTACTTTTACTGCTGGAATATCAAGAGTAAACTCTATACTCTGTGCGTTTGCAATGAGGCAAAAGTGTAACAACAATGTAGTTATCAATAGTCGTTTCATAATCTTCCATATCATTTTTATACAAATATCTATCGCTGTGGAATATCCACTATGGTCTGGCGGCCGTCGATAAGATAGTCTACAAAGTAGTCGACCATACGCCAGTAGAAGTACTCGTTCATATTGCCAAAGCCGTGGCGCTGGGTGGGCAGATAGAGCATATCGAAGCGCTTGTTGGCCCTAATCAGTGCATCGGCCACGCGCGAGGTGTTGCCAGGGTGAACATTGTTGTCAATCTCGCCGTGAACGAGCATCAGGTGGCCCTTCAGGCGACGTGCAATCTCGGGGTTGCTCTTGATGCTATACTCGAATGTCACCTCGCCATCTTTGCCCACCTTCTCCTTAACACCGTGGTGAGTCTCGCTCCACCAGCGGTTGTAAATCTTATTGTCGTGGTTGCCTGCGCACGAAACAGCCACCTTGAAGAAGTCGGGATACTGGAGTATTGCAGCCGTAGACATAAAGCCACCGCCCGAGTGTCCGTGAATACCTACGCGGTTGATGTCTATGAAGCTGTGGCGTGCGGCCAGTTGCTCGATTGCGGCCTTCTGATCGGCCAGACCATAGTCGCGCAGGTTGCCGTAGCCGTAGTTGTGGTACCACTTCGAGCGGTCGGGGTGGCCACCGCGGTTACCTACGGTAATGACAATAAAGCCAGCCTGGGCCAAGCGGTCGGTGCGCACGCTCATACGGGTGAATGGGTACTCGGTAGCCTCAACCTGTGGGCCTGGGTAGACGTAGTCAACAATGGGGTACTTTTTGTTGGGATCGAAGTCAAAGGGCTTGTACATAACGCCATAGAGGTCGGTCACCCCGTCGGCAGCCTTAACCTTGAAGGGCTCGGGGAACTTGTAGCCATTGGCCAGCAGCTGCTCGAAGTCGCTCACCTCGAGGGTCATAACCTTGTTGCCTGCGGTATCGTAGAGGGCTGTTTCGGGAATGGTGTTTACCCTCGAGAAATTGTCCACAAAGTAGCGGCAAGCATCATCTACAATGGGGGTGTGGAAGAAGTCGCCCTGGTTGAGCAGTTTGACGGGGCCACCATCGAGGCTCACCGAATAGAGGTGCTGATAGTAGGGGTTTTCGCCCTCCTCGCGCCCCATAGCGGTGAAGTAGACCTTGCGGCTCTTGGCGTCGACCTTCAGTATGTTGTGAACGTGCCAGGGGCCCTCGGTCAGCTGACGTACCAGGGTACCCCCATCGGTGTAGAGGTAGAGGTGAGCCCAGCCGTCGCGCTCGCTCCACTGGATGAGCTCTTTGCCACCATTAAGAGCAGCCAGGGGGCGCACCTCGATGTAGGTGTTCAGGCGCTCCTCGATGATTGGGCAGATGGTATCTTGACCAATGGTGTATGAGCAGATGTCGATGCGGTGGAGGTCGCGGCTCGAACGGGTTACGAAGAAGCGGCTCTCGTCGCCCAGCCATACCGAGGGTTGGTCGTAGAGGTGGCGCTGCTTGTGCTCGCGTGGAGCTCGTGCAATTGATAGAGTCTGGTCCTTAAACTGCTCGGTGCCAATCTCTTTGCGCGAGTTGTCGCTCATATCGAACAGGTAGAGGTGGTCTACTGGGGCCTCTTTTTCGCCTGGCATCTGGTATTTGTAGGTCTCGAGCGTTGGCCTGGGCTCGGCAATGGCGTTGATAACCCACAGGTCTTTGACCTGCCTCTCGTCGGTCACTATGGTTGCAAAGTAGCGCGAGTCGGGCGACCATACGCCATATACGCCTTTGCGCTTGCCGTTGCAGAGGGTGTCGGTGTTGAGCAGGCTGTAGGGCTGGCCGTAGCCAAAGTCCTTTACGCCGTCGGTGGTGAGGGCAATCTCTACGATGGTCGTGTCGCGCTCATCTTTTTTGAGCTTCTCATAGTCCTCGCGCGACATACGATAGAGGTTCAGGTCTTTGGCGTAGACTACAGTCTGGCCGTCGGGCGAAACCGAAGCCCAGTGCAGCTGCTTGGTCTCTTTCTCTTTGTCGGCAAGGTGGGTTAATTGCTTGGTCTGCAGGTCATAGGAGAAGTAGAAAATCTCTTTGCCCTCGGCCTTTTTGGGCTTTTTGCCTGCCAGCGAGTCCTCGGGGCTGAGTGGCTTGGGCTTGGCATCTTGCGACGACTTGACCTCAAAGGTTACACTCTTGCCGTCCTCCTCTACGCGCAGGTTAGCGATGGACAGACTGGCGGCAATGTAGGGGTCTTTGACAATTTTGGTCAGCTCGGCCGCCATCTTGTCGTGGTCGAACATAGGCTCTTTCTTGCGCTTTGCGGGCTCAACCACATACCAACGGGTGCCAGCACTGGTCTTGTAGGTGTACCAGAACTTGTCGCCCGAGGGGAACCAGTGGGGGTCAACGCTGGTCGAGAAGAGCATTGTGCTCAACTTCGGGGCCGTAAACCTTTCGGCCAACTCATAGCGGTTGGTGGTAGTGGGGTTGTTGTCGGGGGCATTGTTATTGTCGGCCGCCTGCGACAGCCCTGTTGTCAGCAGCGCGAGCAACACGAGCAGAGAGAGTTTTTTCATAATTCTGTAGGTATATTTATTATTGTTTTGTCTATTATATCAGCAAATATACGATTTATTTGGTATATTTGCCTAATAGATGGCAGATTACTGCACCTACCAATGACGTTTTTTATTAACCTAAATAGTTTTTCCCAAGTTATGCAAACCTTTGTGAAAGCACTTACAACTACTGCCCTGGCAGCCCTGTTGGTTGCGCTTGTCGGATGTGGAGGTCCCGAGCCTACCCCCAACCAACTGCGAGCCCCTGCCTATCCACTCATTACCATTGACCCCTACACCTCGGCCTGGTCGTTTAGCGACAATCTCTACGACAGCCAAGTGATGCACTGGACTGGCAAACCCTTCCCACTGATGGGTACCCTGCGTGTTGATGGTCAGATGTATCGCTTCTTGGGTGCCGAGGAGAGTGTGCTCACACCCGTAGCACCAGCCTCAAAAGATGGCGAGTGGACTGCTACATATACATTCGCCAAACCCTTGAAGCGCTGGACCGAGGCCGACTATAGTGCTCGTGGCTGGAGCGAGGGCCCTGCCCCACTCGGCACCCCTGTGTACTACGACGCTGTCAACACCACCTGGCAGACCAAAGATGTGTGGGTGCGCCGCCAGGTCGAAGTGGCCAAAGAGGAGCTGGAGGGTAACAGATTCTTTGTCTACTACTCGCACGACGACACTTTTGAGCTCTATGTAAATGGCACACAACTGGTTGCAACCCCTTATTCCTGGGAGGAGGACTTGCTCATCGAGCTGCCTGCCGAGGTGGTTGCCGCCTCGGAGGGTAAGTTTACCATTGCAGCCCACTGTAACAATCGCACAGGTGGCGGTCTGGTAGACTTTGGCCTCTACAAACAACCCTACAATGTGGTGTCGATGGCCCAGACCGCTACCCAAAAGTCGGTAGATGTTCAGGCTACGCGAACTATTTACACCTTCACTTGCGGCCCCGTTGACCTCAAGGTGACCTTCACAGCCCCTCTGCTGATGGACAACCTCGACCTCATTTCGAGGCCCGTAAACTACCTGGCCTATGAGGTGGTAGCCAACGATGGCGCCGACCACCAGGTAGATATCTACTTCGAGGCCGATGTACAGTGGTCGCAGCACAAGCCCTCGCAAAAGACCATCAGCGAGGCCCTGGCCGACAACAAGTTCAACTATGCTAAGTGTGGCACCACCGAACAGCCCATCCTGGAGCGCCAGGGCGACAATGTGCGCATCGACTGGGGCTACTTCTATATGGCTGCCGACAAAAGCAAGACCACCGCAGGAGTGGGCAATGCCCTGGAGTTGCGCGAGAGCTTTGCCCAGAGCGGAGCTGTTGCCCCTGCCAACAATGGTCGCCAGATGGCTCTGGCCCGGTCGCTTGGCACCGTTGCCGACAAAGCCGTTGGCGACTATATTATGATTGGCTACGACGACCTATACTCAATCCAGTACTTCGGCCAAAATATGCGCCCCTACTGGAATCGCGATGGCCGGCACACCATTGCCGAGCAGTTTGCTCTGGCAGCGAAAGATTACAAAAAACTCGTTCGCAAGTGCGAGCAATTCGACAACCAACTGATGGCCGAGGCTACCGAGGCTGGTGGCCGCGAGTATGCCGAGTTGTGCGCCCTGGCCTATCGCCAAACCCTTGCTGCCCACAAACTTATCGAGTCGCCCCAGGGCAACCTGTTGCTGCTCTCGAAGGAGTGCTTCTCAAACGGCTCTATTGGCACTGTGGATATTACCTATCCCTCGGCACCTCTGTTCCTCTACTACAACCCCGAGCTTGCCAAGGCGCTCATGAACTTCATCTTTGAGTACTGCGAGAGTGGCGACTGGGGCAAACCCTTTGCACCCCACGATGTGGGTACCTATCCCAAAGCCAACGGCCAGACCTACGGCGGCGATATGCCCCTCGAGGAGAGCGGCAATATGCTCATACTGGTCGGAGCTCTGGCCAAGATTGAGGGCAATGCCGACTACGCCGCCCAGCACTGGGAGTGCCTGACCACCTGGGCCGACTACCTGGTCGAGAATGGTGGCGACCCTGCACACCAACTCTGCACCGACGACTTTGCAGGCCACTGGGCTCGCAACGCAAACTTGTCGATTAAGGCTATTGAGGGCATCTCAGCCTATGCCGACCTGGCCAAGATGCTGGGCAAGAGCGATGTGGCCACAACCTATCGCGCTACGGCCGAGCAGATGGCCGCCGAGTGGCAGCGTATGGCCCGCTATGGCGACCACTACAGCCTGTCGCTCGAGAGTGCCATTGACACCTGGAGCCAGAAGTACAACCTCGTATGGGATAAGGTGCTGGGGTATAATGTCTTTGACCCCTCGATTGCCCTTGATGAGGTGAACTACTACCTGACCAAGCAGAACACCTACGGCCTGCCCCTCGACAGCCGTCGCAACTGGACCAAGTCCGACTGGATTATGTGGTCGGCCACAATGGCACCCGATAAGGCCACCTTCGAGCAGTTTATGGCCCCAATGTGGAAGTTCTATAACGAAACGCCCCAGCGCGTGCCTATGAGCGACTGGTACAATACCGACGAGCCTACCCACAACTACTTCCGCGCCCGTGCGGTGGTGGGTGGCTACTGGATGAAACTCCTATCCGAAAAATTTTTCTAATTGAATAGGGTCTAAAACGCGGAGAGGGTCGGAACATCAAAGTTCCGACCCTCTCTCTTTGTTAAACCTAAACTTACTTATTGTGGTAGATATGCACCTCTCGGCTGCATTTTTCTATTTTTGCGGTTTAACGGCTACATACCTCTATTTGAAGTAGCGGTTGTACAAGCCCTCAAAGCCTTTGCCGTGGCGAGCCTCGTCTTTACACATCTCGTGTACGGTGTCGTGGATAGCGTCGAGGTTGTTCTGCTTGGCCAGGGTAGCAATGTGTTTCTTGCCCTCGCAAGCGCCGTGCTCGGCCATCATACGTTTGTATACGTTGGTCTTGGTGTCCCAAACCATCTCGCCAATCAGCTCGGCAAACTTGGCAGCGTGCTCTGCCTCCTCCCAAGCGTAGCGCTTGAAGGCCTCGGCAATCTCGGGATAACCCTCGCGGTCGGCCTGGCGCGACATAGCCAAGTACATACCAACCTCGGTACACTCGCCCATGAAGTGCTCGTTCAAACCCTGCCAAATCTCCTCGGGGCAGCCTTTGGCTACGCCCAGGGTGTGCTCGTCGGCAAACTGCAGAGCCTCATCGCTCTCTACTACCTCTACAAATTTCTCGGGGCCTACTTTGCAAAGTGGGCATTTCTCGGGTGCGCTATCGCCCTCGTGGATGTAACCGCAAACGGTGCAACGGAACTTTTTCATAATCTTTTCTCGTGTTTAATTTGTTAGTTATTTGTTTGGTTTGTTCTCTCTGTTTTTTTAGTTCTGCTTTTTGGCAGCGCAGTCGGCGCAGATGCCTTTGTAGTAGAGTTGTGCATCGTTGAGCGAGGCTGCACACCTGGGCTTGTTGCGCTCGATGAAAGCTGTGTCGTCGATGTCTACGTCGTAGACCTTGCCACAGCAGGTACACATAAAGTGCGCGTGGGGCGAGGTGTAGCCATCGTAGCGTGCGTTCATCGCATCGATACCCAGCGAGAGTATTGCGCCACTGCGAGTGAGCGTGTGCAGAGTGTTGTAGATAGTGGTGCGCGAGAGGGTTGGCATCTCGGGCGCCAGGGCCGAGTAAATCTCGTCTACGGTGGGGTGAGTGCGGTGTGTGAGCAGATAGTGCATCACAGCCACCCTCTGCACCGAGGGCCTAATGCCATACTCTTCGAGATATTTGCGAGCCACAATCATTGTTCCTCTACTCCTCTGGTTGCTATTTTCTACTACTTTTTAGGTATTTTGTAATCGTTACAAAATTAAATCCATTACAAAAGTACTAACTTTTTGTTAATCTCCAAATTTTTTTACGAAAAAAATTATATTTTTTGAGTTAGGGGGAGTGGTTGCGTAGCAGCCGAGGAGGTCTGTCCTATTTTGAGAGGTTTTGTACAAGAGATTACGTCGCTTCGCTCCGTGATCTCTTTGTCCCGCAGGTAGTAAAAGAAAGACCTGCTTTGCAGGTACTCTTTTGTGTAGTGAAAGAGATTACGTCGCTTTGCTCCGTGATCTCTTCGGCCCGCAGAAGTGAATGAAAAACAAGCCACTTTGTGGCGACAAGAAAAGAGCAGCAGGCTTTTGTAAGTATGACTTCCAAGCCTGCTGCTCTTTTTCTTGCACTCGCAAGGCGAGTGCTTGTTTTTCATTCTCTGTCGGGATGAAGAGATTCGAACTCTCGGCCTCCAACTCCCGAAGCTGGCGCGCTAACCGGACTGCGCTACATCCCGAATGCCCAACGGCACAAACAAGGCTACCACTTACCCTGTCATCCCTTTTGGGCGCTGCAAATATACATATTTTTTTATTATTACCCCCCCAAAGGGCCAAACTTGCAACAGTCCCACATTGCAGATTATACCCACTTATACGACAAGCAGCCCACTACATAGGCACGCCCACCACCTCTACATTGTATGTGGTAGCATCCCACTCGTCATCTTGGTCGTGACAGCACCCGTCGAGCAGCCTCGCCTTATAATCCTCAACGCTCGCTTCGGGCACAAGGACAGTACAATCGTGGAACATATAGCCATAACCCACCTCGGGGGCATTCACTCCCTTAAAAACGTGAATTTTAGACCAAAGGCAGCCGAATGGAACATTGGCTATGCGACGAAGCGTAGAGGGGTAAACCACACAATTCAATGATTTGTTTACTACAGACATAAATTCCATATGGACTGACTCCACACCCTCTGGAAAAATCAAAGTAGTAAGTCTATCGCAGCCACTGGCAAATGAATTATCGTCAATAATCCTTATACCCTCGGGCAGTTTATACCGCGAAAGGCCATAGAACAACACCGTGATGAGCCTCTTGCGCCTAATGAGGCAACGGCCATCTTTAGATGCAAACTTGCCCTTAAACTCTTTCAAATGCTCACAGTCGGAAAAGTTACCACTGCCACTTACATTACGCAGCGACTTGGGGAAGGTCAGCGAGCGGAGTGCATAGTTGTTTGAGAATACGCCACCTATCACCTCTTTAACCCCCTCGGGGATAGCGTACTCTTCGAGGCCACAGCCATTGGCAAAGCCCACCATAGCGCCATTATCATCAATCAGCGCAAGGCCATCATCGGTAGCCATTCGGCCCCTAAACTCGACAATACTTCCACAACCCAGAAAACAAGACGACCCGACACTCACAACATTTTCGGGCAATTCGACCACAGTCAGGTTGGCGCAATGCAAAAAAGCACACCCTTCAATCTCACGGAGCGAAGAGTTTGGGCCAAAATTCACCTCCCTCAATGCGGTACAGCCACTAAAGGCCGAAATGCCTATGCTAACCACGCTGTCGGGGATAGATATCGACATCAGACGTTTGCATCCATGAAATGCACAACATTCAATTCTCTTAACCCCTCTGCCCAGTTTAATCTCACGCAATCCATCGTTGTGAGAAAAAGCGCCATCACCCACCAGTTCTATGCTATCAGGCAGATAAACAGCCCTCAAATGACTGCTCCACCTTCCGACACTACCCCTTATCTCGACCAGAGGAGCATCGAAGGTTATAACACCCAAGCCATTCTCATAGACATTGGATACAATATTCACGTCAAAAGAATCATTTGAGGTTTCTAAGGGTTTGTTGTTAGTTGTAACGTACCACAACTGGTTGGTAGGTACGGTCTGGTTGTAAAGTTTGCTATTCATAAGGCATTAGGTGTGTTTAGTATTAGTCTTTATGGTTGGGGCCACAAAGGGCGCACAACCAAGTTGCACGCCCTTCTGCTAAAAAATCGTTGTCGCGCTCTCGAGGCGACCTTTTTGTTCTTGTTCTCTTATGCGCCAGTCTGGATATCAGCGTTGGTGCGCATAATGGCAGTCTTGTCAACACGAAGGGTTACGTTGCCATCGACCTCCATCAAGATGTAGAACTCTTTAATCTCCTTAACGGTGCCGTAGATACCGCCTGCGGTAACCACCTTCTGGCCCTTTGCCAACGAGTTGCGGAAGTTCTCGAGCTCTTTCTGCTGTTTGCGCTGTGGACGAATCATAAAGAAGTACATCACCACAAACAACATTACAATCATCAGAATTGAGCTCCACATCGAACCCTGCTGGGTAGCTACGGGAGCTGCTGCGCCTGCTGCCTGGAGCAGCACTGTCATCATAGTCATAATTATCTAAAAGTTATTTTTGAATTGTTATTAGTTTGTTTACTCGTTTCAGTTTGGCAAATATAATACATTAGCTCTGAAATAAAAAATATATTTCGCCCTTGCCTATGCCAAAAATAGCGTAGCACCCTACCCCATTGTAGTCACCCCACTCCAATGCGGCTCCACTACTCCATTTGGGCCACCACAACTATGGTCTTTATAACATCGCCCTCGGAGGTGCCACGCAGGTAGAACGTACGCGGGAAGAAAAAAGTATATCCTGCCGAGTCAAACCACATCTCGGCCACCAACTTTTGCCCACAATGCACTGGCTCGGTGGGGTAATCGAGCCTCAAGCAACCGCACACCGTCTCGGTCGAGGTGATAATCTTGGGCTGCTGGCCGCTATTGGTCAGTGCAATCTTGCGGCTCACCACCTCGCCCGTCTTGACCACCCCAAAGTCAATTGTGTCGACCTTCTGGCTATCGGCCAAGTCGATAGGCTGCAACATCTGCACCAACTCGGCACTCACGGCATTTTTATTTCCATCGGCACCGCGTCGGCCACCCTTTGGGGCGCACCCATAGGCGAAAAATGCCACCACAGCGGCAGCCAGGCAGCATTTTCGGAATATGTTAGTGTGTGTTCTCAATTCTCCTAAAGTTCTACCAGTCCTCGGCCCATCTTGGTAATCTTGCCCTGGGCAGTCAGGCTCTCGACCACTTTGTCGAGCACACCGTTTATGAAGTTGCTACTACCAACCGTCGAGTAGTACTTCGATATCTCGATATATTCGTCGAGGGTAACCTTAACAGGAATGGTGTCGAAGCAAATCAGCTCGGCAATGGCGGTGGTCATAATGATGTTGTCCATCAGCGCAATGCGGTCTACATCCCAGTTTTGGGTAAACTGCTCGACCACAGCCAAGTTGGCATCATATCCCACAGCAGCCTCGGCAAACAAGCGACGCACAAAGGCCTTGTCATCCTCGCTCTTATACTGGGGCTGGAGGGGCAACTCGGTGGCCTCCTGTTTCATAGCACCCAGGGTGCGCAACACCATAATGAGAATAAAGTCGAGGTCGTCGCTCCAGTTGATGCTCTGCTCCTCGAGCAGGTCGGTCAGGTATGGGTCGTCTTGAACAGTCTGCACATAGAACTCCTCGACCAGGTGGCGGTCGTTGGCATAGCTACGCTTGTCGGTAGCCATATACTCCTTATAGTAGTCGGCCTCGGTCATCGACTGGTAGAGGTGTTTGATGAGTTCGGGATTATTGTGCCACGAGAGCTTCTTGACAGCCAAAACGTGATCCAACTGCTCGTCGTTGTCAATCTGGTCGATTACGACATTCTCGACAAACTTGCGATTGGGGTTCAGATCTTCGGCTGTAGGCAGCTTTTTGTTCAGACCAATTTCGATACGCTCTTCGGCATATTTGCGGACTGCGCCAATGAGTGCGAGGGTTAGAAAATAGAGGTCGTAGGCCTTGTCGATGCCACTCAAGAGTGCTTTTTCTTCGGCTACGAGCGAATCGGCCGCACCACTCTGGTGGGCGTAGATAGCCTTCAGGGCTTTGATTCGGAGAAATCTTCTGCTGAACATATTATAGAACGTATTATTTCGGCCACAAAGATACACAAAAATTGAGAATGGCGTGCGTAGGGCAAAGATTTTTTTAGTTAGGTATGGCTCAACAGAAAAGGGAGGCCACACGACCTCCCCTTTCTGTTGAGCCACCGAGACTCGAACTCAGAATGACAGAACCAAAATCTGCAGTGTTACCATTACACCATGGCTCAATAGTGCTTCGTAAAAAGCGGTGCAAATATAGAAACTTAATTTCTAAAATCCAAATCTGCCCCTGTGACGATTTAGAAAATCGACTCCTTCGTGTACGACGTCAGCAACTCGAGGGCCTTGATGCCCATAACCGAGTTGCCCTTGGGGTTAAGTCGAGGGCTCCAAACCGCTACCGAGTACTGCAAGGGGTAGATAGCCACAATACCACCACCCACGCCACTCTTGCCAGGCAGGCCCACCAGGTAGCTGAACTCGCCAGCCTCGTCATAGAAGCCACAGGTCTGCATAATGGCGTTCATACGCTTCACTTGCGACGAGGTAAGCGTGACGCCAGCATAGTCGAACTTACGACGGTGGTTGGCAAAGGCCAGGAAAGCGAGCGACAACTCCCTGCAACTCATCTCAATCGAGCAGGTGAGGAAGTAGAACTGCAACACCCTCTCGATATCGTTGTCGATGGAGTTGTGATACTTCAGCAGGTTGGCAATGGCGGCATTGAGGTAGCCCTTCTCGCGCTCCGACTCGGCCACTTGGCGGTTGTAGTCAATAGTGTCGTTGCCAGCCACAGTGCGCACAAAGCGCAAGTAGTCGGCCTCGGGGTCGGCAAGGTTGGAGAGCAAAATGTCGGCCATAACAATGGCGCCCGAGTTGATAAAGGGGTTGCGAGGTACGCCCTTTTCGATTTCGAGCTGAAAGAGCGAGTTGAATGCCGTACCCGAGGGCTCTTTGCCCACCTTTTTCCACAGGTCATCGCCTTTGATAGACAGACACATAGCCAGCGAAAAGACCTTCGAGATGCTCTGAATCGAGAAACGTGTATCGGCCTGCTCAATCGAGGCTGTTTCGCCATATATGGTGTTGATGCACATACCGAACTGGTCGGGGTTTACCTTTGCCAATTCGGGAATATAGTCGGCCTGCTTGCCCTCCTTAGCGTAGGGCAAAATCTGCTGATAAATCTCCTCTAATATCTGCTGATACTCCATGGTGGTTTACTTAACAATTGGACTGCAAATTTAGTATAATATTGCAAATATGTATCCTTTTTGTCTATCATAAAGCATTGATGTAGGTATTTATTTGATAATGACCAAATACCTTGCGTGGGGGTATTGTCTATTTGAAAAAACTTTTATATCTTCGTGGTATCTAACGGTTTATTTTTTGGGACAAACACAACTCTCTTTTGCAAACTAACCAATCAACCATATAACGATGAAAAGGCTATTTACACTCTTGGCGCTTCTGGCGATGTTTTCGCTCACAAGTTGCGAAATACTTGGCGGTGATAACATCACCCCCGACAACAACCAAACCGAACAGCCAGACAATGGCGATGAGAACAAAAATCCCGACAATGGGGATGAAAATCAAGACCCCGACAACCCAACACAGCACAAAATCTATGTCTACAATGCCATAGGTTGGGAGCCTTTGTACATCTATATGTGGAGATGGGAGGGCGAACAAGTTACCGAATATGTAGGTGCGTGGTGTGGTGCCATAGTCGAGCAGACCGAGGTAATAAATGGCCATACTTATTATGTCTACGACCTCCCCACCGATGCCAATGGCAAAGAGATAGGTGTTATTTTTAACGATAGCAATGGTACTCAAACATCAGATTGGTACATCACTATTGACAAAGACTACTATATACTTCTGTCAGAAGCCACTACGCCCTCAATCATAGAGGACAAGAACAATCCAACAGGAGGGAATAATAATGATGACCCCGTAACACCTCCCGTAGACGAAGTTCCCGAAACCCAAAAGATATACTACACCTCAACCGATGGAGGCATTGTTGAGCCCAACAACGAGGGCGTTGATTATTTTGGTGCAAACATCATTTCCAACACCTACGAGAACGGCAAGGGTGTGATTACCTTCGACGGCGATGTTACTTTAATTGGTGAAGGTGCGTTCTATGAATGTACAAGTCTTGCAAGTGTAATTCTTCCCAATGGTATCACTTCGATTGTAGGTCAGGCATTCTCTTTTTGTTATAGACTTACGAGTGTAACAATTCCCGACAGTGTCACTTCGATTGGGGATAATACATTCTTAAATTGTAAGAATCTATCCAGCATCACCATTCCTAATGGTGTTACCACCATTGGATACCAAGCTTTTGCCGCGTGCTCAAGCCTCACTAGCATCACCATTCCCGATAGTGTTACTTCGATTGGAGAGGCAGCATACCGAGATTGCTCTAATCTTACAAATGTAACTATTGGTAAAGGAGTTAGCAATATTGGCAGTAGCACATTTAGCAATTGCGTTATTAACGACCTAACCATAAAGGGAAAGTTCATAGAGAATGATCATATGCATAACGATGAAATATGTAGACGGTGGTTTCATGGAGTGACTGTAAAGAACGTATTTATTGGTGATAATATTACAAGGTTAGGTAATTACGCTTTGGGAGAATATAGCAACCCCAACGCATTGATTAGAGAGGCCTGTTTCCTAAATATCGTCATTCCCGATAGCGTTACTGAGATTGGAGAGAATACATTCTCATGGTGTAAAAATCTCTTAGAAATCACTATTCCCGACAGCGTCACTTCGATTGGTGCATCAGCATTCTATGAGTGTAGTGGACTTACGAGTATTAACATCCCTGATGGCATTATCTCGATAGAAGATTCCACATTTGCAAGTTGTTCGAGTCTTGCAAGCATTGCCATTCCTGATAGTGTTACTTCGATTGGTGCATCAGCATTCTATGAGTGTAGTGGACTTACGAATATAACGATTCCTGAAGGCGTCACTTCGATTGGTGAAAGTGCATTCGCTTTCTGCAATAGCCTTGCGAGTGTAACTATTCCCGACAGCATTACTTCGATTGGAATGAGTGCATTTCAAGGTTGTAATATTGAAGAGGTACACATAACCGACCTAAAGGCTTGGTGTAAAATCCCCTTTGATGAACTAGGTTACACCAACCCTCTGAACAACGAAGCAGCGAATCTATATCTCAATGGCGAATTAATAAGGAATTTGACAATTCCCGAAGGTGTGGCTGAAATTAAAACGGGAGCATTTTCTGGCTGTAAGAGCATCGAGAGTGTAACCTTCCCCGATAGTGTCACTTCAATTGGACAAGAGTCATTCCAAGGATGCGAAAGTCTTACAAACATAACAATTGGTAGTGGTGTTTCATCAATTGGTTTTGAAGCGTTTCATAGTTGCACCAACCTTGAGAGCATCATTATTCCCGATAATGTCACAGAAATTGGTGCTGGCGCTTTTGGGGAATGTACTAGCCTTAAAAGTGTCAGAATTTCCGATAATGTTACCGAGATACAAAGGCATACATTCTCTGACTGTTCGAGTCTTACAACCTTAACTATTGGAAGAAAAGTTAAGACTATTGAGGAATTTGCATGCTGGCGTTGTCCAAGTCTTGCAGAAGTATATCTCAAACCTATCTATCCTCCATACATAATGGGGTTTGGTGTATTCAGCGAAGCAACTCCCACCATTTATGTACCTATGGGAAGTGTCGATTTATATATAACAGATCTTTATTGGGGGCAGTTTACAATACGTGGCTGTTATTTCGATTAATTTTGCCATACAACAAGATATGATACATAAGTCGTATAGGACCTATGAACGATGGGGAGGTGTTCAACCTTCCCATCGTTTTAGTATAATTAGTGCATAAGTTTTTAAAATGAGTTTTCTGAAAACAAAACAGCAGCCCGCAGGCTACTGTGTGTGAAGTTTAACTGCTTGGTGACAAGCAATTATTAGACTAATACTCGTCCTCGTTAAACAGAAAATCGTCTTTGCTGGGGTAGTCGGGCCAAATATCCTCGATGCTATCGTAAACATCGCCCTCGTCCTCAATCTCCTCCAAGTTCTCAATAACCTCCAACGAAAGACCCGACCTTACGGCATAGTCGATAAGTTCCTCTTTTGTTGCTGGCCAGGGAGCATCCTCAAGTTTCGATGCCAATTCAAGTGTCCAATACATAAAACTCTGTAATTAAAGTCGTTACGTTATTTTTAGTGTAAAATTGATTTGCAAAAGTATAAAAAAATATCATACTGCAAAATCTTTTTTACCCAACCCACGATTTTTCTTTCACACCGAGCCTTTGCGAGGCGCTACGGCCCAGCATATAGAGGTAGTCCGAAAGTCGGTTGACATAGCGCACAAGAGGCTCGGCCACAGCATATTGGGCCGCCACTGTGTGGATGCGTCGCTCGGCCCTGCGGCACACCGTTCGGCAAACGTGGCTCTGCGAAACAAGTAGCGCTCCGCCAGGTATAGTAAAGCAATTCACCTGGGGTGACTCGGAACTCAATCGGTCAATCTCGACCTCAAGTCGCTCGACATCGCTCGGCTCAATCTCCGAGAGTTTACCCTCAAAGCCCTCGCCCACAGCCAATTGGGCCTCAATCTTCATCAGGTCGGTGGCTATGCGGTCGAGCATTTCTACGGTGTCGGTGTGGCCTGCCTGGTTGGCCAAGTCGCACAGCAGGGCTATGTGGGCCCCAAGCTCGTCTACGGTGCCGTAGGCCTCAACCCTGGGGTCGTCTTTGGCCACCCTCTGGCCACCTATAAGCGATGTTGTACCCCTATCGCCACTGCGAGTGTAAATTCTTGACATACTTTTTATCTAATTACAAAATTATGTGTTGCTTGGGGAGTGCCCTGCCGTAGACCAAAAAGGTGAAATTCCTCTTGCTACCGCTCATACTCGGGTGCTCGGCCACAAGCTGCTCGGCCAGTGCCTTTTGCCCCTTGTTGCGGTGGTGGAGCACCACCAATATAGCCTCGCCCTGCACCTCGGTCAATCGTTCGGCAATATTGCGTGCCTGGTCGGCTGGGCAGTTGGGGCTTACAACCACAAGGCCCTCACCTACTGCGCCATCGATAGCCCACTGTTTGTAGCCCAGGTGGGCGTGGAGGTTTTGTATCCTTGTGGCGGTACGTCGGTCGGTGCCTTGTGCCACGAGTGCATCGTATAGCTCTCTCTGTGGCCCCACAATGCGCCTGGGCATCATAGCCCCACGCACCACGCCATACATAAATGGCGAGTGAACGGCAAAGCCCCTACGGTGACGTATGTGATCCCAAATATACAAGTCTAACGTCCAACGTCTAATGTCTAAACGACCTAAGTCATTAAGGGCCTTAAGGGCCTTAAAGTCTTTAAGGTCTTTAAGGACAATTCTCAATTGACCAAGCTAACGCTTGCTCTAAAATGCTCACGCTCGGCATTGTTTGCAAGAAATCTCTGCTCTCGCTTACTCGCATTTGCCTCAATTCTCAATTCTCAATTCTCAATTCTCAATTCTCCTGCTCGCTCGCCCTCATTTGGCCTGCCAGGCGGCCCGTCGAGAAGGCAATCTGAAGGTTATAGCCGCCCGTATTGGCGTCGATATCCATCAGCTCGCCCGCAAAGTACAAGCCCTTGACCTTGAGCGACTGGAGAGTGTGGGGGTCAATCTCGCTCAACTCAACGCCACCAGCAGTAACCACAGCCTCCTCAAAGGGGCGATAGTCGCTCACGGGCAGGCGGAAGTGCTTCAGAGCATCCACCAGGCGAGTAATCTTCTCCTCTTTCAGCTCGCCCATCGAGTGTTTGGCGTGTGCGCCGATAGCCTTGGCCATAGGCACAACCAACTCGCGAGGCATAATCTTGCGCAACAGCTCGCCCACAGTCAGAGTGGCGGGCTGCTCGGCAATCTCGCGCTCGATGCGGCTGCGCAACTCGTCGTTGTCCATTGCGTGTTTGAGGTCAATCTCTATCTCTACGCGCTTCTCGTCGATGAGTGCATCAACGGCCTTGCGGCTCAGTCGCAGAATTACGGCACCCTCCAGGCCTCGCTTCGAGAACAACATCTCGCCAAACTCGCTCTGCACCACCTCGCCGTCGACCAGCAGCTCTACCTGCACATTCTTGAGCAGCAGACCTGCCATAAACTTGGCCTCGCTGTAGGTTGTTTCCAGTGGCACCAGCGATGGGCGGATGGGCACAATGGTGTGGCCAACAGCGTGGGCCATTTTGTAGCCGTCGCCAGTCGAGCCCGTAGCAGGATACGAGGCGCCACCCGTAGCCAGTATGACCGCAGGCACTTCGACCTTACGCCTAAAGCCGCGACCATTGCGGTAGGTCACGCTGCGCACCTTGCCGAAAATAACATCTACGCTCTCCACAGTAGCGTTACACTCGACCATAACACCCTCCTCGCGACACCAGTCCACCAGAGCCTGGGCAATATCCCACGCCTTGCCGCTCTTGGGATATACGCGGCCACCGCGCTCGGTTTCGAGTGCAACACCCTTGCGCTCCATAAAGCGTACCAGAGCGCGGTTGTTGAACTGGGTGTAGGCAAAGTTGAAGAATCCTGCGCCATTCTGAATCTTGGCCATAAACTCCTCGTCGGTACACATATTCGTAAGGTTGCAACGTCCCTTGCCAGTGATGCGGACTTTGCGCCCCGTTTTTTCCATTTTTTCGAGCAGGAGCACCCTTTTGCCGTTTATGGCGGCTGTTCCTGCGGCCATCAGTCCAGCTGCGCCGCCACCGATGACTACTACATCATATTCTTTCAGTTCCATAAGTGCCACAAAGGTACCTATAATAATTGAGAATTGAGAATTGAGAATTGAGAATTTCTACTGGTGGGCCAAATATTTGTTTTGCAGTCCCAGCCACAGTAGCAACTGGCCCGCAAAGTAGGGGATAAGATAGATGTAGTGAGAGAGTTGGGCAACAAAAAGTGACGAGGCTAACAAGAAGTCCGACGTCATAAAAAGTATGGCTCCAATCCACACCAAGCAGCTACCCGATAGCCCTGCCAAAAAGGTCATACATCCAATCGCTACTGCATAGACCACTACGGCAATCTGCAATGGTTGTGAGGATATATTAGGGATGATACCTATAAATGCCAGTGCGCAGAGCGTTATTGGGATAATCAAAGCCACCATTGTGGAATACAGTTTATGCTTACGGCTACGAGCAGCCTTGTAAAGTAGCACAATGTAACACAAGTGTGCCAGGCCAAACGCCCCAATTTGGGGAAACAACTCTCCGATGCTGCCACAGAAATCGCCCACTGCCGAAAATGCCAATGCCAACATTAGTAATGGTTGTCGGCTTGCTATCGATGCAATAGTAACAAACAATAGTGGATATGCAAGTTTGTAGGGTACTGCAATAGGGGCAAAGTAGAGCACACACAACAATATATAGAGCGCAACTACGCCCCATTTGCCCCAAGTTGTGTTTTTCCAAGTTCTACTCATATCCCTACAGGTATAATGCAAATTAGCGTGAAATGCAAAAAGCTGGCGCCCCCCACCTTGCGAGGAGTGAACACCCCCGATTAGCCTCGAAAGTTGCGACGTCGCTTGGGCTTGGGCATTGGCTTGTGGACAAAGAGCAGTGTAAAGAGTTCGCGCACCAGGCGAGAGTCCTCAATATCTACAATGGCCCACCCCTTTGCCCCTGGGTAGGGCTCGCCACTCTCGGCATCGGCCAATAGGTCGGCCACGCAGGGCAAACGCTTGACAAACACCGTATTGTCGCACACAAACGCAAGGGGTTTTTCGCCCCCATAGATGCAGTACTCGCCAAACATTGGCCTATACCACAGCTCCAATCCGCAGCCCGAGAGTTCGAGCTGTTCCATAACAAATTCGATATAGTCTGCCGAGGTTGCCATAGTAGTTTTTCGGTGGCCAGTAAAGTCACACCCCTCCCTTACATCTGCTCTACGTCAATGATGCCGTCTTGGGCCATAACTATGCGGAAGCGGCGGTAGTCGTTCTTGCCACCATAGCAGAGTTGCATCACCATATTGATATAGTAAATCTTCTGCACTCTGACGGGCACCACCCTGCCCTCGCTATCGAGCGTATCGACGGGCACCACGGGGTTGTCCATCTTCTGCGTAAAGCGGTGAATATGGAAGCGCAAAATCTCATTAATGCCATTGAGGGGGTATTGGTTGTCGGCCTTCATCGCCTCGTTGTCAATAACAATGCGCTTGCGGTAGAGCAAGATTTTCTCCTCAAAGATTTTGTTCTCGGTTTCCATCAGCGACGAGCGGCTACGCAGGTCCAACACCTCGCGAGGGGTTTTGCGCTCGCTAATGAAGTCCACTGCCTCCTTAATCACTCCCACGCCACGCTCTTGAATCTTGATATGTGCCTTGTGGTCGAAGTATTTGTTGCCCAGTTGGTGGGCAAAGTAGTAGCGCATAAGGTCTTTGATGCGGTCTTTAAGCATATAGCTCACCACCAGCACCACAAACAGGGGGCCCGTAATGTTGCCATATTTGAGCTGCGCAAACCAGGCCACCGCTGTGGCGAAAATCATTGCCAAGCCTGCCGCCAGACTATAGTAGACCTGCTCGATGGCAAAGCTGTCGCGCTTTTTGTTCAGTCGTATGTAGAGTTCGCTCTCGACATACTTCTTGAGCATACCATAGCGGAAAACCAGTTGGCGGTTGCTCTCGGCATCGTTGCTATTGAGCGTCTGGTAGCCCATACTCTTTTTGTACCCATCTTCGGCCCTCATCAGTGCCACCAGTTGCTCTCGCACCCCACAAAGTTGTTGTTCTTCGGGCGCTTGGTCTATGCGTTTGAGTATGCGCAGCGTCTGCACATCCACAATGTGGCTCATCATCTCGTCGCCAAAGTGGTAGTGGTTGCGCACCTCGGGGCTTACGGTGTGGACATTGATTATTTGATACAGCTTACGGTACTCCTCCAAAATCTTGCGAGCCTCGACCGCAAAGTCGGCAGCCAGGTAGGCCACATCGCTATTCGATGCACAATTTTTAATATGCACCGAGTGGTTTCGCAGCGAGCTCTTGAAGATTGCCGCGAACATCTTAATCTGGTTTTCGTAGTTGTCTATGGCGGCCACCGTAGGGTTCTTGGCCACGCTCTCGAAGGCACTACGCAGACTCACAAAGGGCAGCGAGCCCGCATCCGACAGCTCCCTCATCAGATAGACGGGGGTGATTAGTCTGACATTAGACTTGATGTCGCGGTAGAACTGGTCTTTGCCGTAGGTCTGTGGGGTAATATCGAGGCTATTGGGCAAAAATATCCAAGTGTTGACCGCAAACTCCTCCTTATTGGCCTCGCTGTTGCCAACAAATCCAAATTTGAACTCAACCGAAAAGTTGTCGTGTTTCTTTGCCTGAATAGTAATCATTATCTGTCGCCTCTACATTATTATTCACTACCCTGCTACGCTAAAACAGACCAGGGGTAAAGCCCAACCACTGGAGCACAGTTTCGCCCCAGATGATAATCATCACCCAGGCAATCAGCATCATCGTGATACCGTACTTGAAGGTGTCGCTCCAACTATAGTGGTTGGTGGTATAGAGCAGTGCCGCAGGTTTGCTGTTGAAGGGCAGCACATAGACGTGCTCGATAAGCAGTGCCACAGGGAAGGCAAGGCTCATAATCGGGTAGCCAAACCTCTGGGCCGTAGCAATAGCGATGGGCACAAATATCATAGTACGCATATTCTTGCTCGAGAAGAGCAGCGCACTGAACAACATCAGACCAGTAAGCACCACATAGAGCACCCAGTAGGGGGTATTGTCGGTAATGCCCAGGCTGTCGAATACGGTATCTACCAGTGTGACGTGCAGGTCGGTAGCGTTCAGACCCGAGCCAAGCACATAGGCACCAGCCGAGAAGAGCATCAGGTGCCAGGGGATATCCACATCGTTCCACTTAACAATACCAATACCAGGCATCAGCGCCACCACAGCACCGATAAATGCAACGGTGGTCTCGTCGATGCCGTGCCAATCTTTGGTAACCCACAGCAGCAGCACGCCCACAAACACCAGCACCGCCTTAATCTCGTCGAACGACACTTTGCCCATAGCTTTAAGCTCCTGGCGCAGGCGCTCCATACCGCCCTCAATCTGGGGTTTCTGCTCCTCCTTCTTCAGGGGGAAGATAACCTTCACACCCACAAACCAGCCCAAGAATAGCAGCAGCAGAGCCAAGGGCAGGGCTGCAGACAGCCAGTCGGAGTACGAAATGCTATAGCCACCCACTGCACCTGCAATAATCGACACAGCCAGCAGGTTGGCACCCGAGCCAGTCATAAAGCCGCTGGCACCGATATTCACCTGGAACAAGTTTTGCAGCACCAAGTTACGGCCAAAGTTGTTGCGCTCGCCATTGCTTGCGCCATAGATTGCAGCCACAACCATAAAGATTGGCAGCAGAATGGTAGCCTTGACCGTAGTGGCCGAGATGAACATCGACAGCACCAGGTTGATGATTATGAAGCTAAAGAAAATACCACTTGCATTCTTGCCAAACCTGAGCACAAACCACAGTGCAAACCTTTTTGCCACGCGAGTCTTAACAAGCATACTTGCCAGTACGAACGACAAGATATTGAGCCACATAACAGGGTGGCCCAACTGTGCAAAGGCCTCCTTCTGGGGCATCACATTCATCAGCACCACGCCCAGAATGAGCATCAGCGAGGTGAGATAGTTGGGTATAGCCTCGCTAACCCACAGCACAATAGCCGCTGCAAAGATTGCCAGCATAGCGTAGTTGCTGCGGATAAAGTCGGCCAAGCCAACCTCGCCCAGCCTCTTTATGGCCTTGGCGCCCGTCAGGCTCTCCTCGGTAATATCGTTCAAGAATGGGATGTCGAGCACCCAATAGATAAGCACAAAGACCAAAATGGCCAGTGGGCCACCCAGTCGTGCCATCCACTTCTCAAAGCCGCTCTTCTCCATCTTGGGCAGCTTCTCGACCTTATAGTTGTTCATATCCAGTGGATCGAACACCTGCTCCTCTTCGGGATTCAAATTAGTAGTTTCAGCCATCGTTTTATATGTTTTTTGTCAATTATTTTCAGCTTTGGTGGCACAACCACCTCCCGCCTGTCGCTTCCGTATTGCATAGTAGCGGCTGGCGGGGGCGTCGTGCAATGTTTTGTTTAGGCTTTGGCTCGTGTACCTTTTATTATATTATTAAGGCCACACGCCCACCCTACTGGTGCCTATTTCCAGTTTTTGTAGGGGTTTTTCATCAGCATAGAGTTGTAGTACTTAACGTCGCCAGTAACCTCCTCGCCCAACCACTCGGGTTTAACGAAGGCTTCCTCCTCCGACGAAAGCTCAACCTCTGCTACGGTCAGGCCCTCGTTGTCGCCATAGAACTCGTCTACCTCGTAGGTGTGCTCACCAGCCTCTACCAGGTAACGGGTTTTGTCGATAACACCGGGCTCGCAAATTTTCAGCAGCTCCTCAACCTCGGCTACGGGAATCTCTTTCTCCCACTCGTAGCGGCTGGCACCACTTGCCGAGCCGATACCTTTGATGGTGATAAAGCCCTTGTCGCCTTTGATCCTCACGCGAACAGTGCGCTCGGGTACCGACGAGAGGTAGCCCTGGGTGATGCGGGTTGCCTTTTTGGCCAGCGACTTAAACTCGCCTGCAACCAAAAATTTCCTTTCAATTTCCTGTGCCATAGTCTTACTCGTTTGCAAGGGGTTTTTTGGTCATACCGATTACGCGCTTGATAGCCTGCAGGTAGTTGATGTTCTCAACGCCCTCCAATTTGCAGTCGGCGATGGTCTTTTTGATATCCTCGATCTCGGTCGACTCCGAGTTGATGGTAACAACCTTTGCACCGTTGATAAGCACGTTACCAACCTCGCAGATGGTGTCGTTAACCATATAACCGAACCTCTCTTTGTGTACCCTTACAGCGGCGAGGTCTTTGTTGGCCTCTACCATTGCGAGGAACTCCTCAAAGGTGTAGGTATCTTTGTCCAGAGCGGGCATCTCTACCATAAAGGCGGGGAAAACCTCCTGCTCCAAAACCTCGCGCGAGATGGGGAACTCGCCCTTCATCAGGGGATTCCACTGCTCCAGGCCGTCTACGGTCTGAACGTAGGTTTTGATATCCATCTTGCCGTCGCGGATTTTGGTGTTGTTGATGTCGTTTGCGCGGCTGATGATGTAAATCTCGTCGCTGGTACGACGCCATACTTTCTCGGGCACGGGCACCGACAGGCGAGCCATACGGGCGTGAGCCTCATCGAAGTTCTGACCGAAGGAGCGGAACTCAAAACGGGGTTTCGAGATTGCTCCAATCTCCATTTTCTCTTTCGACATAGTCTTTGTTTAATGGTTAAATTTGAAACTGTTTTTGGGGGCTGTGGGCCCCACCCTGCATTGGGCAGGGCCCCCTTGTCCCAAAGTTTATTTCATTACAAATTTCGGCCCAAAAAATTACATATCGGGGGTGTGCTCCAGCTCAGCAACTTTCTCGCCGTTAGCTGCACCCTTGGTAGGATCGGCGTAAGCCCACTCACCAGTACCGTTGGGTACGCGCGAGAAGGTGTGTTTCTTGTCGTTGTTGAAGCCGCTTACCTGGTTCCAGCCAGCACCTTCCTCACCACGTTTGAACTCGCTCAGTTTCTCGTCTTTAGCGTTGTAGAGCTCGATAAATACGTTCTTTTTGCCCGACAGACCACCTTTGAAGATGTGGTTCTCGCTCTCGTAAGCATAGTTGGGATCGCCACCCTCAGCCTCGTCAGCCAAGTCCGAGCTCTCCAGAACTACATAACCGCCAGCAGCAATCTTCATACCTGCAGCGCCAGTCCAAGTGGTGCTCTTGCCACCCTCTTTCGAGCTGTCATATTTTACAAGGTAAACACCCTCCAACGATACCTCTGCATTGGTAGTGTTGTAGAGCTCGATGAATTTGTCGGCACCCGAAAGCTCGTTCAGAACGATACCGCTAACTTTGGTCTCGCCACCAGTGCTGGGGCCATCACCTTGAATCTCATCGGGGTCGCACGAAGTAAGTGCCAGAGCAGCCATAGCTGCAAATGCAAAAAACTTTTTCATAGTTGTTTTGTTTGTTTAATTTGGTTAATAAAAAAAGTGTGTTAATTGGTTTGTTTGTTCTGTTGTTTTGGTCAACAATTCGGTTGCGAAAGTAATAGTCATATTAAAACATTCGACACCACTGGCGAACATTTAACGCAACCTTAATGATTTTCTAACAATTTGTTAAACTTTCTTGCCTTTCGGTCATTAGAATGCAACCTGGAAACGGCACGAAATCATATGGAAGTCAACGCCTTTACCTTTTGCACCATCTACACCGTCGCGAATAGCAAAAGGATATTTGCTGATGCTGCCATCGGCATTGAAACCGGTCGAATAGGGGTTCTTGTTGGTCTTGTCGGTACCATCCTGCTCGCCCTTACCGTTTGCAAATACGTCGTTGTCGGCAAACTGGTAGTTGATCATAAACTTCACGTTCTCAATTGGGTAGTAGTTGATACCCAGAGCGTACTGCAATGCCGAACCACCCATATAGTATTTGTTCAGGTTCAGGTTAATCTGGTCGATACGGGCTGCAAGCTCCACATCACCCCAGTCTTTACCGCGAGTACAACGGGTGTATTTTGCACCACCTGCATCGTAGTTCTGTTTGCCACCAAAGAGCATATAACCAGCCTGTACATACCAACCGCTTGCGGCACGCAGGTCGGCACCCTTATCGTTCTTGGCAAGGTCAACAAATGCCTGACGCGAGATGTAAGCAGCCTCATAGCGCAGCGACTCGTAGTGACCTGCCAACTCAACGGTCCAGAGCAGCTCGTGGTCGAGGCCCTTGATTGCGTCGGTATCGAGGAATTTCTTACGGTTGATGCTGGTCGAGTTACGGGTACTGTAGCGGATAGCGTTGTAACCATCGGTCGAAGTCACTTTAGGCTCGCGGTACGAAACAGCGGCACCAATGTGCAACGAGCCGTTGTCCATCTTGTGCAGAGGGCGCCATACCAGTTTACCAGTGTAGCTCAAACCTGCATCCAGACCGTAGTCTTTGTTACCATCCTCCATAAAGGTCTGCTCCTCGGCACCCTTAATCTCGGGACCAAACACGCCAAACGAAGCCCACAGTGCGGGGGTGGTATAACGGAAGTTTACACCCATATGGCGCGAGGGAGCCAAGTAGGTAACCATTGCACGCTCCATAAAGAGCAGGTAGCGGCTGGTCGAGTTACGCTGAATCGAGAAGTTCTCCTTGAAGTTACCCATCTTAATCTGCAAGTTCTCAATACCATCGTACTGAAGAATAGCATCTTTCAGCTCAACAATACCGCTCGACCAGTCGGTATCCAACTCGGCATACCAATCTTTGTTAATCTGGGTCTTAACGGCAAAACGGGTACGGCGGAAGCTCATACCGTTACCAATCTGGGTGAGGTTTTTGTCGTAGCCAAAGTAAACGGCTGCATCGCCCTGAACGCGAACGTCGAACCACATCTTGTAGCCTGCGTCTTTGTTCTGGAAAACCAAGATACCGTCCTGTACCTGTGCCTTAATAGGAAGCGAAGTAACTTTCTGACCATACTGGTTGTAGGTAACCTCGGCCTCTTGTGCCTGTGCTCCGCAAATCGATGCGATAGCTACGGCTGCAATAAGTAAAAACTTTTTCATTTGATTTTTGTTTTGGGTTTGTAATAAAATTGTGTTGTTATTTATTGTGTATTAAATTGATTTTATGAAATTTATCAGGTTATCGCCCTTCTGCAAGCCCAACTTTTGGCGCAGTCGGTAGCGGCTTATCTCCACGCTCTTGGGCGAGATGTTCATAAGCGTAGCAATGTACTTCGACGAGAAGCCCAGTCGCAACAGCGTAGCCAGTCGGCGCTCGGAGGTTGTAAGGTGGGGGAACTCCTCGGTCAGCTTGACACTAAAATCTTTGTGCAACTGCTCGGCCTGAGCGTAGAACTCATCAATCTCGCTCGACGAGTTGATGCGCTGGCTCAGGTCGTTCTGCAACTCGGCAATTATCTTGTCTTTGGCCTCGCTGCTCGAACTCTTGGCTGCCACCCTCACCTTCTCGGCCAGCATCTCCAAAAACTCCTTCTGCTCGCTAATGCCAAGTGCCACATTTACAATCTCTTTGCGTTTCAGCTCCAGGGTGCCGTGAAGGCTTTGGTTTTCGGCCAAGATAGCTTTCAACTCCAAGTCGTTGAGCGCCTTTTGGTTCTCGAAGAGCTGTTGTTGTTGGCTCAACAGCAGTTTGCGAGTGGACTGTTTTAGGTTCTCCTGCTTGCGCACATAGCGAGCAAACACAACCAGCAGTCCCAACAGCAGCAAAATTACCACAATAGTAGCATTCCACAGGTCGTTGGCCATAACCTCATCGCTGAACAACGACGACAGCAGGTAGTAGCAAGCCATTGACAGCAAGGGAGTTGCCACCACACCCACAGCCACTCGGCCAATAGTGCCACCCTCGTACATAGCCCTGCGCCTAACCAGAGCCACGCCCACCATTGCACCATACAGAGGCGAGGCCACGCCCAGAGGAGTGGGCCTCAGTCCCACAACCTCCACTGCACTGGTCGAGAAGAGCAGCAGTGTAGTCGATGCAGCGTAGCAAATGGCACACACCGCCTGACTCGAAAAGTCGAGGTAGTGCTCGGCATTTGCATCGACCTGCTTGTGTATGACACTCCTAAGCAGCACAAACAGAGCCACAAAGGCCACTGCCACAATACCCATTCCAACACCACCATATACCGTTCCGCCAGTGAGCCACACCAACACAGGGCTACAGTTGAGCCCCACGGCCGCAGCCGTCAGTGCAATGCCCAAAATCACGACATAGCGCAGGTAGCCCGCGTGTTTGATGATATGAAGGTGCGACTTACCAAAGCCCACCCTATTAACCCAATAGAGCAGAGCAGCCAGCAGAGCCGACACCACAGGGGCTACACACCAGCTAATCAACAATTTATAATCAATCGCGGCACCGTCTACATTTAGCACCCTATAGCACTCGACCATCGCCAACAGAGCCACCATCAGCGAGGGCATTGTCCCCAGTCGCTCCAGCAGCAGCACCACACCAAAAGCCAAAACCACAACCACCACCATCAGGCTGCTCGGCAGTGGCGAATATGTAACATTCAGGTTGCCATAGAGGGGCAGCATCAGTCCTGCAACAATGGCAGCCACAACAACCACCCCCACCAGCACATCGAACTTGTTGCGTTTGAGCGCCCCGGTCGATACCAAAGCCCCAAACAGCACAGGCAACTCCCTGGCAAGCAACCACCAGAGAATCACAACAATAACGAGTACTGACAAGGCAATGTTCATAGTCGTTGGAGAGTGGGTTTTCCGATTCTAAAAATTGCGTTTAATGGCCATAACCGACAGCTGGTCGGCAACGCTCACTGCGGCATCCGACAGGTTTTCGATATGCAGGGCGAAGTAGCGCAAGTGGAACTTTTCGCTCAACTTAATGTTCATCATCTCGTGGAACACCTTGCGTTTGATGGCCTGGGCACACTTATTCGTTTCGCTCTCATAGAAATATACCCTCTGAATCTTCTCGGCTACATCTTCAGGGGCACGGAAATAGGCCTTTGCCGAGGGCAGAGCCGTCTCGACCGCCAGAGTTGAGAGTTCGGTCAATTTCAGAAAATCGTTATTCAGCTCGGCAGGCACAAATGGGTTTTCTATTTCAAACTGCAACAAGCTGTCATTGAGCGTAGTAGCAATATGCCCCATCTTTTCGAGCAGGCGCATAATATCGCCCCTCGAGCGCACCAGAGCGGTCTGGGTATAGAGGTCGTTCTCTACCGTGCGACGCAACATTGCAGCCTCGGTAGCCAGGTGTGACATTGTTTGCAGATTTTCGTTAAAGGCCTCGGTATTCGAGTATAGATAGTTGCGAACACCATCCTTAAAGACCAGCAGGGCGCTGTCGATAGTGTTGAAAAACTTGTCGATGTTTTCGACCAAAATATCGGCCTTTTTATTCCTGAAAAGCATAGTAAAATTTCGGTTAGTCGTTTTGCTATCTTTACAAAGATAGTAAAAAAGTTGGTTGTAGTGTCACGATTCCAACTTGTAGAGTAGCACCACGCCCCACCCAATAACAAATAACCACCTAATTTTTAGGTGGTTATATCATAAAACTAAAAGTCTAAAAAATATTACTTGTAGAGGTATTGTAGAGTTTTTATAGTGGCTCTTCATAGACCTTTTTAGCCCAATTACTCTCGAAATAGTGCTTTGAGGTAATGGGTGCCGAGGCTATTGGCAGGTAGCCACTCAAGCCACACAATTCCAGCACTCCGTCGACCTTCTGGTCAATCCACCAGTAGTCATACGCACTGCGTGCCGACCATATATCATCCGAGTGTCCCGAATAGACAATCGCCTCCGAGAGTGCATTCAACCACATAGCCTCCAACTCCTTGTTGCCGCCGCACAGCTCCAAGCCCAAGTCCTCAAGGTCGTAAAATGCCGTAGGAATAACCCTGTCAAGCTGTTGCAGGCGGTCCCTATCGACCTTCTCGGCAAGCACCTCTACGCATCCCTTGTCACTATCGCCTTTGGCATACCTATAAATATATGCCATACATTCGGCCAGTTGGTCAAGTTTTGCACAATAGACCACTGCCATAGCCACCGACCTTTTGCTCGAAAAGCCCGTATTGACGTAGACATCGACCACCTTTTCGGCCACCTTGCAGATGTCGCGCCCAGGTGCAAACATCAGTGGCACAATATCTTCATAGGGCATACCTGCGCTCATAACCTCCACGGGCGAGGCCACAATATAGTCGGCCACAGTGCGCAGGTCGTAGACAAACTCAACCGAGCCCATAAAGCAGGCATCGAACAGAATATAATCGAAGTGCATCTCGCTCAAACCCTCTACCAGCTCGGTCGAGGTCATACTATCATCGCTATTGTAGTTGTCGTAGCCCACAAAGCGAGTCATCGCCCCATCTTCGCCCAGGCGAGGGAATATATACTCGGCCCCCACCCCACTCGGCTCAATGCCAGGCTTGGCAGCCACCCTTTGGTCGTTATACGATGTACCGACCGAACCAATTGGGAACCAACCCGTTCCGTGGCCCGACATCACCAGGCCATAGCTCTCACTCGGGGCCAGGCTGCGCACATCGGCCATAACGGCTCGCATAACGGCAGGGTCTGAGGAGTCCTGATTGGGGTATTTTTTGAGTATATCGAAGTGTCGGATGTGCTCCTGCTCGCCGTATGGCAGGTGGCGCATTTGACACAGCACCGTCGAGTCGGCCATATCAATGTAGACCACCACTCGTGCCGAGGGCATCGACTTGGCCAACCCTTTTTCGGCACTAACGATGTTCTTAATCATATCGCCACGCAGATTGTTGTCGGCAAACATATACATCACCAGCGTATGTTCGCTGTGGCCCTCGGGTAGTTCAACCCACCCCTGCTCGGGGTCGGCAACGCACGATCCAAGCATTGCGGCTACAACAGCCACAACACTCACTATCAGTCCATTGCGTATAAGTCGGCCAACATTCATAGTGTTCTATTTAAGTGGCACATTATTCAGTGTCCAGCCGCGTTTTTGCGGTTTAGGCTCGACCTCGGGCTTGTTCCAATACACCCTCGAGAAGTCGAAGTAGTAGCCCTGCTGACCGAACTGGTCTTTGTGGGTGAGGAATATAAATTCGGCTGTGCGCGACACCACCTCGCGGCGTTTAATTTCTACACCTCGCGCATAGAGCACGTCGGCCGCGTGCGAGAACCTCAAGACGTGCTTGGGCTCGCTCTCTTTGGTGCCACTACCCGAGCGCTCGATGGTGCGCAGTACCTTGTCCAAACGGTCGTAGCAGAGTTGTTCGTTCACCTCGTCGCCCAGCAGTCCGTAGGCATAAACCAAGAAGTTTAAGTTCTTGGGGCTGAACGGGTCGCTCTCCATAACCTTCATAGCGGCACCTATCAGCTCGTCGATATTCTGGCCACTCGCCTCGGCCATAACCTTCTCCATAGCCACCAGCACCTCGGTCTCGGCCTCGATGGGCTCCAGGGGTTTGTAATCCTCGGTATAGGCATAGCCGTAATAGAGGTAGTGGTACTCCTCCAGCGTGAGTGGCCTCTCGCCCGACAGGTAGAGCCCCAGCAGGCGTGGCAGGTAGTAGGGCGATGAAGAGTCGATGGTGCGTTGCAAAATATCCTCCTCGGAGGGCACGCACACAGGATCGGCCACCTGCTTAACCTCCTGGGCTACAACGCCCAACGAGGCCACAAGTGCCACCATCGAAAAAAGAATTAATCTGATTGCTTTCATAACTACCAACAAAACGCCCGAGCCGCTCTATTTATTACCTCTGCTGTAAGGTTGGCGCCACTACTCAAAGCCCTCGGCCTTGATGGTCGCCTCGATTGAGCCATACAACTCGTCGCTCACTGGCACCAGTGGCAGGCGCAGATTGTTGTGCAGCAGCCCTTTAACAGCCATTGCGGCCTTAACTCCTGGGGGGTTACCCTCGGCAAAGAGCATCTTGACCGTAGGCCTTATGCGCTCGAACATCGCTTCGGTTTCGTCATACTTACCCTCGAACTGATCGCTAATCATACGGCTGAAGTAGCGTGGAAAAGCGTTGGCTGCCACCGATATAACGCCATAGCCACCCGCCTTGATAATAGGCAGAGCCAGCGAGTCGTCGCCCGATATGACCATAAAATCCTCGGGGGCGGCATCAATTATGGCCTTAATCTGCTCAAGGTTGCCACTGGCCTCTTTGGTTGCAATCACATTGGGGCACTCGCGAGCTATGCGCAGCGTAGTTTCGGCCTCCATATTCACACCTGTGCGACCTGGCACGTTGTAGAGGATGATTGGCCTGGGCGAGCGCTCGGCAATATACTTGTAGTGTTCAAAAAGGCCCCTTTGCGAGGGTTTATTATAGAACGGTGTTACACTCAAAATGGCGTCTACTCCGTCGAGATTGGTCTGATTGATGAGCTCAACCACTCGGGCAGTGTCGTTGCCACCTACGCCCACAACAATGGGCAGTCGGCCAGCGTTGCGCTCCTTGACGGCTCGCAACAGGGCCACCCTCTCGGGCATCGACAGAGTTGGGGTTTCGCCCGTGGTGCCCATCACTACCAGGTAGTCAACACCACCCTCTATCACATTGTCTACCACTCGGTTGAGTGCCGCAAAATCAATCTCGCCTTTGTCGGTAAATGGGGTTACCAGTGCAACTCCCAGACCTGTTAATTTGGATTTCATATAGTTTATGTGTTTTCGTCTTATTCGTCACTGGCGCACTCTGCAGCGGCCAATCTATCCACAAAGATATATGATTTTATCATATATTCTCTGCCAGACTTATCAATTTTATTTGTTCTTTCTCTAAAACAGACTTCCCTGGGTGGCGGCAGGTTGTGGCGTGGGCTGCTCGGCAGGTTGCTCAACCTCGGCAGCCTCTTGGGGCAGTGGCTCGGCATCACCAATCATAGCCTCAAACTGCTCTTCGCTAATAATCACCACACCCAACTTGGTGGCCTTCTGCAACTTGGCAGGGCCAATCTTGTCGCCTGCAAGCAGATAGTTCGTAGCGCCCGACACAGCAGCCAGGTTGCGCCCCCCGTGGCTCTCTATGAGAGCTTTGAGCTCGTCGCGCGAGTGACGCTCAAAGCTGCCCGATATGACAAACGACAGCCCCTCTAACGAGTTGGACAGCAGGCTCTTTTGCGCCACCTCGAACTGCAACCCCTCGCTGCGCAGTCGCTCCACAATCTGCCTATTATCCTGGTCGGCAAAGTAGGCCACAATGCTCTGGGCAATCTTCTCGCCCACCTCATCAGCCTCGGCAAGTTGCTCCTCGGAGGCGTTCATAATGGCATCGAGCGAGCCAAAGTGGTGGGCCAGATACTTGGCCGTAGTCTCGCCCACAAAGCGTATGCCCAGCGCAAACAGCACGCGCTCAAAGGACACCTGGCGCGATGCGGCCAGTTGGTGCATAATATTCTCGGCACTCTTTTGGCCCATACGAGGCAGGGCGGCCACCATTGCAGGTTGCAACCCATATAGGTCGGCCACATTCTTGACCAAGCCACTCTTGTAGAGCAGTTCGGCAGTCTCCTCGCCAATGCCCTCGATATTCATCGCCTTGCGCGAGATAAAGTGGATTATGCGCCCAACAATCTGGGGCACACACCCTGTCTGGTTGGGGCAGTAGTGCTTGGCCTCGCCCTCGATGCGCACCAGCTGCGTGCCACACTCGGGGCAACGGTCGATATATTGCAGGGGCTCACTACCCTCTTGTCGTTCAGAGAGCTCCACGGCCGTAATCTTGGGTATTATCTCGCCCCCCTTTTCGACATAGACCATATCGCCAATGCGCAGGTCGAGCAGAGCAATCTGGTCGGCATTGTGAATAGAGGCTCGCTTGACCACCGTACCAGCCAACTGCACAGGGTCCAAATTGGCCACAGGGGTAATGGCCCCAGTACGCCCCACTTGGAAGTCGACCGAGAGCAGACGTGTGAGGGCTTGCTCGGCCTTAAACTTGTAGGCCACAGCCCAGCGCGGTGCTTTGGCCGTCGAGCCCAGCTTGCGCTGCATCAGGTAGTCATTGACCTTTATGACCGCGCCGTCGGTGTCGTAGGGCAACTCTTTACGTTCTGTATCTGTGCGAGTTATATAATCAGATATCTCCGCCCACGAGCGGCACATTTGCATACGGTCCGAAATCTTGAATCCCCACGAGCGAGCCGCTTGCAGGTTGTCCCAATGGTTTTCGTGTGGCAGTCCCTCGCCAGCCATATAGTAAAGGTAGCAGTCGAGCCCACGTCGGGACACCTCGGCCGAGTTCTGCAGCTTGATAGTACCCGCCGCAGCGTTGCGCGGATTGGCAAATAGGTTTTCGCCAGCCTCGGCCCTCTCGCGATTAAGCCTCTCGAACGAAGCGTGGGGCATCAACACCTCTCCACGCATCTCGAAGTAGTCGGGCCACCCCTCGCCCTGCAACACCAGGGGCACCGAGCGAATGGTACGCACATTGGCCGTAACATCGTCGCCCCTTACGCCATCGCCGCGAGTAACCGCCCTGGTCAGTCGGCCGTGTTCGTAGGTGAGCGATATGGCCGTACCATCGAACTTCAATTCGCACACAAACTCCACCCCCTCGACCTCGCGCTCAACGCGCTCAACAAACTCTCTCAACTCATCGAGCGAATAGGTATTCGAGAGCGAAAGCATTGGGAAGCGGTGCTCAACCGAGCTGAACGTATTGGCCAAGTCGCTACCCACCCTTTGTGTAGGCGATGAGGGGTCGAAAAACTCTGGATTCTCGGCTTCGAGTTGCTGAAGCTGGCGCAACAGGGTGTCGTACTCGTAGTCGCTCACTACGGGTTGCGCCTTGACATAGTATAGGTAGTTGTATTGATTGAGCTTGCTGCGAAGCTCCTCTATTTGCTCTCGAACAGATGCCATTGTTAACACATAGAATTTTCCGAATAAATACTTGGCGGACGTTACTACAAAAATACAAACAAATCCCGTTCAGACCAAACTCTACGGGCAAAAAAACAAAAAATGCGTTTTTTTTGAAAAAAAATCTTGCAGGGTGCATCGAATATGAAAATTTGCGTTATAATTGCAGAAATTTTGTACAGCAAACCACAAAAACACGAGATATGATTACCAAAAAGAGCAACAAACCCCGTTCGATTGTTAGTTTTATCAACCTTTCGCCCGAGCTGCAAGAGGAGGTTAAGAAGTTGTATCCCCTTGGCTTTACCGATGCAATGATGCGTATCGACAAACCCAATGGTGACTTTTTCTATGCCGTACCCTTCGAGACCGAGGCTGCGAGCTACCTTGTGAAAATTGACGTCAAGATTGACGACCACATTGAGGAGGAGGATCGCGACTACTACGATGACGACCTGAAGGGCGCCGACGAGTTGGCCGACCAGAACGACGAGGACGAGGATATCGACAACCTGCGCGACGAGATTTAGCCGACCCCAAGAGCAAGAGGGAGGGATATCACAAAACAAGCGAACCACGCAATATGGTTCGCTTGTTTTTTCATTTTCACCCTTCCGCAGGGAATATAAGAGCTATAGGAGCTATATGAGTTATAAGGACAATTTCAATTTTCAATTTTCAATTTTCAATTTTCAATTCTCTTTAAGCCTTTTTCGGTGGCGATTTTGTCCATCAGTTCAAAGGCGGCATCGTAGTCGTTGGGGATAACTCCGTCGAGGATGGCATCTTTTATGATGGCCTTAATCTCGCCCACCAACGAGCAAGGCTCCAGTCCATAGGTGCTCATAATTATCTCGCCAGTAATAGGGGGCTGGAAGTTGCGCACACGGTCTTTCTCCTCAATCTCTTTCATCTTCACCCTCACCAGAGCAAAGTTGCGCAAGTAGCGCTGCACCTTCGAGTCTATACCCGAGGTTATGTCTGCCTCGCAGAGTGTCATCAGATCCTCTACATCGTCGCCGGCCTCGAAGAGCAACCTCCTCACAGCCGAATCTGTAACCTCATCTTCCGAGAGAATTATGGGCCTCAGGTGCAGAAAGACCATCTTGCGCACATACTTCATATGCTCGTTGAGGGGCAGCTTCATACGTCGGAAAATCTCGGGCACCATCTTGCTGCCCACCACCTCGTGGCCGTGGAACGACCACCCCACGCGGGCATCGAAAGCCTTGGTGCGGGGCTTGGCAATGTCGTGCAACAAGGCGGCCCAACGGAGCCACAGGTTGTCGCTCTTTTTGGCCACATTGTCCAGAACCTTCATTGTGTGTACAAAGTTGTCTTTGTGGCCCTTACCATTCCTTACCTCAACCCCTCGTAGAGCTTCCAATTCGGGAAAAATTAGCGGCAACAGACCCGTCAGAGAGAGCAGCTCGAAGCCAATCGACGGAACGGGCGAGAGCATAATTTTGTTCAGTTCAGTGATGATGCGCTCTTTGGACACAATGGCTATGCGCTCGCGATTGCGAACAATGGCATCGAAGGTCTCGGGCGCAAGGTCAAAGCCCAACTGGGTAGCAAATCTAATACCCCTAATCATCCTCAACGGGTCGTCAGAGAAGGTTACATCGGGGTCGGTCGGAGTGCGGATAATCAGTCGCTCGAGGTCGTCCATACCGCCAAAGCTATCGAGCAGTTCGCCAAAGCTGTCGGCATTGAGCGACCAAGCCAGCGCGTTGATAGTAAAGTCGCGCCTGAGCTGGTCATCCTCGATAGTACCCTCCTCGACCGCAGGCTTGCGCGAGTCGGGCGAGTAGGACTCTTTGCGAGCCCCCACGAACTCAATTTCGCGCCCCTCGCTGTCGTGCAACATAGCAGTACCAAAAGTCTTGAAAATCGACACTTTAGTGTGCAGTTGCTTACCCAATGCTTTAGCCACCTCGATACCGCTGCCGACCACCACAACATCAATGTCGGTCGAGGGGCGGCGCAGGTAGTAGTCGCGCACATAGCCACCCACCACATAGGCCCTCAGCCCTAGGCGGTCGACAATCTTCTGTATCTGCCCAAAGATGGGTAGCGAAAGTGGAAATTCCATCTATATCTCTTTTCTATTTCAATTCACGGAGGTAGAGTTGCACAGTATTCTCCAAGCCGTAGTAGAGGGCATCTGAGATAAGTGCGTGGCCAATCGACACCTCATCGACGTAGGGAATACGCTCAACGAAGTAGTGCAGATTCTCCAGATTGAGGTCGTGGCCTGCATTTATGCCCAACCCCAGTGCGTGTGCCTCGGCAGCGGCGGTAACGTAGGGGGCAATAGCCTCTTCGCGGTTGGCCGAATAGTCGCGAGCATAGGCCTCGGTATAGAGCTCTATGCGGTCGGCTCCACACTCGGCAGCACCCCTCACCATCTCTACTACGGGGTCCACAAAAATCGACACCCTAATGCCCTTGGCCTTGAACTGCGCAATCTTCTGGGCCAAAAACTCGCGATTGGCAATGGTATCCCAGCCAGCATTGGAGGTAATGGCATTTGCAGCATCGGGCACGAGCGTAACCTGGTGAGGCACAACCTCCAAGACCAGGTCGGTGAACGAGTCGATGGGGTTACCCTCGATGTTCAGCTCGGTCGTAACAAGCCCCTTCAGAGCACGCACATCGTCGTAGCGGATGTGGCGACCATCGGGACGGGGGTGAACAGTAATGCCCTGCGCCCCAAAGCGCTCGATATTCTCGGCAGCCAGCAGCACATTGGGCATATTACCGCCACGCGAATTGCGGATAACGGCAATTTTGTTTATGTTTACACTCAATTTTGTCATAACATTTGAGGTATTATTTGAAGTTTTTCGGTACTTTTGCGATGTAAAGGTATCACAAATTCTTGTGAAATGAAAATAATTTTGTTTTCTCGCCCCACAGACAAGAGTTCTGTCGAAAATTTTGGGGCACTTTTAGAGAGTATCGAGGCCCACAATTTCGAGTGGGTAGTAAATAGTTCGGCCGCCGAGTGGCTGGCCGAAAGGGGCGTTGTTGCCACCTCGGCCGAGCGCTGCTATGATGCAATAGCTGACGTAGTTACGCCCGACTCGGTGGTTATCTCCTATGGTGGCGACGGCACCCTGTTGAGCGCTGTTCGCAGTCTGGGTGGAGCCCCCACCCCAATTTTGGGTATCAACTCGGGCAGGTTGGGTTTTTTGGCCACTGTATCGAAAGAGGAGTTTGACGTGGCGCTCGACGCGCTGGCCGAGGGCAACTACTGCATCGAACAGAGGTCGATGTTGCGTATCGAGGGCGACTTCGATGTGCCCGTAACATTTCCCCTGGCCTTCAACGAATTCTCTATCCAGCGCAGCCATATGGGTATGATTGGCATAAAGGTCGAGATTGACGGCCGCCTGGCTGCCAACTACTGGAGCGATGGTGCGCTGATTGCCACCCCCACGGGCTCGACCGCCTACTCGCTCAGTGCAGGAGGTCCCATCGTTGCACCAACGTGCAACTGCCTGATACTTACGCCCATTGCGCCCCACAACTTCACGATGCGCCCCATCGTAATTCCCGACAGCAGCACCATTCGCCTCACAATCGACGCTCGCGACCCCCACGCTCTGGCTGGCATCGACAACGAGAGCTATACCATCAGCAACGGAGCCTCGTTTGAGATTACCCGTGCCGAGGAGCAAGTTTTTCTGGTCAAGCTGCAAAATATATCGTTCTACGATACGTTAAAAGAGAAGATGATGTGGGGATTAGACAGCCGCGAGGCTAAATAGATCATCCCGAATACTTTAGTGCAATATATGCTAAAATGTGGGCTATCCCTATTGGGATAGTCGCAAAAATGTTTTATATTTGCGCGTTTAATTGGAAAAGTATGACACAAAATAGTAACGAGAGCAAAATTCCACAGCACGTTGCAATCATTATGGATGGCAACGGCCGCTGGGCTCAACAGCGCGGTCTCGACCGCCCCGAAGGACACATTGCGGGGGTTGAGAGCGTGCGTCGTGTGGTTAAGGCCGCCGTTAACCGCGGTGTTCGCTACCTGACACTCTACACCTTCTCGACCGAGAACTGGGGTAGGCCTGCCGAAGAGGTCAACGCCATTATGGAGCTCTTCTGCCGCAGCGTTATTGCCGAGGCCCCCGAGCTGAAAGAGCAGGGAGTGGAGGTTAAGTTGATGGGCGACAGGGCAGCCTTCTCGGAGAAGGTGAATAGTTATATCGACAAGATTGAGGGCGAGACCGCAGGTGGTACCAACCTCACGCTGGTATTGGCTATGAACTACAGCTCGCGTTACGAGATTACCGACACTGTGCGCCAGTTGGTGGCGCAGGCTGCCGAGGGTAAATTGAGCCCCGAGCAGATTAATGCCGACTACATTTCGGCCCACCTCTACTCGCGCAACTATCCCGACCCCGACCTGGTGATACGCACTGGTGGCGAGTATAGGCTCAGCAACTTCCTGATGTGGCAGGCTGCCTACAGCGAGCTCTACTTCACCCCCACCTTGTGGCCCGACTTTGACAAAAGCTCGTTCGACGAGGCCCTGGAGGCCTACGCACAGCGCAATCGCCGCTTTGGACTGGTCAAATAGAGCCACCCAAATAGAAAGAGAGAATCACAACACACTGCAAAGAAGAAATATCGTTCCAACACAGACAATGAATAGAAAACTCCTTATATTAACCCTTGCGCTGCTGGGCGCAACCACCATCAAGGCACAAGAGGCTGCGGTGGAGGCCGAGGGTTTCAGGGCGCAGGCCGACTCGCTGAAGGTCGAGGCCCTCGCCTATGACATCAACAACCTGGAGGCTACAGTGCCCGACTCGGTAGATGTCGATGCCCCTATGGCCGACTACACCAACCCCAAGAAGTATATCATCCGCTCGCTCGACGCATCGGGCATACGCTTTCTTGACCCACAGTTGCAGGTCAACTCGACTGGTCTGGCTGTAGGCGATGAGATTACGATTCCTGGTAGCGAGCTTTCGCAGGCCATTGCCCGTATGTGGACCAAGCAGTACTTCTCGGACATCAAGGCCGTAACGACCATCGATGGCGACAGCGTGGATATCAACTTTGTGTTGGCCGAGCGCCCACGAATCTTCCGCTGGCTGTTTGACGGCATCAGCAAGAGTGCCGCAACATCGCTCACCGAGGACCTCAAACTAAAACGTGGTACCGAGGCTCTGAGCGACTATGCAGTGCAGAAGAGGGTACACCAGATTAAGGAGCACTATATCGACAAGGGCTTCCGCAACGTGACCGTTACGCCCCGAATCGAGAACGATAGCGTGATTAAGAACGCTGTGAACGTAATCTTCGAGGTGAGCAAGAACGAGAAAGTACGCATCGGCGAGCTCGACTTCGAGGGCAACGAGGTGTTTACCGACAAGCAGTTGCGAAAGGTGATGAAGAAGATTCACAAGAAGAGTATCAACATCTTCCACAACACCAAGTTGCGCCAAGACGAGTTGGAGGAGGACTTTACGAATATCATCGACTTCTACCACTCGAAGGGCTATCGTAATGCAATGATTGTCAAAGACTCGGTATATGTCATCAACCCCGAGCGCATTGGCCTGGTTATTACTGTCGACGAGGGCAACAAGTTCTACTACCGCAACATCAAGTGGGTGGGCAACAGCAAGTACTCGACCGAGCAATTGGACCAGATGCTGGGCCTCAAGAAGGGCGATGCATACGACAAAAAGACCCTCTATGAGCGCCTGGGCGTAGGCAAGGAGGATGACCCCGAGGATGTTTCGACCGTCAACTCGCTCTACCAGAACGAGGGCTACCTGGCCTCGCAAATCTCGCCCACCGAGATTATTATCGGCAGCGACTCGATTGACCTGGAGATTAAAATCTTTGAGGGCCAGCAGTATAGGTTCAACAACGTGAACATTACGGGTAACAACAAGGTAAACGACGAGGTTATCCGCAGGGAGATTTACACTCGCCCTGGTGAGCTCTACAACCGAGCACTTATTATGCAGACAATGCGTCAGTTGGCCGCAATGGGCCACTTTGACGAAACCCAGATTATGCCCAACATCCAGCCAGTATCGAACGAGGCGGTAGACGTAACTTGGGGCTTGAGCGAGAAGGCCTCGGACAAGTTTGAGATTAGCGGCGGTTGGGGTGCTGGTATGTTTGTAGGCTCGTTGGGCGTTGTGTTTACCAATATGAGTATGCGCAACGTATTCAACAAGGATGCTTGGAGGCCCTACCCCCAGGGCGACAACCAGCAGTTGTCGATTAGGGGCCAGACCAACGGTACCTATTATAGTTCGTTCTCGGCCAGCTTCACCGAGCCCTGGTTGGGTGGCAAGAAGCCCAATTCGCTCACCATTGGCGGCTACTGGTCAGAGCAGACCACCAACTACTACTCGGCCTACACAGGTTTGGTTGACAATGGTCAGTACTTCCGCGCAATGGGTGTGAGCGCAGGCTTGGGCCGCAGGCTCAACTGGCCCGACCAGTACTTTACGATTTACAACGAGTTGGCCTACACGGCTTATGATATGAACGACTGGAACTACTTCTTGCTGCAGAATGGTAGGTCTAATATCATCACCTTCCGCACGTTGCTGTCGCGTAACTCTACCGACTCGCCAATCTATCCCCGTAGCGGTTCGGAGTTCTCGTTCTCGCTGACACTTACTCCCCCCTACTCGCTCTTTGGCCCCGAGAAGGACTACGCCAAGATGCCCGACGAGGAGAAGTACAAGTGGATCGAGTATCACAAGTGGCTGTTGAGCTACAAGTGGTACTACCCCCTAACCAACGATGGCAAACTTGTTGTTATGACAAGGGCAGAGATGGGTTACCTGGGCAACTACACCGAAGGCAAACAGTCGCCCTTCGAGGGATTCGACGTGGGTGGTGACGGTATGTCGGGCTACAACGTCTATGGTGTCGACATCATCTCGATGCGTGGTTATGAGGACGGTACGCTTACCCCAAGTAACAGCAGCTACACATACGCAAATGTATACAACAAGTACACCGCCGAGTTGCGCTACCCGCTGATTATGGAGCCCTCGAGCCAGATTTACGCGCTGCTATTTGCCGAGGCTGGTAACGGTTGGCTCTCGTGGAAGGATTTCAACCCCTTCCAGCTCAAGAGGTCGTTGGGTGCAGGTCTGCGCATCTACTTGCCAATGATTGGTCTGCTGGGTATCGACTGGGGCTACGGTTTCGACCGCCCATACGGCCAGAGCACAGTGAGCGGCAGCCAGTTCCACTTCGTAATCGGCCAGCAGTTCTAAACATAAGACAACAGACAGAAGAGTGTATAAACCTAACATAATTTAGTACAGTTATGAAAAGAATAATCACCATTTTGATTGCCACCGTAGCGGTATGCTGGGGTGCCGCAGCACAGCAGAGCATTGCAATAGCCAATAATAGACTGAACATTGCCGTTGTTAATAGCCAGAAGATTTACGAGGCTATGGACGACTATGCCGCAGCCATTGCCGAGCTCGACTCGCTCGCAACCTCGTATCAGAACAACGTCGACGAGGCCTACAAAAAGCTCGAAGAGATGTATAACAACTATATGGTTGCCAAAGAGGGACTTTCGGTTGCCGACCAGCAGTCGCGCGAGCAGGCAATCATAGACAACGAGGCAAAGATTACCAAGTATCAGCAGAGCGTATTTGGTGCCGACGGCATCATTGCCAAGAAGCAAGACGAGCTGATTACCCCTTTCCAGGAGAAGGTTGCCAAAGCAATGAACGACTATGCCGTAGCCAACGGCCTCGACCTGCTTATCGACTTGGCTACCACCAGTGTACCCTTCTACTCGGAGAAGATTGACGTGACCGACGCCATTATCAAGACAATCAAATAACAGAAATCATAAACACAAACAACAAAAAGAAAAAACCTTTTTATGAAATTGCTTACAAAAATTTCGCTGGCAATGGCTGCACTCTTCTGTGCAACCGCAGTAGGCCAGGCTCAACCCAAATTTGGTTACATCAACTCGCAGGAGGTAATCTTCGCAATGCCCGAGATTCAGCAGGTACAGTTGCAGCTCGAGCAGTTGGAGAAAGACCTGTCGGAGCAACTGGAGTACATCCAGGTAGAGTACAACAAACTGGCTGCCGACTATCAGCAGAAAGCCGCTACCTACTCGGATGCTATCCGCCAGAGCAAAGAGCAGGAGCTTATGAGCCTCCAGCAGCGCTATGAGGAGCTGGGCAAGGCAGGTTCGGCCGAGATGCAGACCAAGCAGGCCGAGCTGATGAAACCCGTTATTGACAAGGCCAAAGCCGCCATTGACAAAGTGGCTGCCGAGGGTGGTTATACAGCAGTATTCGATATGGCAGTTGGCTCGTTGGCTTACTGGGACGAGAATCAGATGACCGACTTGGCTCCTATGGTTAAGAAAGAGCTGGGCATTACCGACGCTCCTGCAGCCGATGCAGCAGCAACTCCTGCACAGTAGGCAAGAGAAGATAGCGACACACATATATATAAATATATGTATGGGCGAGAGGGACACGCAGGTGTGTCCCTCTCGCTTTTTTTGGTATGCACTTTGCGAATAAAATGTAGAGCAAAAGTGTGTACCGAATTATGAGAAATATAAAAATTTTGACCATAGCGTGGACCCTTACGGCAGGGGCATTATCAGCAGTAGCTCAACAGACTACCTCTACCCCACTCTCGCTTGCCGAGGCACTGGCGGTGGCGCAGGGCAACAACCCTTCGGTAGCCGTGGCCACAAGTGGCATTGATGCCGCGAGGGCCGAGCAGAGGGTTATTGAGTCGACGTGGTACCCAACGCTGATGGTCGCAGGCGAGTGGAGCCACACCACAAGCCCCATAGGCCTCTCGGCCAACGTGGGCGAGATGACGGGCGGAGCACTGGCCGACATAGCCCCTCTCTTTGCCAACAATCCACTCATACTGAACATATTGGAACAGGTAGGCCAAAGCACCATAGCCCTTGACCTTGTACCCCGCAATACCGCCTCGGTAGGGGTTGACTTGGTGTGGCCAGTGTTTAGCGGTGGGCGCAGAATGGGGGGCTCGAAGATTGCAGGGCGAGTGGTCGACCTGGCCGAGGAGCAACACTCGCAGGCAGTGGCTCAGGTGGCAGCACAGGTGGTTGGGGCCTACTTTGGAGTGGCTCTGGCCGACCAGGTTGTGGCTGTTCGCAAAGGGCAACACAAGTCGCTCGAAACCCATCTGCGCCAGGCCCAGCGGCTCTATGCCGAGGGGATGATAACCCACGCCGAGAACCTTGTGGCCGAGGTTGCGGTGCAGCAGGCTCTCGCAGCCCTGCAGCAAGCCCAGGGCGAGTTGGCCCTGGCCCACAGAAACCTATGCACCACCCTGGGCGACGAGGAGTGCAACTGGCAGCCCACCACACCTCTCTTTATGCCCCGAGGACTGCCGAGCGAGGAGTACTTTGCCCAGGCGGTAGCAGAGGGTAATAATACCCTGCGAGCCATTGATATTCAACACGATATAGCCACTAGGCAGGTACGCATTGAGCAGGGCGGTTATCTACCCCAGGTGGCACTACTGGCCAGCCATAGGTTGTGGGACAAGGGGCTCGACGACGGCCTTTTTCCACGCACATTTGTGGGTGTGGGGGTTAGTTGGACCCTCTTCGACGGACTTGGGCGCGAGGGGCGCATAGCACGCAGCAAGGCGGCCCAACAGACCACTGAAGCAGCCAAATCGCAAGCCCACAGCAACCTGCTATTGGCAGTCGAAAAACTCTACAACGGCATAACCACAGCCATCTACGAGTCGGCCACACTCGAGGCGACCGAGCGGTTGGCGGCCGAGTTGGTACGCTCGCGCACAAAGGCATTTGCCGAAGGTATGGCCACCTCGGCCGAGGTGGTCGATGCCCAGGTTATGCTGTCCGAAGCCAAGTTGGGCCGATTGGCTGCGCTATACCTAATCGACACCTCGTTGGCAGCATTGTTGGCCCTCAGCGGCCAGGGCAATAATATATTGGATTACATAAGTTTAGCGGAGCTATGAGCAGGAGTAGGCGAGATAGAGTTTTGGAGGTTTTGTTCTTCGTGGTAGTGGGCATTGTGGCGGTAGTGTCGGTCGCAGGGCTGGCCCTGGCCACCAAGCGCCCTATGGTCATCCAGGGACAGATTGAGGCCTACCAGGTGATGGTGGCAGGCAAGTTGGCTGGGCGAATAGACAGCATCTACGTTGCCGAGGGCGATAGTGTCAGGCGGGGCGACACCCTGGTGTCGATTCTCTCGCCCGAGGCTGTAGCCAAGCAGCAGCAAGCCGAAGCATTAGAGAGTGCAGCACGCTATCAGAGCCAAAAGATTGACCGCGGAACTCGCAGCGAGATTGTGCGCTCGGCCGAGCAGGCGTGGCAGGGGGCGAAGGCCCAACTCGCTCTGGCCGAGAAGAGTTACCGTCGCATCGAGCGACTGTGGGCCGACAGCGTAGTGTCGCTCCAAAGGCGCGATGAAGGGCTTGCCCTCTACCAGAGTGCTCAAGCTGCCGAAAGTGTGGCCCGTCAGCAGTATCTGATGGCCGTTGCTGGTGCCCAGGCCGAGGACCGCAAGAGCGCCCAAGCAATGGTCGAGGCTGCCGCAGGGGTGGTGGGCCAGGTAGATGCCGTACTGCAAGATAGCCACTTGAGGGCTCCGCAAGGGGGCGTTGTGGCAGCCATATACCCCACCGAGGGCGAACTTGTAGGCGTGGGCACCCCACTGGTAGAGATTGTCGACCTGGCGAGGGCCTATGCGGTGCTGATGGTAAAGGAGGAGCTACTGATGCGATTCGGTGTTGGCAGCCGTTTTGTGGCTGCGGTGCCTGCCATTGGAGCCGAGCAAGTAGAGTTTGAGGTCTACTACATAGCCCCTCTGGGCAGTTACGCCACTTGGCGAGCAACGCGCCAGAGCGGCAGCTACGATATGCGCACCTTCGAGATACACGCCCGACCAACCGAGCCCATCGAAGGATTAAGGGCAGGTATGTCGGTACTCGTCACCCTACCCCACAACACCACAGGAGTATGAGCCGACAGGGCAGAGAGGGCGGTTTTGGCCGATGTTTTTGGCGCGAGGTCAGTAGGCTCGGCAGTAGGCCACTCTATCGGGTGGTCTGCTTTGGCGTGCCGCTATTTTGTGCCCTCTTTATGGCCACCATATTTGGCGATGGGCAGATGACCGACCTACCCATAGGCGTTGTAGACCACGACTTTACGGCCTCCTCGCGCGAGGTTGTGCGCCACCTCGACTCGTCGCCCACGCTGGCCGTAGCAGGGCACTACACCTCGACCGATGAGGCTGTTGGCGACATTCGCAGGGGCAAGATTTACGGCTTTGTGGTCATTCCTCGCAACTTCGGCGCCGACGCTACCGCAGGCCGAGGGCCAACGATTGGCTACTACTATCAATTTGCCTTGTTGAGCGCAGGGGCCCAGGTGGCCACCTCGATGGAGGTGATACTCAAACGCCTTGCCACCTCGCCCGTAGTGGCTACTGCCACAGCAATTGCCTTGTCGCCCAGCGAGATTGAGGCCCTGCTGGTGCCCATAACGGCCGACTCGGAGCCTCTGTTTAACCCCTCGTTAGACTACTCGGTCTACCTCTCGCTGCCATTCTTTTTCGTTATGCTACAGATAGTTGTACTACTGCTTACGGTCTACTCTATTGGCGACGAGATTGGGGCCCATTCGGCCGTCGAGTGGCTTTCGAGCGCTGGGGGCAGTATTGGCAAGGCAGTGGTGGGCAAGCTGTTGCCACAAACCATTGCCCTCACCACAATGACCCTGCTGGGGGTAGCCATAATGACCATTGGCGGAGCTGTGCCACTGGGCGAAAGGTGGCTGCTGACGGTGCTCTATGTGGTGCTATTGGTCGTTGCAAGCCAGGCACTTGCGCTGGCCATATTTGCCATTTATCCCGTTATGGGGCTGACAATCAGCGTTGTATCAATGGTCGGCTCGCTCGGGGCAACCCTGTGTGGCGTGACCTTTCCGTTGGGGGCAATGGCTCCCGTGGTGGAGAGGTTGGCTCTGGCGCTTCCCATACGCCACTTTATGTTGCTACTGCAGGGCGAGCCCTACGCCATAGCAATCCCCTCGGCCGAGTGGCCACACATAGTGGCTCTGATGGCCTTTTGCCTGCTACCATTACCTCTACTTCCACGCCTTCGCAGGGCAATAATATCACGTCGGTATGAAAAGATTAGTTAGTCGCACAGCCCTGCTCACTCAGACCATCTACAATGAGATTAGGGGCATATCGCGCTCATTGTCAACAGTTTTGGTACTACTGGGCGGAGTCGTAGCCTATGGGCTGCTATACAACCTGCTCTATAGGCCCAACGTGGTCAACGAGGTGCCCACAGTGGTGGTAGACCTCTCGCGCAGCGAGGCCTCGCGAAGGCTTACGGAGCTGATTGACGCCTCGCCCAGGGTGCAGATTGTCGAGAGCCTCGACGACCTACATTCGGCCCAACAAGCCGTAGCACAAGGCATTGCCGAGGGGGCCATACTGATACCCCACGACCTGGGCGAGCGGCTGCACCGAGGCGAGCAAGCCCTATTTGTAGCCATAGGCTCTACCAACCAATTCCTCAACTACGAGGCCATACAGAGCGGCGCACTCGGGGCTATGCAGTTTGTCGACAGCGAGTTACGCGCCAAAGCTGTAGCCAGCCTGCCCACCGACGTGGCTCAAAAGCTGCTACTGACCAAGCCGATAGAGGTTGTGGGCACAGCGCTCTATAATCCCACCCGAGGGTATGCCGACTACCTGATGCCTGCTGTGCTGGTGGCCATACTGTTCCAGACTATGCTGATGGCCATAGCCATTCGTACAGGGGCCGAGCGCAGCCAGGGTACTCTGATTCACTACGCACGCCGAGGAACGGGTTGGTCGAGCGTGGCCATTGTGGTAGTGGGCCGAGGGGTGGTATATGTGGTGCTGTATGCCGTTTTTGCGCTCTTTCTGCTGGGGCTACTGCCCGTAGTGTTCGACCTGCCAAGATTGGGTAACCCACTAACAATCACAGCCTTGATAGTGCCATTTCTGATAGCCACCGCCTCACTCGGTCAAGCCTTTGGTATGCTGTTTCGCGACAGCGAGGGGGCACTGCTGCTGATAGCCTTCTTCTCGGTGGGACTCTTGTTCCTGTCGGGGATGTCCTACCCCGTAACGCTGCTACCACCCTTTTGGCGAGCCATACACTACCTACTGCCTGCCCCCACAGCCATATTGGGCTACATCAAGGCGGCCTCGATGGGAGCCACCACAGCCGAAGTCTGCCCCCACATTGCAACCCTCTGGGCCCAAGCCGTCGGTTGGTTTGCCATAGCGGTGCTGACACTGCGCACAACCCTGCGCCGAGCTGTGAGCCAGGCCCTAAATGGTCAATAGCGAGCCGAGCGATTTGGAAATCTCGCTACATTGGCCGATATTTGCACTCTGAAAAGAGAAACAGCACACAACTACATACATTATATGGAAGAGAGAGAGTACTTGGAGCACTACGAGCAGCGACTCGAAGCCCTGGTAGCATCGTTGCAGGGCAGCGAGGGCCGACTGATGGATATAGACGAGCTCGAGGAGCGTTGGCACGAAATGGCCCCCGAATATATGGCCGATGCGGTGTCGCAAATCAACACCTATCCTGCCTTCACGCTGGCTGTGCCTGCCTATGTGGGTATGGCCCTGGCAACCTGGTGGGACAAGAATTGGAATGCCCACAAAGCCACCACCTATGCCGACCTGAGCCGACTGGGTGGAGGTTTTGACACCATCGACGAGTATATTCTCAAGGCAGTAATTGGCGTTGAGCCCGAGAGCCCCGAGCGCGAGGAGATTGAGAACTCGTTGCGTACACTGGCCCATACTGTTATGACCGCCATTATGCACGAGGATATCGAAAAGCAGACCACCCGAGCATTCTACATCTTGGCTCGCTCGGCCCGAGTGATGTTCCGCGCAGGCGTAACCCTGCAACTCAAGCGCCTCGGCTATCGCTACGAAAAAGTGCCCGTAACAGCACCTGTCGTAAACTGATAACTGATAACTGACAACTGATAACTAAAAGATAGGGCTTCCGAATTCGGAAGCCCTATCTTTTTGCATCTATCGGTACTTTTACCTCATCTTTACAAAGACCTCAATGGCCTGATACTCGGCCATACCAAGTGCATCGTAAAGGCGAGCAGTATTCTGGGTCCTATCCTCGGCCCTCTGCCAGAACTCCCTCTTGTCGGCACCAGGGAAGGGCACAATATCCTTCTGCGAGAGGTGGCGATATATGGCGTGGCGTTTGGCAATAATCTCCTCGGGGCTCAGGGGCACAGCCATATCTACCATACCCAAGTTCCACTCCTGCCAAGCTCCGCGGTAGAGCCAGATGTGGCACTCCTTGTTCCAATCCTCATCGGCGGTACGGGCCATAGCCTCAAACACAGCCTCGGTACAGAGTCGGTGAGTACCGTGGGGGTCGGTCAGGTCGCCTGCAACGTAAACCTGGTGAGGTTTAACCTTGTGCAGCAGGTCAATGATTATCTCGATGTCGGCCTCGGTCAGCTCGCCCTTCTTGATACCGCCAGTCTCGTAGAAAGGCAGATTGAGGAAGTGGCAGTTGGTGCGGTCGTTAAGGCCCAGCGAGCGGCAAGCGGCCTTGGCCTCGGCACGACGTATAGCACCCTTGATGTTGAGCAGTGGTCGTGGCTCGGGCTGTCCCTTCACCTTATTTTTAATAATCTCTACCACCTCGTCGTAGCGGTCGCCCAGGCCGAGCTCTTTGGCAGTGTCGAGGTTCTGCAACACAACGTCGTCATAGACAGCCACATTGCCCGAAGTTTCGTAGGCAACGTGTACGTCGTGGCCCTGCTTAACCAGTCGGTGGAAGGTACCACCCATCGAGATTACATCGTCATCGGGGTGAGGCGAGAAGATGATAACCCTCTTGGGATAGGGGTTCGAGCTCACGGGCCTTGTCGAATCGTCGGCATTGGGTTTGCCACCAGGCCAGCCTGTAATGGTGTGCTGCAAGTCGTTGAACACGTCGATGTTAATCTGGTCATACGAGCCGCGCGCCTCGAGCAGTTCGCCCAGCGAATTTTGGATATAGTCGTTGTAGGTGAGTTTCAAGATAGGCTTGCCCACTTTTTCGCAGAGCCACACTACAGCCTTGCGCACAAACTTGGGAGTCCAGTCGCACGAGCCAACCAGCCAGGGGGTCTGGCGACGTGTCAGCAGCGAGGCGGCATTCTCGTCGATATAAACGGCAATGTTGGGGTGCTCCTGCAGCAGCGATGCAGGCACTACACTCGAGCACTCGCCCTCAACGATATCCTTAACAGCCTGGGCCTTGTCCTCGCCCCAAGCCATCAGCATTATCTGCTTGGCTTTCATAACGGTACCGATACCCAGGGTAATACCCATTCGGGGGGTGTTGCCGTCGCCAAAGAAGAGGCTCGACAGCACAGTACGGGTATTGTGCGAGAGCTGCACCATACGGGTCTTGCTCTTGGGATTTACGCCCGTATCGTTGAAGCCAATCTGTCCCTGCTCGCCCACGCCTACGACCATCAGGTCAATCTTGCTGGCCATCTTGTCGTAAATGGCGCAGTAGCGCTCCAGGTCGGCCTTCTCGAGGTCGGCATCAATCAGATGCACATTTTCGGGCTTGATGTCGATATGGTTAACCAACTCTTCGTGAATACGATAGTTACGGCTCTGCTGCTCCTGTGCGGTGATTGGGTAGAACTCGTCGAGCGAGTAGACCGACACCCTGCGGAAGCTCACCTCGCCACGCGCACAACGCTCGGCCAACTCGTGGTAGAGGCCTACGGGAGTGCGACCTGTAGTCAAACCCAGCGCAAAGGTTTTCTCCTCCATACCGTAGTCGTCTACGGGGCTTTGGGTAAAGTCATTGATGGCGGCGACAATCTTGTCGGCAATAGCCATCACAGCCTCGCTATCCGAGGTGTAGACTTTGGTAGGAATCTTCTCGAAACGATGGATAATGTCATAGGGGGTTTCATTCTCCCTAAGTCCGCCATCTACGGGCAGTGCAGTTCTGGAAATCATAGCTGATATAGTGTGTGTTGTTAAAAATTATCGTGCGATTTGCCCCCAAATGTAGCAATTATTGTACGAATGTGCAACCCACAACCCACACAAAAAGGGCCCGAGAGCCCTTTTTTACACGTTTTTGAGATTTTTGTTCACTATGTTCCGAGCCACTCCCCATGGCTAATCCAACTGCGCCGCGCTCTCGGCAGTGTGCTCCACGTCGCGAGCAAAGTTGGCCTTGATGAAGTCGGTCAGTCCAAAGTCGTGTTCGAGCTCCTCCAAACCCAGGTCATCAACCCACTCGAAGAGTTGCAACCTCTCGCCCCCAAAGGCTATGCGGTCGGCAAACTCCTGCATCTTCTCGCGCATAGTGTACATAGGCTTCCACGACAGACTATGGCCCACATTGTTGGCGGCATAGAACCAGTAGGGCGAGCCCACCTTGTCGAGCGATGCGGCAATCTCTTTCGAGCCAAACATACGGGTACCCAGGAGCGAAATTTTCTCATAGGGCACGTTGGTGTCCGAGTTGCCGTGGAACATCATTATCGGGCAAGGGCTCTTGGCCCAGGTGAGCTTGCGACCGCTGTCCATAATGGCACCAGCCATAGAGATAATGCCTGCGTAGTTAAAGTCGGCAGGCACCAGGCGGCGTGCCACCTCCCAGTCATTGCAGATGGCATATTCGGCTTGGCAGGCGGTTATGGCCCCTGCGCTCGAGCCCAGCACCACAATTTGTTCAGGATTGATAGCCAGCGACTTGGCATTGCGCACAACATAGCCCGTAGCGGCCAGCAAATCTTCGGTTGCCACCTCTACGGCATCTATGAGCATACGCCTTATGTCGAACATATTGCGCTCGACATCGGGCTCGTCGACCAGCGGTTTGAGGCCCAGGCGGTAGTCGATAGCAACCACCTTCCACCCCTGCTCGGCAAAGGCCTCAAAGACGGGCACCTGCTCGGGCTCGTGGCGACTACCCGTAAGGAAAGCTCCGCCAAAGACAAAAATCAGGCAGGGCTGCTCCTGCTCCGAGGCGGAGTAGTAGTCGAGCATCATATCCTGCCCTGCGTGGGTGGTAAAGGTATAGCTCTTTTTCTCTATCTCGGCAGCCGAGCCGCAGAGGGCTACCAGAGCGGCAGCCACCCCGAGTACGAATCTTTTCATAGTGTATCAGTAATTTTCCGTTTTAGCCCCACAAAGATAAAAAAACTATTCGGTGGAGTATATGTTTTGCACACATTTTGTTGAGCCCAGGGGAAGTACACAACACACTTAATCTTCAACAAAACCAATTTGCGACATTTATGATGAGTACACCTAACGACAACACCACTACTGCCACCACTGTGGCCCGTATGCCCCACTTGGCCTACGAACTCGGCTCGCTTGCGCCCCGCCTGAGCCTCGAGGCTATGGACTACCACTACAACAAACACCTCAAAGCCTATGTAGACCAGACCAATCGCCTGGTGCAGGGCACTCGCTTTGAGGGGCACTCGCTCGAAGAGATTGTCAAGCAGGCCGAGGGCCCACTGTTTAACAATGCCGCCCAGGCGTGGAACCACACCTTCTTTTTCGACACCCTCTCACCCACCCCCAAGAAGGCCCCTACCGACCGACTGAAGGCCCTCATCGACCACTATTTCGGCTCGGTGGTGCAGTTTGTGACCGATTTCAACAAGACCGCAATGGCACTGTTCGGCTCGGGCTGGGTGTGGCTTGCCCAAGATAGCCACGACCGCCTGATGTTGCTCTCCACCCACAACGCCGACACCCCCCTGCGCGAGGAGCTCAATCCACTGCTGGTTGTAGATGTTTGGGAACACGCCTACTACATCGACTACCGCAATCGCAGGGCCGACTACCTCAACTCGGTGTGGGAGCTAATCGACTGGGCCATAGTCGAAAAGCGCCTGCGCTAACACCCCAATCACACACCTACATACAACCTCATCGGCCACCCTCGCAATACTACACCATTGTGGGGGTGCGTTTTTATATCGTCAGCCCCAAGTGACCACCCAAAGGCTGTGGGCTAAAAAATGGTGATATTTTTAATGTAATTAAAAAAGCATTAGGAAACCTCGCAGAAAAGTAATACATTTGCGCGCTATGAAACGTATATTAACCCATATTCTTACAGCAGCACTCTTGTTAGTGCTCGCACCCTCAATCTCTTATGCACAAGAGCAGAGGGTAACAGTCAACGGTACCGTTGTCGATGCCGACAGCGGCGAACCACTCATTGGTGTAACAATCTTGACCGACACAATGCAAGGCGTGTCGACCTCCTACGACGGCACCTACACCATTACCGCCAATGCAGGCCAAAGCCTCACGTTCTCCTATATGGGATACAAAGAGGTTGTCTGGACCATACCCGCAGGGGCAGCCGAGGCACTCTACAACCTTTCGATGCAGAGCGACAGCGAGGTGCTCGAAGATGTTGTGGTGATTGCCTATGGCGTGCGCAAGAAGGGCACAGTGGCAGGCTCGGTGTCGACCGTCAAGAGCGAGAAGATCGAAAACACCCCCACCGCAGCCTTTGACCAAGCGTTGCAGGGCCAGGTGGCAGGTCTGACCGTACTGTCCAACACAGGCGAGCCAAGTGCCTCAGCCACAATGACCATTCGCGGTACCAACTCTATCAACTCGGGTACTGCGCCACTGTATATCCTCGATGGTGTGCCCATCTCGGCCAGCGACTTCAACACCATCAACCCTGCCGACATCGAGTCGCTCTCGGTGCTGAAAGATGCCTCATCGACCTCGATTTATGGTGCCAGGGCTGCCAATGGCGTTATTGTTATCACCACCAAGAAGGGTAAGGTGGCCGACCGCCCACGCATCGATTACCGTATGCAGTTGGGCTTCTCGCAGGCCAACGACAACAACTGGGACCTGATGACTACCGCCGAGCGTATTCAGTACGAAAAAGAGATTGGACTCACCGCAGGGCAGAACTACCCCCTGTTGGAGCAGATTAGCGTAAACTGGATGGACGAGGTATTCAACTCTACCGCGCCATTGCAGAACTATGAGTTGTCGGTTTCGGGTGCAGACGAAAAGACCAACTACTACGTTTCTGGCGGCTTCTATAGCCAAGATGGTACAGCAGTAGGCTCGGGCTTTGAGCGTTTTTCGTTCAGGGCCAACTTGCAGCGCAAGGCTGCCGACTGGCTCACCATAGGTACCAACACCATGCTCAACTATCAGCGCATCGAGCAGGCCGATGAGGGCTCGTATAACCTTGTAACCCCCATTTCGGCCGCAAGGTTTATGCTCCCCTACTGGAATCCCCGTAGGGCCGACGGCTCGCTCGCCTCGATTAGCGACGGCAGCTGGAAGGGTAACGGCCAGAACCCCCTCGAGTGGCTCGAGGCCAACCCCGTACACTATCAGAAATATAAAGTCATCACTACCGCCTTTGCCGAGGCTAAACCCATCGAGGGGCTTACACTGCGCACCCAACTGGGTGTAGACTACTCGCACACTACTGGCTTTGGTGTGTCGTACCCCAGCTATGCCCCCAACCAGAATCAAGGCTCGGCATCGCGTAGCAGCACCGATGGCTACAACCTTACGATTACCAATACGGCCACCTATAACTTCGATATCGACAACCTGCACAACTTCACCATTCTGGCAGGTCAAGAGGGTATCGACTACCACTATGAGGCCTTCAGCCTGCTGACTCGTGGCCAGAACAACGACCGCCTGACCAACATTTCGACTGGTACCAGGGCCACATCGTGGGACGATACGACCGACTCGGACTACGGCTTTGTTTCGTTCTTCACCAGGGGCGAGTACAACTACGACCGCAAATACTACATAGAGATGGCCCTGAGGGCCGATGGCTCGAGCCGCTTTGGTCGCAACAGCCGCTGGGCAGGTTTCTGGTCGCTGGGCTTTATGTGGGACCTCAGGAGAGAGGCCTTTATGGCAGGCACATCGCACTGGCTGACCAATGCACAGGTGCAGCTCTCGACGGGTACGAGTGGTAACTCAACCATCCCCAACTACGAGCACCTGGCACTGATAGGTGGCGGACTGGACTATGTAGATAATGCAGGTATTGGCCTGGCACAACCTGGCAACGAGAACCTCAGCTGGGAGAAACCCTGGACTACCAACCTGGCATTCCACGCAGGCTTGTGGAATAGGATTAATGCCGACTTGGAGTTCTACTATAAGCAGACTTCGGATATGTTGATGGAGGTACCCCTGCCCTACTCGACCAGTGGCTATGGCTACTATTGGGACAACGTGGGCGAGATGGTAAATGCTGGTGTTGAGCTGAATGTGAACGCCACACTGGTGGCCACCGACGACCTGCTGTGGAGCGTCAATGCCAACGTGTCGTACAACCACAACGAGATTACCGAGCTCTACAACAACGTGACCGAGTATGAGCGCTCGGGCACCAACACCAAACTGGTGGTTGGTCACCCCCTGGGCGAGTTCTACATAAACCGCTACGCAGGCGTCAACCCCGCAAATGGCGACGCGCTGTGGTATGACAAGGATGGCAACCTGACGACCGAGTTGCGCGACGACGACAAGGTGTTGGTAGGCAAGACCTACATTGCCCCCTGGCAGGGTGGCTTTGGCACCCAGTTGAGCTACAAGGGGTTGTCGCTCAGTGCCCAGTTTAGCTGGGTTGCCGACAGGTGGATGCTCAACAACGACCGCTACTTCGACGAGTCGAATGGTCGCTTTGCCAACTACAACCAGTCTAACCGCCTGCTCAATAGGTGGAAAGAGCCAGGCGATATAACCGACATACCACGTCACGGCGAATACACCGAGTTTGACAGCCGACTGCTCGAGGATGCTTCGTTCTTGAGGCTCAAGAATGTGATGCTGAGCTACACCCTGCCCACCGAGTGGAGCCGAGTGTTCAGTGGCGCACGCATCTATGCCCAGGCGCAGAACTTACTCACCTGGACTCGCTTCTCGGGCCTCGACCCCGAGGGCACGACCAACATCTATGCAGCCCAGTATCCTATGGCTCGCCAGTACACCTTTGGTCTTGACCTAACCTTCTAAAATGCCGACTATGAAGAAGATGATGAAAATGATAGCAAAGAGAGTTAAGATATTTGCAGTTGTGGCAGCCACAGCGCTGGCCACCACCTCGTGCCTCGACAAGATGCCCGAATCGGCCATACCCGTAGACGAGGCTATGAAGAGCTATGAAGAGGCCGACCAGATAGTAACGGGTATCTATGGACTGATGAAGAGCTCGGCTCTGTGGAGCGGCCTTATCACCCTGCTGCCCGACATCCAGGCCGACTTGGTATATGCCGTAGATGGCTACTCGAACACCTACGGACAGCACTGGCAGTGGGACATCCGCTCCACCAACTCGGAGATTGAGGCCGTATATGCCTCGCTCTATGGCGTCATTGCCCAGTGTAACTTCTTCTTGGAGAGGGTTGATGAGGTCATTAGGTTGCAGACCGACGATGACCGCATCACTGCCCTGGAGCAATACACTGGCGAGGTCTACACCATCAGGGCCCTGTGCTACTCGGAGCTGCTTAAGCTCTACTGCAAGGCCTACGACCCCCAGACCGCCAAAGATACCCCAGGCGTAGTGTTACGCAAGGGTTTCTCGGAGCAGGAGGAGGCCGTAAGGGCTTCGCTCTACGACTCGTATGAGTTTGTGGTGAAGGACTTGGAGAGGGCCGAGGAGATTCTGGACAAAGACTACGACCAGTATAGCAGCTACTATATGACCAATGGTGTTGCCCACGCTCTTCACGCCAGAGTAGCACTCTATATGCAGGATTGGGAGTCGGCAATCGAGCACTCGACAGCCGTAATCGACCACCCCAACAACGTCTATGCCCTCTCGGCAGCCAACGTGGCCTATACAGCCGATATGAGCTACTTCGACTATATGTGGAACTACGACTTGGCAACCGAGGTGCTGTGGGAGATTGGTTTCACACCCACTTCGTATGGTGGTGCGCTGGGCCAAGTGTTCCTGAACTTTACGACCGACTATTATTACTATTACCCCGACTATGTACCCGCCCAGTGGGTGCTCGACCTCTACTCGTCGGGCGACTTGCGCTACAACAGCTACTTTGCCACGCTCACTACGGGCCACACTCACGGTCTGACTTGGCCTCTGTTGGTTAAGTACTATGGTAATCAGCAGAACTTCATTCCCAATATGATTTACCACGTCAATATGCCCAAGCCCTTCCGCCTGGCCGAGCAGTATCTGATTCGTGCCGAGGCTCTGTGCCGCAAGGAGAGCCCCGACTTTGCAAAGGCCTCGAAGGACATATCGGCCCTGCGTGCAACCCGTCTGGCAAGTGGCGGTTCACTCTCGCTCACTGCCGACAACTACATACAGCAGATTGCCGACGAGAGGGTTAGGGAACTCTACATGGAGGGCCACCGCCTGCAAGACCTCAAGCGTTGGGGCACACTCTACAACAATGGCGAGGGCTTCAAGCGTACCCCCCAGCTGAACTCGCTCACCGAGGGTAGCTCGCTCGAGGTTAAGGCCGACCACCCCCTGTTTGTATGGCCCATCCCCCAGCACGAGATTGAGGCCCCAGGCTCGCAGGTTGTACCCAACGAGAGCAACAAGATTAGCGACTAACACCACACCGACCAGATATAGACAACATACGGATATATGAAACGCATACCTATTATATTATTGGCATTGGGCCTGATGATGGCTGCAACCACCTCGTGCGAGCAACAGTATACCACCTACCAGGGGCCCGACTACATTATGTTTGCCGAGGCCGAGCAGTACTACCTCGTGATGGAGGAGCAAGAGTACTTTGGCGTAGAGATTTCGGCCACCCAGCCCTCGGACAAGGAGCGCACCTTTGCAGTAGAGGTTATCGACAGTGGCAGCAACGCCATTGAGGGTGTCCACTACCGACTGCTGTCGAACACAGTGACCATTCCTGCAGGCGAGCTGGCTACCGAGGTGAAGGTTAAGGGAATGTATGAGAACATCACCCCCACCGACTCGCTGGGCTTTGTGCTCCGCCTGGTGGTGCCCGAAGATAAGAAATGGGACCTCTATGAGAACAGCACCGAGACCAAAGTGGTGATGTACAAGAGCTGCCCCTACGACACAAACAACTTTACGGGCTGGGCAATACTCTCGTCGATGCTGCTGAGGGACTACCCTGGCGAGAACGCCTACTACCAGCGACTGGTCAAGACCGAGCTGCACCCCACAAAGGAGAACACCATAATCATCCGCGAGGCTTTCTACGACGGCTATGACGTGACGCTCACCTTCAAGGGCGATGACCCCGAGTTTCCACTGGTGGAGATGGAGGCCGACCAAGTGTTGAGCGATGAGGCTTCGGTACTGGGTTGGGTGCTGGGCGACAACCATATTTTGGGCACCAACAGCCCCTACTACGACTCGTACTTCAACTCGTGCCAGAGGTTTGTAGTGCTCTGGTTGCAGGCATACGTCGAGGACCTGGGCGAGCCCGTTGGTACTATGGGCCACTTCTATAACATCATTGAGTGGATTAGCGATGAGGAGGCCGAGTCGATGCGCCCCGACTTCCAGTAAAGCACACATATACAACCGAATAAAAAGATATAGAGATATGAAAAGGAGTTATTTGAGTCTGTTGGCCAGCGCAGTGGTTGCAATGGCTTGGGTTATGACCGCTTGTCAAACCCCCGAGACCCCCGATGAGCCTGTTAACCCAGGCGATAAACCTGGTAACGAGGAGGTTGAGCCCAACTTCCCCGAGAAGATTGTGGCCAACGTAGCCCCTGGCGAGACCTTCAAGTTCACTATCGAGCCCAATATGGATTGGGAGTTGAGTATTCCGCTCGACGTGGCCAGCTACTTTAAGCTGCTCGATGGCGAGAGCTCGCGCTTTACGCTGTATGGCGAGGCTGGCAAGCACGAGATTACTGTTCAGGTAGCCGAGAAAGAGGAGTTCGACACCCCCAGGGTGTGCGTCGTAACACTCAAAATGGATGACAAGGAGCAGGTTATTGCCGAGCTCACCAGAGCCGCCAAAGAGCGTAGCGTAGAGGCCTTTGTGGCCGAGTTTGACGCCACCGAAGAGGCATTTGTCGAGAATGTCGAGGGAGGTTGGAGTTATAGCACCGAGGCTATGCAGAAGTTTGAGTTTGTATGGTGCAACAGCCAGTGGATGCAACGCTTGGCAGTGGATGCCAACTTTAAGTGGACCCTGCGCGGTGCGCCCGAGTGGATGATTATCACCGCCCTGAACGACAAAGGCGAGAACAAGATATTTACGGGTAGCGGCAAGGCAGGCCGTACCGAGCTCTTTATTCGTATCGACGAGGAGCTCTACCCCCTGGCCGACGAGCAGTTTACCCTCTCGTTCTGCGACATCAGCGATGCCAATGGCGACGGCCAGATTACCGAAGATGACGTGCGCATATTCGGCTCGCTCGAGGGCACCCTTGCAGGTTGCCAGAACGAGTTGACCGTCGAGTTGGAAAGCACCATCAACTTCAACGACAAGGGCCTCTACTACCAGAGTATGAGTGGCTCGGAGTACGACATCGTAAATGCCACCATAAAGGCCCCCAGGGGCGCTGCAATCCACAAGGTTGCACTGCTGGCCGACGGTAGCGCCTCGGTAGAGGAGAGCGACACCGCTTGGGTGACCATCACCGAAGAGGAGTGGCCCGCCGAATCGCAGGGCGTAGGTCTGTGGCTCCACCACTTTAGCATCGAGGTGGCCGAGAATACCATTCTGAGCGAGCGCTCGGCACAGATTATCATCCTGCCCAAGCCCGTAGCCGAGCAGCTGGGCGGCAAGGAGAACCTGATTGAGGGCGGTGCCATAAAAGAGCAGTATGCCCAGTATATTGCCTCGACCATCACCCAGGATGCCGTTTCGCTCGAGAACGACACCATTGTTCCCTACGAGGAAGGCGTTATGGCCGCCTTTAATGCTACGTTCCAGACCATGCCCGAGGGTATGTGGCCCTGGATGGGTGATTGGGCCCAGATTCCAAATGCCTACAAGCTCACCTACAAGTCTAATGAGTCGACAGGCGACCTGGTGTTCACCTTCCCATTTGAGAACTATGAGATTTACGGCTTCGACGCCAAGACCAAGTATGAGGATACCGACAAGTGCTGGATTAGGATTGTGAAGGTAGACGACAACCCACGCGGCGAGGAGCACTGCTACAGGATTGAGATGCGCCTGGGCGAGGAGTACCCCAACACTCTGGCAGGCCCCGATGGCGAGAACGAAGCCACCTTTGTGTTCTACGATGCCAGCGGCGTTGCCTACGCAATGATCTACTGCGTTATGGATCCAACGCTGTCGACCATCACAGGTGCCGAGGGCGACGTCAAGTTTGCCAACCCAACTGATGCAGCAACCAAAGGTGCTGTGTTAGAGGTAATGGCACCCGAGGATGAGAGCTACGACAAGGATATGGCCGCTCACGGCACCCTGCAGTACCGCCTCTACCTCACCCCCAAGAGCAAGAGCATTGCACTGATACTGCCCGAGTATGCTATGGTATGGTCGTACAACAGCGCCATCACCACCGAGCAGTCGGCCGACGGCAAGTACACCTATGTGAATGTCGATTCGGACAAGTCGGTAACGGGTAACATCAGCTACTACAAGCCCAACGACCCCGACAACTCCATTGCCGTACAGTTGCAGGTTGTCTATACTGTCGAGTAGAGAAACGGACACAAAGAACCCCAGACAAGAAAAAAACGCATAAATATATGAAACTAACACGATTGATTGCTACGTTGGCTATGGGCCTTGCCTTGTTGGCCACAAGCTGCACCAACGACAACGTCGAGCCCACCATTGGCGAGGGCTACGGCTATGTGCAGTTTAAGCTCTACAAGGCTGCCTCCTATCAGCCCACAGTTGCCAAGACCAGGGCCAGCGAGATTGTCGAGCAATTAGACCTGCTATCGCAGGCTCACAAGGTACAGGTTACCCTGCTCTTTGAGGGTACCACCATTACCCAAACCTTGCCCATCAACCAACCCGACGGTGATGCTGCCGAGTTTGGTATGCGCAGCGACAAGTTGCAGCTTCTCTCGGGCGAATATCAGCTGATTTCCATTCAGCTCTATGATGCCGAGGACGAACTGATTTATGTCAACTCGCCCGAACAGGAGAGCAGCTTCGAGGTAATAGACAACGGCCTTACCGTACACGACATTACTGTGAATGTTGCGCCCAAAGGTAGGGTTAGGTTTACCTTTGGCAAGGATGGCGGCTTTCTTGACAAGCGTGCCGTTAGTCGCACCTACACCTTCGATGAGGTTAAGAAGGTCGACCTCACTATCGAGCACACCATCACTGGTGAGCAGATAGAGATTGATGAGTTGAAATGCGAGTTTGACATCCACTTCAACGAAGACGACGATGTGGCCGACGGCTACAAGACCTCGTCGCTCAAGTGTGACTCACTGGTGTGGATACCTGCAGGCAGCTACAAAGTGGCCGCCTATGATGTCTACGATGCAAGCGGTGTGCTGCTCGAAAACAACAAGCGCCCTGCTCAAAGCACCTTTAGCGTGAGCGACAACGCCACCACCGACGCCAAAGTGAAGTTGACGTTGTATGAGGCCGATGAGTATATTCAGGACTACTACGCTCTGCGAGCCATTTGGGAGGCCCTCGATGGCCAGAACTGGTACTACGTTGGCGAGAACTTCAACAAGGGTGCCAACTGGAATTTCAACAAAGATGTAGACCTGTGGGGCGACCAACCTGGTGTCGAGCTCCACTCGAACGGTCGTGTGGCAAGGCTCGATATTAGCGAGTTTGCCTTCCGAGGAGATATGCCTGCAGCTCTGGGCCAACTGACCGAGCTGGTAGAGCTATATCTGGGTACCCACAACGACGCCAGCAACTCGACCTACGACCCCACCCTCGACCCCAACAAGTCGCTCTCGGAGAGGAGCCGCAACCGTATGGAGCTGCACGGCGAGTGGCTGCGCACAATCCACGTTCCCACACAGATGTCCGAGCCTTGCGCCAGGGCACTGGCCGAGCACGGCATAGAGATTGAGGCGACCAAACTCTACAAAGAGATGACCGAGAAGCAGATTTTCGATGCCAAAGGCCACCAGCGTACCATCCGCAAGATGGACACCTCGCACGGTAGGCTTAACAATGGTCTGCGCTCGCTGCCCAAAGAGATTGGCAATCTGAAAAAGTTGGAGTACCTATATATCGCCAACAGCGAGTTGAAAGAGCTGCCTGCCGAGGTGGCCCAGCTGACCGCTTGTACCGACATTGAGATTTACAACTGCCCCAAGATGACCAAGTTCCCTATGGCAATAACCCAAATGCCCGAACTGGTGTCGCTCAACCTCTCGAACAACGCCCAATGGTCGGCCGACGAGGTATTCAAAGGAATGAAGGCTCTGGCCGAGGGCCCCAGCAACGAGAAGATACAGATTCTCTATGCCCGTCAGAACAACCTCAAAGAGTTGCCTGCCGAGTTTAGGAATATGAAGAAGATTGGTCTGCTCGACTTGGCCTACAACAAGATTGAGAAGCTGCACCCCCTGGGCAAAGAGGTTGCCCCCGTACAGCTCTATCTCGACCACAACAACATTAGCGAGCTGCCCAAAGATGCAGATGGTTACTTCTGTGGCTACGACGATGCCGAGACACTCTCGTTCTCGTTCAACAAACTGACCAAGGTGCCCAATATCTTCTCGGCCGATGCTATCTACACCATCAAGAGTGTAGACTTCTCGGGCAACCAGATTACGGGCTTCGAGGGCGAAGAGGATGGCACCTACAAGGGTATAAAGGTAGATACCTTCACTCTGGCACAAAACCCTCTGGGACGTTATCCAAAGTGCCTGGCCGAGACCAACTCGCTGGTATCGTACATAATCCTTAGGGCTTGCCAGATTACAGAGATTCCAAAGGACTCGTTCACAAGCAGCTCGACAATCGACCTTATGTCGCTCGACCTGTCGTACAACTACCTGACCGACCTGCCCCGCGAGATGCACGCAGGCAATATGCCCTACCTCTATGGCGTAGACCTGTCGTTCAACTCGTTCAGCGAGTTCCCCTATGAGCCACTGGACAGCTCGGGCCTGACGGTGCTTGCAGTTCGCAGCCAGCGCGACGAGAACGGCAAGCGTACACTCAAGGAGTGGCCCACTGGTATCTTCCAGCACAAGGGTTTGAGGGGCCTCTACTTGGGCTCGAACGACCTGCGCAAAATCGACGACACCATTTCGACACTGATATACTACCTCGATATCAGCGACAACCCAAACATCATCTTCGACGCAGCCGACATCTGCTATGCCTGGATGAATGGGGCCTACATACTGATTTATGACAAGAGTCAGAATATTCTCAACTGTAGCTATATGCTCGAGTAACCCACTAATCAACACTTAAGAGAGAAAGATGAAGATGAAAAACGTAAGAGTATATATAGCAATGGTGGCAGCAGCCCTCGCAGCAGTGGGTTGCCAGCCCGACGTGAAAGTAGAGTTTGGTACCTCGGCCGACAAAATCGAGATGGGTGCTGTAGGTGGCGTTGAGAGGGTTAAAATCGATGCTGAGGAGAACTGGATTGCCTCGACCGACAAGCCCTGGATTACCATTTCGCCCGCCAATGGTCGTGGCAGCCGCGAGTGTAGCATATCTATCGACTCGGCCCTGCTCGACACTCCCCGTAGTGGCGAGGTGCTGATTGAGAACTTGGCCACCCACCAGACCAAGCGCATAAGCGTAAATCAGGAGGGCTTTGCCCACACAATCGAGCTGGAGGAGCCCGAGGTGAAGATTGCCAACTTCAAGGCCTATGGTCAGAGGAATTTCAGCGTGGTGGTTACGACCAACGTAGACTTCGACGTAGAGATTGACTCGAAGTGGCTCACCAATAAGAAATACACGGTTGATTTGCCCCGAGGCAAGCGCCCCAGGCAGGTGAAGATAGACTTTGAGTGGGATATCAACACCTCCGCAAGCGAGCGCACCGCAAGCGTAAACTTTGTGCCCAAAGAGGGCGAGGTTATGGCTCGCCAGGATGTATTGAAGGTGGTTCAGGCTGCCAGCGAGCCCATTGTCGAGAACACCCGTCAGGGCGACTCGGTGGCTCTGATAAGCATACAGAGGGCCCTACAAACTATGTCAAGTTGGGACACCTCGGTGGCAATGGAGAACTGGAACAACGTGGTGCTCTGGGACGAGAGTATGAACGGCTACACCCCCGACAAGAAGGGCCGTGTTAAGTATGTCGAGTTCTTGCTCTTCAACACCAACGAGCCCCTGCCCTACGAGTTTAGGTATCTGACCGCTGCCGAAGAGATTTATATCTTCGGTAACGCCAATACATTCTTGAAACACCTCGAGTTGGGCGAGTCGATTACCGAGCTCACACAGCTCAAGAGGCTCACCGTAGGTAGCTATGGTCTTGACGATGTAGACAAGTCGCTGGCCAAGTTGAAGAATCTCGAGCACCTGAACCTCTGTGCCAACAACTTCAACACCGTGCCCGACGTGCTCACCAAAGAGAACTTCCCCAAACTGCGCACGCTGATTCTGAACGCCAACCAGAGGCACGCGATCTACGACTTGAGCAACGATACACGTCAGAACATTGGCGGTTTTTCGGAGGAGAAGGAGTTCCCCAAAGATTTGTTGTTGTGGAATTTGGACACACTGGTACTGTCGGTCAACTACTTGCAGGGCCGCCTGCCCTCATTTGAGGATGACCCAAGTGTGCCCTACTACACCGACGAGGATAGGCGCAACTCGAACGACACACTGCCCGAGATGCTCGTAAACAAGGTTAAGAAGGTATCGCCCAACACCAAGCGACTGTCGATTAACCACAACCGCCTGGTGGGCACCCTGCCCGACTGGTTGCTCTATCACCCCTCGTTGGACATTTGGGTACCATTCAGTCTGGTATTCCCCCAGGAGGGCAAAGACCGCGAGGGCAACTCGGCAGGCTTCAGCAACGAGCCCGTAAACCTCGACTACTACTACAAGCTCTACCCCTTCAAGAATCAGCCTACGGGCGATACGGGCGAAGAGTAGCAGAGTAGCCAAAGAGGAAACAGACAACGCAAGAGAGAGAAGAAGAAATACAACATACACAATAGCATAAAGAAAATTATGTTTATCAAGGCTAATAAATTTTTGATGGGTGCGACAATGGCCGTAGCACTTGTACTGGGCGGCTGTGTGAACGAGATTGACACCGTACCCACACCCGAGCAGGAGCAGACACAACCACAGAGCCCATACGTTGAGGGCGAGCTGATTGTTAAGTTCTCGCCAGAGGTAGAGGCTATGCTCGATGCAGTAACCCGTAGCGGCGGAGCAGCAACCCGTAGCGGTATCCCCAGCTTTGACCAGGTGATGGAGACCGTAGGTGGCTACCAGTTGGAGAGGGTATTTCCCGTCGACAAGCGCACAGAGGAGCAGAGCCGTCAGAGGGGGCTGCACCTGTGGTATGTAGTCAGGTTTGAGGGCGAGAGCATAGATGCTGTGGCCCGTAAGTTTGAGGCGCTGGGCGAGGTGCAGAAGGTCAATCCCAACCGTCGCATCTATCGCGCCTACAACAGCAAGGCTATGCCCCTGTTGGTGAGCAATGCCGCCACCCGTTCGACACTCAGCGGTGCTATGAACGACCCCCTGTTGGGCAAGCAGTGGAATCTGATTAACGAGGGCGATATGTTCCTCAAAGACGGCCACATCAAGTCTATTAAGGATGCTGATGTGCAGGTAGAGGGCGCTTGGCAGAAGAGTACGGGCAACTCGCAGGTGATTGTTGCAGTGCTCGACGAGGGCGTTTACTACAACCACCCCGACCTGAAAGCCAATATGTGGGTAAACGAGGGCGAGGTTGAGTTCTCGACCGACGACAACGACGGCAACGGCTACGCAGGCGACCTGCACGGCTACAACTTTGTCAAGGGCACTGGCACCATCACTACCGACGATGCCTACGACAGCGGTCACGGCTCGCACGTTGCAGGCATTATTGCCGCTGTGAACAACAACGGCCTGGGCATCAGCTCTATTGCTGGTGGCAACGGCACTGCCGACTCGGGCGTGAAGATTATGTCGTGCCAGATTTTCTCGGGAGTTACGGGCAGTAGTGCACTGGCCGTATGCCGAGCAATCAAATACGCAGCCGACAATGGCGCAGTAGTGGCCCAGTGTAGCTGGGGCTACATTTCGGGCGAGGCCAACATCTACGACTGGAACGAGCAGGGCTTCCACACCCAGGAGGAGTGGGAGCAGGGCGCACCACTTGAGAAAGAGGCCTTCGACTACTTTACCCACACCGCAGGCTCGGCCAATGGCCCTATTGAGGGTGGTATAGCAATCTTTGCAGCAGGCAACGAGAGCGCCCCTGCAGCAGGCTACCCTGGTGCATCAGATTGGGCTGTGGCAGTAACTGCCACCTCGGCCGACTTTACCCCCGCCACCTACACCAACTATGGCAAAGGCTCGGTCATAGCAGCCCCTGGTGGCGACCAAGACTACTACTGGAACTATCAAAACGAGGGGCAGAACTATGGCGAAGAGGGTTGCATACTCTCTACCCTACCCTACAACATTAGCGAGAGCGGCTACGGCTATATGGAGGGCACCTCGATGGCTTGTCCTCACGTTTCGGGCGTGGCTGCACTGGCCATTTCGTATGCTGCCGACAAGCGCATACACCTCAAAGCAACCGAACTGCGCGAGCTGCTCATCGCCAAAGAGAACACCACCCCCATTGACGACTATATGACTGGCACCAAGATTTACCGCCGCTATGTGGCCGATATTGGCCCCATTCAGCCTATGTCGATGAACCTCGACAACTATCGTGGCCAGATGGGTAACGGTCAGGTGAACGCCACCAAGCTGTTGGCAGCTATCGATGGCGTGGGTGTGCCTATGCGCTTCCCCAACATCTACGTTGGCGAGGGGCAGAAGTGTGCCGTAGTGCCAGCCCACTACTTCGTGGATGGCGAGCAGATGACCTTCAGTGTGACCATTGCCGACAACCAGGTAGCAAGTTGCAGTCAGGAGGGTGGCAAGTTGGTATTCGAGGGCTTGAAGAGTGGTACCACCACCGCAACCCTCATCGCCAAAGGCACCACCACCGAGCAGCACACCTTCACCATTACCGTAAGGAAGGGTGCCGACGGCAGTGGCTGGTTGTAGAGTTGATTTGCGAACTGATATAATACCATACAAGGCGATATGTTGTGGAGGCGAGTGGTATGTGGTGTGGTAGCTCTGGCGGTGGCAACGCTGTCGGCAGCCCACGCACAGCTGACCATAATTCCACAAAGCCGCATAGACCAAGTGGCCAACCCCACCACCGTAGGCGCAGACCAGATGGCCTTCGAGGGCAAAGGGGTGGTAGAGATCGGGGCCGTAAGCGAAGATTTGCCCCAGTGGAGCGGCTCTATCGGGTGGACCAACAAGGGCCCCAAACCCCTTGCCATAACCCGAGTGCAGAGCACTTGCAGCTGTGTGAAAGCCACCTTCGGCAAGCGCCCCATTGGTAGTGGCGAGCGAGGAGTGATTGAGGTTAGCTTTGTGCCCAAAGGGAGGATTGGCAGCGTAGAGCAGCGACTGATGGTCTACACCACCCTCTCCGACACCCACCCCACAGCAATAGTCCACCTGCGCGGCAGGGTAACCCCTTCGGCCGACCCCACAGGGCTCTACCAACACTCGTGCGGCCCACTGCTGATGATGCAGAGAGCGGTCAGCTTTGAGGCCACCGAGGACGTGCAGAGCGAGCGCATTGCTGTGATGAATGGTGGGGCGGCACCCCTGACCATTGGCCACGACGGCAGGCTCACAAGCCCCGAGCTAAAGGCCTACACCGAGCCCCAGACACTTACCCCTGGGCAGGAGGGCGACCTGGTGATAGAGTATCGCCCAACGGAGCAGAGCAAGGGCACCCCACTGGTGCTCTACCTCAAAGGGCTGCAACTCGCACCACGCAAACGACAGATTGAGGTCATACTGCGCACCGAGGAGTAGCAGTCAGGGGCAAGGATAAGAAGAGAGAGAAACAAAAAAACAGATAAACATTAGTTATGAGCAGAATTTTCAAAACATTAGTAGCAATGGCCGCAGGCCTGATGATAGCCGTAGGTTGTCAGCCCATAGAGGAGCCCCAAGCGCCTCCACAGCTCGACGTTACGCCCAACAATGTGGCTGGTAGCTGGAAACTGACCTATTGGATGGGCAAGCCCCTGGCCGAGGGTAGCTACGTTTACTTGGACCTCGTGCGCTCGGGCCGCACCTACACAATGTACCAGAATATGGACAGCCACTACACCCGTACCCTTACGGGCCGCTACTACATCGAGATTGACGAGATGGGCAAGGCCATTATTCGTGGCAACTACGACCACGGCGTTGGCGAGTGGAACAACCGCTACATCATTAAGAGCCTCACTGCCAACGAGATGATTTGGCAGGCAGAGGGCAACCCCGAAGATGTGAGCACCTATAAACGTGCCGACATCCCTGCCGAGATTGCAGGCGCAGAGCAAGAGGAAAATTAAAGCTGAAAGTTATTTAGGGTCCTTAAAGTCCTTAAAGCCCTTAAAGTCCTTAAAGCCCTTAAAGACCTTATTACTCCTATTGCTCTTATAGGATTTATAGGAGTAATAGGAGTAATAGGACTGATAACTGATAACTGATAACTGATAACTGACAACCATTTCTCGGTGAGGATGGGAGTGGGAGCATCCGAATAGGATGCAAAAATATAAGAGTAGCGACTGGCACAAGTTTACTTGCAGACAGTTGCTACTCTTTTATTTTGTAAGCCCGTTAAGGGTACCACTCCCATCCTCACCGCAAAGGCAATGCACTAAAAATTTTGCGGAGCTTTTTATAAAAAAGCGGCACTCCCCTCGCCGAAGGCAATCAATCTACTCGGTGGCGAAGAGGTTGGCAAACCACTCGGGGGCGTGGCAGGGGCGTCGAGTGGTCGCGTTTACAAAGACCAGTTCAACAAAGCCCGTATTGACCAGCTGGCCCTCTTGGTTATGGATTTCGTGGTCGAAGCGCAGGCGTGCCCCTTTGAGTTCGTGCATCTTGACCTTGATGGTCAACAGGTCGTCATAGCGAGCAGGGGTGAGGAACTTCATACCCACCTCGCGCACAGGCATCATCACTCCACCATCCTCCATCATCTTGTATGTGAAGCCCTTTGTACGGAGCAGCTCGGTACGGGCGTACTCGTAATATACGGGGTAGTTTGAGTGGTGAACTACGCCCATCTGGTCGGTTTCTTTGTACCTGACTCGGAGCTGAATATCCTGTTCGTAGATGATTTTGTCTTCCATAATTCTGGCTTTATAACTTGTGGCCAAGCAGTTGCTCGGCTGTGTGTGTATCTCCTTGTTCGATGAGCTTGCGGATTACCGACGAGCTGATTTTGCCCCCATTGGGCAGGGTGAGTGCCTCGGCCCTAATGACCTCGAATCCATACTTGCAGCCCAACTGCTCAATATGGTCGGAGGGGATATCCCTATCGTGGCCAAAGCGGTGGTTGTAGCCCACCACCAGAGCCGCCATACCCAGTTTGTCAACCAGCAGGGTGCTGACAAACTGCTCGGCTGTGAGGGCTGCAAACTGCATATTAAACTCGACCAACACAACATCATCAATGCCCAGCCCGTCAAGCAGTTGCAGCCTGCGCTCGAGCGACGTAAGCAGCCTAAACTCGCTACCCCCACCTCGGGGCAGCACCTCGCGTGGGTGGGGCGAAAAGGTAACCACCACGCTCCTACCCCCAATGCGCTGCGCCTCGCTCTGCACCCTCTCGAGCAGGGCTCGGTGGCCCAGGTGAACACCATCAAACGACCCTATCGTAACGACTGGGCGCTCGATTGTGGGCAGGTTGTCAAAGCCGTAGTGGACACGCATCGCCTTGTGTTATTAAATTTTTTTAATAATACCAAAATCGTTAAATATCCGAGTTCTCCTGCTCCTTCACGAAGTAGGCCACCTTTTCGAGCAGGGTGGTAATATCGTAGTTCTCGACCACAATGCCGAGGGGGAAGTTGAGCGGCTTGGAGGTGAAGTTGAGCACCCCTTTGATGCCTGCATTTACGATTGGCACAACGGTCTGCTCGGCCTTGCTGGTGGGGCACGAGATAATGACAATATTGATGTCCAACTCGGCCACCGATGCCTCGAACTCTTCCATCGACAGGCAGGGGATGTCGTCAATTGTGGTGCCAACCTTTTCAGGATCTATATCGAAGGCGGCCACGATTTTCAGTTTCAACCCCTTGCTGTTGAAGTACTTGGTAATGGCCTGGCCCAAGTGGCCCATACCTATAACACCAATGTTCATTGGTTGCTGCGAGTCGAGAATATCGCTTATAAAGTCTGCCAGCACCTTCACGTCGTAGCCCTTTTTGGTGTCGCTCGAGAAGCCTATGAGCATCAAATCACGCCTAACTTGCACAGCCGTAATGCCGTGCATACCGGCCAAAACGTGTGAAAAAATGTGGGTAATGCCCTGCTTCTGGCAACGCAGCAGGGTGCGACGGTACTCGCTCAATCGCTCGACAGTCTTTTCGGGGAGTGAAGGTATCTGTGGCATAAATCTCAATATTTTTCGTTACGCGAACATCAACAAAGGTAATAATTTTTCTTAAATTTGTCGCTACAATACCTTCGCACTATGATAAAAGGAGTAATTTTCGATATGGACGGCGTGCTCGTAGACAATATGCGAGTACACTTCGAGGCCTTTGCCGAGATGGCCCGACGATACAATATTGCCGATAGCCCCTGCAAAGATTTCGGCTCGCTCAATGGGCGCGGCAACGACGACATTATCCGCGCACTCTTTCCGACCGAGATTATCGAGGCCCACGGCGTAGAGGCGCTGGGGCGCGAGAAGGAGGCCCTCTATCGCCAGATTTTCGAGGCCACCATCGAGCCAAATATGGGCCTTGTAGCACTCTTGGAGGAGCTGGAGGCCGCAGGCATACCTTGTGCCGTAGGGTCGTCGGGGCCGAGCGAGAATGTTGAGTTTGTACTGCACCACTGCGGAATTGAGCGTTTCTTTGCGGCTCGCATCAGTGGCGATATGGTTACCCAGTGCAAGCCCAACCCCGAGATTTTCCTCACCGCAGCCGACCGCTTGGGCCTTGCACCCGAAGAGTGCTTGGTATTTGAAGATGCCGTAGCAGGCATTATGGCAGCCCAGGCAGCAGGGATGAAGGTTGTGGCCCTCACCACCACCCACACAGCCGACGAGCTGTTGGCCAAAGTGAAGCCCGACCTTGTGGTGCCCAACTTCGAGCCACTAACCCTCACACAGTTGCAAGCCTTATAGATAACACAAAGAAGCGACCACATATGGTCGCTTCTTTGTGTTATCTGCAAAATATGAATTTACAAGCCTATTCGGACACCTCACCTAACTTAAGGAGAGGAGTTCTCAATTCTCAATTCTCAATTCTCAATTCTCAATTCTCAATTCTCAATTCTCAATTCTCAATTCTCAATTCTCAATTCCTTACTTCACCTCTATCGTGTAGTTGGGGCGGTAGTTTACCAGTGCCCACGAGTCGTTGACCATTATGCCCTCCTCCTCGGTGAAGCTATAAGGCACCTGCAACAGAGGCGTAACCGAGCCGTTGAGTTCCGTCGTCAAGTCGCCCCCTGCAAACATTGCCGTAGCAAACAGCCTCACAGCATCGTAGGCCCTATATGCAAAGGTCGAAGGTTGGCGACCAAAAGCCGCAATAAACCTCCTATCAAAGGCCTTTACAGCATCATTACCCCTATCGGCGTGGTAGTTGGTCAGGAAGCTCACATCCAACTTGAAGAGCAAATTTTTGTCCATATTGCGGTAGCGAGCCCACTCGGCACTACCCACAACCCTCACAGGCACCCTATTTGTGCCATACTTGGGCTGGCGGCTATTCATAATCGAACTGATAATGGCCAAGCTGCGGTCGGTCTCAATCTCGTTGTCGGCCAGCACCACAAACAGGTTATCATCGACAGTCATCAGCTCCTCAATGGGCCTGCTCTGCAGCGAATCAACCTCGAAAGCCTCGTTATAGATGACCTTGCCGTATGGGTGGTCGCCAATAATGTCGAGCATCTCGCGCTCCATATCTTGGTCTACCTTTGAAGTATAGACCATTATCACATTGGTCGTGGGGGCAATCAGTCCCGACAGTTTGTCGGCTCGGCTCGACACCGTAGGTGCAAGACGGTAGAGGTTGCGTCCCTTGATGCTGTCGAGTTTGCTCGTAAGTGGCAGCACCACAGGCCTATCTACGCCTGCCATAGCCACAACATCCTCTTCATACACTGGGCCTACGAAGAGGTCAATCTCGCCCCCAGCAATAGAGTCTTGGGCAATAATATCGGCCACTTGTTGTGGGTTGTGAGCCACGTCAAAGAGCCTCAAGTCCATCGAGCGTCCCTCGGCCTTTATATCCTCGGCAGCCAACAGAGCGCCCTGGTAGAACTCCACAAAGTTGCCCCTCACCTTGCCGTGATTGGTCAGTGGCAGCATCATAGCCACCGTAAGCACCTGGTCGTTGAACTCTCTCAACACCACCTCGCCCTCGGCTACAACACCTACGCTATCGGGCCCAATAGCCAGCAGTTGGTCAATCTCGCTTGCTACAACCTCGGTCAAAGGCTCAACGTGTGCGTGGGCGCACTTGAGCACCTGGCCCGCGTGGATAACCTCTGGGAAGCCATTCTCCTCGGCCAGCACATCTACGCCCGAGCAGTGTTTAACGCCCAGCGAGTAGAGCGTCTGGCCCGCCTCGACCACAAAGTACTCATAGACCATCGAGAGGCCATTGAGCAGCTCGGCAAATCGGCGGCTACTCCTCTCTATTTCGGGCAGTTGAGTCAGTCCCTTGGCGCTCTTGCGCACGTTGATGGTGCGTCTGGCGCTAATGTCGGTAATATCTACGCCAGGGTTGTCAACCACCAGCGTATCGAGCGAAATGGCATTGGCCACAGCCACATCAAACAGGCTTTCGCCACTCCCTACAGCATACCTCTCGAAGCGTTTGTCGCCACGACGTGGAGCCAGCTTGCTGACACGCTCATAGCAAGGGACCCTCAACACCCTACCCTCGACAAGCGAGTCGGTGGGGGCTATCTGGTTGGCCTGGCACACCTCGCCACTCGACAGCCCATAGAGGGCCGCCACATCGTCAACGCCCTGCTGGGCCCCAACGGTGTGGATGTAGTAGTTGTACGAGTCGATGCAGAGCACAACCTCCGAACGCACCTGCTCCTGGGCCCACAATGTAGCCCCAACACCCCACAACAAGGTGGCAAATGCGGTGAACAATATGCTCTTAATGCCTATCTTCATAAGCCTCTACTTGTGTCGTTTAGGTTAAAACTAAATCTCTCTCTACAATAGTGTATTACAGCACCTTGCGGCAGGGCTACTTCATTTGTGTTTTTATGCGGCTTACGACCTGCTTGGTGTCGAGCGTAAAGCTGCCATTCATAATCCACTCGTAGTACGATGGCTCCTTGCGGAAAACCTCCTCTACGGCCACGCCCCTGTGTTTGCCAAAGTTAAATACCTCTACATCCTTGTCGTTCAGCATAATGCGGCCTGCATAGTCGACATTGCGAGTGCGGCAGCTATACTCCGACAAGAAGTTGATATCGTTCTCCAGGTCATCATACCTATCCAACTGCGCCTTCAGCACCTCATAGGTGGCCAGCGTATCGGCCTCCGCCGAGTGGGCACCCTCCAGGTCTTTGCCGCAATAGAACTTATAGGCTGCCGACAAGGTGCGCTCTTCCTTCTTGTGGAAGATGGTCTGCACGTCTACGAACTTGCGCTTCTTGAGGTCGATATCCACGCCTGCCCTCAAGAACTCCTCGGCCAGCATAGGAATGTCAAACCTATTGGAGTTAAAGCCACCCAGGTCGCACCCCTTGATATGCTCGGCCAGCGACTTGGCAATCTGGCGGAATGTAGGGGCATCGGCCACATCCTCGTCGGTAATGTGGTGAACTGCCGTAGCCTCCTCGGGGATGTGCATAGTCTGGCCCTTGTCGTCGACAGGGCGTATGCGCCTGGTGCGTACAATGGGCTCATCGCTGTCGGGCATAACCTTCACCAGCGAAATCTCCACAATGCGGTCGGTGGCCACATCAATACCCGTAGTCTCGAGGTCGAGAAAAACTATCGGATTTTTGAGATTCAGTTTCATTTTTTTCTTCTGTGTATACTATTTGTTTGCTTTGCCGCGGTGCGCTATGCGTTAATCATCATAGGCATCAGCAGCATCAAGGTCTCGGCGCTCTGGGGCTCATCGTAGATGGGTTTGAAAACGCCTGCCCTGGTCGAGTCGGCCAACTCGATCATAACACTTGGGGTCTCGATATTCGAGAAGATATCAACCATATAGGTCGACTTGAAGCCAATGGTGATAGGCTGGCCCTCGTAGGCGCACGAAAGGGTTTCGTAGGCTGAGTACGAGAAGTCGAGGTCTTTGGTTGCCAGCTCGATAGTATTGTTGGCAATCTTCAGCTCAACGAGGTTGGTAGCCTGGTTCGAGCAGACAGCCACACGTTTGATAGCATTGAGCAACTCGATGCGGTCAACAATCACCTTGTTGGGGTTGGCAGTGGGGATAACTGCATTGTAGTTGGGGTAAACGCCCTCAATCAGGCGGCACACCAGGGTGCTATTCTTAAGCTGGAACACCACATTCTTCTTGTCGAAGCCCACCTTCACTGCATCGTCCTCTTTGAGCAGCAGACCACGCAACAGAGCAGCAGGTTTCTTGGGCAGGATGAACGACGAGGCTGCCTCTACCTGGCCAGCCTCGGCCGAGTACTTAACCAACTTGTGAGAGTCGGTAGCCACAAAGGTAACATTGCCAGGAACGAGGTTTACGAACACACCGTTCATCACAGGGCGCAGGTCGTCATCGGCAGTTGCAAAGATGGTCTTGTTGATACCACAAATCATCATATCAACGTCCATATCGAGTTCGGTTTTCTCGTCCGACAGCTCGGGCAGTGCAGGATAGCCCAGGCCCGACGAGCCAGGAATCTTAATCGAACCGCTCTTCCAGTTTACCGAAATCTCCCAGGTATTCTCGTCTGCCTCGATAGTCAAGGGCTGCTCCGAGAACTCTTTGAGCGAGTCGAGCATCAGTTTAACGGGTGCTGCGATGATACCCTCTCGCTCTACGTTATCGACAGCGATGGTGCTAACCAGAGTAGTTTCCAAGTCAGATGCAGTAACCTTCAGCTGGCCATTTTTCAGGTCAAAGAGGAAGAAGTCAAGAATAGGAAGGGTGTTTTTGCTGCTAACCACCTTGCCGGTAGCCGAGAGCACCGAAAGCAGTGCCGACGAAGAGATTGTAAATTTCATAGTGTTGATTTTTATAGTTTTACATTTGTTATTTGTCTTACCCAGCGGCCTTGTGTGCGCACCTGCGTGTGGGCATACGCATACATTACGCCTATTTAACCTCCAAATATATAAAAAAGAATTGAGAATTGAGAATTGAGAATTGAGAATTTTTACGATACAGTCAAAAAACTCATATCTTCCTTACGAAAAAACAACAAAAGTCCCAACTCGCAAGTCAGGACTTTCGTTTAGTTTTGGTGGACCCAGAGGGGCATGATCCCACGACCTTCGGATTATGAGTCCGCTGCTCTAACCAACTGAGCTATGGGTCCAACGCATTTTCAGCCCACAAAAGTAGTAAATAAATTCAAAATGCAAAATTCAAAATGCAAAATTGTGTCTATTCTACCCAACTCTCCCCACTCCCACAACAACTCCTCCCCTAAGTTAATGTGAGTTTCGCTAATTTCAACTTGTTGAAATTCCGAAACATCCGCTTTATCAAAGAGCCTTTTTGAGGCTCTTTGAACAAGTCCCTCCTTTGTCAAAGGAGGGATTTAGGGAGGAATATAAGCATTAAGCAGCCCACGCAGTGGGCTAAGGGGCTTGCGGAGCAAGCCCTAACGTGAGGTTTGCGGAAATGGTGCAATAGTAAGCACGTTATTAACAGCAAATTGGCGATGCGCCATTTTCGCAAAACTCACGTTAAGTTAGGGGAGGTGCCCGAAGGGCGGAGGGGTCTGTAAGCTAAAACTTATAACTCCTACTCTGCCGCCTACAACTCGGCCAACCTATTGAGGGCCAACTCTACCATCTGGCGCACAAAGGGCTTATAGTCGGTGTTCATATCCTTAACGGCACGCTGGGCAATGATGGTGCAGATAGTACCTGCCCTGTGGCCCATAAGTGCTGCTAGGCCAGCCAAAGCACTACTCTCCATCTCAAAGTTGGTAATGCGGCGGCCATTGTAGTCAAAGCTCTCAATCTTCTCGTTCAGCTTGGGGTCGGCAGGCGAGATGCGCACCCAGCGGCCCTGGGGACCATAGAAGCCTGGAGCCGCGATGGTTACGCCATCGACAACAGCATCGGCAAAGTGGTAGAACAACTCTTTGCTTGCATCGACAAAGTAGGGCGCAGGCAGCAGTGGATTCCAACCCGTATGCTCAACAAAAGCCTTCTCAAAGTCCAGGTCGCACACCTCATTACGGCCAGCGTAGTAGTTCAGCAGACCATCGAAGCCCACCGAGGTGCGAGCAAATACAAACGAGCCCAGTGGAATATCGGGCTGAATAGCACCCGAGGTACCCAAGCGCAGCAGTGTGAGCTGTTTTTTCACAGGTTTCTCGGTGCGGCTCTCGAAGTCGATATTGGCCAGCGCATCGAGCTCGGTAACCACAATGTCGATATTGTCGGTACCAATACCCGTAGAGATTGCGCTCATACGGCGCCCCTTGTAGGTGCCTGTAACAGTGCGGAATTCGCGGCTCTCAACCGTACACTCGATATTGTCGAAATAGCTTGCAATCATATCTACACGACCAGGGTCGCCAACCAACATAACCACGTCGGCCAGTTGCTCGGGGCGCAGGTGGAGGTGAAAAATAGAGCCATCAGCATTGATGATAAGCTCCGAAGATGGAATAACTCTCATAGTGGTATAAAATGTGTCTGTTTAATTTTTTTGTTTGCTACTAAATTTGTAAATTTGTAAGGTCTGCGACCCCTACCCTCGTAGGGCACTGCCGACTGACCAACTACAAAAATAGTGAAAAAATTGTATAATCGAACCTTAATTGCTATGAAAAAGAGTCAAGAGTTTGTTGTCAGCAACAAAGAGCGTTTCTTGGAGGAGCTTTTCGACCTGCTCCGTATCCCCTCTGTGAGTGCCCAGAGCGAGCACAAACCCGATATGGTGCGCACTGCCGAGTGGCTGCGCGAGGCACTGCTCAAGGCAGGTGCCGACCGTGCCGAGGTTATGCCCACCGCAGGCAACCCTGTGGTCTATGCCGAGAAGATTATCGACCCCGCAAAGCCTACCGTAGTGGTCTATGGCCACTATGACGTGATGCCCGAGGACCCCAAGGGCGAGTGGCTCACCGACCCATTTGAGCCCGTAATCAAAGATGGCCGCATTTGGTGCCGCGGAGCCGACGACGACAAGGGCCAGCTCTATATGCACGCCAAAGCCTTCGAGGCTATGGTGGCTACGGGTGAGCTGCCTTGCAACGTGAAGTTTATGCTCGAGGGCGAGGAGGAGATTGGCTCACCCAGCCTCTACGCTTGGTGCGAGGAGAACAAGGAGCTCGTTAAGGGCGACATCATACTGGTTTCGGACACAAGTATGGTATCGTGGGAGCAGCCCTCGATTACCTGTGGTCTGAGGGGCTTGTGCTATATGCAGGTAGAGGTTACCGGCCCCGACAAAGACCTCCACTCGGGCCTCTTTGGTGGTGCTGTGGCCAACCCCGCAAACGTGTTGGCAAGCCTTATCGCCAAGCTGGTTGATGAGAATGGCCGCGTTACCATCCCTGGCTTCTACGACGACGTGAGGGAGCTTACCGAGCAGGAGCGCATGGACTTCAACAAGGCCCCCTACAACAAAGAGGAGTATATGAAAGGTGTTGGCGTAGAGGAGCTTGCAGGCGAGGCTGGCTATACCACCATCGAGCGTACCGGTGTGCGCCCCAGCCTGGATGTCAATGGCATTTGGGGTGGCTATACCCTGGAGGGTACCAAGACCATCATCCCCTCGAAGGCATCGGCCAAGATTTCGATGCGCCTTGTGCCCAATCAGGATTGGAAGAAGATTGCGGTGCTGTTTGAGGATTACTTCCGCCAGATTGCGCCCCCAACTGTTAAGGTTAAGGTAGAGGCTCTTCACGGTGGCCAACCCTACGTTTCGCCTACGGATATGAAGGCCTATAGGGCTGCCGAGGCTGCGGTAGAGGACACCTTTGGGGTTAAACCCCTGCCCTTCTACTCGGGTGGCAGTATTCCAATCGTCAGTGGCTTCGAGAGCATTTTGGGTATGAAGTCTATCCTGATTGGCTTTGGCCTGTCGAGGGATGCAATCCACTCGCCCAACGAGAGTTACGGCTTGGAGAACTTCTATCGCGGCATCGAGACCATCATCCGCTTCTACAAACACTTCGCCGAGTAAACAGACGCCCTACGGCAACTACGCAAAACGCCCTGCTCAATGTGTGAGCAGGTCGTTTTTTCAATTCTCAATTTATCCAATCGAGCAACTCCATTGGGTGGTCGATGATTGCCAGAGGCGAGTGGGCAGCAAGTTCCTCGCGAGGGCGGAAGCCCCACGACACCCCCACCACATCTACTCCTGCATTGTGGGCTGTGAGCATATCTACATTCGAGTCGCCAACGTAGAGCACCTCGTCGGGGCGCAGGGGGCCCAATTTGCCATTTTCGGCCGCTTTTTGGACCACATCGGCCACAATCTGGGGGTTGGGCTTTACGGGTACCCCTTCGCGCTGTCCAAAGACCGCAGCAAAGGTGGTTGAGCCGAAGTAGTGGGCCACCAACTTTTGGGTTGCGGCATCGTACTTGTTCGACGCTACGGCTACGGCCACTCCTCGGGCTGTAAGCTCGGCCAGCAGCTCCACCACCCCGTCGTAGGGGCGGCTCAAGTCGGCATTGTGGGCCTCGTAGTAGGGCATAAAGTGGCTGCGTATGTTGGCAATGTCGTCGGCAGAGCGGTGCTCGGGTGGCAGTGCGCGCTCAAAGAGCTTGGCCACGCCGTCGCCCACAAAGAAGCGGTAGGCCTCGGTTGGGTGGGGCTCAAAGCCACACGCCACCAGAGCCTGATTTACGGCCTGTGCAAGGTCGGCAATGGTGTTGAGCAGTGTGCCGTCGAGGTCAAAAATAACGAGTCGTTTCTGAGTCATAGCGCAAAGGTAAGCAAAAAAAGCGAGAGGCCGAACAGCAATGTTCGACCTCTCGTGGGTATTTCACTTCACACTATCTGCGCCCCTTATGCAGGGCACCAGTGGTGGGGTGTGGATTTTTGAGTGCTCCGATTATGCAAGCTCGGGCTCGTCACCCTCCTGCAGCTGGTAGCAGTAGGGCTCGTAGTAGTTGCCATCTGCGTCTACCCACAGGATGTGGATGTGGTAGCCTTTGGTCATCGAGTAGGTAAGCTCAACCTCGTCGGTGAACACACCTGCACCGTAAACACCAGCAACCTCCATAGTCTCGTAGCCACCGTTAATCCAGCTGCTCAGCATATTCGAAACCTTAGCACTTGGCAACTGGGTGCCGTAAACATAGAACTTGTTCATCCAGCACTTAACAGCACCTGCACCAGGAGTAACCGAAATCTTAACCTCGGTCAGAGTGGGAGCCTCGGGATCGGGCTGTGCGGTAACATTAACAATGGGTTTGGAAGCCTCCCAAACGGGGTTGATGGTAACGCCATCGTCGAGGTACTGTTTGATAACATTAGCCTCGAAAGTGGTATCAACCTCGACAGCAACAGCTTTAACGGGAGCACCGTTGGCGTCAAGACCACCTACAACCAGCACATAATCCTTGTTGAATGCGGGGAGATTGATGGTGATGAAACCGTGCTCGTTAGCAGCGGGAGCCTCTTTGATGTAGTAGGTGTTGCTGCTGTTGGTAGCCATAAAGAGCGAAGCCTCATCAACCGAGCCCTTATAGGTACCTTTCCAACGAGCGTAGTTCGACGAGTTGTCAGCCCACTCGTAGTAAACTTTGCTCATATCGCCAGTCAGTTTGAACGAGTAGCTCAGACCATCGGCCGATTTCTGACCGTCGCTCAAAGTAAGAACAACGTCGCTGTAAGTAACCTGTTTGGTGGTAATGGAAGTTTTGAGCACCTGACCATATTTACCATCGGCGTCAATCGAGATAGCTGCCAGATACATAGTAGTACCCTGTTTGAGCTGATTCTTCTGAACGTCGGTAGCCTTGTCAATCATAAGGGTAGGATTCATCCAATCCGACAAACCTGCCAACAGATTCTCAACAATAGCTGCATCGTCAGTCAGCTCTGCCATCTCCTCCTCGGTATACCACTTGTAGTAGGTCAGAACGGTACCCTCGGCAGGAGTCAGTTTACCAGCAACGGTGGTATAGTTGGTCTTCTCCTCATTTGCAGCAAAGGTAGGAACGCCCTCGCCACCTGCGCTCAGAGCGGTAGTGGTGAACTCAACTTTCAACAGGTCGTCAACGGTAATCTCGGTAGGATCTGCTGCTGCATCCCAAGGCAGGATGTAGAGAGTGTAAGCGGTATTGGGAAGAACCTCCTGATCCATAGCCTCTACAAGCGAGCCCTCGAAGCCCTCGTTATCGCAGTAAATACCGAAGTTGAAGCCATACTGAGCATACATAACGGCCTGTGCCAAGTCATCAGCAACGCTTTCAGCATACTGGCTCTCGTAGAGGTTCAGGTAGTAACCATTGTAACCACCCATAACCACGTTCACGTCAACGTCGTTGAAATAGGTCTCAACAAGCTCGGCCTTAGCAACAGCGTTCTTGAACTCAACGTAAGTGAGGTTGTCCCAGTCGGGCATATAGGTAGTGAAGTTCTGAGCAGCTGCCCAAACGATGTAGCTCTCGCCCATCTCCATTTCAGGCTGAACGTACTCATAGAGATCATAATCGAAGTAGCCGTTCAGGTAGCCATAGAGGTAGTTCAAATCCACAGGCTCCTCGAAGTCTGCCAGCATCTCCTGCATAGGCTGAACCTCGTAGTTCTCAACTGCGTTAGCCAACCAGTCGATGCTGAAACCCTCAGCGGAAACGATACCGTAGTAGTAAGGCATAGCGTAGGTCTCGCCATACTCCTGAACGGTCATAGTGTTGTGGATGTTGAAGGTACCATCGCCCAAGAGCTGGATGAACAGACCAAGCTCCGAAACCGAAACTTTAACCTTTGCAACAACAGCGCCTTTGTCGGTACCGGTAGCCAAAACTTTGATCCAACCCTCCTCGACTGCGGTCTCGGTATCAACTACGTCGGCATACGAAGGAGCGGTAACAACCAGGTTCTTGCCATTGTACTCAACCTCCCAACCTGCGGGCTGGCTCAGAATGAATACCTCCGATACCAACTCGGCAGCCAGTTTGATCTCCTGTACCTGATCGTTAGCGAAGTGGAGTTTACCCGACTTGATAGCAAACAGCATCTCGGGCTCCTCCTCTTTGGCCAAAGCAACGGTAATCTCCTCGCCACCTACCAGAGTGAAGGTAGCAGTACCAGCAGCCAAATCCTGGCTAACCTCGGTGAACATACCAGCGTCGCCACCTGCCAGAGGAGTCCAAGTCAGACCACCATCAAGGGTCATCTCGGTTACACCCTCCTCGTTAACGCGGAGCTGGATGTCTTTCATAGCCTCGGTAACAGCGTCGTTTACGTTACCATTGATAACCTCCATATCAACTACGGGAGTTGCGTGGTGCAGAGGATACTTGTTGCCCTCGGCATCTTTCAGGAAGTTAACAACGCCGTTCTCGTTGTACTGTGCCCAGTAGTAAACGCCGTTCTCCTCTTTTACGGTAACCATACCCTTGTAGTCCTGTTTGAACTGGGGGTAAACGGTAATCTCTTTACCATCCGACAGGGTAAGTACCCACTCGCCGGTAGGTTTCTGCTGTGCAGTGATAACCTTACCGATAGCTGCCTCCATAGTAGCCAGCTGCTCGGCCAGCTCTTTGTCTTTTGCAGCCAACTCGGCATACTTCTCTGCCAAAGCAGCCTCGATCTCCTCAACGGTACCGTTAACAACAGCAAATTTGTCGTCAACCTCGTCAAGAATCTCGGTCTTTGCAGTTACAACCAGTGCTTGCAGAGCGGCAACCTCGGTATTTACTTTGGTCTCCAACTTTGCAACGCGCTCCTCGAGCTCGGCCAAGTCGCCCTTAACACCGTCAAGGTCGCCTTTAACACTCTCGATTTCGTCGTAAATAGCGGTATCGTCATACTTACACGATACGCCCAACACTGCAACGCCCATTACAGCAATAGCCATAGCTACGCTTGCATAAGCTTTCAGATTTGTAAAAATCCTTTTCATAGTTGTTTGTGTTTAGTTAATAAAATTGGTTAATTGTTTGAAGTTAATTGGTTGGTTTTTGTTTAATAATTTTTGTGGTCGTTTTATCTGTTTGTTATTGGCATTCAGCACTTGTGGTGCCCCCCACAACTACATAGTTGCGTGGGGGTGAGCACCGAGTTTCTTCATATCTACGGGGATAATCTTAACGCCCTGGGCCTCGGCCTCGTCAAACCACTCGTTGAGGTCAATCCTCACGGGAGCCAGCTCGGGAACTACCACATCGGCAGCCTTCACTACCCTACTCTGGGCGTCCCTTGCAACATTCAGCACAGCAGGCTGCTGGTTGCTCTGCTGGTTGCCCTTAGCGCTAACGTAGTGGTTGGCGTTGGGATAGATCTCCTCCAAGCTCTTGAAGCTGTTCTCCTTCTGGTTATAGATAAGGGTGTGCATCTTGGTAGGCAGGTCGTTGCCGTCGGCATCCTTACCCCAACCAATAGCCAGAGCCAGTGAGTAGCGGCCTTCCGAAACACGCTGGGTGAACGACTTGCGATAAGTAGACATATATGCGCCCTGGTTTACAAAGAAGGCATACATATCTTTGTACCAATAGTCGTAGCTACCGTCCCTACCAACAAGGTTGAGATTCTCGTACTGATCGGCCGACAACACTGCGTAGTACATCATATAGCAATCCTGTACGTTGTCGAACTGGTAGTACCAGTTGCCCTCCTCATCCTGAACGGTCGAGAGGCTAACCTCGGGGTTGGGGCCACCCACCAGAGGATCGGTAGATGCCTCGGCAAACTTAACCTCGCCCAGCACACCATTCCAGTCCTCGGCAACATAGGCCACAACATAGCGGGTTGCGGGAGTAAAGGCAAACCACGAGTACTCGTCGCTACCATTGGGGGTTGCGGGCCAGTGGTTGGCATAGGTATCGCCACCGTTGTAGGTACCGCCATAGGTAGCAGCAATGAGCACCTCACGGCTGGCATTCTCGGGTACGGGGAATGCCACATCGCCCTGAATAAAGGCAAAGTGGAACTGTGCGGTCTTATCGGGATTGAATGTGAAGGCTGTCTTGATACCATCAACGCCCAGAGTGGTCATCTCCAAGTTGATTTCGGCCTCGCAACTCTCGGGAGCATCGACCACCAGTGCTTTGGTGGTGAAGGGCTCGCTGAACTCAACAGGAGCGATGTCGCTATACTGGTTCACAGCGGTATAGGCAATAACATACTCGGTCTCGGGGGCAACATCTACCATCCAAGTCTCAGAGCCGCTATCGGAGTCGCCCCACAGCTCGTCCTCATCAATGTCGTAGCGATACTTGTGGTTGTTCACACCCCAGCCATCGTTACGCAACTCAAGGCCCAGAGCTTTCAGCTGTGCCTCATCGGCATCTTTATAACCATCTGCAATATCTTTGCGCATAACCTTGAAGAACATAGCCCAGCTATTACGCTCGATAGTGTAGTTAATCCTAAACATCGAGGCACCAATGTGGTCGGGGTCTACCTCTACGGTAGCCTTACCAGGCAGCCTCTCCTCGGGAGCCTGTTTGAGCGTAAAGACGTTGCTCTGGAACTCGGGCGAGGGTGTTTCGTTAGCGTCGCAGCCAACTGCGGTAGCCATAATCTTAACATCGGTCGTTGCGCCAAAGTTTACATAGTAGCCCAAGTTATCGGGATTATCAACCGAGGGGGCATCGTAAACGGTGTTACGCATAAAGTCGATATACTGTTTAGGGCCATAGGTGTTGATATAGGGCATCAGATCATCCTCGTTCGAGCACCAGTGGTAGATATACTTGGTATCGGCATTGGGCAGGTGGGTAATCTGCATAGCGGTATAGTTGGTCTTAACCTCAATATCCACTTTGGGCTGACCAATCAGTTCCTCGCCAGTGGTCTTAACATAGCAGAGAGACATATCGCCTGCCTGATTCTCCGAGCCATCCTTGTCGAAGCAGCCCACTGCCACGATAACATACTCACAGTCGGGAGCAACCTTGGCCTGGTCGTACTGCGAGTTGGCCCAGTCGAACTCTTTATTATAGAACTCATCACCCAACTGGTCGCTCGAGAAGGTATAAGCACCTGCGCCCTGCGAGTTGAATACATAGCCCAAAATCCACTCCTCAATCTGGTCTTCGCTGGCCACCTCGGTTGCGGGGTCCATACCCTCCGAGCGCATCTGCTCGAAGAGCGAGTTGTAGAGGCGGCACAAGGGGAATACATCGAGCCTATACGAAGCCACATTTGCACCAGGGCGAGCCACAAACACAAAGTTCTTGTTCTCAACTCGTGTAACCTCCAGGCTCACACCATCGTCGGTAGCCTCAACCTTCTCAACCTCCCACTTGATGGGGGTAGGAATCTTGTCGGGCACCTGCACACCGTGATTGGGGTCATCGCCAGGGGTATCACCAGGTTGGTCGCCAGGTTGGTCACCAGGCTCATCACCAGGCTCGTCGCCAGGCTCGTTACCAGGCTCCTCTGTATTGGGTTCGTCGGGTTTCTGCTCATCGCAAGCGGTCAGCGACACTGCAAACATTACCATCAGCGCAATAGCCATCAGTGCAAAAAGTTTTCTTTTCATAGTCATATTTATTTATAAGTATTTTTCAACTCTGTCATCAGACACTAATTAGCCAGGTACTTATAGTCCACCTCGCCATTATTTACATCACACACAGCCACGTTATTTACCGTACCTGTGCTGTCGATTACCATTGCATAAATCTGCAAGTTCTCTACCTTCCAGCCACCATTGCCAATAGCAAACTCATAGCTCTTCTGGGCCTCGCTCTCGGCCTTCAGTCGGCCCAGGCTGTCGCCCTTGTACGAGCCGCTGAGCATCTGGCGCACAACGTGGCGGTGGTTATAATCCTCAATCACCACCGAGCCGTCCAACTGGGGCGATTTGATGTTGTCCTCAACCACATATACAGCCACGCGGTAGTCGTCGGTGGTCTCGGCAAAGACCTTCACCTCTACCTTACAGCTCTGTGCGTCCTTATTGAAGGTGGTCTTGATAGCCACGTCAGAGTGGGCGCCATACTCCTCGGTCGAGCGGTCTATGGCCTCGCTCATATCGCCTACATTGTCGGTCAGGCTGCCACCATCGCGCAGGTCGACAATAAACCAGGGGGTACCCGTAACCTTAAAGTCGTCGAGCAACTGGGTGGTAACGTCGATAGCCATTGGGTCGGTCACGTCATTGAGCTTCGAGTTGGCATCGTGGAAGCCCAAAACGTGTACAAAGCCCGAGTAGATAAAGTTGTTGGTCACGTTCAGCACAATGTTGCGGTAGCCCTTGGGGCAGAACGAGCAACCCGTACCCGTCAGGTCCATCAGGCAGACGTGGCGCTCGAAGCGCGACACGTGGGGCCCTGGGGCAACATACTCGGTTGCGCTAACTGCCACACTATTAGACTGCACGCCATTGTAGACAGCGTAGAACTCATAGTCGCCCTCGGCAGTAGTCTTAAACTCTTGCGCAGCAAGCTGCTCGCCATTGGTCTTGCACCACACTTGTGCCTTGGCACTAACATCCTCGCCGCCATAGCTCACCGTAAAGGTTACGCTCTCTACACCATCGGCCACTACGCTCTCGGCACTGGCGCTCAACACTGGGCGCTCGACCTCCTCTTTGGGGCCGCAACCCACTGCCACCAGCACCACTGCCACCAGCATAGCGATATATCTCAAACCGTTCTTAATCATCTCTCTTGCAATACTTTTCCTCTCTGACAGAAAGGAGTTATGAGCAGTTTCTCAATTCTCAATTCTCAATTCTCAATTCTCAATTCTCAATTCTCAATTCTCAATCACATAGTCTACACTCTCGCCCAGCTTGCACTCGGCAGCATTGTTGACAATATAGGCGTCGCCATAGGCGCTCAGGGCAGCAACCACAACCCTCATATTCTCGGCAGGCCACTCGCCACCGAGCAGGTCAAACTTGCGAGTCTCGGTATACTCGACACCCACCTGCAACTTGGCACCCGAGGCCACCTTGTCGCCAAACATCTCGCCCGACGAGGCCACAACCACCACGTTGTTGTGAACGTATGTGCCCGACACACCCAACTGGGTATATTCGATTCCGTCTTCGAGCAAGAATATCATATAGCGGTACTTGGTGTTGGTGTTCGATGTAATCTTGGCCGTAACCACAGCCTCGCCACCCTCTACACTACTCTCGATAGCCACTCCACAAGTTGCGGGATAGTTGGCCAGCACATAGTCGATACCGTTGAGTATCGCGCTCTTGGTGTGGTTAACCTCATAGTCGGGAATGATGTTGAAGTTGAAGTTGGGCAGGCCGCTCATACCAAAATAGGTGTGGTAGGCCGTAGCCAGGGGGTGCTCCATTGGGTCGTCCATCTTGAAGTACTGGTGGAACGAGAGCACACTCATACGCCCAGGCACCTCCTGCTGAATAGCCTTGAGGTCGTAGCTCAATGTGGGGCAATTCTGGCAGCCCACCGAGGTAAACTGCAAGCCCACAAGCCTCTGGTAGTAATCCTTCTGCTCGCCATCGGCCACTGCAGGCACTACGGTAATCTTCACCTCATTGTCGGTAACAATATCGCCACTACGGAAAATCTTTGCCTTGAAGGTATACTCACCTGGGGCAGTCGAAGTAAATGTCGTAGTCCTATAGGGCATATATACCTCTTCGCCATCGTAGGTGCGGATGAGTTGCAAGTTCTTGGCCTCGGTCACATCCTCCGAGCCATACATAAGCCTAAACTGCACCGCATCCTCGCCATCGGCAGCAATCTGGGTTTTGTCGGCAAACAGACGCAACACACCCTCGGGAACGCTCTCCCAGGGCTCGGGCCCATCTTCTGGCTGCTCCACGGGGCCACACCCCACCATTGCAACCAGAGCCACAGCTACCAGCCAGCCATATTTAGCCAATTTCTTCATTGTCAGTCAATTATTTATTACTCGTTGAGCAAGTAGTCGGCGGTGCTACCCACAGCGCACACATTGGCGTTGTCGACAATCACTCTGCCGCCCTCGACCTCGCGCAGTACAAATACCACTACCCTCAGTTTGCTCTGGTCGGCATTGCCCACACCCTCGATAGTCCAGCTCTTGGTCTGCTCGACACCCTCTTTGGCGCTGAACTTGCTATCCTTCTGCATAGTTATAAAGTTGGGCGACACAGCCACCACAACATCATCATAGATGCCGTCCTCCTCGGTACCGCCATCATACTTGAGGCCATTGCCCAACAGCGCATAGCCCATATCGTAGTCGCCATCGGCGGTCGAAGTCATCGAAGCCTCAATCGAGATAGAGCCACCCGAGAGCGTAGCCTTCGAAATCTTCACACCGCAGGTCGAGGGGTAGTCGATAATCTGTTTACGCAGCAACTCAATCACCTCACTCTCGCTGTGAGTACCCTCAACCATATCGTTAAAGTCGTAGATAACAGTGGGATAGCCACTACCGCCGAACCTGCCAAGCATAACGCCACCCAGGTCGCTTGTACCCACGGGGATTGCAAATGGGTCGGTAGAAGTAGCCGCAGCGTGAACGGCCATCACAATCATCTGGTCACCCCAGGGGCCATCGTATACCTTCTCAAAGGTGGTGGTCATATAGGGGCAGGCAGTACACCAAGTACCGGTTAGGTCGTAGACGCAAATCATCTGTTTGTATTTCTCGTACTTCACTCTGTTCTGGGCAGTTACGGTCACCGAGTTTTGGGTAGCAATGCCCTTGAAAGTTGCAGTAAACTCGAAGGTACCATTTATAATCGAGTTGAAGGTGGTAACCCTACGGCCCAGGCTCACATCCTCGGTTACGTTCTGGATATAGACCTTCTTGGCATCATCGCCCACGCAGAGGTCGTTGCCAGCTGCATCCAACACGCGGAAGGTTGCCACATCCAGGCCATTAGCCTCGATAGTGGTCTTGTCGACCTCGATAGTATAGGGTGCTGCACCAGCCTCGCCCGTAGGGGTATCGGGGTTTTCGTTGTTATTGGGATCTTCGGTGTTACCGCAAGCTGCCATAGTCAGCGCAGCCGCACAACCCATCAGTATAGTAACAAAACGTCTCATTTTCTATATATAATATATATAAGGTATAATCTCACACGTTAAAAAGAGGTGGAAATCGTAAGGTTGCCACCCGTAAATGCCTTCACAGTACGGCACACGCCACCCGAGCAAACCATACCCGAGCGGTTGCGGCCATAGCTAAAAGCAATGCGTGTGCGCGAAGCGGTATAGCTTGCGCCCACACTATAGTAGTGTACCTTTGAGGTACCGTGGTTGTACATATCGCTCACAAAGACGCTCCACTTGGGGGCCATATTGACCTCGACCAAGCCAGCCATCCAGTCTTTCATACCGTCGGCACTCGATAGGTACTGCAACTCGGCACGAGTCGAGAACTTGGGTGTGAACTTATAGAGCAGGTCGGCCACCAAAATGTTAGACAGGCACCAGTTGTGATACATATCCTCGCCCTGCTGCAGAGCCCACAGCAGTTGCATCTTCAGCTTGCGGCTCACTTGTTTCTCTACGCCCACATTCACGTTGCGCCAGAGCAGTTCGCCCATCTGTGCCGTACCCTCCTGGCCAATGGCGTAGTAGGTCGACACGTTCAGATTGACCTTCATACCCCTCTTGCCACCAATGGCGGTGCCGCGACGGAAGTTGTAGTAGACATCCAGCTGGCCGCCAATCTCGCCACTTGTCAGGTGGCCATCGGTGCTACCCACCTCGGGGATGTAGGGATTGAGGTTGGTGAGCATATACGAGTACTGGGCGCAGAGTGCAGGGGTGTAGTTGAGCGTATTGTTCGACTCAACCGACGAGTAGTTAATCTTCGAGCCCATCCACTCCATCCTACGCAGAGTAAGGTTGGCACCCAAGCCACCGCCGCTATAACCCAGCTCCAGCAGTTGTGCATTGCCGTTACGTTTCAGATAGTCGGCCTCGTCGGTTGGGTAATAGCCAAACCACTGGCCACCATTTACCCACTCGGCCTTGGCCACAAAGCCACTCTTCTCGAAATTCAGGCGGCCCGACCAGCCCGTAGTGGTTGGCGAGATGCCCTCCTCTTCCATATCGTACTTAATCTGCTCGTAGCGGCTCAACAGCGAGCCCTCAACTGCCAGCGTTGTGCCCTGCCAGCCGAGCAGCGACGAGAGCGAGAGCGACACATCGGCACCCCTAACCTGGGTACCAGCCCACTCTACCACGCCCCTATCGCTAACACTCTTCCAGTCGGAACCCAAGCGAGGCATACCCCACAGGATGCGAGCTGCAAGAATGTCTTTGTAGTTATAGGCCAAGCGGGCACCCAGCAGGGCATTGTTGATACCCAGAGTGCGGTCGGCATAGGTGCGGAACAGCAGGCCACTACCAAACTGATCGTAGAAAGTGCCTGCTGTTAGCGAGAAGTCGTCGTCGGTCCACGACATATAGAAATTCGACAGCTTGTTGCCTTCGAGGTTGAGCGGATAGCCCACCAAAGCGGGCTGATAAGACTCGACCTGCAAGCCTGCCACCAGATTGCCCTTATAGTAGTCGGCCTTCAGATAGCTATTTGAGCCAAAGCTGCCATCGGGAACATAGCAACCTGGATTTTGAGCATCCTCGAGGTAGTAAATCGAGTTATTCTCAAAGCTACCCGTCAAGTAGCCACCCTGGTCGGCAGTTCCACCAAACTGTTGCGCACTTGCAGCGATTGGGATTATCAGTGCGAGTGCGGCAATCAGTATGTTTTTGCGTGTCATCTGTGAAGTCTTAAGGTTTGCGTTCTCTGTATTTCTTGTTTGGGCTATTAGGCTCACTACTGCAATTTCTTGATTACGTCGATAAGTTCCTGCTCACTTCCAGGGGTGTAGCCAGTGTGCGAGTAAACAATCTTGCCATCCTTGTCGACAACATAAACCTGGGGAGTGAACGACACGTTCATAGCACGCATAAACTCCTGATTCTTGTCGTAGAGCAGAGTGTAGTCGCTCCAACCGTGGCCCTCGGCCAGGGCGCGTGCCTGGGCGTTGAAACGAGCATCGTCGGTCGACACTGCCACCACCCTGAAGTCGGCCTCATCGAGCCAATCGGGCAATACATCGTTGATGGCATCGAGCTCGCGGATGCAGGGCTTGCAAGTAACTGCCCAGAACGAGATAATCATAGGGGTTTTGCCATCGACGAGCGAGATGGTGTTGACCACCTCACCTTTGCCGTTCTCGACCTTAACCGAAGGAATCTGTGCCTGTGCCACCGAGCAAGCCAGAAGCACTACTGCTGCAAGAATAAACTTTTTCATAATCTTCTTTGATTGTTTATTTATGTTCGTTTGTTACTAATTTTCACCTATTTGCACCAATGTTGCAAAAGAAAAAAAACTACAATAATTTCGGCAAATATACTTATTTTTTCAAGTCCTCCAAACATTTCGCTCCTATTTTTATATATAAACAAAAAAAATTGGAATTTGGTAGGGCGAGTGTAGCAGATTCAAAAAAAATACCTATATTGCACCCGATATTTTGACGTAATGTGCACGAACCTAACTTCATTCGGAAAATTGGGAAGTCGCTTCGACAAATAGACAAACGCAGAATAACCGCAAAAAAGAAAAAATAATTAACCAACAACACATTAACAACAATGAAGAAAATTAAATTTTTCGCCCTTTTGGCCCTCTGCGCTGCCGCAGTGGCAATGGTGGGTTGTAACGATCCCAAACCCGATGGCCCCATCGAGCCCACCGCCGAGGAGCTGCTCAAAGATGCGAGCCTGCGTCTGAAAGTTACTGCCACCAACATCGAAGATGCAACGGTGCAAATCAACTTCAACGTAGTAAACGAGTTGGCCTACCAGGTTGTACAGGCCGACCTGACAGCCGAGTACAAAGATGTTCCCACTGCCGAGGATATCTTTGCCAACGGCACCCCCATCGAACTGACCGAGGGTCAGTCGGTTGTAAGGCTCAACGTAACAGACCTTGAGCCCGATAGTGGCTACATCGTGTTTGTTGCAGGCCGTCTGGTAGTAGAGGACAAGACCTATGTATTCCCCGAGGTTGCAAAGGTTACCCTTATGACCTACGCCCAGCCCACTATGAGTGCTGAGGTTGTGTCGGTTGGTACCACTGCTGCCAAGTTTGCAATCACTTCGGCCCGCATTTCGCGCTACGCCTATCTGGTTTACTTGGCCACCGAGGTTCCCGAGGAGATTCCTTCGGCCGACATTATCTTTGCAACTGGTCGCTCGGCCGACGTGACCGAGGCCAAAGAGGTTATCACCGTTAATGCGCTGATGCCCAACAAAGATTATGTTATCTATATCGCTGGCGAGGTAGCCGAGTTGGAGGAGTACTTCGAAGAGGTGCTCATTCTGGATGGCATTAAGACCCAGGACTTCTCGGAGTCGTTCAAGATTCACAGCATTGACCACGCAAGCTTCAAGGTAGACATTAGGCTGCCCGACTCGTTGGCCGAGCTGAACCACATTGTGAAGTGGGGTTTGTGGGACTTGTATGCCTTCAACCTCAACCACAAGTTTGGTAGGAATGGACGTGCCGAGAGCTTTGCACAGTCTATCAACCTTCACGAGGACTACTACAACAACCAAATTAAGGAGAGTTGCTCGATAACCTTCGACAACAACACCGCTTGGGTACTCGGTGCTGATGGCAAACCCGCCTACGACGAGGAGTACGGCACCTACTTGCAGATGCACTCGATTTTGGTACCCGGCCAGCCCAATATGCTTATGATGGGTGAGTATCGCTATGGCGACCACTACTATTATGCCAACTTTACCGATGGTTACTACCAGCCCTTGTTCCTCGAAGATGAATATGGTACTGCCTGGGAGCAGGACTATAATGTGTCATCAAACCAGATACCCTGGTGGTATGGCTTTGCTGTACAGGAGTTGGTAACCAATACCCAGCCCGAGCCTTTCGATGGCAAGGTTGACATTGAGATTCTCTTGTCGGAGGACAACAACAATACCAAGGCTAAGATTCGCTTCACCCCCACCGAAGAGGTAGAGCAGTACTGTGTATTCGTAATTACCGAGGGTATGCGTCAGCAACTGCTGCCTTTGCTCGACAACGACGAGAAGTATATGCAGTGGTTTGTAACCTCTAACAGTGGTTTCAACGAGGGCGCAATCAGCCTTACTGGCCCCAAAGAGATGTACATGGGCGAGGACTACTACGGCTCTGAGGAGGGTAGTTTCAGCTTTGTGAACGGCGCACTGACTGACACCAAGAACGTATTCCACGCCTACGTTACCGCAATGGCTGGTGGCGACAAAGATGGCGACGGCATTTGTGATGCAACTTTGCAAACCCTTACTCACAAGGAGTTCAAGCTGGGTACTCCCAAGCTGGCAGCTCCCAAGGTAGACGTAACCGTATTGGAGTCGACTCCCGACAAAGTGCGTTACCACGTTAAGAAGAGCGCTGGCTCGTCGCAGATTAAACAGGCATACTACATCGCCAACTACGAGCGCGAGTGGCTCGGCGCAGGTTACACCCCCGAGATGTTGCTCGACTACTATGGTAACCCCCTCAGCGCGGCCGACGTGGCTATGATTAACTCGGCTGACGGTCTTATCGTAGAGATTCCCAGCCGTCCCAACGCAATCAACTACTTCGCAATGAAGGTCTACAATGGCGAGAGCTACCACAGCTACACCGAGACCGTCAAGGCCGTTTCGGCAGTTACCGACCCTGCAAACAAAATCGAGTCGAACTACTTCACCTTGCTCGCTGGCGACTGGACTGCCAAAGCAACCATTCTCTACAAAGCAGTGGTTGATGAGGATACTGGCGAGATTCAGGCCCTGACTTCGGAGAAAACCAGCAAGGTTTCTATCGGCCAGCAGACCTATCCCGAAACTCTGCCCCAGTCGGTTTACGACACCTACGCACAGTTTGGCATCTCGAAAGAGGCTACCGACAACTACTTTGCCGAGTTGACCGAGGCAATCGACCGCCACAACGAGGATGTTCGCAACCGCAACCAGGTAACCTGTGCAGGTTGGAGCTTCGACCTGACTGGCGAGGCCAAAGATACCTATATGGATCCCTTCTCGCTGTTCAGCTCGAGCACTTACAATGGTTGGAGTAGTGCAGCACCTCTGTATGACTTCGGTCCCAAGTGGTACATCGAATTCGACGCCGAAGGCAACGCTTGGGTACCATTCAACGTGAATAGGTATATCCCAATGTCGTCGTGGACTACCACCGACAGCGGTTGGGGCGAGTACGTCAACGAGTACCACATGATTGCTTACGATCCCACCACTCCCGCTATGTTCCCCTACTTGTGGGATGAGGAGGGCGTAATATACGACGGCAAGTTCCCCGTAGAGATTTCGGCCGATGGCAACACCATCACTATCAAGCCCGTAGTTATTGGCGAGAAGAACTACTATCCCAATATGGGTTCGGTACGAAACGAGACCTACACCGAGTTTGCAGTCGCTTCGAGCATCATCTCGGACATCGTGCTGACTCGTGGCTACACCGCCGAGGCACAGCAGCAGAAGGTTGCAGGCAAGCAGCAGAACGTAACCAACAACTACAAGGTTAGCCCCGTTAAGCGCACTATGCCTCTGACCAACTTCACCACCCCCGTAACTATGCACGAGCAGGTAGAGCCCTACAAGATTCGCAGCGTAGAGGAGTGGGAGAACACCGCACGCGAGCGCGTTTTGAGCGGTTTCTATAATCGTTAGTACGACGAGCGTAAAAGACTAAACATCAATGCCTTTCAGAAATCTTCCGCCCCACAAAAGGCGGAGGGTTTCTGTTCGGCTTTTTATAAAAAAGAAGCACCACAGACAAGACCAAAATGAAGCGACTTTTTATCACTCTACTGGCCGCCATGTGTGGCCTCGGCCTTGCCAAGGCACAGATTTTGGTGGGCGGAGGAGCACTAACAGGTAGCGTAGAGTCGAACAGCATCTACTACTTCAACGACCCAGTGGTGGGCGAAGAGCTCGATGCCACCTTCGGCTCGAACAACCACATCAAAATCGACTACAACCGCGGCCGACTGTCGGCAGGCTTGCAGGGCGACATCTATCTGCCCGCGCTGCAGGGCTACGAGTTGCGCAACTATGGCGCAGCCGACCCAGCGTTTGCTCTGGCGACCAAGTTTATCAGTTACAGGGGCGACAACTTTGGCCTCACGCTGGGCGACTTCTACGACCAGTTTGGCAACGGCCTGGTGTACCGCAGCTTTGAGGATCGCCAGTTGGGCCTTAACAACTCGACCGAGGGATTGAGGGCTACCTTCAAGCCAACCGACTACTTGTCGCTCAAGGCTATTGTGGGCCGCCCAAGGCTCTACTTGGAGTATGCCGAGTCGCTGTTGGCAGGTGTGGATGCAAGTATGTGGCTGTCTGACGTGCTCGGCTGGAACGAGGCTATGATGGCCGTAGAGGCCAGCTATCTGATGCGCTACGAGTCGCTCGACAAGCAGGAGATGGGCTTCGGTTGGAGGGGCCTCGAGACTCCCCTACTCAACCTCTGGTCGGCCCGCACCTCGTTCGACTGGAAGGGTATGACGCTCAAAGCCGAGTATGCAGGCAAGAGTACCGACTTGGGCTCGGTGGTTGCCGACCAGGCTAAACCTGGTACAGCACTGCTGGCCGAGGCTGGTTATACCAAAGGCACCTTCAGCGTGATGGCCCAGACCAGGATTTTGAGCCGTATGAGCACTATGCTCTCGCTCTATGGCAGCGGCACGGGCAATATGCTCAACTATCTGCCTGCGCTGACCCGTCAGCACACCTATATGTTGGCCAACCTGAACCCCTTGCAGGTGATTCCCGATGGCGAGATTGGCGCACAAATTGACGTATTCTACAAAATTCGCAACCGCAAGGTGAGGTACGACAGTTGGACTCTGCACGCCAACTTCTCGACCGCCTACACCCTGCGTGGCGACCAGGCAATCACCAGGGAGAGGCTGATGTTCTGGAGGGACTTCAACTTCGATGTGGAGCGTCAGTGGAGCAGAGAGTGGAAGGCTACGTTCTTCTACTCGTTGCAGCAGTTTATTCCCCACAACGATATGGCCCACCCCGAGGTTTGTACGTCAAACATCTTCGTGGGTGACGTGAGCTACAAGATTAACAAGAAGAACTCGGTGCGCATAGAGGCCCAGTACTTGTTCTCGAACGACTACGAGGGCGACTGGGTGGCTGCTCTGGTCGAGTTCAATATGGCACCCAGGTGGAGCATCTTTGTGAGCGATATGTACAACCACCAGAGGCTCGAAAGGCGCCAGAACTACCACAATGGCGTAGAGAAGATTAACTACTACAGCGTGGGCGCAAGCTACACCCAGGGCCGCACCCGAGCACAGCTGAGTTATGGCCGCAACAGGGCAGGTATGGTCTGCTCGGGCGGTGTGTGTCGCTACTCGCCTGCCTACACAGGTCTGAACCTGATGCTCAGCACCTCGTTCTAACGACCAAGCGCAAGGGTAGTACACCAATAACGTAGAAACAAACAAAAAACACAATAACCAACCGAATAGAGAGAGTATTAAAGAGATGAAAATCGTTAAGTATTTTGCACTGATGGTAGCCGCAGTGGCCACCCTGGTAAGTTGCGAAGGCCCCAACAATGGTGGCACCGATGTAACCGAGGGCACCTTCAAAGTGACCGCCTCGGCCACCACTATCTATGCCGACGGCAAAGATGCCGTTACGTTTACCGCAACCCTCGATGGCGTGCCCGTTGAAGCTGCCGAGGTAGAGGCCTACGATGCCAAAACCAACAACCTGGTGGTTGTAGATTTGACCAACCTGGTATTCAAGACCAACACCCCAGGCGAGTATGAGTTCTACTTTATGTATGGCGAAAACAAGTCGAACACCGTAAAAATCACTGCAGTAGATGCCAAACTCAGCAAGCTCGACCTGAGCGACGTAGAGGGTCAGGAGGGTCTGTCGGTAATGACCACCTCGACCGTATTCCAGCGTGGCGAGGAGGCCGTTTATATCATCGTGCGCAAGGATGGCAAGGTGGTTAACGATGCCAACAAGATTAAGTTCTACTTGAGCGGTAGCGACAATGTAGAGATTACCGACACCGACTTCCAGATGGTAGACTATGTTGACGCCAACGACGACCTCTACACCCTGCCCCAGTACACCCCTGCCGAGGTGGGCGTGAGGGATATTTGGGTAAGCTACGGTAGCGCCAACACTATCAACAAACCTATCCGCATCACCGCAGTAGACTTTGAGATTCCCAGCCGCGCAATCGACACCGACCCCGAGAATACCTCGTTCAAACGTCGCTCGCTGCTGAATCAGTTTACTGGTACCGATTGCCCCAACTGCCCCTATATGTCGTCGGCAATCAAAGACCTGATGCAGGATGCCAAATACAGCGACAAATTTGTGCTGGCCGCAGCCCACACCTACAACAACGACCCCGTAGGTGCCGACTATTCGCTGGCTCTCCAGCCCCCCTACACCTCGCTGGCAAATACTATGGGCGCAAGCACCTATCCCACCATTCTGCTCGATATGCACTACAGCTATGGCAACAATGGCCGCAGTGGCAACAAGCAGAACATTATGAAATATATCGACAATGCACAGCTCACGGCAGCCAAAGCTGGTCTGTCGGCTCGTTCGTCGATTGAGGGTAGCACCGTTATTGCCCGTCTGACCGTCAAGGCTCACGAGGCAGGCGAGTATCGCGTAGGTGCTTGGTTGGTAGAGGATGGCATCAAAGCCACCCAGTCCAACAACTCGGGCATTTTTGACTACGACTTCGACATTCACGAGGCCGTTATCCGCATTGCCGACAGCCGCCACGACAGCGGTGGTCAGCTGCGCTATCGTGGCCACTCGGTTGGTAACTTGGAGGCAGGTCAGGTTGCTGACCACGTCTTTACTATGGAACTCGACGGAAAGTGGAATGCCGACAACTGCCGCCTGGTATTCTTCGTTACTGCCCAAGAGGAAGCTGGCGTATATGTTGCCAACGCCGTAGAGACCTCGGCCCTGAACGCAACTATCGAGTTTGAGTACAAATAATCACTCGAGAGAGTTGTAACCAATAACCACACAAAATGGCTGTCCGACTATTCAAACCGTAGTGGGCAGCCATTGTTTTTTGATACAAACTTTATTTAGTAACACATTTCAGACGTTTGACGTTTGACGTTTGACGTTTGACGTTAGACAAATAAAATTATGGCAGACAACTATTTGGAGAAGAAGATGGAGGACTACAAAGCCCAACCCACAAGCCGCCCAAAGAGTGGGCACAAGCTGGAGCGACTATTGGAGAAAAACCGCAGCTACCGAGGCTACGACAACTCGTTTGTCGTAAGGGCCGACCAGTTGAGCCGCATCATTGAGGTGAATACCAAGATACCCTCGGCACGCAATCAGCAGGTGTTGCGCTTCAGGCCCGTACTGGCCGACGAGGCGCACAAGGTGTTGCCCTACATAAGGTTGGGCGGAGCGTTGCGCAACCTGCATCTGCCCTTCGAGGGGCACGAGCCCAGAGCCTTTGTGGTGGTCTGCAACGCCAAGGCCGAGAGCGACCACTACGTCTGGATAGACTTGGGCATATCGGCCCAGAGTATGCTGTTGCAGGCTACCGAGATTGGTCTGGGCGGCATCTGCATTGGTGCCTTCGACCACGCAGGGCTGAAAGAGAGTTTGGGCCTTGAGTTGGAGCCCCTGCTTGTGGTGGCCATAGGCAAGCCCGACGAGAAAATTGTGCTAACAACCATAGCCGAGGGCGAAAACCACGACTACTGGCGCGACGAACAGGGGGTACACTATGTGCCCAAACTGAGTGCCGAAGAGATAACAATTAAGGGGTGAAGAGTGGCCATAAGTGGTCAAAAATGACCGATTGAACAAAAAAAGGAGGCATTTGTTGCAAACCACGACAAATTTGTTAAATTTGTGGTGCCACACAAGAAATCAAACACGAACACATAAACCTTTTTATTTATGAAGAAAACTTTGGTTGATCTTTTTGAAGCATCGGTTGCCAAATACCCTGGCAACGTATTTCTGAAAGAGAAAATTGGTAAAGAGTGGACTGATACTACCTATGCGCAAGTACGCGATCAGGTATACGAAATCGGTGCAGGTCTGGTAAAACTTGGCGTAGCCCCCAAAGATAACATGTCGTTGCTGTCGGAGGGTCGCAACCTGTGGATTATATCGGAGCTGGCAATGTTCTATGCAGGTGCAGCCAACGTGCCCCTGTCGATTAAGCTCGAAGAGAGCAATGACCTTACGTTCCGTCTGAAACACTCGGACACCAAATTCATTATGGTATCGAAAGGCCAGCTGCCCAAGATTCGCCGCATCATCAACGAGTTGCCTCTGGTAGAGAAGGTTATCGTTCTCGACCCCATTGATGAGTATCAAGAGAAAGAGGTTTCGCTGCAGAGCGTTATCGAGCTGGGCCGCGAGCTGCTCGCTGAGGACAAAGAGGGCTTCTTGAAGATTGGTCAGGCTATCCAGAACGACGACCTGGCAACCATCACCTACACCAGCGGTACCACCGCCGACCCCAAAGGCGTATGTCTGTCGCACCGCAACTACACCGCCAATGTTGAGCAGGCACTTACGCTGATGGATATCGACGAGACTTGGCGCACGCTGATTATCCTGCCTCTGGACCACTGCTTCGCACACGTTGTCGGCTTCTATATCTTTATGCACAAGGGCGCACAGGTTGCAACCGTACAGAACGGCCGCACTGGCAAAGAGACCCTGCGCAACATTCCTCTGAACATCAAAGAGGTTAAACCCCACATCATCTTGAGCGTTCCAACACTGGCAAAGAACTTCAAGAAGAATATCGAAAACAGCATCAAGGCCAAAGGTAAAGTGGTTGAGACACTCTACAACTGGGGCCTCAAGAACGCTATTGCCTACAATGGCGACAGCGACAAAGAGCGCGGCAAGGGCTTGAAGGCTCTGCGCAAGCCACTGGTTTGGTTCTTCGACAAGGTTATCTTCTCGAAAGTGAGGGAGGCCTTTGGCAGCGAGCTGAGATTCTTTGTGGGCGGTGGCGCACTGCTCGACAAAGATTTGCAGGTATTCTTTATGGCAGTAGGTATGCCTATGTTCCAGGGCTACGGCTTGAGCGAGGCTACCCCCGTAATCTCGTCGAATGGTCCCCGCAGGTACCAGTTCGGCTCGAGCGGTGTGATGGTTAAACCCTTCGAGATGAAGATTTGCGACACCGAGGGCAACGAGCTTCCCGAGGGCGAGAAGGGCGAGATGGTCTGCAAAGGCGAGAACGTGATGATGGGCTACTGGAAGAACGACAAGTCGACCGCCGACACCGTTAAAGACGGCTGGCTCTACACTGGCGATATGGGTGCCATCAAGGGCGACCTGCTCTATGTTTACGGCCGTTTCAAGAGCCTGCTGATTGCTGCCGATGGCGAGAAATACTGTCCCGAGGGCATCGAGGAGGCATACGTTTCGACCTCGAAGTTCATCGACCACGCAATCCTGCACAACAACCAGGATCCCTACACCACCCTGCTTATCTCGCCCAACAAAGAGGCTATGAAGGCAGCTTTGGCACCTCTGAAACTCTCGATTGACAGCGAGGAGGGCCAGCGCAAGATTATTGAGCTGGTGCAGAAAGACCTGAACGAGTACAAGAAAGGTGGCAAGTACGAAGGTCAGTTCCCCGAGCGCTGGTTGCCCGCAACCTTCGCACTGCTTGACGAGCCCTTCACCGAGCAGAACCACCTTATCAACTCGACTATGAAGGTCGTTAGGGGCAAGGTAGAGGAGCACTTTGCCGACCGCCTCAACGCTATGTACACCCCCGAGGGTAAGGACATCTACTACAACGTAGGTAGGTTCTAAACTCGCTCGATGATAACACGACAAAAAGCCCCGACAACAATGTCGGGGCTTTTTTTGTGAGTTTAGGCACTATTATTGGTATAAAAAGTGGCCAAAATGGGGCTCTGGTGTAACAAATAAGGAAAAAAAACGTACATTTGTGGAGGATATTATAGTTCATTTTATTTAGCAAACTATTTCATTTATAGAAAGACAATGAGAACAACAGACTTCCCCGTGAGGGCACATTCTGACAACAACGATTTCAATCGTGAAGATTCAAAGAGTTCGACCGAGGCTTACAAGTCGTTCACTAAAGACCGACGAGCCCGCACAAGTGGCCACAACCAGGCCCTCTACTCGACCAACTCGCACAATGGTGGCGAGAGTAGCAGAGAGCCACAGAGCGAGCGCCGCCACTCCTACAATCCCAATTTTACGAGGGACAATCGACTGACAGACTTCAACCGCAGCCATAATGGCGAGAATCGTGGCGAGAGGAGCTACGGCCGCAGCAATTATGGCGAGCGCAACTATAACCGCGAAGGTGGCTACAACCGCGAGGAGAGGAACTTCAACCGCGAGGAGCGTGGCTACAACAGCGAGCGCAACTACAATCACGAGGGCGGATATAACAACCGCGAGCGTAACTTCAACCGCACAGAGGGTGGCTATAATCGCGAACGTAGCTACAATCGTGAAGGTGGTTACAATCGTGAGCGCAACTTCAACCGCGAAGGCGGCTACAATCGCGAGGAGAGGAATTTCAACCGCGAGGAACGTAGTTTCAACAGCGACCGCAAACCCTTCGGTGGCGAGCGCAAGCCCTATGGCGAACGTAAACCATTCGGTGAGCGCAAACAGTTTGGCGACCGCAAGCCTTTTGGTGGTGAGCGCAAGCCCTACGGCGACCGCAAGCCCCGTTTTGAGAAGCGAGAGCCCAAGGCTATGGTCAACACCGCCAACCACTACACCCTGGAGAACTACCCCAGCTACGACGCGCCCAAGCAGAGCGAGGCTATACGTCTGAACCGCTACATCTCTATGTCGGGCATCTGCTCGCGCAGGGAGGCCGACGAGTATATCACCTCGGGAGCCATCACCGTCAATGGCGTGACAGTTACCGAGTTGGGCAGCAAAGTGATGCCTGGCGATGTGGTGTGCTACAACGGCCAGCAGATTCAGAACGAGAAGAAGGTATATATCGTTATGAATAAGCCCAAAGGGTTTGTGACCACTCTCGACGACCCCCACGCCGACAAGAGCGTGATGGACTTGGTGAAGAACGCCTGCAACGAGCGCATCTATCCCGTAGGCCGTCTGGACAAGAATAGTGTGGGCGTACTGCTGCTCACCAACGATGGCGACCTGGCCAAAAAGCTCACCCACCCCACCTATGAGAAGAAGAAAATCTACCAGGTGAGCCTCGACAAGCGTCTGGAGCGCAGCGATATGGAGCGTCTGATTATGGGCGTTACACTCGAGGATGGCGAGATTGCGGCCGACGACATCTGCTATGTCGAGGACCCCAAGATGAAAAATGCTGTGGGCATCGAGATTCACTCGGGCCGCAACCGTATCGTTAGGCGTATGTTTGAGCACGTTGGCTACCGCGTGGGCAAGCTCGACAGGGTTTACTTCGCAGGCCTAACGAAGCAGAAGCTCAAACGTGGCGAGTGGCGTTTCCTGACCGACAAAGAGGTTAGCCTTCTCAAATCGGGCAACTACGAGTAGTAGAAGAGAGAGGGAGCAACTATCTCGGACAACAGATAAGAGCACAAAAAACCTAATTGGGGTGGAGGAGATTGCCAAACTGACACAGCACAGAGGCAATACCTACCACCCCAATTGCGTTAGTAGAGAGTTGAAAGTTGGCAGAGTGGCGGAGGGGGCTGTAATAGTAAAACAAAAATAACCACAACATACAACAAAGCAATGAAACCGATTAGTAGCATAGCAAAGAGATTGGTAGCACTGGCAGCGGTGGCAGTGCTCTGCATAGCCACAGCCGTACCCACAGTGGCCAAAGAGATTAAGGACCCACAAGCCCCTGGGCGCAAGAGTGTGGGCCTGGTGTTGAGCGGTGGCGGTGCCAAAGGTGCTGCCCAACTGCGTGTTATCAAGGCCATTGAAGAGGCTGGCATACCCATTGACTACATTGCGGGCACCAGCATTGGCTCCATCATAGGTGGCCTCTATGCCGTTGGCTACACAGTAGAGGAGATTGAGGAGTTGTTCACCACGATGGACTGGTTTGACGTCTTTACCGACCGCCGAGCACGCGACCAGCAACTCTTTTCAAACAAGCAGAAAGACGACACCTATATGTTTGACATAATGCTCTCGACCGACGACATTTCGTTGCCAAGTGGCATCGTCAGGGGCGACAAGTTTATGGACCAACTGAATGAGTTGCTGCTGGGCTACCAGAATATGAAGTCGTTCGACGACCTGCCCATACCCTTTGCCTGCGTGTCGTATGATATGAACACAGGCAGCGAGTATGTGGCTCGCGGTGGCAACCTGGCAGTGGCCATTAGGGCAAGTATGTCTATACCAGGCGTATTTACCCCCGTCAAGTACAAAGATATGATGTTGGTCGATGGCGGTGTGTACAACAACTTTCCCGTAGACGTGATTCGCGATATGGGTGCCGACATTGTCATAGGCGTAGACCTGGCCGACGGCATCAAGACCAACAAAGACCTCGAGAATATGGTCATCATCTTTGAGCAGATAACCACCTTCTTGGGGCGCGACAAGTTTGAGGCCAACAAGGCCGACTGCGACTACTACATTCACCCCGAGATTGCCCCCTATTCGGCTGCCAGTTTTTCGGCCGAGGCGGTAGACTCGCTGGTTATGCGTGGTCAGAGGGAGGCCGATGCCCACCGCGACGGCCTGTGGGCCCTGCGCAAGGAGATTGGTCTGCCCGAGGGATATATGCCCCCCAAGCGCGAGAAGCACTACTCGAGCGAAACACCTCTGCGCATCGGTGCCATACACCTCAAAGGCTTCAACAGCATGGAGCAGAAGATGATAACCAAGTATCTCGACCTGAAGCCCTACACCACCGTAACTCGCAAGGAGTTCAACCGCCACATCGAGCAGGTGCGCAACCTGGGTGGATTTGACTTTGTGAAGTACAGTCTTTCGCACAACGCCCCCTACGACCTGACCATTGGCGTAGACAACAAGCGCAACGCTATGGTGAACGTAGGCTTCCGCTTCGACTCGCACGAGTTGGCTGCCCTATTGCTCAACACCGAGATGACACTGATGGGCAACTCGTTCAAGCCACGCATTGGCCTCACGACACGCCTGAGCCAGAGCCCCTATGTGAAGCTGAGCGCCTCGAGCAGCAGGGTTTTCATTGGTGAGTTTACGTTCAACTACAAATACCAGTACAGCGACTTTGTATTCTACAAAAACGGCATACGCACATCCAACTCGGCCAACTACAACCTGCACAACCTATCGGTTATGTTCTCGGACATCTATCTGCGCAACTTCAACTTTGCGGCAGGTATAGAGTACGAATATTTCGACTTCCACGAGTCGCTCTACGAGGATGGCAACACCCTGCGCGAGGCCGTCAAGGAGGGCTACATCAACTACAAGCTCAGTAGCCACTACGAATCGCTCGACGACTTCTATGTACCCACCTCGGGCTGGTCGGTCGAGGCCGACTATACGCTACACACCAACAATGGCTTGGAGGTACACGACCACGAGCCATTTGCCTCGGTGGCCTACAACATTATGGGAGCCATTGGGCTGCTAAACAACGGGCAGCTGACACTGCTCCCCTCTATCTATGGTCGCACGCTGATTGGCCAGGAGATTACCTACGCCTATCGCAACTCGTTGGGTGGCACCCTGCCCGGGCGACATATGCCCCAGCAGATGCCTTTTGTGGGCCTGCAACACATCGAGCTGTTTGACAACTCGGTGATGGTGGGTGCTCTGGAGGCTCGCTACCGCTTTATGAAGAACCAATACATATCGTTGGTGGCCAACTATGCCATCCAAGACGATGACTTCCGCCGTATGTTCCTCTTTGAGGACACCCTGCTGGGCTTTGGCTTGAAGTACACCTACAACACCTCACTGGGCCCCATAACGCTGCTGGCAAGTGGCACAAACCGCAACCCTGCAGGGGGCTTTTACATTTCGTTTGGCAAGAATTTCTAAGCAGTCAAAATGTAGAGATGATACGCAAACTACTACCCAGCTTGCTTGCAGCACTCGTACTGACCACCTCGCTCTATGGTCAGGAGGTCAGCACCCCAACGGGCTACCGCAACGCCGTTAAGCTCACCTTTCTGTCGTGGGCCACGGGCAGCACCAAGATATCTTACGAGCGAGCCCTACCCCACCGTCAGAGTGGCGAGGTGTGTGTGAGCCTCATAAGTGCAGGCTACGACAAGTACCAGAACGACCCTCTGGGCTTTACGCTCCGCTATGGCCACAAGTTCTTTGTGGGCAGCCCGAGCGACAAGGGCCCCCTATGTGGCTTCTACCTGCGCCCCGAGGCTATCTACTCGCGCTACCAATACACCCCCTCCGATGGTGGCCCCAGGCGACTGGCGGCAATGGGTACGCTCATTGCCTCGGCAGGCTATCAGACCACCTTTGGGCGACTGCTGGTGGATGGTTGGTTTGGTGGCGGCCCAGCTGTGGGCATCCCTGCCGAGACGGGCTATCATCACGGCTTTCAGCTATGGAAGTGGCTCGGCACTCGCAACGATAACATTGCAATGAGCTTCAGCATCCGCGTTGGCTACTGCTTCTAATGTGGCGTGAAGTTAGGGAGTTTAGGGAGGTTAAGGAGATTAAGGAGATTAGGGAAATTGACGTTAGACGTTAGACGTTAGACCTCCGTCGGTCGACGGTCGACGGTTGACGGTCGACGGTCGACGGAACAAAAAACCGAGAGTCAGCGATGACTCTCGGTTTTTTGTTGCTCGTATGAGCAATGTATCACTACAATACTACGGGCTCGCCCATCAGGCCAGTTACAAGGAAGGTAACAGCCACGGTGATAATTGCATACAGCTCGGGGAATACTGCCAGCAGCAGAGTCTTACCCATAACATCGTAGCCACCACCAATAGCAGCGATACCATTAGCACAAATCTGGCCCTGACGGATTGCCGAGAACAAGCAAACCAAACCTACGGTCAGACCCAAGCCAAAGATTGCAGCAGCCTGCATCAAAGTGATACCAGCGGTCAGGTAGTTCTGCACGAAGAAGAATGCTGCAAAACCATAAAGACCCTGGGTTGCGGGCAGAGCCGACAAAATCATCGACTGACCAAACGAGTTCATACGTTTTTTCATTGCACCAACGGTTGCGTTTGCTGCAATCGAAGTACCATAGGCACTACCAATACCCGAAAGTGCTACCATAAGCACTACGCCAATGTAAGCTAAAATAATGTTCATAATGTTTTGTGTTTGTTTTTTAGTTTGTTAATTATTTGATTTTTAGTTGTTTTCGCTCTTTTTGAAAGGGGTGTAGATGCGAGTTGCAGCCTCAAAACCCGCATTCTTATAGAACTCGATGAAGGTCAGACGCATAGGGTGAACAAATGCGCCAATGGCCGACATAAAGATGTTGATACCGTGACCAAAGGCCAAAATCAGCAGCATAACCAGCTGACGCAAGCCAGGGGTATCGGGAGCCAAGCTACCTGCCAGGTCGTTGAACACCACTGCCAACGCACCACCCGACAAGCTGATAGCAAACAGACGCACATAGCTCAGCACGTCGCCCAACAGGCCAGTCAGGTTGTTATAGGTATCCCACAGGCCCGAGCCGAAGTTCACCAGTGGATTGCGCTTGACATTGTTGAGCAGCAGCATCAGCACCGCACCTACGCCCATTGCCACATAGAACGCAGGCGACGAGAACGAGAAGGCCTCGACACCCACCATTGGCAACACAAACGCCAGCAAGCAACTGAGCAGGATAATCAGCCAGCCCAGAGTGCCAAACGACTTGGTGAAGCCATAGGCAATAGTGGTATTTATCACATTGAGTATCAGCGCAAAGATAATCTGCACAATACCGCAAGCCAGTGCGATATAGAACAGCTGTTCGTTGATAAACTTCATAGCCCCATTGTACCACTCGGGCACTCCGCCGTCGATGAGCGACACGCCATAGACGTTGCCCACGCAGAGGCCAAAGAGCACCGAAGCAGCACCCAGCCACATAACCAGTTGCGAGATGAGCTTCATACCCTTCATCTTCTTCAGGTACATAAACAGACCTATCAAGAAGAATGTAGCACCATAGCCCGCATCGCCAATACAGAAGCCGAAGAAGAGCATATAGAAGGGTGCAAAGTAGGCCGTCAAGTCGATAGTGCCATACTTGGGCACAGCGTAGAAGTCGCCAATGAACTCGAATGGTTTAGCAAACCAGCCATTTCGCAACTTCACTGGGGTATCATCCTCCATCGTGGGCCTCTCCTTGGCGTAGATTACCTCGGGCTCGGCATCGAGCATAGCGTCTACGGCGGCAGCGTTCTCCTCGGGGGCCCAGCCTTGCAGGACAATCAGGTGTCCCTCGGCCTCGCCCTTGCCGCTACGCCTTACGCTACTGAACTGCAACGAGTCCTTAAGTTGGCAAGCGTGCTGGGCAACCAACTCGGCACTCGCCACGCAGCGTCCCATAACGCCATTCCACTCGGCCAGCTCGTTCTCCAACGCCTTCACCTCGGCCATCTTGCCCTGGTAGTTGGTCGTTGGGGTGCGGACAATCTGGGCATCAATGGCAGGCATAGGCTCGCCCTTTGCGCCCACCACAACAAAGTAGGTGGTGCCGTTGTGTTCGGCAATCTCCTCGATGGTGTACTTCTCGCGCCAAGCGTCTATGGCGTGGCCATACTCGCTGGTGTAGCACGAGTAGAAGTGTAGCAGAATACCCTCGGCAGCCAGTCGGTCGATAGCCTCGGGGCTAAACTCGCCCCACATAGCAAGTTCCTCGGCCTCTTTGGTAGCCTTGGCAATCTGGTTGTTAAGCGCCTCTATCTTGGTCGCAGCTTGGCGGTAGTGGTCATAGGCCTCCTCGCCCGTAGCGTAAGGCTCGCCCACCACAAAGCCCTCTTTCTTGGCCAGCGTAGCAAACTGCTCGGCAGCCTCTTTGTGGGCCTCAATCTCCTGCAACAGAGCCCTCTCGCCTTCGTTGGGCTCCCATCCTGTGGTAGTAATGTCGACCACACCGAGCTCCTGCAGCCTCTGCAAGAACTCCTCCTGCGCCTTGTGATAGAGCACAAGAGTATATTTATTCATCTTAACTATCATAGCGTGTCGGCATTTTGTTCTTCGTGTTTGGTCTTAACAATCTTCTGTGCGCTCTTCGAGAGGTTCTCTTCATCCTCGAGGAATCGTTTAATCTTGCGAATAGCGTCCTCGTAGCCAGGAATCTGCACCTTCTCGTAGAGGTTAACCTTCTGTGTAGTCTTTTTGCGTGCGTGGTCGAGCAGCTCGGTGCGGCGTTGGAACACCTCATACTCGATGCCCAGTCGGGCAATCTCCTTGAGTACCTCCACACCATCGCTCAACCAAGCGGGCGACGAGAAGAGGTCGTAGGGCCTCTGCTCAAAGACCACATCCTTGAGGGCAGGAATTCTCACGCCGGCAATCTTCGATATGCCCAGCTCGACATCCTTAACCCTCAGCAGGTCTTTGTCGAACTCGCCCCACAGAGCCGCCATATAGTCATAGCGCTCCATCAGCTCATCCATACGGCGCAGGTAGCCTTCGGCCTTCTCTTTGGCCGCCGACACCTCAACCCTCAGGGCCGACTCCTTACTCTTGATAGTAGGCAGGGCCCTTTGGCGCATTTTGAGCTGTTTGCCGAGTTCGCCAAGCGATGTTTTGTTATATTGAAATTTTATTGCCATCTAATTTCGTGATTTAGAATGGTTTTCTTAATTCCGTTGTAAATCTTATGCCTCTGGCCAGTACTTGGCAACGAGTTCGGCCTTGATGGTAACCTCGCTCTTGTCGAAGTGTTTAGCAAACAGAGCCCAAGCGGTATCCAACATCTCGGTAATGTCGATATTTACGTCAATCGACAGCAGTTTGTCCGAGTACTCCTTTGCAAAGCGCAGGGCACGCTCGTCGTAGTCCGACAGGTCAAAACCGTTCTCCAGTTTGGTCTTGGCATTGGCAGCATCCGAGTAGAGTCGCACTGCGGCATTCATAACCTGGGGGTGATCCTCGCGAGTCTGCTTGCCAATAACGAGCTGTTTCAGACGCGAGAGGCTTCGGAAGGGGTCGACGATAACCTTACCAGTGTCGGTATCATTACGCAGGAACAACTGACCCTCGGTAATGTAACCCGTATTATCGGGCACAGCGTGGGTAATGTCGCCACCCGACAGAGTGGTCACAGCAATGATGGTAATCGAGCCACCGCTGGGCAGCTGAACGGCCTTCTCGTAAATCTTTGCCAAATCCGAGTAGAGCGAGCCAGGCATCGAGTCCTTCGAGGGAATCTGGTCCATACGGTTCGACACAATAGCCAGTGCATCGGCATACAAGGTCATATCGGTCAGCAGCACCAGTACCTTCTCGCCCTTATCGGCAGCAAAGTACTCGGCAGCAGTCAGTGCCATATCGGGCACCAGCAGACGCTCTACGGGAGGGTTCTCGGTAGTATTCACAAAGCAGACAATCCTATCCAACACACCTGCGTTCTCAAACAGGTTTTTGAAGTACAAGAAGTCGTCGTTGGTCATACCCATACCACCCAAGATAATCTTGTCGGCCTTTGCCCTCAGGGCCACATTGGCCATAACCTGGTTGTAGGGCTGGTCGGGGTCGGCAAAGAAGGGAATCTTCTGGCCCGACACAATAGTGTTGTTAAGGTCGATACCTGCAATACCAGTAGCAATCAGCTCGCTGGGCTGGCGACGTTTGAAGGGGTTAACGGTGGGGCCACCAATCTCCCTCTCCTCGCCCTCAACGGGTGCGCCACCCTCAAGAGGCTGACCATAGGCGTTGAAGAACCTACCTGCCAGGCCGTCACCCACCTTGAGCGTTGGAGGTACGCCGTGGAATACCACCTCGGCATCGGTCGAGATACCCTCGGTACCCTCAAACACCTGCAGCGTTACCTGGTCGCCCATAATCTTCACCACCTGGGCCAAGTGGCCACCAACGGTTGCCAGCTCGTCGTTACCCACGCCAGTTGCGCGGAGCGAGATGGTTGCCTTGGTGATATTGTCAATTTTGGTATATATTTTCTGAAAAGCCTTTGTTTCCATAGTCTACTCTCTCTTGGGTTATTTGGTGGCTACAAATTCGTCAATCTTGGCACGATAGGTGTCAAACTCGGCGCTCTTCCACTGGGTGTAGTTGAGCTGCTTGAAGAGGTTGATAAGAGTCTTGAAGTAGGCCGAGCACTCCTCAAAGTCGGCAAACTCGTACCTCTTGCGGCAAACCTCCATCACAAAGTCGAACATATACTTCTGGCGGTCGATGGGACAGTTGGCATCAATGTCATCGAAAGCGTCCTGCTGCAAGATAACAAAGTCTATCAGCTCGCTCTTCCAGAACCTCTCGTGATACTCAACGGGCACACCGTCATCACCCAGAATGTTAATCTGCTCCGAGGCCTCTTTACCCCTCTGAACAAGGGTTTTGCCCTCCATTACGTTCTTCACCCAGCCCTGCTCGATGTGCTCGTCGAGGTACTCTACAATCTCGGGATACTCCAGGTATTTCGAGTAGCTGTCGAGGGGGTCGATAGCGGGATAGCGTTTCGAGTCGGCCCTCTGTTGCGACAGAGCGTAGAAGCACCTTGCAGCCTTCTTGGTCGACTCGGTCACAGGCTCCTTAAGGTTACCACCTGCGGGCGATACGGTACCCAGGAAGGTTACCGAGCCAGTTACGCCACTACGCAAGTGTACCAGACCTGCACGCGAGTAGAAGTTCGAAATGATAGCCGACAAGTCCATAGGGAACGCATCCTGACCTGGCAACTCCTCCAGACGGTTACTCATCTCCCTCAGTGCCTGTGCCCAACGCGATGTCGAGTCGGCCAGCAGCAGCACCTTCAGGCCCATAGCACGGTAGTACTCTGCAATGGTCATACCCGTATAAACCGAGGCCTCACGAGCCGCAACGGGCATATTCGAAGTGTTACAGATAATGGTTGTACGCTCCATCAGTTTGTGGCCAGTACGGGGGTCGTCCAAGTGGGGGAACTCGGCAAAAATCTCAACCACCTCGTTTGCACGCTCACCGCAAGCCACCATAATGATAAGGTCGGCCTCGGCCTGTTTAGAGATGGCGTGCTGCAACACAGTCTTACCTGCACCGAAGGGGCCAGGGATAAAGCCCGTACCACCATCGGCAATGGGGTTGAAGGTGTCGATAGCCCTCACACCCGTCTCCATAATACGGCTGGGACGTGGTTTGGCCACATAGCCCTTGATAGCCTTCTTAACGGGCCACTTCTGCACCATAGTCACCTCGTGGTCGTCGCCCTTCGAGTCGGTCAGCACAGCCACTACCTTATTTACATTATACTCGCCAGCCTCGGCCAACGACTTAATGGTGTAGGTGCCATCCATCACAAAGGGGACCATAATCTTGTGGGCTACCCACAACTCTTTCACCTCGCCCAGCCAGTCGCCTGCGGTAACTGTGTCGCCCACCTGGGCCAGAGGTTTGTACTCCCACAGTTTCTCGTAGTCGATGGGGTCGGTCTGTGTACCGCGCTCAATGAAGAGGCTCTCCATCCTCTCGAGGTCGTTCTGCAGACCGTCGTAGTTGCGCGAGATGATACCAGGGGCCAGAGTTGCCTCCAACATATGGCCCGCAAACTCAACCTCGGTGCCTATCCTCAAGCCACGAGTCGAGTCGAACACCTGTACATAGGCGTTCTTGCCGTTTACTTTGATTACCTCGGCCATCAGCCTGACGCCACCAATGGTGATATAGCAGATCTCGTTCTGCGATACTGCACCCTCGGTCTCGACAATCACGATGTTGGAGATAATACCTTTAACTTTACCAGTTGTTTTCATTTTGTCTGTCTATCTATTTTTGTTTTCTCTTATTTTGCGGATTTAACTCTCGCCCTCCTACTCGGCAGCATAGCGACGCTCGGCCTCGGCAATCTGTTCTTTAGCGCCCAGCGAGCCCACCAGCCTGCGGAACATCTCTTTGCCCCTCTCGGCATCGAGCATAGCCCAGCGGTGAACAAGGCCCAGCCTTGCCACATAACTCAGCAGGAAGTTGATGTTGAAGTAATCGAATGTGGCCAACTCCTCGGCCATATTCCAGCGAATCAGGTCGATGCGGTGCTCCTTGTCGAGCAAGTCCTGGTTGTCGCCCAGGGCTGCAATCAGGTTGTCGACATAGGTCAGCTCGCCCTTCAGACCAAAGTCGGCAGCCGACGAGCGTACAAGCTGGGCCACCACGTCGCCACCACCGACAACCACATCGGCGATATTGAGTCCCCTCTGGCGTGCAGTCAGGGCGGCTGTGATATTACGCAAGTTGCGGTCGGCCTCGGCCCACTCTCTCACAAATCTGCACCTGCTCTGGGCGCAGTAGCGGTAGTAGGCTGCGAAGATTGCCGCCTCAAAGCTCCTCGAGGTGTCAATCCTCTTCAAGCGCTCATCGTCGGCATCGACCTCGCCCTCCTCCATCTCGGCATAGAGGCTTATGACCTCACGCAACTCGGTGGGCAGCACCATTGGTGCCTCCAGTTCGGCCTGCAGCTCCTCGCGGCTCAGATTGCCCAGCGTAGAGAAGCCCTCGCGGCCACTGCGCAGATTTACCAGGTTGCACACATCCCAAAAGAGCAGATGTGCCCCCAGCGCCTTGCGGTCGGCCTTCGACAGCTCGTCGGCAATCTCGTCTATCACAACCCTTGCGTCAAAGCCCTTTACATCGCCATCGAGCGTGTACTCCTTAAGGCCTGCCACAAGGCAGTAGTAGTTAGTAGCCATAGTCGTTTAGTAGAGCAGTTTGGTGATTTTCTCTTTCAGATACTCGCCCAGCAGTGCGGCAAAGTCCTCATCGGTGAAGCTGATATAGTAGCCACCATCTTTGGGAGCCACCTTAAAGCCACTCTTCACCTTCTCCGAGTAACCAACCTCAACGCCCTCGGCCAGCAGAGCCTTAACAGCACCCTCGGCCTCGGCCTCAAACTTGGCCTTCATCTCGGCGGGCAGCACAGCCTCCAATGCCACATTGTCGCCACCCCAACCTTTGGCCACAGCCAGCAGCATCTCCTTAACAAATGTGGGGTCGATAGTGGTCGAGTGAACAGCCTCGGCAGTGCTCTTTGCAACCACCAGGTTGGCGATATTCTCCTTCAAGGCTGCAACAGCACCGCGAGTAGCCAGAGCAACCTCGGTCTCGTTGTTTTTCTTAATCTCGGCAGCCTTCTGCTCGGCAGCCTTAACAATGGCTGCGGCCTGCTGCTCGGCCTCGGCCACCAGTGCTTTTGCTTTCTGCTCGGCCTCGGCCACCAATCGCTCGGCCTCGGCACGACCCTTCGACAAACCCTCCTCGTAGAGTTTATCGGTCAGTTCTTGAAGTTTTTTGTTTTCCATAGTTGTGCTTGTTGTTTTATATTTTGTTTGTTGTTTTTTCTTCTTTCGTTTGTCGCTTTTTTATAAAAAAGCTCCGCAAAAAATTTTTCTGAGATACTCGCTACGCTCATATCTCTTACTGCCTTTGCTTTGTTCGTCTTGCCACGACTACCATAGGTAGGCGGTTGGCATCTACCGCTCTTATTCTACAGACCTCTCCGCCACTCTGTGGCACCTCCCCTAATTTAGGGGAGGAGTGGTTTTTTATGACCTTAAAGTCCTTAAGGTCATTAAGGCCCTTAAAGAAGAAAATCATATAACTCCTATAACTCCTATAGCTCTTATTGCTCTTAATAGGATTTATAGGACTAATAGGACTAATAGAGGTCTGTTAATTTTTAATTCTCAACTCTCCCCTATTGGTGTTCGCAGCGGAGCAAGTCGCTCACCACCTTAACGGGCGAGAAGGTCGAGATGGGCACCTCTACAAACAGGGTGTTCCACCTGGCCATAGCGCCATTCCACAAGCCAGGCAACTCCTGAGCCAGCAACTCCCTGCCACCCTTCGACTTGCTCGAAATAAAGCCCGTCTGGGGGTCTACAAAGTCGGCAAAGCAGTAGTGCTCGCCCCTCACATTCTTGGTGGCACAGACAATATCCACAGGATTGAAGTGGGTAGCCTCGGCCATCAGGTGTTTCTGCTCGGGCGAAATCTGCGACGACTCGGCAATCTGCAGTGCCACGCTACCGTCGGCACCCTCGGCCCAGAAGGGGCCTCCACCAGGCTCGCCCTCGTTGCGCACCATACCGCATACCCTCAAGGGCCTATCGAGCACTCGGAGCAGTTCGGCCGCCAGAGCCTCGCCCTCCAATGCCTTCACACCCTCGGGTAGTCTTACACACAAGCCCTCCTCGACAAACTCGGCCACCTCGCCAAGGTTAGCCACACCAGCCTCAATCTGCTGCACATAGTCAAACACCCTGCGCTGGGTAGCAATCAACAGGCCTGCCAAAATCTCTTTATACTTAATCGTGTCGCCCTTCAACCCATCGGGGGCAACATTGTCGATAGTCTTAACAAACAGCACATCGGCATCCCTCTCGCCCAAGTTCTCGATAAGGGCACCGTGGCCCGCAGGGCGAAACAACAAGCGGCCATCGTCCTCGCGGAAGGGTGTTCCGTCGGGATTGGCCGCAATGGTATCGGTACTGCTCTTCTGCACCGACATAGAGATATTATACTTGACGCCGAACTTCTGCTCGTACTTCTCCCTCACGCTCTCAAACAGGCTCTCGAAGCCCTCGATATGTTCGGGCGAAACGGTAAAGTGGATATTGACCACCCCCTCCGAGGCGGCATACATAGCCCCCTCGACCAAGTGTTCCTCAAAGGCTGTGCGAGGGCCGTCGGGGTAGTTGTGGAACAGAATGAGTCCCTTTGGCCTGGCGCCATAGTCTAACCCCTCGGGGCCAATGATGGCGGCCACCTTCTCTTTGAGCGACGCCCCTTCGGGCACCACCGCATCGAGCGCAGCCGCAAAGGCGAACTTGTCCAACCCCTGCTCAAGGGCATCCACAACTTTACTACCCTTATCCTCGTTCACAAAGGCGAACAGGTCTTTGAACATACGGGTAGCGGCACCACTGGCGGGCACAAACTTCTCGACCTTGAGTCCCCCGAGCGACTGGCGCCACAGGGCTCTATACTGCTCGGCCTGCTGGTCATCAACAGCCTTTATGCCATTGCCGACAGTGGCCGACGAAACTATTTTGAGGAAGGGAAAACCGTTGCGAAAATTAGCCAACTGGGTGTTGACTTTCTCTACCGAAAGGCCGTGAGCCTCTATTTGCTGGATGTCTTTAGGGGTGAACATCGAGTATTGGGTTTTAGGTTTACATTTTATCCTACAAATGTATCCATATTTTTGAATACTTCAAAATATGGCCCACCATTTTCGCCGCCAAAAGATGTTTTATTTTACCAATCGCACGTTTTTCAACTAAAAAGTATAACTTTGTAGGCTATTATGGTACGGATTTACGAAAACATATCACTACGCCCCTACAACAGCTTTGGCATAGAGGCCACAGCCGACCGACTGGTCGAGTGGGACTCGGCCCAGAGCCTGGCCGACTTTGTGCGTCGCGAGCACGCGCTTTTTGAGGGGCAGAATGGCCGTTGGGAGGTGCTCGGCGCAGGGTGCAATACCCTCTTTTCGGGCGACTTCGGCGGCACCTTGCTCCACTCGGTGGCAAAGGGCATTGAGATAGTTGAGCAAGACGAGCAGCAAGTCTTGATACGCGCCGCAGCAGGCGAGTTGTGGGACGATGTGGTGGCCTGGAGCGTTGAGCGAGGGCTGTGGGGTATGGAGAACCTTTCGGCCATTCCCAGCAGCGTGGGTGCCAGCGCGGTGCAAAACATTGGCGCCTATGGTGCCGAGGCCAAAGATTGCATAGCGTGGGTTGAGTGTCTTGACCTTCAGTCGGTTGAACAGGTGAGGATTCCTGCTGCCGAGTGTGCCTTTGGCTATCGCGAGAGCATCTTCAAGGGGGCGCTCAAAGGGCGAGTGATTATTACCGCAGTAGTCTACCGCCTGCTGACCTGTGGCACACCCCGTTTGGACTACGGCTCGTTGAGCCCCGAGGTGGAGGCGTTGGGCGAGGCTACCCCTGCCAACATACGCAAGGCTGTGGTGGCCATTCGCAACAGCAAGCTGCCCGACCCCGAGGTTACGGGCAATGCAGGCAGCTTTTTCAAAAACCCCGTACTGCCTCGCGCACAAGTTGAGCAACTCAAGGCGCAGTATCCCACAATGCCCGTCTATGAGGTGGCAGGCAACCCCGACGTGCTGAAGATTGCCACCGGCTGGATGATAGATACCCTCGGATGGAAGGGCAAGGGCATAGGCCGTGCAGGGGTACACGACAAGCAGGCGCTTGTTTTGGTCAATCGTGGCGGTGCTACGGGCCCCGAGGTGGTTGCCCTGGCCGAGGAGATTTGCCGCCAGGTGAAGGATAAATTTGGCGTAGAGATATCGCCCGAAGTTAATATCATTTGAAAATAGACTTTTGACGTTTGACAAAAAGAGTATATGGTTACGAACTTGAAAGAAAAGTTTGAGAAGTACATCAGCGACCACCAGTTGGTAGGCCGTCAGAACAAGATTCTGCTCACCGTAAGTGGTGGTGTAGACTCGATGGTGATGATGCACCTGTTTGTGTCGGCAGGCTACCAGGTGGGTGTGGCCCACTGCAATTTTCAGCTCCGAGGCATCGAGGCCGAGGAGGATGAGGTGTTGGTAGCCGAGCAGGCCGCCAAGTTGGGTGTGCCCTGTTATAACCGCCGCTTCAACACTCGCGAGGAGATGGCCGCAACGGGCGAGTCGGTGCAGATGGCTGCACGCAGGCTGCGCTACGGCTGGTTTGCCGAACTGTGTACCGACGAGGGCTACGATACCATTGCCGTTGCTCACCACGCCGACGACAGCATCGAAACCTTTTTCATCAACCTGCTGCGTGGCACTGGCCTCAAGGGACTGACGGGCATTAGCGTAATAAACGGGCGCATAATACGCCCCCTGCTCTTTGCCACCCGTCACGAGATTTACGACTATGCCAAAGCCAACAAGATACCCTTCCGCGAGGACTCGTCAAACCGCTCGACCAAGTATCTGCGCAACAAAATAAGGCTGGGCATTGTACCCCGACTGAGGGAGTTTGTACCCCAGTTCACCCCCACAATGTGTAGCAACATCGACCGCCTGACCGATGCGCAGCAGTTTATCAACCACGCCATCGAGAAGATTATGACCGATGCTGTACAACACATTGGCAACGAGGATATTATCAATCCCGAGAAGATAGACAAAGATTTTCCACTGGACTTTGTAATCTATGAGATTATGAGCCAGAACTACGGCTTCAAGGGCGATGTTGTAGACTCGCTCTGCAACGCCTTGAGGGCGGGCTCGACAGGCCGACGTTTCTACTCGCGCGACTGGGTGGCCTACATCGACCGCGGGCGCATTGCCATTTCGCGCATTGACGCTGGCGACGAGTGCCAGGTGGCCGTAGATTTGAACAAGAGCAAGGTCTACTGCGGCAACTCGGTGCTCTACATCGAGCACAAGGATATCGACAACATCGAAACCCTCATTCAGCCCGAAAATGTGGCCCTGCTGGATGCCGACACCCTGGCCGAGCCACTGGTATTGCGCAAGTGGAGCGAGGGCGACCGCTTTGTACCCTTTGGGATGACGGGCGAGAAGAAGGTGAGCGACTATCTGATAGACAAAAAGATGTCGATGGCCGAGAAGGGGCGTCAGTTTGTGCTCACCTCGGCAGGCGAGATTGTATGGCTCGTGGGGCAGCGCATCGATGGCCGTCACGCCATCACCAAGCAGACCGAAAATGTACTAAAAATCACCAAAGAGATTATATAGAAGAGGAGCAGTCAGCAGTCAGCAGTCAGCAGTCAGCAGCCAACACAGTTAACTGTTAACTGACAACTGACAACTCTCTCGCAACGTAGCACAACTATCTATGGCAAAAGCAGTTAAATTTCGCGATTCGTATGCCCAGTACGAGCAGATTGTAGCCGACATCAAAGGCGGCAAGGTGGCTCCCATATATCTGCTTATGGGCGAAGAGGGGTTTTTCATCGACCGCCTCACCGACCTGCTGGCCGATAGTCTGCTGGCCGAGCACGAAAAGGCATTCAACCAGATAATAGTCTACGGCAAGGATACCGACGAGGGCACCATAATAAACCACGCCAGGCAGATGCCTATGATGGGTGGCAGGCTAGTAATCATCATCAAGGATGCCGCCTCGCTGCGCAAGGTCGAAACCCTCTCGCTCTACACCGCCTCGCCCTCGCCCACCACAGTGTTGGTGGTGGCCTACAAGGGCAAGAGTGTAGACAAGCGTTCGCAATTCTACAAACACGTCAGTGCCAAAGGTGTGGTATTTGAGTCGAGCCGCCCCTACGACAACGAGCTGGGCCCCTGGTTGGCAGGGTGGCTGCGCAAGAACAAGGGGTGCCAGATTGAGGAGAAGGCACTGCGTATGGTTACGGACTATATGGGTGTGGACATATCGAAGATTATCAACGAGTTGGACAAGTTGATGGTGAGTCTACCCGAGGGCACAAAGCTCATAACAGCCGACCACATAGAGCAGAACATTGGTATCAGCAAAGAGTACAACAACTATGAGCTGACCGAGGCCATTGCACGCAAAGATTTTGCCAAGGCTATGAGGATTGCCGACTACTTTGCACGCAACCCCAAGAACAACCCTATGGTGGTGACGGTATCGACACTATTCAGCTACTTCCAGAAGCTCTTTATTATCAACTACAAAGAGTGGCAAACGAGGGTTAAGCGCATGCCCGCAGCCACTCAACAGGAGTTGGCCTCGCTGATAAAGGTTCACCCCTTCTTGTTGGAGAGCTACTTGAGGGCCGCCAAGCTATATCCCAACAAAAAAATTTTCATCATCTTGGGACTCATCAGAGAGTACGATATGAAGAACAAAGGCATTGGCGGAGGCGGTGCCACCGAGGGCGAACTGCTCCGCGAACTACTGATGAAGATAATGATGTTGTGATGACCAGTAACGACAAGATATTCTATGGTGGCGAGATGACAACCTGGCGCGAGTGTAACATCGAGATGAACACTCTGCTGGGGCAAAACTGTGTCTACACCACTGTGAACACCTTTCGCCACAAGCCCCTGCACCTGCCACTGAAGTTGCGCTATGCAGCCGAGTCGCACAAGGCCCTCTATGGTCAGAAGCCACAGCTCGATGTGGCCGATGTGGCCGAGCAGATAACCTCGCTACTCTACTATGGCATCTATCCCGAGTGGGGCAATACGGTAGACATCTTTCTGCTGCCACGCCCCGACGGAACGGCCGAAACACTCATAGCCCACCGCTCGACAACCCCCTATGAGGGTTACTCGCTCTTGAGCCTGAGGCCCAAGGCCGTCATTACCAACTACGAAATTCCATTTGAACGTCACCAGACAACCATTTCGCTCGCCGCAGCACGCTTTGCCGACGACTTTGCACGTCGCAATGGTGCTGGCATTGCCCTGCGTGGCAATCGCGCAGGCGCACTACTCTCGACTGGCGACAACCCACTCTACGCCCTGCGTGGCAACACCCTGCTGACCACGCCCATTGAGAAGGGCGCACGCCCCTCGGCCGAGCGCGAGCTGATGGCTACGCTCTGCGCTAAAGCAGGTATAAAAATCGTTGAACAGGATATTCCGACCGACCAACTCGGCCATATGGAAGAGGTCTTTGCCTTTACGCCCGTAGGCATACAGATGATTGGCTCGGCAGGCGAGGTTGCCTACCACAGCATTGTGGCCCACGCCCTGGAGCCCCACTTGGCCGCTCTCACTCGGGAAGGTAGCGTTCTACGGTAGACACTACATCGTCGTAATCAAATCCGCGACTCAATCCAAAACGTATCAATTTAGCCTTCAGGTCCCACTTATCTTTATAGGTGGTACGGGCCGCCTTGCGCTCGATAATTTGGGCCAGCGACTCGTTTGAGGTGGTCTTATCTATTTGGCCCAGAGCCTTCTCAACAATAGCAGGGGCAATGCCTTTGGCCTTGAGCGAAAGGCGTATCTTATGGGCACCCCACCCCGAAAAGCGGCTCTTGTCGCGCACATAGGCAGCGGCATAACGCTCATCGTCGATAAACCTCTCGGCCACCAGTCGGGCCAATACCTTGCGAGCCTCGCCATCGGCCACTCCCCAACGGCGCATAAGCCTCAGCGCATCGCCACTGCAACGCTCGGCACGGGCACACTGGCGCATAAGCGCAGAGAGGGCCTGCTCGGGCGTTTTGGTGCGGATGCGTGGCCCCTCGGCAAAGGGTTGGGTGGTTAGGCTTTTCGGCATCGGAGCATACGGGGTTTGGAATTAATATCGGCCACCACCTCTACATCCACAAAGCCCCTCTGGCGCACAGCCTCGGCCACTTGGGGGGCAAAGTTCTCGTGAATCTCGAAGTACAATCTACCGCCGCTAACTAGGGCCACCGAGGCCACATCGGCTATGCGTTCGTAGAACACTATCGGTTTATCGTCGGGCACAAAGAGCGCCATCGAGGGCTCATAGTCGACCACATTGGTCCACATCTGGGCACTCTCCGAGGCAGGAATATAGGGGGGATTCGACACCACCACATCGAGGCTCTCGGGCTCGGGTTCAAACTCAAACACGTCATCTTGGAACAACTCAACATTCAGCCCGTGCGAGCGAGCGTTAAGGCGAGCCACTTCGAGTGCCTCGGTCGAGAGGTCCATAGCCTCGACACGCGCCCCGCGAATCTTGTGGGCCAGCGAAATAGCAATAGCACCGCTACCCGTACCGATATCCAAAATACGGGGCTCGGCGAGTTCGTTATCGGCTACAATCATAGCCACAAGTTCTTCGGTCTCGGGCCTGGGGATAAGCACCCCTGGGCGCACCCACAAGCGCAAGTCGCAGAAATCGGTCCAACCGATAACATACTGCACAGGCTCGCCTGCAGCCAGTCGGGCCAGATCGCCCTCGAAGCCCACCTCCGAGATATCGTCGACATCGACCGAGGGGTTAAGGCTCAAGTCGAAGCGGCCGAAGCCTGCAACATCCTGGCAATAGCGTTCGGCAATGGCAGCCGCCTCGTCGGCAGTATAGAGCGTACGCAGGGCGGCAAATAGCTTATAATAGATAACTTGACGTGTCATAACACGACAAAGATATAAAATAGTATTGAGATTTTTACCTCTACCGCTCGGTTTTTGGCACTCGATTTGCCAATTGACAGGGCGAGTCGATTACCAACGCTTGTGTTTGTCAGCAATCGTTGTCGACGGCAACAAAAGTTTAACCAACCATTAAAAACACCAACAAAAAGGTTATGAAAAAGTTTTTACTTCTTTGTGCTGCGGCACTAACGATTGCCGGAGCAGCAAACGCACAAGGCTGGGCGTGGGGTCCCAAAGTGGGTGCCACCTTCGCAACCATCAACGGCGTGCGTGACACACAGGTGAGGGAAGGCGTAACGGCAGGTCTTTTCTTCGAGAGCGTGGCGTGCAACTGGTTTGTCATAGAGGCCGATATGCTCTTCTCGATGCAGGGCTTCAAGATGAACGACGAGTATGACTCGAAAGTTCGCCTCAACTACCTGTCGATGCCCGTAGTAGGCAAATACTACGTTATCGACGGTCTGAACCTCCAGATGGGTGCCGAGTTTGACTACCTTATTCACTCGGGCATCAAGAGCGACAACGACAACTTCGATATCGATGGCGAATTTAACCGCTTCAACATCCAGCTGATTGCGGGTATGGCCTACGATTTTGACTTCGGTATGGTACTCGAAGGTCGCTACTCCTATGGTCTTTCGCCCCTGGCGACAACTACCAAAGATGTCTACTCGGGTATGTTGCAGATTACGGCAGGCTGGAGATTCTAACGACGACTGGCACAGTGTGCCGGTTATGCTGGGCGGCATCCTCTCGCAACGGGAGGGGCCGCCCTTGTTGTGTGTGAATGGGGTGTACCAAATTTTGCTCGTTTGGCCACAAATGCCTACCTTTGTGGCAACAAAACAACCACAAAGCAAACTTATACAATATGAAAAACAATCGTACAGCCGAAGTGGCTCGCACAGCGCTCTACTGGCTCGCCGCCATAGGCTCGCTATGGGTATCGCCCGCTGTGGCACTCTTTATGGGCATAGCACTGGCCCTAACAATCGGCGCCCCCTACCCCAAGGCAAACAAGAAAGTGTCGAAATATCTGCTCCAAGCAGCCGTAGTGGGGCTTGGTTTCGGTATGAACCTACACGCCTCGCTCGCCGCAGGGCGCGAGGGTATGCTCTTTACAATCGTGTCGGTTGTGGGGGTGATGATACTGGGCGTAGTGTTGGGCCGAGTGCTGAAAGTAAACCCCAAGAATGCCTATCTGATAGCCTCGGGCACAGCCATTTGCGGTGGTAGCGCCATTGCGGCCGTTTCGCCCATCATCGATGCCGACGAGAACGACACCTCGTTGGCGTTGGCAACCATATTCATCCTCAACGCCATTGCGCTCTTTATCTTTCCGCCCATAGGCCACGCCCTGGGGCTCACCGAGCAGCAGTTTGGTACCTGGGCCGCCATTGCCATTCACGACACCAGCTCGGTGGTGGGTGCAGGAGCCGCCTACGGAGCCGAGGCCCTACAGGTGGCTACGACAATCAAGCTCACCCGAGCGCTGTGGATATTCCCCCTGGCGCTGGCCTCGATTGTGGCGTTCCGCTCGAAGGGCAAGAAGATTGCAATTCCCTGGTTTATATTTATGTTCATAGGGGCAATGCTGCTAAACACCTATCTTAATATTCCCCAGCAGGTTACCGCCACAATAGTTATGCTCTCGAAAAAGGCACTGGGCGTCACGCTCTTTCTGATTGGCTGCGGTCTGTCGGTGGCCTCAATCAAAAAGGTGGGAGCCAAGCCGCTTGTACTGGGCGTAGTGCTCTGGGCAATAATCTCGGTCACCACCCTGCTGGTGGTTATGTAACAAAAAGAGTCGGGCACTATGCCCGACTCTTTTATTGATTAAAAGTTCCCCCCTCTTAGTTAGGGAGGCACGAAGTAACAGGCTTGCACCTACCCAATATTTCCTATTTTTTGTACCTTTTGGTGGCAAAAGGTACCCAAAAGCCACTGCGATGCATTTCGGCGGGGCTTAGTGGTGTCGTTGGCTAAAACAAACGCACCACAAAGGACGGTGCCTACGGCACTTCTTTGTTTCTTAACGCCCCCGACACCACACGCCTATCTCCGCCTGCAATGCTGTCGCAGGATTTTTTAACAATCCGAATAAAATTATTAAAAATAAAACACTATATTTGTTACCGAATTGCGGAATACGCAGTTCTTTTAGATGGCATTTAGGCTATTGCGTTCACAGTAAAACGACCAAATTATTACTCTACGAACAAGCAATAGGCACACTAAATGCCCACGCTGTCATCGGCGTGGGTGTGCTTATGTTCGTATGGGTGCTTGGTCGTACCCTCTGTGAATAAGTCGCGCCCACGTTTTTCTTTTGCTTTAAGTTAAACGGTTGCCATCAGGTGACAAAGAGTGTTACTAACACATATAAATGTTTAACTTAAACCTCAAAGACTATGAAAAAAACAGTTTGGATTTATTATTTAATCTTCGCAACCGTATTTCTTGGAGCTTGCAATAAAAACGAACCAGACATTACGCAAGAAATAGAATTTACCCTCGACTTTACATTTGTTGAAAGTGGCAATATGACAAGAGCCACAGGCGAAGACGTGTATGGACAATTTTATAATAACTACATCAAGACCAAAATTTTAACCCCAGCCACTTATGAATTAACCTTTACTAACACAAAAACTGGTGACATTGCAGATATTAGTGGATTATGGGCAAGCAAGAATGGCATTCGCCTACCAGAAGGAACCTACACTGTAAAGGGAACCTCGCATCGTAAATACAACGATGCTTTGGATTTACATTCAGAATATATTTCTGACACTACATTCATCTCTTTTAATGAAGAGATTCACCTTGCTACAGACCAAACAGTATTAGAACTCACAGCACAATATGACTCGTACCTATTACTATTTGATGCAACAAATATTTCCAACATAGAATACGAAGGGCTAAAACGATGGCAATTAAAAACTTATGACGATCTAAAAGTGTTATTCATAAACAGGCAGTCCACCTTATCAACAAAAAATGATCACATAAAAATAACGAGAATTGATGGTACATCTATTACAATTCAATTAAAGAACATACCATTTGAAATGGGAAAATACTACTATTTTAATGATATGACTAATTCATTCGATATCCCAAAGATGGAATCAGGCAGCTAAAAGTAAGTTAAGTACAAGAGTCGGGTTATAGACCCGACTCTTGTATAAAAACAATTGAAAGATTAGAGCAGTTTGCTCATAAACTTGGCGGCGTCGACCACAAACCTCAAGTGGGTGCCGTTGCCGATAACCTTACCGTCGCAGCGAGCCTCGACTGCAAACTCAATCTTGCGCCCCTCGACGGCCGTAACCACAGCCTCGGCCTCGATAGTGGCCCCCACAGGCGAAGGCGCCAGGTGGCTGGTGTTGATATGGCCGCCTACGGTGGTCTGGCCCTCCTCGAGGAAGGGTGTCACAGCGGTCATTGCCGCATTCTCCATCAGCGCCACCATCGAAGGGGTGGCAAAGACATCGAGCCCACCCGAGCCCACTGCACTGGCCACATTACTGCTGTCAACCACCACTCGGCTGGTGTGGCGTGTACCAATCGCTATAGTCATATTCTCGTTATAAATTTTGGTTAAGAGTAAAATAATCGTTTCTGCAACCACAAATATAGCCACAATTATTGTCACCACAAAATCAGACTGCCCAATGGGAGGGCAAAAAACTTGCCTCAAGGGTAAAAACACAAACCACTGGCCGTCAACACATTGAGAAATGGGGCGAAAAAACAGGCAAAAAAATTTAAAAAAAATGCGATTTTTTTGCTCCAAAAATTTGCAGGAATGATTTTTTGGCTTACCTTTGCATCGCAAAACCAAACGGTAGTGCAGCTCTTAAAGAGTTTGGGAGTTTAGCTCAGCTGGTTCAGAGCATCTGCCTTACAAGCAGAGGGTCGGCGGTTCGAATCCGTCAACTCCCACAAAGATTCAATAGCCGAAACACAGAGTGTTTCGGTTTTTTGTTTATATGGTCTGCGAGCTTGCTCGGAAGGCACTATATAAACAAAAAAGCGTCGCTACTGCGCAGCAGTACGGCTCTTGAATCTTTGATGACACTCCCCTACGGATCACAAACGTAGCGCAGCGTAGTGCAGTAATCCGTTCTAAAACAAATGTAGCCGTACCAAATACGGCTTTGCATTTTTGCTTTGCCTTGGCGACCTACGGATCACAAGCCTGCCATCGGCAGGCGCAGTAATCCGTTCAACAAGTAGCAGTACGGCTCATTTGGAAAAATTCACTACCTTTGCTCCTATGAACAACCGCACAATCACAATCCGACACGCACAACCACACGATGCCCACACAATAGCACAAGCCGTGGCTATGGCCATAGGCGACACAGGGGCGTTATGCAACTATTGCGGAGACGACTATCTCGCCGTGCTGACCGAAATCGCCCACTCAGAAGCCACGCAGTACAGCTGGCAAAATGCACTCATTGCCGAGTGCGATGGTCAGGTGGCAGGAGCCATTGTGGGCTACGACGGAGCACAGTTGCAAGAGTTGCGACAAGGCACTCTCGCCATAATCCGCCAGCGCACAGGGCGCGTGCCCACCATTGTAGACGAAACCGAGGCGGGAGAGTACTACCTCGACTCGCTGGCCACCCTGCCCCACTATCGTGGCCTGGGCGTAGGCGCTGCTCTGATTGAGGCCTTCTGCAAGCGAGCATTTGCCGAGGGAGCCGAGCGCATAGGGTTGATTGTAGACGTGCAAAACCCAGCTGCCGAGAGGCTCTACCTCGCCAGCGGCTTTGAGCCCGTGGGCGAGCGCACCTTCTTCGGCCATCAGATGCGACACCTACAAAAACAACGATAAAACCATTCAACGTATGGCTTTTGTTTTTTTAGTACTCTCCCCCTACAGTTCTTATTCCACTACCTACAAGCCGCAAACCTCACAGCCGAGAGTAGCAACATAGGCCCCAGGCCCGAATAGAACGCAGCCGTAAATGCCGCAGGCACCCCAGGCACAAACCTCAATGCCATACCCAAGCTCATCATAAATACCAACAGCACCCATCCTCTCTTGGGAAAGGTGTGCCACAGCCTAAGCCCATCCTCGGGCAGTGCAGCAATCCTCGACGTATAGCGCCCCACAATGCGGCGAAACATAAAGTAAAAGCCCGTAAGCACCACAGCCGTAATGGACAGCAACCACCACAGGTCTGCACTCGGCTGTGTGGCATAAGCCCCCACCCCTTTAGCAGTAATCATCACCCCAGGAGCACCCCACAGCAGGGCCGCAAACAGGTAGAGCCAGCGACGTTTCATACACAGCCCCTCCTCTCTCTTTATTTATACTTGTCAAACTTATACTGCTCACGCAGGGCTTGTTGCTCCTCGGCAGTGCGACTCTGGAAATAGCCCCTCCACCCAGGGCAGAAGTTGATGTGCCAACGCCAAAAGCGCCCCACAAACGAGTTGGGCTTCTGGTCATACTTTGCCCTCATGGGGCACTGGGCGCACTTGTAATTATTCTCCATAGCGATATAAATATTTAGAAATTAGAGCGTTTTGAGCAGTTTATTTAGCAGTTGGTAGAGCTGTTTGGCATCGTCGGCCTCCAAGCCCACGCACTGGGCCATCTTAAGTGGCACCTCGGCAGCCTGCTCGCGTAGGGCCTCGCCAGAATCGGTAATCGACACCACAACCACACGCTCATCGTCGGCCGAGCGCTGGCGACTAACCCACCCCGCACGCTCCATCTTTTTGAGCAGAGGGGTAAGAGTGCCCGAATCGAGGTAGAGCAGTTCACCCAGGCGTTTGACCGTCAGGGTTTTATGCTCCCACATAGCCATCATAGCAATATACTGGGTATAGGTCAACCCCAGCGGAGCCAGCAGAGGGGTGTAGCGCCTTACAACCTCTTTGGCACAAGCGTAGAGGGGGAAGCAGAGTTGATTTTCGAGTTTGAGCATCATTGGGCCAACAGTTTTTTGATATCGTTCTCAATCTTTTCGGGCTTGGTGGTAGAGCCGTAGCGAGCGACAACCTCGCCAGTGCGAGCCACCAGGAACTTGGTGAAATTCCACTTAATCTTGCTACCCAGCAGCGCACCCTTGCACCTCTTCAGATAGGTGAAAAGTGGCTCGGCCTGGGGGCCATTAACATCTACCTTGGCAAAGCGTGGGAAGGTGGTCTTGTAGCGCATCTCGCAGAACTGGCCAATCTCGGCATCGGTGCCAGGGGCCTGGTTGCCAAACTGGTTGCAGGGGAAGTCGAGCACCTCAAAGCCCTGGGCGGCATATTTGTCGTAGAGCTCTTGCAAGCCCTTGTACTGGGGCGTGAAGCCACACCCTGTGGCGGTGTTAACAATCAGCAAAACCTTGCCCTTGTAGTCGGCCAGCGACACCTCTGCCCCGTCGGCCTTGCGTACCTTGAAATCGTAAATACTCATTTTATTTTTCAGTTATCAGTTTTCAGTTATCAGTATTAAGTTTTTGGCTAACGGCTATCCGCTGATAGTTATCGACTGACGGCTATCCGCTGACAGTTAACCGCTTACAATTATCCACTGACAGTTTTCAACTATCAGCTGACGGCTATCCGCTGATAGTTATCCGCTATCGCCCCCAGGCTCGTTTGATTGTATGCAATTTTATTTTACACCACAAATATAATACCATTTCTCTTATATCCAAACAAAAGGCCATAAAACGTACAGAGCGGTAGATGCCAACCGCCTCATCTGCGATGAGTCGTGGCAAGACGAAATTAAAAATTGAAAATTGGCAAATGCGAGTAAGCGAGGGCAGAGATTGCTTGCAAGCTATGCCGAGCGTGAGCATTTTAGAGCAGGCGTAGCCTGATCAAAATTGACAGACCCCTCCGCCCCGTTGGGGCACCTCCCCTAACTTAGGGGAGGAGTTTTTAATAAAGTCCTAAAACTCTTAAAAACTCTTATAGCTCCTAATACTCTCATAGCTCTTAATAAGCCCCCCAAAAAACATATATTGAAATAACGACATACCAAAAATAACTCAACAGCCACCCTTCGTGCAGGAGGGTGGCTGTTCTATATCAAAGGTAGTCGCAAAAGGGGCGACTAAATGTGTGGCCGAATCAGCATCCGAATCAGTGACCGAATCAGTGGCCGAATCAGTGGCCTGGGCAGTCGTGGTGGTCGCAGGCGTTGCCCGAGTCGAACACAAAGCCCAGCAGGTAGGTCTTGATGAGGGTGTCGATATCGCCTCGGCAGCCACGGATTACCCTAATACCAGCCACCGAGAGTTTATTCTTCGCTCCCTCGCCCATATTGCCTGCCAGCATCACCTCAACACCCATCTCGGCCAGCACCGAGGCTATATTACTCTTGCAGCCACAGCCCTGGGGCGATGGCAGCTCCTCGGTAGCAACGACCTGTTTATCCTCAATAGTGTAAATCGTGTAGTGATCGCAGTGGCCAAAGTGGTCATCAACACGCCCATCGCGTGTAGGTATCGCAATTTTCATATCCTTATCCCATTCGGTATTTATAGTCGTCGTAGCCAAATGTGCGCACCAGTTCGACATTGCCGTCGGTGTGGCAGATAGCAATCGAGGGGTGGCTCACGCCGTTGAACATTGTGGTCTTGACCATAGTGTAGTGAATCATATCCTCAAACACTATGCGGTCGCCCACCTGGGGCCTACGGTCAAAGGCCCAGTGGCCCACAAAGTCACCAGCCAGGCAGCTATTGCCGCCCATACGCCACTGCTCCTCGCCCTCGGCAGGGTCGTGGGCACCCACAATGGCAGGCTTGTAGGGCATCTCCAGGCAGTCGGGCATATGGCACGCAAACGACACGTTGAGCACCGCTGTACGCTCGCCCCCACCCTCGACAATATCCTCGATTGTCGACACCAGTTTGCCTGTGCGCCAAGTGAACGCACTACCAGGCTCGAGTATTACCCTCACCCCTGGGTGGCGCTGGCGGAAGGCACGCAAGGTATCTATCAGCAGGTCAACATCGTAGCCCTGGCGAGTCATCAGGTGTCCACCGCCCATATTGAACCATTTGAGCCTATCGATAAAGTGGCCAAACTTGGCCTCGACAACCTCCAGCGTGGCGGCCAGGTCATCGGCCCCACTCTCGCACAGCGAGTGGAAGTGCAATCCCTCGATGCCCTCGGGCAGTTCGGTCAGCAGCTCGGCCCTAACGCCCAGTCTGCTTGCAGGCGATGCAGGGTTGTAGAGGTCGGTCTCGACGGTCGAAAACTCGTGGTTGATGCGTAGGCCGCACGATATGCCCTTGCGCATAGCCCTGGGTGCAAAGCGCTCCCACTGGCCCAGCGAGTTGAAGGTGACGTAGTCGCTATAACTCATCAACTCCTCCCACTCGCCCTCGGTGTAGACGGGTGCATAGGTGTGGGCCTTCTGGCCATACTCTTCGTAGACCAATCGGGCCTCGGCCAACGAGCTTGCCGTAGCTCCGTCGGAGTGCTCGCGCAGCGTGGGGAAGATGCTCCACATAGCACAGGCTTTCAGGGCCACAATAATCTCTACGCCCGCCTCGCGACGCACACGGTCTATGACGGCCATATTTTTCAAAAGCTCCGCCTCTTCCAGCACATAGCAAGGCGACGGAACGGTGTTGTAGTAGTTCAATGTACCTATTTTTATATAAATTTATACTCTTAAAATTCATTTGCGGCAGCCGCTCCACCACCTGTCCCTGGGCCATACCCTGGGAGAGTGAGCAGATACTCCAACATAGGGTCGCGAGGGTCGAACCCCCAGGGGCTTCCCTCGGTGTAGATATAGATATTGTCGGGCAACTCGGTATCCCTTTGCACGACCTCTATCACCTCCGAGATTTGCCACCATACCTTCTTCTCGAACTGCGGAAAGACATCGGGCTCGAAGGTCTCTCTGAAGGCCCTAACGGTATACTCGTGGCCCAACTGGTAGTCAAGCAGCTGGGTATTGCGCAAGTCTACCGCCTTCCACTGGCCATCGGCCGTCGAGCCTAGCACGACAAACATCTTCTCGGGCAGCTGTTCATCGTTGAGCTTATAGCTCTGCTTCGACGCCACAGTGAGCTCTACACTGCCATCATCGGGCTCCTCGCACCCACCCAGCAGCGCAGCCACACACAACAACAGGTATGCAACTATGTGTTTCAACTCTCTCAAATACACTTATTTTTTTATTTCACCATTACCAACCACCAAGTTCTCTACTGGCCTCAATATATTCTTCTTCGGTCATACCATCGGTGTAGATGACAAAGACACCCACAATGCCTTGCGACTCTTTTTGCTCCTTGCTCACTACTCGGTCCACTTCGTAGTGATAAATCGGATTAGGCACATCGGGATACTGCACCCCCACCAATCGAGCATCTACTACATATTCGTAGCCACGTTGGTAGTCAAACCCGCTAACGTGTATACGACGCCAGTTATCATCATTCACGCCCTTTACAAAACATTCGGGCACCACCAAATTGCTCTCGCCATCGCAATAACACCCCTGCTCTGAGGCAATAATCAATCTCTCAACACGAGGGGCTTTCTCCTCACAACCATAGAACACAATGGTTGCCAAGGTAACCAGAAAACAAATCAAGCGTTTCATAACAACAAGTATTAAAAGATTTTAGTGGTTGATATTTATAACAACATAGTGTCTACACTGAGCTTAAGACCCAATGTAGACACTCGTTTTTGTGTGTTCAATTAGAGCTCCAAATCAACATCGTGCAGCTCGACCCAAGGCAGGCCCTGAGGACCAAGCTCGGCCAAGAATGGATCGGGGTCGAACTCCTCGACATTGTGCACACCAGGCATCACCCACAAGCCCTTGGCAAACATTGCAGCGCCCAGAGCAGCAGGAACACCAGTGGTATAGCTTACGGCCTGGGTACCTGTCTCTTTGTAAGCCTCGGCGTGGTCGCAGTTATTGTAGATATAGTAGGTCTTCTCCTTACCATCCTTAATACCCCTGATGCGGCAACCAATCGAGGTCTCGCCGTGGTAGTTCTCGCCCAGAGTCTTGGGATCGGGCAGAACAGCCTTCAAGAACTGGATGGGCACAATCTCCATACCATTATACATAATGGGGTCGATGCGAGCCATACCGATATCTTGAATTACGCGCAGGTGGGTGAGGTACTCCTGGCCAAAGGTCATCCAGAAGCGAGCGCGTTTGATGGTGGGATAGTTGATTACAAGGCTCTCCAACTCCTCGTGGTACAAGAGGTAGCTCTCGCGAGGGCCAATGTTGGGATAGTTGAGCGTCTTGTGAATCTCGAGCGAGCCTGTGGTTACCCACTGGCCATTCTCCCAGTAGCGGCCGTTCTGGGTAATCTCGCGGATGTTAATCTCTGGGTTGAAGTTGGTAGCAAAGGCCTTGCCGTGGTTACCAGCATTGCAATCGACGATATCGAGGTAGTGAATCTCGTCGAAGTGGTGTTTGGCTGCATAGGCGGTGAAGATAGCCGACACACCGGGGTCGAAACCGCAACCCAAGATGGCGGTCAGGCCGGCCTTCTCGAACCTCTCGCGGTAGGCCCACTGCCACGAGTACTCAAAGTGAGCCTCATCAAGTGGCTCGTAGTTGGCGGTGTCGAGATAGTTTACGCCACACTCCAAGCAAGCATCCATAATGGTCAGATCCTGATAAGGGAGTGCTACGTTGATAACGATGTCGGGCTTAAAGCCACGCATCACGCGACAGAGGTCGGCCACATTGTCGGCATCGACCTGCTCGGTTTTGATGCGGTCGCCACCAATGGCTGCTGCAATCTGGTCGCATTTGCTCTTGGTACGACTTGCCAGCATAACGTCGGTAAATACGGGGTTAGCCGCCACTTTGTGTGCAACTACGGTGCCTACACCGCCTGCACCAATAATGAGTACTCTACACATAGTAATCGTAATCGTTTAGGTGGGTTTGTTGTATATTGTTTATGTATTATATTATTGTCTGCTTTGTTGTCGTGGTGGCGCCCTGCGCCCATACGCTTGGTATGCCTACACACCTTGCAACATACAAAGATACAAAATTAGGTTGAAAGTTGAAAATTGAGAGTTGAAAATTATTCTCCCCACCTCTGCATAGCTCGGCTACCTCCTTGAGCTTTTGCCCAGCGCACTCCTCAAACACTCCTCAAACGCCCATCAAACACTATCCCGAGGCCCCAAATGATACAAAAATAACATTTTGTGATACAATTTTGCATATTTGCTTGTGTGGCATTTGTTACATTTGTAGTCGATGGAATGTAATTGTTGTGCTTCGGTGGCCCAAGTTAGCCCCGAGCCCCACAAAAACACAAGCAGTAAAGAGATATGTCATTAAAGTTGCACTTTGCAACTCATTGACATTCAACAAATTACCCCCCCCAAAGGGCATCTAATGCCACAAGGGGTGGGGGTATTTTCGTTGCTTGGGGCACCCAATTGTTCCGCCACAAGACCTAAAAAAACAGAAAACACCTTATAATAAACACTAAACTTTAACTAAAAACACACAAAACCTTATGAAGAAAAACTATCTGGCACCCACACTCGAGGCTGCCAATGTTGAACTCGAACAAGGCATCGCTGTTAGCGGCTACCAAGTAGGCGTACAGGATTTTATCTACGATGGCGAAGAAGAGTATCTGATGTAATTCAAACACTAACCCCTAAAAACAATCAAAAATCACAATGAAAAAACTTTTCCTTATGATGGGTGTAGTGTTTGGCGCACTGACCCTCACAAACTGTACTAACGACATCGACGAGAGCATTGCTCCCGAGACCGCAACCAAAGAGTTCTCACTGACCGTATCGGCAGGCGACCAGACTCGTACCACTATCGACGACTTCACTACCAGTTGGGCTGCTGGCGACCAGATTAACCTGTTCTACGCCCCTGCTGGCACTACCGACTATGTAAACGCAGGTGCTTTCACCATCACTGCCGAGAACTTGGCCGACAACAAATTTACCGGTACCGTTCCAGCCGAGTTCGACACCACCGCAGCTTACGACTGGTATGTAATCTACCCCTACAATGCTGCACTTGAGACTCCTGCCAACAGCTCGGTTACTATGACCGTTGGCCAGGCAAACCAGGCCCAGGTTGGCTACGACAGCACTGACCACCTCTGTGGCGCAAATGCCCCTTTGGTTGGTAAGGTTGAGAACACCAACGCCCCTGCAATCACTATGAACCACTTGGTGTCGGTTGTTGAGTTGACCGTCTACAACGACTTGACCTCACCCATGGTAGTTAATGGTGTGGCCATTGAAGCAGAGCAACCTATTGGTGGCAAATATGCTGTAGGCTTTGCAGAAGAGGTTGAGTACAAGGTTGTTGACGAGGCAGAGGGCTCGAACAAAGTGGCCTTGACTGTTAATGGCGCAACCGAGATTCCTGCTGGCGGCAATGCAGTTGTATATATGTCGGTTAAACCTTTTGTTGCTGAGGTTAACGAGACTTTGAAATTCACCATTAGCACCAATGCAGGCGAGCGTGTCATCTTCAAGGCTCTTACCAAACAGCTTGATTTCAAGGCTGGTAAGGTCAAAAAGATTGGCTTGAAAGCATCTTCGGCTGGCACAAAAGTGTTGGGTGATGGTACTTTCGAATTCTTGCGTGCTATTATTGATGGCAACCTGATGGGTGCCCAGACTCCCGTTGTTAATGATTGGGGCTCCTTCAATGTAGCATTCCCTGGCATCACTATCGCCGAGGTTAATGGCAAGTTGGAGGTTACTCGCATTTGGGGTGCTCCCTTCACTTCGCTGCCTGCAGCTATCGAGCTTCCCGAGCTGACCGATTTTAGCTGCAATAGCAATGCTAATCTGAATGGCAAAACCCTGCCTACCACTTGGAATACCCCTAAACTGGTTTACGCAAACTTTGCTTGGTGCCACATGACTGGTAACATTCCCGAGGGTTTGGCTTCGACTACTCCTAAACTGGTACAGCTCTTCTTGGACAACAACGATTTCAGCGGTGCTTGGCCACATATCTGGGCATCGGGTGTAAACGGTGGTACAGGCGAGTTGGAGGTTGTTATTGCTAACAACGGTAACAATATGGGTTATATGATTCCCGCAACCATGGACGTGGCTCTCAACGCTTGGGTTGATGATAACAACTGGGACGCTGGCCACACCAACACCCAGGGCGACAAAGTACAGCTTAAAGTTTCGGATTCGGGCAAATACATTGGTTTCGAGAAAGGTTGGGGCCAGCAGCGCTATATGAAGTACGCTGGTGGCGCAGCCGATGACATTGCAACTTGGAACGACAAACGTCTTGTAACCTCGGACACCCCTGGTGGTTGGACTGTTATTCCTGCATCTATTCCCAGGGTGATGCTTGATTGGGACCAGGCTGCTGCCGACGCCTACACCAAAACTGGCTTGCTGCCTGGCGAGGAGCCCACACCTATGGGCGAGGGCACCAAAGCGTTCTTGAAAGCCATTGTCGATGGCAAACTGATGGGTGACCAGACTCCAGTTGTTAATCACTGGGAGACTTTTAACGCAACATTCCCTGGTATCACCATCGAGAAGATTGATGGCAAATTGGAGGTTACTCGCATCTCGGCTGCTCCCTTCGTAAGCCTGCCAGAGGTTATGAATCTGCCCGAGTTGACCTTCTTTAGCTGCAATAGCAATGCTAATCTGAATGGCAAAACCCTGCCTACCACTTGGAATACCCCTAAGATTACCACCATCAACATCGCTTGGTGCCACATGGTAGGTACTATTCCTGCTGGTTTTGCTGATACTCCCGAGTTGCACACCCTGTTTATGGACAACAACGACTTCCATGGTGCTTGGCCTCACAACTGGGCTTCGGGTGTGAACGGTGGTACTGGTAAGCTGGAGGTTGTTATTGCCAATGGTGGTAACGACGGTTTGGGCTATATGGTTCCTGCAACCCTCGACGTTAAAATAAACGCTTGGAAAAATAGCGCAGATCACTCGCAGGGCAACAACAATGCCAACGGTGACTTGACTCAGATTAAACTGGGTGGCGCAGAGGCTAACCCTGCTAAATACGTTGGTTTCGAGAAAGGCTGGGGTCAGGAGCGTTATGTAACCTTCGCAGGTGGTAGCGCAAGCGACACCGCAACTTGGCACGAGAAACGTGGTTTGGCTGGTAACCCCGATGAGTGGGCTTGGTACTTCACCAATCTTCCCGGTACAATTCCTCAGGTTATGCTCGATTGGGATCAGGCCGCTGCTGACGCATTTACTGCCGATGGCACTCTGCCCAGCTTGTAATCCACACCTTTAGCGTTGCAGTGGCACAGAATAGGGCCATATTGCAACCAATTTGACCAAAGCCCCGACCTTCATTCGGAGCAGCCCGGGGCTTTCTCTTTGGGCACCATATTCATTTATACCCACCAACGACATCTCCACCACAAACCACAACCTCTCGGCACTCCACCAAATCAGGGAGCAATGGGCGCAGGGTGCCCGTTGCGTGGGTGGGCGGGTGCGCCCCTGGGGGCGCAAACTACCCGAAAGAGGGTGACAAATCGCTATTTTTGAAAAATGCGAGGGGTAAAATCACATTTTTTGCCGAAAAAATTTGGAGGAACAAATAAAGTTAGTACATTTGCACTCGCAAATGCTTCTTTAGCTCAGCTGGTAGAGCACGACACTCTTAATGTTGGGGTCCTGGGTTCGAGCCCCAGAGGGAGCACAGCAACGAAGGCAGTCAGAAATGACTGCCTTTTTTTCTTCCCTCTCGGGATTGTGTTACCCTCCCCTAAATCCTATCGCAAAAGTTTTTTCGCTTAGAGAAATACATTATCTTTGTACGAAGTAACCGAACTAAAACTTTACCCCTATGAAACGACTACTTGCGTTGGTGCTTTGTCTTACCGGCTACGCATCAATCCTTTGGGCGGGCGAGATAAAACCCGTAACAGGCACTTTCATCAACTTGGCCTACCAAGATGTACGCAACAAATACACCAATCCTGCGGGGGTTGATATGACCAGTCCCGAGCTCTGGGCCGCAAAGGTGGCCGAAATGAGCGATATGGGTATGGAGTATCTCATCTTTATGGCCGTAGCCAACGACGGGCAGGCCTTCTACCCCTCGCGCCTTATGCCCCATCACTATCCCGACGGCCGCAAAAGCCCTGTGGAGGCTATTATGGATGCTGCTGCCGAGCACGGTATGAAGGTCTTTATGAGCACCGGTTGGGCCGAAAATCAAGACGACAACCTGCGCATACCACGCATCAAACAGCGTCAGATGGATATGATGGTTGAGTTGGCCGACCTTTTTGGCTCTCACAAAGCCTTCTACGGTTGGTACTTGCCGGTGGAGGATTGTTTAGGCCCGGTGCTGAGCGACTATGCTGTGGAGGCGGTCAATGCCCTCACCGACCGTGCCCGAGAGCTTACTCCCTGGGCCAAAATACTCATCTCGCCCTACGGCATATTCAACTCCGACTTCTCCCATCCCAACTACGCGCGTCAAATTGGTCGTCTGAAAGTGGACATCATAGCCTACCAAGATGAGGTGGGTTGTGTCAGGGAGCGTTTTCCCCTGCCCCGCCTGCGCGAGAATTGGCAGAAGCTCGCCGCCATACACTCCACCCTCCCCATTGAGATGTGGGCCAACTGCGAGAGTTTCACTTGGGAGCGTGGCACCAACGACCGCACCTCGGCACTCATACCAGCCTCGCCCGAGAGGTTTGTAGCCCAGTTGGAGGCAGCCAGCAAGGCGGGCGTTGAGCGCATCGTATCGTTTATGATGTGCGGCATTTTCGACCCACAAGGCTCGCCCTACTCTCTCGGACAGCCCGACTTGGCTGTTAGGGCTGCCAACGAGTATATTCGTTGGGCCGAGGAGTGTCGCCCGCTGAGGGTTGCATCGGAACACTGCACCCCCATTGGCCGCTGCTCCGAGCCACGACTTGTGGATGGCGTTATGGCCGACGAGGATAGTGGCCACAAAGGGTGGATAGCCCTCCCCAAAGGCGAGCACACCATTGAGGTTGCATTGACCGAGGCGAGCGACACGATAGCCCTCCATCTGGGTGCGCTCAACTACATACCCGAGGGTATAGGCCTGCCCGAGCGAGTTGCCCTCTATGGCTCTGCCGACGGTGTGAGCTACACTCTGCTGGGTGTGACACAGCCCTATGCTTGGCCCAACAATCGCCACGATGCGTGGGTCAATGAGCTGAGCTTGGAGCACAATGGCAAGGCAGTGAGCCACCTGCAAATAGTCCTCACCTGCCCCACCGAGTGCTACATCGACGAGCTACGCCTAAGCGGGGGCAAGGAGTAAACCGCCCCAACCACAACGCCCCTGCAACACTCTTGACACAACTACACTACCCACCATACAACACCCCTTAGACCAACGAAGGGTAAGTACAAGAATATCATCACTGAAAAACTCAATATTTTAGCCTCATTTTAAGTTCGAAAATCGCTTGAAGAAAGTGTAAAGAAGAAGGTAAAAATCGCCCTTACGCGCACACAGAGCCCATAAAACGACGCCCCAGAGGGAGCACAGCAACGAAGGCAGTCAGAAATGACTGCCTTTTTGTTTATTATCAAATCGTAGCGTTATCAAATCGTAGCGGCACACAAGAAGAGGCCCTCTGCTGCGTGCAGGGGGCCTCCTCTTGTTTACACACTCATTAAACCTCTTTCGGGGTGGCAGTGGTTACTCAAACTTAACCACAATGTCCTCCACCTGGGGAGGGAAGCAGATGGTTGGATCGCAGCACTGCCACTCGACAGCCACCTTAACCTCGGTACCCTGAGTTGCACGCACCCTCTGCTGGAACACTGCGTCATCGCGGAACACAGTAGTGCCGTTAGCGGTATAGAACTGGCCCTGGGGCTTAACCACGCCACCAACAGCCTCTACCCCCTCGGGCAAGCTGAACTTCACCTCGGTGGGGACAAACACGTCATCACTTGCCACTCGGTCGTAGATATGGTAACCCTCTTGGATTGTCAGGCGAACAGTTACAACCCAGCTACCATCGTAGAGCATCGACGCATCGGTAGTAATAGCCACAGGATTGTTGTTGTCGGTTTGGCCAGCTGCTGCACGCGCAGCCTTGCTACGCATAAAGTAGTCGAAATAGGGATTCACACCCTCCTCGCGCGAGTTGATGAGCCATTTCCACCCTGCCGACTCGCTGAAGAACATATTGTCCTTATTCTGGTCAAACCACTTGCGCCACTGGGCTGCGGTCGAGAAGTTCATCAGGGTATAGCGTTCGAGCAGGCGGCGGCCAACCTCGACGTTAGACCTATCCTCCCACATTGCAATAGCTTTATCAATCAGCGCAATGTCGTTGTTGGCAATACCCAGTGCCTTGGCATCCACGTCGATAACAAGGCCATAGCCTACGGCATAGTAGTAGGGCAAGTTCTCATCAAAGAAACGAGCATACTGCTCGGTGTCGGTGCCATAGAGTGCATAGAGGTCACGAGCCTGCATCTGCAGGTACTGCTCATAGGTGGGAATCTCCTCCAATCTGGCGTTCAGGTAGAAGAGTTCGCTCTCGGGCACATCCTCGCCTGCATCGACACGCTTCTGCACCTCGGCCTGTCTTTCGAGGGTTGATTTATTGAAATCCTCCAAACTCTTTACATAGTTCTCGTAGCTGTCGTGGCTCACAAACTCCTTGCGGTCGGCAATGTAGCTACGAGTAGAGATGCGATCGTCGTACTTGCGGGCAATGGGGGTCTGGCCTGCGAACTTCGAGATGTAGACAATAGCATTGGCCAACAGGGGTTTGGCCTCGTCGGTCATATAGGCAGGCGAAGCTGCAAAGCCCCAGTGGAAGAAGTTGCCGTGACGTGCCAGGGCCACTGCATCGGGCGACTTGGCGCACTCGCCACCGCAAATCCACTCGGCCTCGGGCGAATCCTCATAACCACCTGGTCGAGCTACCATACCGATACGAACATTCTGCATCTGGCCCGTAAAATCGTAGGTCTGTACGCGCCACATCTCCATAGTTTCGGGCACCTTGTGGTCCTCGAAGTGGTGTGGGAACGACTTGATACCCTCGGGTGTGGGGCGTTGCTCGGTGGTCATCTTCACCTTGTAGGGGCCGTTGAAAATGGGGTGTTCGGCCCTCCACGAGTGGGCGTGCGACATAAGGCAGAGGCAGTACCAGTCGTTTTTGGTACCAATCGAGCGAGTGAGCTTTTCGTTCATCTCGGCCACAATCAGTGCGGGGCGGTCGAAGTTTTGGCTCAGGTAGGTTGCTCTAAAATAGTCGCCCTTACGACGATTATGATACTTGGGTGTCAGAGGCGTAGTGGGGTGGCCGTCAAAGACGGTAACGTCGTACTGGTCTGACATCTGCTCGGTGTAGTTGTCGGCGTGTACCACCTCTACGGTCTTGAAGTACTCTTTGAGGAACGACTCCCAGGCTGCCATACGAGCCTTTACACTGGCATCGAACTCCTCTTGGGTGTGGCCTTCGAGCCCAAACGAGGTATCAAACTCGGCACTGCCACCAACGTAGAGCACGCTGATGTTCTGCTTCTTGGGGGCTGCAAACACTACGCCGAGTGTCATTACCACAGCCACCGCTGTCATCAAAATCCTTTTCATAGTTGCTATTGTATAGTTAAATTTCCCAACAAAATGTGGCCCCGCACTCTACCAATATATTAACCAACCGCTTGGTAGAGCCAGGGCCACTCTAAATCATCCGCTTATTTGAGCAACTCCTCGAGCTTCTGGCCCAGGGCCTCGCCACGCAGGTCGGTAGCTACGATAGTACCCTCGCTATCGACCAAGAAGTTGGCAGGAATGGCCGAAACAGCATAGTCGGCTGCGGCAGGCTCGGCCCAACCCTGAACGGTCGATACGTTTTTCCACACAAGCTCTTTGGTCTTGATGGCGTTAATCCAAGCCTCTTTGTTGCTGTCGAGGCTGACGCCAAAAATCTCAAAGCCCAGCTCGTGATACTTGGCATAGTCGGCAACCAAGTAGGGCACCTCGCCCATACAGGGGCCGCACCACGAAGCCCAGAAGTCGATAAGGGTATATTTGTTAGCCTTATAGACATCACTCAGCCTCAATTCGTTACCATCGGCATCGGAGGCAACAATATCAATACACTGCTTGCCCACTGCTACGTTCAGTTTGGCCTGGGCACGCTCGCCCAAACGAACAACCTCGGCCATTTGCTGATACTTGGCAGGCAGGGCTGCAATGCGGTCGAGGATATCCTGTCCCTCCATCGAGTAGCTCTCCTGGTTTACAAACTGCATCACACCATAGAGGTTGTCGCGGTTGTCGGCCAAGAGTTTATCCATAAACTCGTTAAACTCGGCATATACACCCTCGGGCTCCTCGCCAGCCATCAGTCGGGCCTGAGCCTTGGTGCTGAACTGAATCTGCTGATTGGCAGCCTCGGTTGCAGGGCCACCCACCACTACGGGCTCCTCGACCGAGCCGCTAACCTTGATGTCCTTCACGTCGTCGGCATATACTGCGGCAAAGAATTGGTCTTCGCCCACGCGCAGATAGCCCACAACGGGGGTTTCGCTCTTGAGGGTGAGCACAAAGGCCCCATCGGTAATCTCGGTCTCTACAATTGTTTGACCACGCAGGTCGGTCAGGGCAATAACGCCCTCGGCACCGTCGAGTGTACCCTCGATAGTGTAGGTCTGTGCGGAGTTGCAAGCCACCATAGTCAGGGCAGCCAAGGCAACAAACATCAATCTCTTCATAGTCTAATCAGTTTTTTGGTTCTACTTTTTGTCGTTCTTTTTCGGTTAGCTCTTGGCAGTGGATCCAACCGCTGCCAAGAATTTTGTGTGATTCACTCTGCCACACCCAGTATTTTAGGTTGTTTTTACTAAACCGTATGATTGTGGCCTACACATTTCGCAATGGGGCGACCACCGATTTGGATTTTACCCATCCTATAAAAACAATAATGCTATAGTTGTGTGTCTATATAATCGCTTATTCTCTGCTTGGGCCACTACTACTCTTAAAAGCCAAATGCCTTTTTGAGCTCCTCTTCGAGCGATTGGTCATCGACCTTGCCGATGATGTTGAAATCGCTGTCGATGAGGTATTTGGTGGGCAAGTAGTGGATGTCGTACTTCTCCGACTGGTCGTTTGAGGTGTCGTAGCCGCCATTGGGGGTGCGTTTCAGACCGCGCAGAATGTGGTGGAACTCCTGCAATCCATCCTGCTCAACAGCCTTGCGCCAGTTCTCCTCGTCGTTGTCGTTGTCGGCCACATATACCACCTTGAAGCCTTTGTCTTTGTACTTCTCGTAGAGCTCTTTGACGTGGGGATTGCTTGCGCGGCAGGGGCGGCACCACGAGGCCCAGAAGTCAATCAGAATGTAGTTACCCTTGAGCTGGTCGAGCGAGAAGGGGTTGCCGTTGATGTCGGTACCACCAATGATGGGGGCAGGTTTGCCGGGCTCCAAGGCGCGACGTACAGCCACCACGTCCTTAATCTCCTGTGCCTCTTTCCAAGTCTGAATGTCGGCAGGCAGAGCGTTGTAGTAGGCCTCCAACTCGTCGGTTGTTTTCTGCGATGCGTAGGCGCCAAAGTAGCTCACTGCGCTGTATGAGTGGGGGTGCTCGGCAAAGATTGCGCTCTGGGCAGCCTCGTACTGGGCGTAAATCTCCATTATGCGGGCCTGTACTTCGGGGGTGCGCTCACTGCCCTGCAACTTCATCATCTCCTCCTCGAAGGGTTTGGTAGCTTTGCTGAGTTCAACAGCCACAGCCAAGTGCTCCGAGCCACTGGTGGTATTGATGCGACCGCTTGCCCAGTCGGCATTTATGGCAAGCTCGCCAGGCTCGACTACCAGTCTAATATGTTTGGGCTGGCCCTGCGAATAGTCGGGCTTCTCGCAGTCGAGCAGCACTGCCGAGGCGGGCTGTTCGGCAATGTTGGCCTTGACGGTGAACTCGCCACCCTCTACGGGAGCCTCAATCACCAGTGGCTCCTCGCTGAAACTACCACCAATCTGTACAAATACCACCTCTTTGTCGTAGTTGGCAAGGGTGCCTTTTATAGTCAAGTTGTTGTTCGAGCAGCCGACCAATGTGGCGGCGCCCAAGATGATTGCCAAAAGCCTTTTCATAGTGTTCTGTTTGTTTGCTTAGTTAGTAAGTGGGTTAATTTGCTACCAGTGGGGGTAATCAGCCCCCACTGGCAAAAGGTTTATGTTTGTACAACTACTCTACTCGTAGTTCTGCACAAAGTCGGTCAGGTTCATAGTCTTCTGGGGGAAGGGACGAATCCAAACCTTCGAGTCGGGAGTCAAGGGGAAGTTGACGGTCTTACCTGCAACATAGTTACCCGATGCATCGGTAGTAGCATAGGTAAACTCTTTGTTGATGGTGTAAGCCCAAGCGCTCTCCGAATTCCAGCGTTTCTGCCAGTAGAAGAAGCCGCTACGGAACCAGTGCTCTGCCCAAACAACCTTGCGAAGCTCTTTGATAGCGTCGGCCTCGTTGTTGAACGAAACGGGAGTGTAGTAGTTCTCGGGGGCAATCACACCCATAGCGGTAGGATCCTGCGAGATAGCTGCCTCGTAGAGCTCTTTGTTGGGCTGACGGCGACAGAGAACGTAGTTGATATTCTCGGCTGCGGTGGCCCACTGCTGCTCGCGGATGGCGCACTCGGCCAAAACGAAGTAGTTATCAACGGTCTGCAAACCATTACCATTGGGGATGAAGGATTCGCCCATATACAAACGACCATACATAGTACCCGCATAGTCGGGGGCGTCGCTGTACGAGATGTGGTTGAGCAGAATGTTCTTATCACCATCGAGCTCTTTGAGCAAGAATGGATATGCGCTGTACCAGAAGAAGTAGAGGTAGTCTACCTTGAAGAGATCCTCTTTGGTAACGATACCGGTAGACTTGGGACGACGAAGCTCCCAGCCGGGGTAAACCTTCATAGCATCAACTGGATCGGTCCACATATCGGGGCGGTAAACCAACATAGTGTTGTAGTCGTCGACGGTGGGCTCGATAGCAATCGAAGCGGCGGCAGCGGTCTTGGCAGCCGAGTAGTTGCGTACCTCCATATTAACCAGAGCCTCAACAGCATAGAGAGCAGCATTGCTGATACGCATACGGTTGTTCGAGGGAGCCTGCAGAGCATCCAACTCTTTGGCGGCAGCGATGTCGGCCAAGATGTTCTCGTAGAACTTCTTCATAGTGAGCTGTACGGGAGTCTGCGAGGGGTCGTTGTCCTCGAAGGTGTAGGCCATAGCATACTGGGTGTCGGCAGTGGCGGGGTCGTAGGCTCCTGCGTAGTTCTTAACCAACAGATAGTGCAGATAGGCACGCAGTGTGAGAGCCTCGGCTTTCAGACGTTTGGCCAACTCGCGGTCGCCCTCGGCGGTATCGGCATTTTTGATTACTGGGTTGACAACCTGACCGATAAGCTCATACATCTGAGTATAGTAGCTGTCGGTGGTCAGTTTGTCATAAACCATATCAATAAGGCTAAAATCGCCGGTAACACACATAGCAGTATTGGGGCTTGCTGCGGGAGCAGTAACAATTGTCTCCAAAGAGTTGCCCAGATAACCCAAGTTACCACTGGTGATAATCGAGTGGCTGTCATAACCCAAGTTGGGCCACTCGTAGTTGAGTAACATATCGAGGTCGCTCACACGTTGGAGCATATTCACACCTTTGGGACTCAACTCTGTGAACTTGGCACAACCTGTAGCCATAATGGCTGCACCAAGAATTGCCAATATATTTATAACTCTTCTTTTCATAGTGTTGTGTCAGTTTAGAAGTTAATGTTCAGACCAAATACATAGTTAGTTGTGCGAGCAATACCACCGGTCTCGGGGTCTACGCCCAACTCGTTAGCCAACCACAGAGGTTTGGGGTTGTCGATCTGGAAGCGGAGGTTAGCCCTACCGATACCCAGACGTTTGGTTACGCTCTGAGGAATGTCGTAGCCGAGGATGATGTTACGAATCTTGATGAACGAAGCATCGTGAACAAATACGTCGGCAGCCTGGAACTCGCTCGAAGTGTAGCTCGAACCATAGTAACCACCACCGGGAACAACGGTCTCGTCGGGGTTATTAACGGGGTGCCAAGCATCGAGATACTCAATCATAACAGGCATTACACCCATCATAGGCATCATAGCCGACTGCTCGCCCACAGGCCTCATACGCTGAACGTGGCCACCGTAGTAAACCATCATTGCGCTCAGCGAGAAGCCCTTGTAGCTCAGGCGGTTCTCCCAGCTGATAGCCACTTTGGGATCGCTCTGGCCCATAAACTCCATAACCTCGTCGGGATCACCACCCCAAACACTATTGTCCAAAATGGTGCACTCCTTGTCGGCCCAGTACATATGGGTAGAGCCGTTTACGATGTCATTCACAGCATCCGACAGACCTGCGTGGCGCTGTGCCCAAACTGCACTTGCGGGATAGCCCTCCTTGAATGGGTTGCTAACCAACTGGTAACCTGCGGTCGAGGGGTTCTCAACATCGGTAATCTTGTTCTTGTTGTACGAGAAGGTACCACTCATATTCCAGCTGAAGCCACCAGGCTGTTTAGCGCGGATAACGTCGCCATTCAGGGTAACCTCAACACCATCGTTGACCATACTTGCAGCGTTCATTGCCATCGAAGCAAAACCATTCGAGTCCTCCAACAGCTTGTCGGCAAACAGGTTAGTACCGTTCTTGTGGTAGAAGTCGATGCTACCATTGAGGCGGTGGTCAAACAGTGCGAAATCGATACCGAAGTTGGTGGTAGCGGTTTTCTCCCAAGTAAGGCTTGGGTTGGCGGGACTGGTAACCTTACCATAGGGCAACAGAGTGAACTCGTTGATCCAACCAGTAGCAGCAGTCATATAGCTGGTTGCACCCTGGTAGATGTTACCAGTGATACCATAGCTGATACGAGCTTTCAGAGTATTAACAAAGTGCAAATCCTGCAAGAACTGCTCTTTCTCCAAGTTCCAGCTTGCACCAGCCGACCAGAGAGGAGTACCACGGAATTTGGTATCCAGACCGTAGATGTCGGCATAGTCCGAACGATACGAACCAAACAGGTGGTATTTCTCGTCCCACGACAAGGTCAAGTTGGCATAACCCGAAGCGTAGCGGTGCCATACCTCCCTCATAGGGCCAATAGCGTTTGCCATATAGGGGCTGTAATAGAGCTGGTTGGCGTAGCAGTCGGCACCATAGTAAGGAGTCTGAGTAAGAGTATTCAGATAGGGGAAGTCAACCGAGGTAGTTGCGTGGCTCTGCAACTGGTCGTCGTAGCCAAGCATCATACCTTTGGTACCACGGCTCAAAGTCTCGCGGAACTCCAAACCTGCCAGCAGGTTTACGTCCAACTTGCCAAACGAGCGGTCGAAGTTGAGCTGACCACGACCGGTCCAAGCGTCGGTGCGGGTCTCCTGGGTTGCGCGGTAACCACCATTCTCGGGAATCAGGTAGCTGAAAGTACCATCGGGGTTGGGTATGGTGTAGGCGTTACGCATCTGGCGCATAACAATACTATTCTCGGTCATATCGTGGATAGAGTTGCTGCGGCCCATCTCATAGAGGAACTGGGTATTGACGGTCAGACCATCGATGATGCGGAAGATAAGTTCGCCCTGCAAACGGCTATTCAGACGGCCCGAAGAGATACGGTCCTCCCACTTGTCTTGCAGAGGGTTGTAGAACGAGCTACGGAAGCCCTTAACATAGTTCTCGGGCAGCACATACTCGGGGTTGGTAAAGCCAATGCTTGCCAAGTTGGCCAACTCGCCATTTTCGTCATACAGGCTCTCATAAGGTGCGTGACCAAATGGGTTGCGAGCATCGCCATTAGGGGTGTTGGTAACATCAGAGCTGCTGATGATGGTGTTCATACCGATATTGGCAGTCAGCCACTTACCTACGTTGTAGCTACCTTTGTAGAAGATGTTGAACTGGTCGTTCTCGTCGCCAACAACGCCGGTATTGTCGTGGCGGTAGTTGAATACCAAGTTAGACTGGAAGTGGTCGGTACGGTTACGGATAGCAATATTGTACTGCTGCAAAAGCTGGCGCTGCAACATATTGTCGGCAAACTCCTGAGCATAGTTGTTACTCTTGGCCCTATCAACAAATGCGTTGAAGTCGGCCTCGCTCATCATACCATTCAGCTTCTTCCAATAGTTCATATACAGAGGCGAAGGGCACTGGAAAGTTGCATACTGAGGGAATATAGCACCATACATCTGAACGTACATTGCATACGAGGGGTGAGTGAGCAACTCGTCGAGCTGAGTGAGTTCGAGGGTAACCTGCTCCTCGGCATTCATATAGAAGTTGTCGTGGTAGTCGACGTTCAGCTTGTCGTAAACGGTAAAGTTGGCCTGAACATCTACGTTGGTCTTACCTGCCTCGCGAGCACGCTTGGTCGTAACAACCAAGATACCGTTCGATGCGCGAGCACCATAAATAGCGGCTGCGGCAGCATCTTTCAGTACGGTAACATTCTCGATGTCATAGGGGTTAAGATCCTCGATAGCCATCTCTACGGGCATACCGTCTACAACCAACAGAGGAGTACGCTCGGCGTGAATCGAGCTGATACCACGAATCTGCATACCGCCATTGTAGGTCATCAGACCTGCTACACGGCCCTCCAAGTTGTCGAGTACGTTGGTGGTGAAACGCTCTTCGAGAGCCTCGGCACTCAGCGAAACTACCGAACCGGTAACCTTCTCGCGCGAGATGGTCTGGTAACCGGTTACAACGATGTCTTCCATCACGGTCGAGTCGTCTTGCAGAGTAACCTTAATCTCTTTCTGGCCGTTGAACACAACCTCCTGGGTTTTGAGGCCCATAAACGAGAACTGCAACACATCGCCCTTCTTGGCCTCGATGTGGAAGCGGCCCTCGCGGTCGGTCGACACGCCCTGCATTGTGCGCATAACAATTACCGAAGCACCAATCACGGGCTGGCCGGTAATGTCGTACACAATACCATTAGCCACGAGCTGTTTGCCTGCGGCAGCCTTCTGGGCGCTCTTGGCCGAGAGTGCTACCTGCTTGCCAACAACGCGGAATTCGATACCGGTTTTGGCAAACACCTCGTTGAGAAGTTTAGTCAAGTCATTGCTACTGGTCTTCACACTGACTTTCTGGTTTACATCAACAACATTGCTGTCGTAGATGAAATTGTAGTCTGTCTGTGCCGAAATCTCGTTCAGGACTTTCGACAGTGGCGCATTCTCGTGATTGAGTTCCACCTTAACGCTCTGTGCAAAGAGTGTGGTAGATGCCAACAGCATCGAGACTACAAGAGCCAAACATTGTAGTAAAGTTTTTCTCATACTATTCAAGTTTGTTGCGGTTAGATAATAAGTTGTCAGATGTATTACGCATCAAAGTTACGTTTTCCCTAAATAAAAAAAGCGAAAAAATGGACACTGCCACATTTTTCGCTTTTTAATATATATAATATGGTATTATGCCTACCCTATTTCGACAGCACCACCCTTACGCACCCCCACCTCATAACCAAGCACCACCTATGATTATTCTCCCCTACGAAAGGGGAGGTGCCCCGAAGGGGCGGAGGGGTGGTCGAAAACTATGTAATAGCTGACGACTCAATGCGGCACTACTTCGACAATACCACTTTGTTATTGTCGATGGTATAGTGGATTTTGCTGGTAAACTCCAACAGGTCGAGCACCTGGGTGATGGACTCCTCGCTGAAGGTGGCGGTAAACACTGCGTCATAGACAGCCCTGCTCTGTACGTTTATCTGCACGCCATACCACCTCTCCAGGCGCTGAATCATCTCCTTCATAGGGGTGCTGGTGAATTTGAGCACGCCCTCTTTCCAGACCGATTTGTCTACTACTCGTTTCTCGTTGCTGGCCACCACCCTTTCGTGCTGTCCCACAAAGGCCTCCTCGTTGGGTTTTACCTGTATGGGCTCTTTGGCATCCTCCTTCAGCAGCTCCACCGAGCCCTCCACAAGGGCCAAGTGAATGTCGGGCCTCTCGGCATAGGCGGTCAGGTTGAACTCGGTACCCGTAACCTTAACCAACACGTTCTGTGGAGTCTTGATGAAGAATGGGTGCTCGGCATCGCTCTTAACGACAAAGTAGGCCTCGCCCGATAGGGCAACCACCCTCTGGCCTGCGCCATCAAAGGTTGCGGGCACTTTCAGGTCGCTGTCGCTGTTAATCCACACCTCGGTGCTGTCGGCCAACATAACGTGACCTTTAACACCTCGGTCTACACGATAGTTAATCTCGTTTACGAAATCGCTTTGGGCTACTTGGGCAAACTCGTCGACACGCTCTACCCTCAGCAGGGTGTCATACACAAAGTAGCCGCACAGTGGCAAGAAGAGCACTGCGGCAATACGGGTGAGGGTTTGGGCCAACGACACCCTGCGTACAGGCTTCGACCTACGGCCTGTGAGCTTGGGCTCATAGGGCATAGTGGCAAAGGTCTGCTCGTTTTTGCGCAGGATGTATTGCTCTTTGAGCTGCTTGTCGGCAGCCACGCGAGCAAAAAACGCCTCTCTCTCAGATGGCGTACCCTCTCCTCTAAGAATTTGTTCGATGTTCAGTTCATTCATTACGTTAGTAGTACGTTTGTGGTTAGTTTTACCCCAAAGAGGGTGGCAAATAATCTTTCAACTTGTCCCTAAATAGTCTCAGGGCTATCTTCATATGGTACTCGATAGCCTTTTCGGAGAGCCCCTTGGCGGTGGCAATCTCGCGATTGGTCATACCCTCGTAGCGGCTCATACGGAACGATTGTTGAATATGGTCAGGTAGTTTTTGGTAGGTTTGTTCGATTAGGTCTTTGAGCGAGAGGGCGTTGATTTGGTCGGTAACCGACTCGTGGCAGAAGGCCTCCAGGTTGACCTTGTCTTCATAACGCCCCATACGGGCTCGGGTGCGCAACAGCGATATGGCGTTGTTACGGGCAATGGTAAAGACAAAAGCCCTCAGGTTGCGACTCACGTCGATACTTTCGCGCTTTGCCCACAGTTGCATAAATGTGTTTTGTGCCACATCCTCGGACGACTCCACATCGCCCAGATAGCTGCGCACAAAGTGGAGTATATTGGCATACTCCATTCGATAGAAGAGCTCGAAAGCATCTTTATCGCCCTCGCGGATATCTTCCGCCAGTGAGTTTGCCAACAGTTCCGTCATTTATTTACCTATATATTATATATTTAGTTAGGGTTTATCCCTGCGCCCCTAAAAAAACGTGCGCACAATTGTGCAAATATACTATCTTTTTGAAAAAACCAAAAAAAGAAAGGGCCCTCCGTTTTATCGGCGAGCCCTTCTGAATAGATATCCCTCTCTGCGGAACTGCTTACTCGGCAACCTCCTCTGCTGCTGCGGGAGCCTCAACCTGGTTGGGCATAACTGCGTTCTGCTCAACGTCCATCAGCTGCTCCAAAACTGCATCGCCCTGGGGCATCGACGACTTCTTGTACGACGACATTGCTACGGTCGAAAGAAGGCTCAATACCACGATTGCTACTGCAACATACCAGGTGGTTTTCTCAAGGAAGTTTGCGGTCTGACGCACGCCCATTACCTGGTTCGATGCGCCAAAGTTTGCTGCCATACCGCTTTTGGGGCTCTGTGCCAACACTGCCAGAATGAGGATGATGCTGGCGATAATGATCAATACTACAAGAAAAGTGTACATTTTGTTATGGTTTTTTAATTATTATTTGTCTTTTTTTGTCCCTCTTGAGCCATTCGTTCACAAAGTTGCCCAATAAGTTCGGCAAAATAAATACTTTTTTGTGAATCCTGCAAACTTAATTTTCTATATATTGCAATTGCATCGTCAAAAAGTCCCTGTTTTGCGTAAATTTCTGCCAATTCTTCGCTCACAAAGTCGTCATCGTCGTCGTTTTCGCCCCCTATGGATGCCATCGACTCCTCGGTGGTATGCTCGCCAATGACTATGCGGTGGTGGTCGCCACTACTGATAAAATCATCAATCAGGCTCAAGGTCGAGTCGCCCTCCTCGGGAGTTTCAACTTCTGCAAATTCGGGCACTACCGACTTCGCAACCTCGAGCACCTCTACCCTATCGGTCACCACATTCTCGCCCCTGTAGGTCGCTACATCCTCTGTCCTCGCGGTCGCTACGGTGGGGCGAGCAAACTCGTCGGCACAAATCTGCTTGAGCACTGCCCTACGGCCATAGACTCTCTCCCTCAAGCGCAGGCCCAACAGGTAGCTCTCGGCCACCACCTTGCCCTGCTCGCGCGTGGCCAAGTGCGCCCCCGAGAACCAGGGGTAATTGTAACCCATCTCGCGGAGTAATGATGTATTATTTGCCATTCGTTACCTCTCTCTTTTTTTCTTCAACCCAAAGTCGTTACCACCCTCTACCAGTTAGCCACAGCAGCGTTGAAAATATCCTGCACCAGCAGGTCTACAATGTCGGTAATGAGCGAGTCCTGAACATCTTGCAGCAGCTGGTTGGCATCGTACTCTACGAACGAGCTGAACGACTTATTGTAGTTGAACTGGGGCTCGTAGATATTGGTAAACTTAACCTTCACCGTAATCGTAAGGCGGTTCATTGCGGCCGTCTCGTTGGCCGTAATTGCCGCAGGGGTAGAGGTATAGTTGGTAATCTCGCCCTCAAATGCCAGGTCGCCACCCGTAGGCACAAGCTGCAGCTTGGTCTGCCTTGCAAACTTGTCTTGCAGGGCGTCGGTCAGCGTCGAGCTGAGCGTAGGTGCAACCATAGGCGCATTGTTGGGGAAGTAGGGTATGCTCACAGTCTTGGCCTCGAGTGGAATCGACGCACCCGAGAATGAGTACTTGACAGTACAACCCACCAGCAGGGTTGTAACACAGAGCAGCGTTGTTATTATGGCGCTACGCACCAGGGTCTTAAAATTCATCTATTCCGAGTTGTTTAATTTTTCTGTACAGTGTTCGCTCCGACATAAAGAGCTCTTTAGCAGCCTCTTTGCGCTTGCCGCCCGTCTTGCGCAGGGCCTTCACAATGGCGTCGCGCTGAATGTCGTCTTTGGTAAGTGGTCGGGCAGGCTCGTCGTCGGTAACCTCCTCGCCAATAGCATCCTGGGGCTCGTCGGCATAGGATTCGTAGTGCGAGCCGTGGGGTTGCAACAGCCCATACACCTCCGAGGGCGATTGGGCCGAATGGGCAGGGGCCGAGTGGGGAGCATAACCGCCACTCATAACCTCCAACAGCATACGCTTTATGTCGGTAATGTCGCTGCGCATATCGAAGAGTATCTTGTAGAGCAGCTCGCGCTCGTCGGAGTACTCGTCGGTGCGCTGGCCCATAACCACTGGGCTCGCTTCGGCGCCCCCTGCAGGCAGATATTTGCGCAGTATGGGTTCGGTGATAACCCTGGCCTCCTCAATAGCCGAAATCTGCTCGGCCACATTCTTGAGCTGCCTTACGTTGCCCTTCCAGTAGTAGTTTTCGAGCAACCTGCGGGCACCCTCATCGAGCGTAACTACGGGCATCTTGTAGCTCACAGCCACATCGGATGCAAACTTGCGGAAGAGCAGGTGTATATCCTCTTTGCGCTGGCGGAGCGGTGGCACAAATATGGGCACCGTAGCCAGGCGGTAGTAGAGATCCTCGCGAAAGCGCCCCTCGGCAATGGCTTTTGTGAGGTCGACATTGGTTGCGGCTACCACCCTCACGTTGGTCTTGCGAATCTCGCTCGAGCCTACCCTCAAAAACTCGCCACTCTGCAACACCCTCAACAGGCGTGCCTGGGTAGAGAGGGGCAGCTCGGCCACCTCATCGAGGAATATGGTACCACCACCAGCCTCCTCAAAATAGCCCTTGCGAGCCTCGGTAGCACCCGTAAACGAGCCTCGCTCGTGGCCAAACAACTCCGAGTCGATAGTGCCCTCAGGTATGGCGCCACAGTTGACGGCTATGTATTTGCTGTGCTTGCGTGGGCTGTTCTGGTGAATAATCTGCGGAAAAAACTCCTTGCCCACGCCGCTCTCGCCCGTTATGAGCACCGACAGGTCGGTCGAGGCAACCTTCAGGGCCATCTCAATAGCCCTATTCATCGCCTCGCTGGTACCTATGATGCCCAGGCGTTGTTTTACTTCAAATAGTTCCATTCTTTCTCTCTTCAGTTACCTCTCTCTATGGTTGTTGGGTTGCGTAACAGATTGTGCGATGGGGGCGATTACTCCTCCTCAAGCAAGAAGTCGCTACCCATCTCGTACTGCTCGGTGGCGTCAACATCAAGGCTCTCGTTGTCGATAAAGAAGCTACCACACAGGGTAATGACTGCCAAAACCACAGCCACAATAGCAATAACGGTCAGGGGGTCAACCCTCTTGCGAGGTGCTGGGCGGCGAATTTTAATCTTGCGAGGGGCCTGCTGTGGCGCATCATCCTCGTCGTCATCATCCTCATAGAGTGCGGCCTGCTTGCGTGTGGCCGCAACTGGGGCGGTACGCACCTGGGCTGGAGCAGCAGGTTTTACGGGCTGGGGCTCGTCGTCATCTTCATCTTCAAGCACCTCAACAACCACTTTGGGCTCGGCCGCCTTCTCTACGACAGGCTTAACCTCGGGCTCGGCAACTTTCTCTACCTCGGGCTCGGCCGCCTTCTCAACATTGGTTTTAACCTCTGGAGCCACCGCCTTAACTTCGGGCGCAACCTCCTTAACTTCCGTAGCAGCCACCCTGGCCTCGGGCTCGGGGATGGTGTGCGAATAGGGGTTGAATGCAAAGTCGAGCGCACCATTAGCACCCACAAGCAACACGCCCACGCCGTCGATAATAAACTTGCGACTGGTGGCAATCTGGCGACCAATCTCCTCGGCATAGCCCTCGACAATAGCGGCAGCCTCGTCGGCATCAATAGCCAAGTCGGTGGCCACAAGCGACTTGAGCTTGCCGTCGTCCTTCTTGAGCATCTCGACAAACACAATCTCACCACTCTCTTTTCTTTTGAGCAGCGTACCCACATTGGGGATGATGAGGCGGTTCTCGCGCTGGAGGTAAGCCTCTATAATTGCACTAATCTTCGTAACCATATCTACAGTGTGTTTTATTGTTATAACGCAAAAATAGTCAAAATTGATTCCCAAAGATACTAATTATTTATGAAACAACTGACAAAAAGTCAGTTTTTCTGCCAAATTGGATGTTTTTTGGTATATGTGTTGGTAGTATGCGAAAAAATTATTTGCTTTGCATTGTGAAATTTTTGGGAAAGTAAGTCGATTACTTTTGATTTTTATGGTCAAAGTAGCCGAGCCCGTTTGGTTTTTTATTTAACTTTTTGTCGAAATGAAGAACAAGTACACCGACCTGATCGAACAAACTTACGACTGGCCACAGGCCGAATTTTCGGTCGAAGACAACGAACTGCACTTTCACAATGTGCCCCTGATGGATATCATCAAGCAGTATGGTACCCCACTGAAAATTACCTATCTGCCCAAGATTTCGTCGCAAATCCAAAGGGCCAAGCGACTCTTCAATGTGGCTATGGCAAAGGTCGACTACAAGGGCTCGTACAACTACTGCTACTGCACCAAGAGTTCGCACTTCTCGTTCGTATTGGAGGAGGCTCTGAAGAACGACATCTATCTCGAAACATCTTCGGCCTACGACATCTACATCATCAACGCACTCTACGAGCAGGGCCTTATAAATAAGGATATGTATGTGGTTTGCAATGGTTTCAAGCGTCAGCTCTATGTCGAGAACATTGCCGGACTGATTAACAACGGCTTCGAGAACACCATTCCTGTGCTCGACAACAAAGAGGAGTTAGACCAGTTGGAGGCCGTACTCGAGAAGCCCTGCAAGCTGGGCATACGCATTGCAGCCGAGGAGGAGCCCAAGTTTGACTTCTATACTTCGAGGCTCGGTATTCGCTACAACGACATACTCGAGTTCTACAAAAAACGCATCAAACCCAACAAAAAACTCAAGCTCAAGATGCTCCACTTCTTCATCAACACTGGTATGAAGGATACGGCATACTACTGGAACGAGTTGAACAAATGTATTCAGGTTTATTGCGAACTGAAGAAGATTTGTCCCGAGCTTGACAGCCTAAATATCGGAGGTGGATTCCCAATCAAGAACTCACTCAACTTCGATTACGACTACGAGTATATGGCCGAAGAGATTGTTGCACAAATCAAGAGCAACTGTAATCTGAACGGCGTAGAGGAGCCCAACATCTTCACCGAGTTTGGCTCGTTCACCGTTGGCGAGAGCGGTGCAACCCTCTTCTCGGTGCTCAACCAGAAGCAGCAGAACGACCGCGAGAGGTGGTATATGATCGACAGCTCGTTTATGACCACCCTGCCCGACATTTGGGGTATCGACCAGCGCTACCCTCTGTTGGCTATCAACCACTGGGACAAGGAGTACCAGCGCGTATTCCTGGGCGGCCTGACCTGCGATAGCGAGGACTTCTATAGTGGCGAATCGCACTCCAATGCGGTCTTTCTGCCCAAGATTGACGAGAACGAGCCCCTCTATGTAGGCTTCTTCCACACGGGCGCTTACCAAGAGTCGGTGGGTGGCTTTGGTGGCATACAGCACTGCCTCACCCCTGCCCCCAAACACATCCTTATCGACATCGACAAGGAGACTGGCGAGTATTACACCCGACTGTTTGCAAAAGAGCAGAGCTACCGCTCGATGATGCGAATCCTGGGTTACTAAAAGTACCTATTGTATAATAAGCAAGCGGTTGCCTCACCAAAAGAGCGTAGGGCAACCGCTTGTTGTTTGATATGCGGCCACATCTAACTTTGGGCCACAAATGGGCAACTAATCCTCCTCATCGAGCGAGAAAATCTCCTCAACCGACTTACCAAATATGCGTGCCATCTTGAGGGCCAGCACTGTCGAGGGTACAAACTTGCCACTCTCGATAGCGTTTATAGTCTGACGACTAACCCCTGCTGCCTCGGCCAACTGCTGCTGAGTCATTCGCACCTCGGCACGAGCTATACGAATCTTGTTATTCATCTGCGCCCCCTTTCCTTGCCTGCCACAATTTGTAGCGAAAAACAACAAGAAAAATCAACAATATGGAGAACACCCCATAGATCATAACGGTCAAAAAATCGAGGTCATAGAACACCAAGGCTGCAATAATCAGCAATCCATAGTTGACATAGAGCGCAATCAGCAGCGAGTTATGCCTGATGGCCGTAATCATCTCATCCTCGACCTTCTCGCGCGAGCAGGTAACCAACAGGGTTCCCACAATAGTACCAATAATGGCGATGTTGTTGATGATGTAGTCGGCATAGAGCGACAACACTGACGAAGGTGTCACATAGCCCGAAATTGTAAAAAACTCCATAATATTGCCATTGCCCCACCAGCCTATCATCACATAGACATCGAAAGCAAGGGCAATTGCCAAAATCACCCACCCTACCTTCTGAAAGCGGTGTGGGAAAAGTAATGTTTTCATAAGCGTTCTGTTTTCGTTAGTGTAAAATTGCAATCGATTACAGCACAAATGTAAAACATACTTTACAAAACGACAAATAAAATTTACATTATTTTTCACCGCATCAGCAGTTAGGTAACTTTGTTACCTAAAAAAAATCACTCACAGTTAGGAGAGATGGAGCGAAGCGACGGAGAGGTCTGTAAAAACTGATTACTTATTGCTGACAGCTATTTACGCCTAAACACTCCCGTCTGGTACTCCTCGAAGCCGACCGAGCGGTAGAGCTCGCGAGCAGCGGTGCGGGCTGGGTTTGAGGTCAGGTATATGGGCACGCCTGGAGCAGCCTCGGCTGCATAGGCCACAGCCCTCTCAACGAGCGCACGCCCCACACCCTTGCCCCTTACAGCAGGGTGCGTAACCACATCCTCAATCCACCACTTCTGGCCCACAGGCAACAGGTTGTGACAGATGGTCAGAGTCCCCACCACTCGTCCCTCGATAATAGCCACAAACAGCGCCGTAGTGGGCTGTGCCACAATAGCCTGCAGGCGCTCCACCGTAACCTCGGGGCGAGGTGCAGATGTCAGGTGGCAAAACAGTTCATCGAGCTGTCGGGCGACATCCTCGGTCGCCTGCGTAAGGCGCAATATCTCAAAACTCATCGGCTGCATAGAATCACAAAACTTGCTATTGTTCCACAAAGGTACAACATTTTCGGCCGACCGAAAGAGGCTGAAATGATTTTAATGGCCTTAGGGCCCTTAAAGCCCTTAATGACCTTAAACCCCTCCCCTTGATAGGGGAGGCTTAGTCGGTCGCGAGTTCGACAACACCAATTAGCACAAAACAGAAACGGATACCTCTCGGTATCCGTTTCTTGTTTTGCGGTATGGACGAGACTCGAACCCACGCTTTGCGTGGCACTCATTTTTACAACCCCTCCAAACCTCTGCTCGTCGAGGACTACGAGCCATATTCGACCACCCCTCGGCCCTTCGGGCCACTCCCCTTTCGTAGGGGAGAACGGAGGTCGCGAGTTCAAACCTACATACCTACAACAAAAAAGCAACGGAAGTCAGTTGACTTCCGTTGCTTTTTGCGGTATGGACGAGACTCGAACTCGCGACCTCCTGCGTGACAGGCAGGCATTCTAACCAGCTGAACTACCACACCGTGCTTTTCGATTGCGGTACAAAAGTAGTACTAATTTTTGATTCCGCAAGCATTTTTGCAAAAAAAATTAAACTTTTTTGAAGAAGCTAAACTGAACACTACCGTAACTTCTTGATTGCCAAAAATTAGGGTGTTCCGAAAAATCTTTATCTTTTGAGTGCTCAAAAACCAAAAAACCGTCCTCTCGGAGCAAATCGCGCCCCAGCACCAATTCTATAACCTCCTCGCTACCCTCCAAATCGTAAGGAGCATCCGAGAAAATCACGTCAAACTGCTTCGAGCAACTCTTCAAGTACAAGAAAACATTGGCGTGGGTGGCATACAGAGTCGCGAAGCCCAGCTCCTTCGCCATCTTGCGTATAAAAGCGTGGTGTACCGAGTTGACCTCTACGCTCGTAACGCTCTTGGCTCCGCGCGAGCAGAACTCGTAGCTAATCGAGCCCGTACCCGAAAACAGGTCGAGCACATCAATATCCTCAAAATCGACCAGGTTGCCCAGCACATTAAACAGGTTCTCCTTGGCAAAATCGGTCGTGGGGCGGGCCCTCAGGTTGCGTGGTGGGGTAATCACCCTGCCCCTATATTTTCCGCTTACAATTCGCATCTATTATTTTTTGGTCTTGATTTGTTGTTGGTCAATTTACTCGCACTTACAGCGGCGGAAGTATCGGCGCAGCACCTTGTAGTGCTCCTTTGCCCCCATACCTATTATTATAATATCGGCCCTGCGCAGATCAAAGTCGCCATTGAGCACCGCCATAACATAGAGCATATCCTCGTCGGCATTATCGGTCAGCGGCAGTGCCTCGGCATAGAGCAGCCGTCTGCCCTCGGTATAGGCCACATAGAGTGTGTTGGTCGAGCGGCTCACCACAACGCACTTGTCGTGGCGACTACCCACCACTGCCCTCGCCACCACCGCACAAAGTGGTGTCGTAAAGCGCAGCTCTGCCCCACTCCGCTCGGCCAGCCCCACAAGGCGACCATACTGCTCGGCCTCAATCCACAGGGCATAGGCTACGGGGCCATCGTTTGCAACCCTCACCACCCCATCGGCCTCGGCCACAGGCAGACCTGCATCGCTGACCAGCGCTCTCAAGTCTATGCGCCCCTCTTCGCGACGTGGGTAAGGCACGCACACTGCACCATCGACCACAACCTCTATGGTCGCGCTGGGCTCAATCTGCTGCTGCCCCTCGGCTTCGTCTAAAGAGCAAAATTGCCCATCCTGCCTGAGCCGAATGGACAATTTTGCATTGTAGACGTAAGGCCTGTTATTACTCCCAGTTACCTGCATCGTTGGTAGCCTGTTTCAAATCACCCACCTTAACACCAGGGTAGTTGCGGAGCACATTTTTCTGCTCGTCAATCAGGTTGATGAGCAACTGCTCATTGAGGTCGAGAAGGAATGTTTTGTAAGGAGCTTTAGCCTCGAATACGGGCACCTTCACGTTACCAACCTCTACCTCGGCTGCACCCATAATAAACTCAACGGGCTCGCCACCATTAGCGGTTGCCGAGTAGGGGATGTAGCGCAGCTGCTGAATCTGCTCGGGGGTGAGTTTCTTGGCACCGAATACGGTATCGATAGCCTTAACGGTAAATTTCTCGATATTTTTCTTGCGGAGTTTTTTCAGACGAGCCAAACCAACCGAGTCATCATTCGATACCAACTGGCGCTCAAACTCCATATCGGCGGTGAGCACAAAGTTAATCAGGGTGTCGAACGAGCCGGTGTAGGTACCATAGACCTGTTTGTAGCCGCGCTGCGCCGAACGGATGTCGATAATACGCTCGATAACTGCTGCTTTACGAGCCTCGGTAGTTTTGTCGAAACGTACAGGGGTCATAATGCTGTCATACAGCATATAGGCCAATACAACCATTACGATTGCAAGAACGATTTGAATAAGGGTCTTTTTCATTTCTATTTTTAATATTAAGTTTGTAGCGTAAAAATGTAACAATTATGCTTAACGAGCACATTGCGACCCAAATTTACGCCAAATTTGCGTTTACTCCAACTTTTGGGCAAAAAAAAATTATAGAATCTTTCGCCGACTGGATTTCAGACGACGACTTTGAGCGCATTTTTGTACTGAACGGCTACGCTGGTACGGGCAAGACTACGCTCATTGCCGCTTGCGTGGCAACCCTCACCGAGCTGAAAATCAAGCCCATACTACTCGCACCCACAGGCCGAGCAGCCAAAGTGCTCGCCCAGCATACCCCAGGGCACAGCGCCTACACCATACATAAGCGCATCTATCGCGAGCGCTCCTCGGCCTCCTACGAGTCGAAGTTCGACCTGAACCAAAATCGCGAGAAGGATGCGGTCTTTATCATCGACGAGGCCTCGATGATTGCCGACTACTCCGAGGAGGGCAGTCTGTTTGGCTCGGGCTCGTTGCTCGACGACCTATTTGAGTATGTGCGCAGTGGACAGCGTTGCCGCATAATGTTTGTGGGCGACTCGGCCCAGCTACCCCCCGTAGGCCACGACATTTCACCCGCCCTCGACCCACAAAAGCTCGCCATCTACGGCACTGTGAGCTACAACACCCTTGATGAGGTGGTGCGCCAAGAGGAGCAGAGCGGCATACTATTCAACGCCACTATGGTGCGCTGTATGATTGAGAATCGCATCTGGGAGACCCCTCTATTCGATATGAGCTACCCCGACTTCAAGTCGCTCAATGGGCGCAGTTTTCTCGAGACACTCGAGGAGTGTTACTCGCGCTACGGCAAGGATGAGGTGATAGTCATCACTCGCTCAAACAAGCGTGCGGCCCACTTCAACGGCGGTATTCGTGCGCGTGTGCTCTATGCCGAGGAGGAGATCGACTCAGGCGATATGGTTATGGTGGTCAAGAACAACTACCACTACACCGAGCGCGACGAAGAGAGCAAGGTCGACTTCATTGCCAATGGCGATGTGGCCCAGTTGCGTCGCATACGTCGCTTCAAGGAGCAGTACGGATTTCGCTTTGCCGAGGCCACGCTGCGTTTCCCCGACTACGACGACTACGAGATTGAGTGCAACGTGCTGCTCGACACGCTTATGTCGAACACCCCCTCGCTCACTCGCGACCAGCAGAAGGAGCTCTTCTTCAACATCGAGGCCGAGGAGTATGCCGACGTGCAGGGCAAGGCCAAGCGCTACCGCCAGGTGCGCGAGGACAGCTACTACAACGCTATGCAGATTAAGTTTGCCTACGCCGTAACGTGCCACAAGGCGCAGGGTGGCCAGTGGAGTGCAGTATTTATCGACCGCCTGTTGTTTGGCGAGGAGCGTATGAACAAGGAATTTCTGCGCTGGCTCTATACGGCCATTTCGCGTGCCACAGAGCAGGTCTACTTGGTGGGCTTCGACGAGAGCTTCTTCGACCCCACGACCTACACCCCCGAGGAGGAGTTTTAGGGAGAATGGAAAATTGAAAATGGAAAATTGAAAATTATCTAATTACCATAAAGCCCTTAACGACTTAGGTCGTTTGACGTTAGACAAAAAAATTAGGGGCCTTAAAAGCCCCACTCGCCCTATAATTTAAGAGTATAAAAAAGGCACCCACGCAATTGTGAGTGCCTTTTTATCTGCTAATGATTAAGGGGTTACTATTATTTGTGTGGTACCATCCGAGTCGGTTACAATTTTATGCACCCCATGGTCTATTACGGTTGTTGTGGTGCCATCTGAGTTGTGGACATACTTGTGCGCCCCGTGGTCTACAACCGTAGCACTATTGCCATCGGAAGTGGTAACAAACTTATGCGCTCCGTGATCCACAATTGTAGCTCTCTCGCCGTCGGAGGTGGTAACAACAGTATGGGCACCACTCTTCATAATGGTAGCCTTTTTACCATCCGAGGTGGTTACAATCTTATGCGCCCCGTGATCCACAATCGTAGCTCTCTCGCCGTCGGAGGTGGTTACAACAGTATGGGCACCACTCTTCATAATGGTAGCCCTTTTACCATCCGAGGTGGTTACAATCTTGTGCGCCCCGTGATCGGTAACGGTAATGCTCCTACGAGTTGAGTCTGCCGTATTAGGCTGATTGTCGTCTGCATTTGCAGCAATGGCCACAAAAGTACCCACAGCGGCAGCCGACGAGCCCGCAATAGCCACAGGCAACAACACCTCGCAACTCATAAGCCCCACGCCCAAGAGGGCCACCACAAATAATTCAACCTTCCCTTTCATAATCATCACAGTTATTGGTTTTTAGGGGCCTTAAAGCCCTTAACGACCTTAAAGCCCCTAAATAATTTTGAATTTTGAATTCCTAAACTACAGGCCCCTGACTTTCTTCTCCCAGGCCCAGGCCGACTGCAAAGTCTCGTCGGTCGAGCGGACAGCCTTCCAGCCCAGCTCGTTGTTGGCCAGTGCAGTGTCGGCCCACACCGACTCAACATCACCACTGCGGCGGCCTACAATCTTATAGTTCAGTTTCAGCTCGTTAACCCTCTCGAAAGCAGTAACCAGCTCCATAACCGAGGTGCCATTGCCGGTACCTACGTTGAAGATCTCGTAGCTCTCCTTATTCTTACCCTCAACCAGTCGTGCGATAGCTGCAACGTGGGCACCAGCCAGGTCAACAACGTCGATATAGTCGCGGATGCAGGTACCATCGGGGGTGTTATAGTCGTCGCCAAAGATGCTCAAGCACTCCCTCACACCAGCAGCAGTCTGGGTGATGAAAGGCACCAGGTTGTTGGGCACTCCCCTGGGCAGCTCGCCAATCAGAGCCGATGGGTGAGCACCAATGGGGTTGAAGTAGCGCAGAGCGATACCCTTGATGCCCTCGTAAGCAGCGGCGGTGTCGCGCAAGATGTCCTCGCACATCTGCTTGGTATTGCCATAGGGTGAAGTTGCGGGCTGGCGAGGAGTCTGCTCGGTTACGGGCAGCTCGACGGGCTCGCCATAGACAGTTGCCGACGACGAGAAGAGCACATTCTCGCGCCCCTCTTCCTTCATCAGCTCCAAGATGTTGATAAACGAGCGCAGGTTGTTAGAGTAGTACTTCAGAGGGTCGGCAACGCTCTCGCCTACAGCCTTATAGGCCGCAAAGTGGATGGCCGATTTGAAGGGATACTTTTTGAACACAGCGCGCAGGGCCTCCTTGTCGCAGCAGTCAACCTGCTCGAAGGGTACCTCAACACCCGTAATCTTCCTCACGCCCTCAACGGCGCCCATATCCGAATTGGAAAAGTTGTCGATGATGACAACGTCGTAGCCTGCCTCAATCAGCGCTACTGCGGTGTGTGAGCCAATATAGCCTGCACCGCCACTAACAAGAACCTGTTCTTTCATCTGTTTAGTATTAGTATAATTATATTAACCTATTTTCAGCACCCACAATTTACGCTATCATAAAGGGCCCTAATGGTTTAAGGCCCTTAATAATAGTGAATATCGGTTTCAATCGCTACTCAACGATGAGGATGGTCTGGCCCTCCTGCAGGGTATCGCCCTCGGCTACGGCAATCTCCCTAACCACACCTGCGTGGTCCGAGGGGATGTCGTTCTCCATCTTCATTGCCTCCAGTACGGCTACCTTCTGGCCTGCCTTGATGGTGTCGCCCACCTTAACGCATACCTCCAGCACCTTGCCTGGCAGAGGAGCAGCAACCTTCTTGCCTGCTACGGGAGCTTTGGCCTCAACGGGTTTAACCTCGGCCTTTGCCTCCTCAACAACCAAGATTGCCTGGCCCTCCTGCAGGGTGTCGCCCTCGGCTACCAAGATAGCCTTAACAACACCACTGTGCTCCGAAGGGATATCATTCTCCATCTTCATTGCCTCCAGTACGGCAACCTTCTGACCAGCCTTAACGGTGTCGCCCACCTTAACGCATACCTCTACAACCTTGCCAGGCAGGGGTGCCAACACCTTCTTGCCGCTAACCTCGGCTGCGGGCTGTGCCTCGGCCTTCTTCTCCTCGGCTTTGGGGGCCTCGGCAGGCTTGGTGGCAGCATAGCGCTCGCGTTTAACTTTGGTCAGGTAGTCCTTAGCAACTGCAGGGAAGAGCTCGAGCAGCAGCTCCTCTTTCTCGTTCTCGGCCAAGCGTACACCACCGCAATCCTCCAATACGGGGTTGGGCTGACGCTGGTTCTTCGAGGTGTCATAGGGGATAGCCTCGCGTGTACCTGCAATCTTCAAGCGGAACTCGGGGTTAATCTCCACTGGGGTACGGCCATACTCGCCCTTAACCAGGTTTACAAACTGGGTAGAGGTGGTGGCATATTTATCTTTGCCCTTCTCGAGTGCGATGGCGCAGCTAACAGCCTGCGAGCCAACAATCTGGCTGGTAGGAGTTACCAGTGGTGGCAGACCTGCATCCAGACGCACCGAGGGGATGAGTTTCATTGCGGGCTCGAGCAGGTGCTCGCTCTTGAGGGCTTTCAGCTGGGCAACCATATTGGTGTACATACCACCAGGAATCTCGGCCTTCTGTACCAACTCGTTGGGTTTGGGGAAGCCAAAGTATGCCTCAATCTTGTGGCAAGCATCAATCAGAGTCTCCTCGTCAACTGCATAGGCTGCCTTCACAGCACGGTCAAACTGAGCCTCAATCTCGGCGGGCAGGGTATCGGTCAGAGGATTGAAGGGTTTGGGGAACTGCTTAACAGCATCGTAAGCCTCCAACTCCTTGCGGATACCGAGCAGCTCGGCGTTAATCTTGGCCACAGCCTCCATATTTACGCCCAACTTAACATCCATCTTGCCGCAGAAGATATAAACCAACTCCAGTGCAGGAGCAGCAGGGCCACCTGCAAAGTTCCAGATGTTGGTATCTACAATGTCAACACCAGCAGCAATAGCAGCAACCACCGATGCCAAGCCGTAGCCAGGAGTACAGTGGGTGTGGAAGTCTACGGGAATCGACACATTCTGTTTAATCTGCTTAATCAGGTTGTAGACACGTTTGGGAGGAATAAGACCACTCATATCCTTGATGGTAATCATATCGGCACCCAGGGCTGCCAACTCTTTGGCCTTGCCTACAAAGTATGCATCGGTAAATACGGGCTCGGGATTCTTCTTGCCTTTGAGCTTGTCGAAGAACGAGAGTTTGGGGTATTTGGGGTCTACGGTGTAGCACACAGCGCAGTCGGCAATACCGCCATACTTCTTGATATACTTGATGGTCGATTTGACATTGTCTACGTCGTTCAGAGCGTCGAAGATACGCATAATGCCCAGGCCGCTCTCGATAGCGTTGCGCGAGAAGCCCTCAATCACGTCGTCGCCATAGGGGGCGTAGCCAAACAAGTTACGGCCACGCGACAGGGCGGTCAGGTACGACACATCGCCCACTGCCTTTTTGATGCTCTCCAAACGGTGCCAGGGGTTCTCGCCCAAGAAACGCATAACCGAGTCGGGCACTGCGCCACCCCATACCTCCATTGCATAGAAGGCTGCATCTTTGTAGTAGGGCAACACGCGCTCTACCTGGTTCTGATTCAGACGAGTTGCGAAAGCCGACTGTTGGCCGTCGCGCAAAGTCAAATCCCTAATTTTCAGTTCTCTTGCCATAATTTTGTTGTTTTAAGGTAGTTTTATAGTTTGTTGTTACAATCTTAACTATCAGCACGCCGTAGCGTTACTGTTATTGTAATCACAAATATAACGATTTTTTCTTACGGTAGCCAACATTTAGGACATTTTTTACCCTCAAATGACACAATTAGCCGTTTTTTGCAACAAAAAGTCATACCTTTGGCGCCGCAACACCATTTTTTGTGGCCCACAATGAAGCGAACCCTCTATATAATCATAGGCGTAATATGCGTAGCAGCAGGCGCTCTGGGCATAGTAGTGCCTGGCCTGCCCACCACCCCACTCTTGCTTGCAGCCTCGTGGCTGTTCTACCGCTCGTCGCCTGCCCTACAACGACGTCTATTGGCCTCGCGCCTGGGTGTATATATCCGCAACTACGAGCGTCGCGGCGGAATGATGCGTCGCACGAAGGTGTGGGTATGCTTGCTGATGACGGCAATGGTGTTGCTCTCGTCGCTGGTGCTCATCAAACCCATTGCCATAAAGATATTGGTCGGCTGCCTGGGCCTTATAGGCCTTGCCGTAGTAATCTTTTGGGTACCAAACGCTAGGGAGAATTGAAAATTGAAAATTGAAAATTGAAAGTTGAAAATTATTAAGGGCCTTAATGACCTTAAATTTTAATAACTTTACTGACTTATATCGGTTGACGGTTGACGGTTGACGGTTGACGGTTGACGGTTGACGGTTGACGGTTGACGGTTGACGGTTGACGGTTGACGGTTGACGGTTGACGGTTGACGGTTGACGGTTGACGGTTGACGGTTGACGGTTGACGG
>JAZPXV010000010.1:0-201043 GCA_045543795.1 Tidjanibacter sp.
GGTGTAAGGGTTTTTTCTCGGTGAGGATGGGAGGGGGAGCAGAGAAAAGTGGGGATGCTCCGAAGGAGTAGACCTCAAAATAAATAGAGAGAGTACGGCTGCAAATCCATTTGCAAGCAAACTCTCTCTATTCATTTTGAAGCAGTGCCGTCAGGCACCACTTTGCTCTAATACCACGCCCAGACTCAACGCAAAGGCAATACACTAAAAGTTTTTGGTGCCGCTTTTTACAAAAAGGGGCAGTCCCAGCGCCGAAGGCAAAAAAAACTCCGAAGGCAAAAGCTATTTAACGCCGAGCAGTTTGTCGAGGCGCGAGGCGAGGTCGTTGCGGAGGGTGCGCAGTGCTGTGAGGCGCGATTTTTTACGGCTGGCGCGGGTGTAGTGCAGTGTGCGGAGCAGGTCGTTGGCGTAGTGCCATACGAAGGGTATTGCCAGCGAGAACACCAGCAAGTAGCCCAGTGCACTGAGCAGGTGGCCACCGCAGAGCATAACTATCGAGGGCACAATGCCGCACAAGGGGTAGGTGACGAGCAGCAGCGTGCCCAGGTTAATCGAGCCCCAGAACTGCTTATCCTTAATGGCCAGCTTATTAACAAGCATAGGCACAAGGAACACCAGCAGTGTTGGGCCGAGGCAGAAGAGTGCTACGGGCAGGCCGAGCAGCAGCAACAGCCAGTGGAGCACCAGGGCGCCACCGGTGGGGGCTTTGGCGAGTTGGTGTTCGCTTATGTTGAGTTTAGCAACTCCTTTGCGGAGCTCTTTTGCGAGGTCGTAAACTTGCTCTACCTCGGTGGGGTTGTCGATGCGTTCAGCGTCGAGTGCAGCCACCAGGTTTTTGTCCGAGGCGAGCTTTTGGGGCAGCAGCGCAGGGTCATACCCATTTGCCACAGCAAAGTGGTCGCCGTATGTGCTGGTGCGGATAAAGTCAATCTCGGCATAGTTGTCGAGGTCGGTGATGTTGAGCATCATACGCTCAATTTCGCCCCTCACGAGGTCGTTCACCTGGCGCATAGCCTGGCGGGGTTGCTCCTTGTAGAGTTCGTAGTAGGGTTTGAGCGATATGGGCTTGGCGAACATAACCATCATATCGGCCCTGACGCCCAGGTAATTGGAGTAGTGGTGGGCCGAGGGCATAACGAAAATTTCGCGCTCGAAGCCACTCTCCTCTGCCGCACCGAAGGCCATCTTCAGGTAGGCCTGCGAAAAGGCACCGAGCCAGCGTTTGTTTTGGTGCTGCCCCTCGGGGTAGAGCACTACTGTTTCGCCGTGGCGGAGCGAGTTGGCCACCTCATCGAGGGTGCCTTTGTTCTTGGCCACGCTCGACAGGCCATCGACCTTCATACGGTATGTGGGCAGTGCGCCCAACCAGCGAATGGCCTTGCCCAAAATGGGATTTTTGAACACACTTGCCCTGGCCAAGTAGCGGGGCATACGGTCAGAGAGTATAAAGACCAGCGACAGGGGGTCGATGAGGCAGTTTTGGTGATTCTGCACCAACACCGTAGGGGTACCGTCGGCAGGCATATTGTCGCGCCCCTCGACATAGATTTTGCGCCAGTAGATATTGTTGTTCACAAAGCCCAGATAGCGGCGCAGCACTCGCCCAACAAGGTCGCGATTGCGGGGCTTAAGTTCCTGATTGTTATTCTCTTTGGCCATAGTAGTGTTAGGTGTATATAGGTTTGGTATTACTCCATCTTTGCGATTGCGGCCTCGACCATATCGGCACAGCCGTCGATGCCCAGTTTTGTGGCGTTCAGGCAGAGGTCATAGCTCTCGGCCGCGCCCCAGGTCTTGAAGGTGTAGTGGTTGTAGTAGGCCGAGCGGCGTTTTTCGCTCTGGGCAATGAGGTTTTCGGCCTCGCGGAGCGACAGATTCCTCTCGCGAGCTATGCGCTCGATGCGCTCGTCGAGGTCGGCCGTAACAAACACGCTCAACACGTTGCTCCTATTGCGCAGCACATAGTCGGCACAGCGCCCCACCAAGATGCAGCCACCCTTGTCGGCCAGCGCTTCGATGGCCTGGCTCTGAATACCAAACAAGGTGTCGTTGTTGATGTAGCCCGAGCAGAACGAGCCGCTGAAGCTATCGACTGACAGTCCACTACCGCCCAGGGGCATAACATTCGAGTCCCTCTCGTCGGCCTGCTCGAAGAGCGACTGGCGAAGTCCGCTCTGCTTGGCGGCCTCGCAGATGAGCTCTTTGTTGTAGACGGGCAGTCCCAGTCTGCGGCTCAGCTCCTTTGCCAAGCAGCCACCACCGCCACCCAACTGGCGGCCAATGGTTATTACCACATTCTCTTTCATACCTTTATATTGAGTGTGTAAATTGTTCGTATTCTACTTATCGAGCTCGACACCCTTGAAACCGACATTCTGGGGTGCGTTCTTGAACTTGCGAATGAGTTGCCACATCATCACCGCGGCCACCACTGTCGAGATGCCGTCAGATATTGGCATAGCCATCCACACGCCCTCAATACCATAGACCAGGGGCACCACAATCAAGCAGGGAATCAGGAAGAGTACCTGGCGCGAGAGCGACAAGAAGATGGCCTTGTTGGCCATACCAACGCTCTGGAAGAAGTTCGACACCACCATCTGGAAGCCCACAATGGGGAACACAGCAACGGCTATCGAGAAGCCCATCGAGGCAATCTCGACCATCTTGGGCTCGTTGGCAAAGAGCCTTACGGCCACCTCGGGCACAAACATACCCACCACAAAACCCAGCGTGGTAGTAATCGTGGCCCACATAACCGTCTGCCAAAAGACCTTCAGCACCCTGTCGTACTTGCCTGCGCCGTAGTTGTAGCCCGCAATGGGTTGCATACCCTGGTTGAAGCCCATAACCACCATCACGAACAGAAAAATGATACGATTGACTATGCCATAGGCGCCAATGGCCATATCGCCACCATTGTTCACCCCATCGAGCATATCGCCATAGCGACGCAGCTGGGTGTTGATGAGCAGCACCACAAAGCACGAAGCCATATTCATCAAGAAGGGCGACAGGCCAATCTTAATGGACTCTTTGGCAATCTTGGCATCGAAGGTAAAAATCTTGCCCTCCTCGAAGTGCAGCACCTCGTTCTTGTCCGAGAAAATCTTGAGCTGCCACACGAGCGACACCATCTGTGCCAATACCGTAGCAATGGCCGCACCCTTGATGCCCAAATCGAAAACAAATATGAAAATGGGGTCCAAAATGGTGTTGAGCACCACCGTCAGTATCGTGGCCCACATTGCCACCTTGGGCCTACCCGCAGCACGCAGCACCGCATTCAGTCCCAAGTAGAGGTGGGTTACCACGTTGCCCAACAGAATGACAATCATATACTCGCGAGCGTAGCCAATAGTGTTGGCACTCGCACCGAAGAAGTACAAAATGGGGTCCAAGAAGAGCAGGCCAAAGACCATAAGAAACACTCCCAGGGCCACATTCATCGTAATCACATTGCCCAACACTCGACCTGCCACCTTGTAGTTCTTCTGGCCCAACAGCATCGACGTCAGTGCCGAGGCACCCACGCCCACCAGCGAACCGAAAGCGGCCGATATGTTCATAAGCGGGAACGTAACCGCCAAGCCCGAAATGGCCATGCTGCCCACTCGGCCAATAAATATACTATCGACCATATTGTACAGCGACGAGGCGGTCATAGCAATAATTGCCGGCACGGCATACTGGCGGAGCAGTTTGCCAATACTCTTTTCGCCCAACTCGGTCGGCGCAATCTGTTTTGTTTGCGTACTCATCTTTATCCTCCTAAATCCTAATCCTTTAACCTAAAAAAACCAACCTGAAATATTCTCCTACAACACCTCTCAATCGATCTTACACTGCACCACCTCTATACCGCTACGGCGCAACAGGTCTATGCCGTCGGTATTGTGGTATGGGTCCGAGTAGACCACCCTCTTTATGCCCGACTGGATTATCAGCTTCGAGCACTCCATACAGGGCGAGGCGGTGACATAGAGTGTGCTTCCGTCGCCACTATTGCTGCTCTTGGCCAACTTGGTGATGGCATTGGCCTCGGCGTGGAGCACATAGGGCTTGGTGAGGCCCGTAGCATCATCCTCGCAGATGTTCTCAAACCCCGAGGGGGTGCCATTGTAGCCGTCGGAGATTATCATCTTGTCCTTAACGATGAGCGCCCCAACCTGGCGGCGGATGCAGTACGAGTTTTCGGCCCACACCCTGGCCATACGCATATAGCGACCATCGAGCTGTTGTTGTTTGTCCTCCTTATATCCCATAGTTTTTTGAATTGAGAATTGAGAATTGAGAATTGAGAATTGAGAATTGAGAATTATGGAGTAGATGTCGAGCCAAGTCGCTCTTCAATTTTCCATTTTCCATTTTCCATTTTCAATTCTAAAAAAGTTTCTTCTTTGACGCTGTTACTATAAAATCTTTCAGATAGAAGGGCTCGAAGTAGGCCACATCCTCCGTTTCGCCTGCCTTGAACTTGCGCTCGGCCTCGGCACACAGTCCCCTGGCAGAAGGGGCCACGCTGACATACTCGGCCCACTCCAGCACACCCGAGCACTTCTCGGCTCCGTTGCCAAAAATCACCAACTTCTTGCGCTGCAGCAGCACCTCGCCAAAGCTCCTATCTGTAACCACCTCGGCCACTACGGGCGACAAGGGAGTCAGGTCGGTAGAAAACTGCTCGGCATAGACCTCCATACGCCTTGCATCAATCATTGGGCACAGAATAGTGTTGTCCCAATCCTCTATGTCGACAATTCCAGCCTCGCGCTCCTCGATCAGGCAGGCCGCCAGCGAGCGCAGCGAGTCAATGGCCAGCAGCGGAATACCCAGGGCATAACACATACCCTTGGCAAACGACACGCCAATGCGCAAGCCAGTGTACGAGCCAGGGCCCTTGCCCACAGCCACAGCGTCGAGTTCGTCGGGAGCAATGTTGTGCTCGCGCAGCAACTCCTGGGTGAAAACACCCACCTTGCGTGCGTGCTCGTGCCCCAGGTCGCTCTCGCGCAGGGCAATCATCTGGCCATCGCGTGCCAACGCCACCGAGCAAATATCAGTTCCCGTTTCAATACAAAGAATCAGTGCCATATTTTGTTGAATTGAGAATTGAGAATTGAGAATTGAGAATTATGGAATAGATGTCGGGGCAAGCTGCGCCCCCAATTTTCCTTTTTTTCAATTTTCCATTTTCAATTCTATCGTTTGTACATTTTTTTGACTGCGTCGAGTTCGCGCTTGGTGTCGCGGGCCTTGATGGTTTCGCGCTTGTCGTACTCGCGCTTACCCCTGGCCAGACCTATCACCACCTTCGCAAAGCCCCTATCATTAATAAACACCCTCAGGCCCACAATCGTAACGCCCTTGTCCTGCGAGGCTCGCTCCAGTTTGTCCAACTCCCTACGGTTGAGCAGCAGCTTGCGATCGCGCCTGGGAGCGTGGTTTTTGAGGTTGCCCCAGTCGTACTCGGCAATGTTCATACCCCTGATATACAACTCCCTATTAGAGAAATAGCAGTAGCAATCCACCAGCGACGCCTTGCCAAGCCTTAGCGACTTAATCTCGGTGCCTGCCAGCTGGATGCCTGCCACAAACTCCTCCAAAATCTCGTAGTTGAAGTAGGCCCTCTTGTTGCGTATGTTTATGCTTTTGTAGTCACTCATAATATATTGCGTGCGGTCTGCTCGGCCATCTTGGTACGCACGGCCAGCAGGTTGTTAATCTGTGTGAGCACCTCCAGATACTCGGTACTCTCGTCGTCAAGCTCGGAGAGCAACTGCTGCTTCTCCTCAATCATCACCTCTATATACTTCGACTTGTAGAGCAGTATGGTCTTGGGAATAATCTTGCCCAGGCGCTCCTCTTCGCTCTCGATATAGATGTCGTGGTCTTTCCAGATTTGGCTCTGCTTGTAGTTGTCGTTCTCGGTGAGAATATCCACCGCCGCCGAGCTCGCCTCGGGGTTATCCATCTCTATAAAGTGGTGCTCGGGCACCTTCTCACCCTCGGGCAGCTGGGCTCGGTGCTGCTTGTAGCACTCCATAATGGCCCTATAGCGCCCGTCGAGAAATACCACTCCGTCGCCCTCGATGTCGTTGATAATCGTTTCGGCCACATTGAAGGGTATTCGCTTCTTGCCATCCCTATAGTTGAACGAACAGTGGCCATATTTAATCAAGAAACCAGCCAGCTCCTTCTCCAACTCGGTCATACTGCTGCCAGCCTTGTACTTGCCCAGGCTCACCAGGTCGGTCAGCTCGCGCTGCTCAATCCTCTGCTGTGCCTGCTGGCGACGCACAAACTCGTTGGTCTGGCTATCGTAGGCGGTGCCCATACGCTTGCGCACAACCTCGTTGTTGAGAATCTCGAGCTCGATATCCATAATCTCGGCACACTCCTTGGCAAATACCGAGCGTTGAATTTCGTTGGGTATCAGCGCAATGCTTGCAACCATATCACCAATCAGCTCGGCCTTGCGGATGGGGTCCCTGCGAACCTCCTCTGCATAGAGTTCGGACTTGAAGCGGATGAAATCCCTCTCGTGGGTGCGTATGAACTCCCTCACCTGGTCGGCCGTATGGCTGCGTGCGTAGGTGTCGGGGTCCTCGCCCTCGGGCAGTACCACCACCCTCACATTGAGTCCCTCTTTGAGCACCAGGTCAACGCCCTTGATTGCGGCCTTAACGCCTGCGCTGTCGCCATCGAAGAGCAGGGTTATGTTGTTCGTAAAGCGGCTGATAACCCTCACCTGCTCGACCGTCAGAGCGGTACCCAGTGGGGCTACCACATTTTCGATACCCTTTTGGTGCATCTGCACCACGTCGAGGTTGCCCTCTACGAGTATACAGTGGTTCTCTTTGGTTATGGCACTCTTGGCGAAGTAGATACCATAGAGGTTGTTACTCTTGCTATAGACGGGGCTCTCGGGCGAGTTGACATACTTGGCCTTGTTGTCGGCCGACAGAGCGCGACCACTGAAGGCCGTAACCCTACCGCTGATGGTGTGGATGGGGAACATAGCCCTACCGCAGAAGCGGTCGTAGTAGCCACCCGTCTCCCTCTTAATCGTTAGGCCCGTATCGACCAGATATTGCTCTTTGTACCCTGCCGTCAGGGCCGCCTGTGTCATCACATCGCCACGACCAGGGCAGTAGCCCAAGCCAAACTTGCGTATGGTGGCGTCGGTGAGCCCTCGGCCCGCAAAGTAGCTGCGTGCCACGCTCAGCCCCTCATCGCTCTCAAATATTGCCTTGGCAAAGTAGTCGGCTGCCCAAGCGTTGGCAATCATCATACTCTCCCTGTCGTCGTTGCGCTGCTTCTCCTCGGGGGTCTCCTCGCGCTCCTCGACAGTGATGCCATACTTCTTGGCCACCCACTTGAGGGCCTCGACGTAGGTGAGCCTCTCGTGCTCCATAACAAAGGTTATGGCGTTGCCACCCTTGCCACAGCCGAAGCACTTGTAGAGCCCCTTGGAGGGCGACACCACAAACGAGGGGGTCTTTTCGTTGTGGAACGGACAGCACGCCGAATAGTTCACCCCTTTCTTCTTGAGTGAAACGAAGTCGCTGATGACCTCAACCACATTTGCTGCGGCGTATATTTTGTCGACTGTTGCCCTGTCTATCATATTGCTACTTTTGTGGCGCTCGGTTAACGCACTTTTCAACCCGTAAAGATACTAAAAATTGCCGATTTTCCAAAAAACCAGCCCCCTCTCAACACTACGCCCCCTTGAAGGTCCAACGCTTCTGCACCAGGTAGCTGTAGACCACCGTGATGAGCGATGTGAGCACCTGCGCCCAGGTGGGGTAGATGTGGCACCACTCGACAAATAGCTTTAGGCATACATAGTTGATTGCCAGCGAGCCGAGGGTGCTGATGGTGTAGCGCACCAGACTTACGCGGTCGCTCAGGGGTGACCCCTTGAACGAGATGCGGCTCTGCAACCAGTAGCCCGTCAGGAGCGTTATGGGAAAGGTTATGCCGAGTGCTGCGGTGTGGCGCGAGAGGTAGACAAACCCCAGATTGAGGTAGTCAAACCCCAGCAACACATCATACAGCAGCGCATATACAATCCAGTTGATGACCAGGTTGCCACCGCCGCACGCCGCATAGCGAAAGGTCTGCTGTGGTAGCAGCTTTCGTATGGGCCCGACGTAGAACAGGTCTATCAGGCGAGTTATGAGTTGTGCCAATTTCACGTTATTTCTCTTTTAATTATTCATTACAGACCCCTCCGCCACTTCGTGGCACCTCCCCTAACTTAGAGGAGGAGTAATTTGTAATCTCCCCTACGAAAGGGGAGTGGCCGCAGGCCGAGGGGTGTTCGAATTTGTCTGTGTGTCCTCACACAGACCCCTCCGCCCGTTGGGCACCTCCCCTAACTTAGGGGAGGAGTTTTTGAGGGTTGTTGTGTTATTATCTAAGGTTATCTTTTATCACATTTATCACCCAATCGCTCTCTTTCCATACCGATTGATTGGGCACTCTCAATACCTTTATACCTTCTCGCTCCAAATACTTTGTCCTTGCCTCATCATATTTCACCACCTCATCGGCAGAGTGCTGTATTCCATCCAGTTCTATAGCCAACTTTGCCTGTGGGCAGTAGAAGTCCATAACGTATGGCCCTACCGAGAATTGTCGTCGCCACCGAAAACCATCCAATTGCTTGCCTTTAAGTAGTGTCCACAACGCATTCTCTTCGGGTGTTGTTTTGCGTCGCAACCTCTTCCGTAGGTCAAGTTGCTCGGGTTGGTTATGAGTTCGTTGTTTAACCATCATCCAATACTAAAAATAACTCCTCCCCTAAGTTAGGGGAGGTGCCCAACGGGCGGAGGGGTCTGTAAAAACCAAACAACTGACAGCCCAATTTACACCTTCTTGCCTTGCAGCTCGTACATCCTGTCGCGCCACAGGGCCGCCTGGGCAAAGTCGAGCGCCCTCGCAGCCTCCTCCATACGGCGGCGAGCATCGGTGATGGCCATCTCGCGCTCGGCAACCGAATAAACGCCACTCACATCGGCCGCCATCTGAACACCACCCCCCAGTGGATAGGGCTCCAGGCTCTGGGCCGAGGTGGTACCAGCAATTGTGGTACGGGTATAGCGTTTTATCTGTGTGGGCACAAGGCCGTGGGCCTCGTTATAGGCCATCTGCTTGGCGCGTCGGCGGCTACTCTCATCAATAGCAGCCTTCATAGCATCGGTAATCTTGTCGGCATACATTATCACCCTACCCTCGACATTTCGTGCAGCACGGCCAGCCGTCTGCGTAAGCGCCCTCTCGCTACGCAAGAAGCCCTCCTTGTCGGCATCGAGTATAGCCACCAGAGCCACCTCGGGCAGGTCGAGGCCCTCGCGCAGAAGGTTTACACCCACCAACACATCGAACGAGCCAGCCTTCAGGTCCTCGAGAATCTGCACACGGTCAAAGGTGTCGACATCCGAGTGTATATAGCGGTTGCGCACGCCTATGCGATCCAGGTATTTTGAGAGCTCCTCGGCCATACGCTTGGTGAGCGTAGTCACCAGCACCCTCTGCCCCTTGTGGGTACACTGCCTAATCTCGTCAAGCAGGTCGTCGACCTGGTTGTCGGTCGGGCGCACCTCAATCTCGGGGTCGAGCAGGCCTGTGGGGCGGATAAGTTGCTCGACCACAACACCCTCGCACCTGATAAGCTCATAGTCGGCAGGGGTGGCCGAAACGTAGAGCACCGTACGAGCCAACTGCTCAAACTCGCTGAACATCAGTGGGCGGTTGTCCACTGCAGCAGGCAGGCGGAATCCATACTCCACCAGGTTCTCCTTACGGGCCCTATCACCGCCATACATTGCCCTGATTTGGGGCACCGTAACGTGGCTCTCGTCGATGACCAGCAGAAAATCATCGGGGAAGTAGTCCAGCAGGCAGAATGGCCTGTCGCCAGGCTTGCGCCCATCCATATAGCGCGAGTAGTTCTCGATACCCGAGCAGTAGCCCAGCTCCTTTATCATCTCCAGGTCGTACTCGACTCGCTGTTTGATGCGCTGCGCCTCGGTGGGGCGTCCCTCTTTCTCAAACTCCCCGATTCGCACCACCAAGTCATCTTGAATCTCCCTGATGGCTCGTTCGGTGCGCTCTTTGGTGGTCACAAAGAGGTTTGCTGGGTAGATGGTAACCTCGGTGAGCTCCTCTATCCTGGCACCCGTTTGGGGGTCGATGCGGTAGAGGGCCTCAATCTCATCGCCAAACATAGATATGCGGTAGGCATCGCTGTTGGCATACGAGGGCATAACGTCTATGGTGTCGCCCTTGACGCGGAAGGTGGCAGGCTCCAAGTAGCGCTCGCTGCGCGTGTAGAGAGCATCGACAAAGCGGTAGAGCAGTTTGCGCTGCGAAATCTCGTCGCCCTGGCGCAGGGTTATGCTGTTGGCGTGGAAATCCTCGGGGTTGCCGATGCCATACAGACACGACACACTCGAGACGACAATCACATCCCTGCGGCCCGACAGTAGCGAGGCTGTGGTGTGGAGCCTCAGCTTCTCAATCTCATCGTTTATGGCCAGGTCTTTCTCTATGTAGGTGTCGCTGGCAGGCAGGTAGGCCTCGGGCTGGTAGTAGTCGTAATACGACACAAAGTACTCGACGGCGTTGTCGGGAAAGAAGGCCTTGAACTCGCTATAGAGCTGTGCCGCAAGGGTTTTGTTGTGGCTCAGCACCAGTGTTGGGCGGTTGAGCCTCGCGACCACATTGGCCACCGTAAAGGTCTTACCCGAACCCGTAACGCCCATAAGGGTGGTTTGGCTGCCCACACCACCCCCAATCGAGCTCACGAGCTCTTCGATAGCCTCGGGCTGGTCGCCCGTTGGCTCATAGTCCGATACGAGTTTGAAGTCCATACAACTTGTTTGGTCTAACGTCTAACGTCCAACGTCTAACGACTAAGGGCTAAGAGTTATAGGAGATTTGGGAGATATAGGAGTAATAAGCACAATATGACTCCTATTACTCTTAGTTCTCTTATAACTCCCATAATTCTCATTTCGTCGGTCGTCTGTTGACGGTTGACGGTCGACGGTCGTCGGTCGACGTTTTCGTAGCCCCGAGCGGAATCGAACCGCTATCGTAAGAACCGGAATCTCAAATTTTATCCATTAAACTACGGGGCCCCGCACCTGCTTTTCCCACACAAAGTGTGGGAGCAGGATACAAAGATTGCACTTTTATTTGAAACATCCATAACTTTTGCGTAGATTTGCTTTCTGTACGGACAATCCTACAAACTCAAAACCACTCTGTATGAAAATAAAAACTATCAGCGGAGCCGCACTTATTGTCAGCCTCATCACACTGCTTTGTGTGGTTATTGGCGTAATCCTGGGCCACATCTTCGATGCCTCTTATTGGTGGTCGGGCATACTCTTTGCCGTAATCTGCGGCCTGGTGCTCTTCTTCAGCACCAAAGAGGTCATCTCCAACTTCTTCATCCAGCGCATCAAGCCCCTCTATCGCGTAGTTTTGGGGCGCGACATCAAGACCGCCGAGCTCACAGCCGAGTTGGAGCGCTTTCCCAACACCGAGCGTAGCGTGACCGCCGAGCTGAACCACTGGGCCGAGCAAAACCAAAAGGAGATTGCTCGACTGAAGGAGAACGAAAAGTACCGCAAGGAGTTTGTGGGCAACGTGTCGCACGAAATCAAAACCCCCATTTTCAACATCCAGGGCTACATCTCAACGCTGCTCGACGGCGGAATGAACGACCCCACCATACTGCGCCGCTATCTGGAGCGCAGCGAGAAGAGCATCGACCGACTGATAAACATAACCAACGACCTCGAGGCTATCTCCAAGTTGGAGTCCAACGTGCTGAACCTCAACTACGAGCGCTTCGACATTGCCGCCCTCACGCGCAACATTGTCGACACCATCGAGTTTGAGGCCACCAAGCGCCAAATAACCATCAACATAGGCTGGGAGTCGTCGCAGCCCTACCCACCCGTATGGGTAAAGGCCGACCGCTACTACATCGAGCAGGTGCTCATAAACCTCATAATCAACTCTATCCGCTACGGCAACGAGGGTGGCTGCACCACCATCAAATTCATAGACCTGTTTGACAAGGTGCTCATCGAGGTGCGCGACAACGGCCGAGGCATTGCCAAAGAGGATATACCCAGGGTTTTCGAGCGTTTCTACCGCACCGACAAGGGCCGCTCGCGCGAGCAGGGTGGCACAGGTCTGGGCCTCTCGATTGTGAAACACGTCTTGGAGGCACACGGCGAAACCATCAATCTGCGTAGCGAATTGGGCGTCGGAAGCACTTTTTCGTTCACTTTGAGCAAGAGTTAAGAGTTTTTTCACTACCTTTACGCCAAAGTGGGCCGCCCCAAAGGGCACAAACCACACTACAAACTACATACAACAAACTAAAACACACAGACAAAAACAATGACTCCACTATCGGCAATAGTATGGAACGTCGACCCCACATTCTTCTCGCTCTTTGGGCTTGAGATACGCTACTACGGCGTGTTGTGGGCTGTGGCCTTCCTGCTTGGTATCTATTACTTCACCAAATTCTGCAAACACGAACAACTGCCCGACCGACTGGTCGACTCGATGTTCTGGTGTGCCACAATTCTTGCAATCGTGGGCGCAAGGCTGGGCCACTGCCTCTTCTACGAGCCCGAGGTCTACCTGGCCGACCCATTGCGTATGCTCAACATCCGCGAGGGCGGTATGGCCAGCCACGGCGCAGCCATAGGCTTCCTGCTGGGCCTGACCATCTTTGCCATTGCAAACAAGATGCCCTTCTGGTGGGGTGCCGACCGCATTATGATACCCGTAGCCATTGGTGGCGCAGGTGTGCGCATAGGCAACCTTATGAACTCTGAAATCTATGGCGGCCCAACCGACCTGCCCTGGGGCTTTGTGTTCCAGAGGGCTGGCGAAACGCAGCCTATGCACCCAACCCAAATCTATGAGGCGCTGTGCTACATCATCGTCTTTCTCATCCTGCTGTGGCTCTACTTCAAGCGTGACGCAGGGCGCAAGCACCCTGGATTGATGTTTGGTGTGGGCCTCATCGGCATCTTTATTGCTCGCTTTGTCATCGAGTACATCAAGAACGACCAGGTGGGCTTCGAGGAGGGTATGCGTAGCGCCATAGGTATGAATATGGGCCAGTTGCTCAGCATCCCCTTTGTGGTCATAGGCATAGTTTTGGTAATCGTTGGTCTGCACAACAAACCCCAGCACATAGCTTGGGCCGAGGCCGAAAAAGCCGCCGCAAATGCCAAGCCCAAAGCCAAAAAAGTGGCACCCCCAAAGGCCAAAAACAGCAAATAACAAAGTGGGGACTCCCAACACCTAACAGAAAAAACTTTATAACAGACACAATATGAGCGCAGTAGTAAACAAACTGATATTCAATTGCCTGGTACAGTATGGCAATGTTGCGATGCCTGGCGTGGGCTCGCTCGAAGTGGTTGGCGGAGCCTCGGCCCGTGCCACCAAGAGTGTGCAGTTCACCAGCCACATCAAAGATAGCCACATCCCCGTAACCGAAATCATAGCCGAGCAGGGCAACCTCTCGCCAGAGGAGGCCGAGGCCCTCTACCAAGAGTGGCTCGCAGGGGCCCGCGGAGCAAATGGCGAGTTGACCATCGAAGGCGTTGGTGTGCTGACCATCAAAGGTAGCGTGGCCATTGCCGACGAGCTCAATCGTGCCCTCAATGGCGATAGTCTGCCCGCAGCGGCCGCACTGCCCAAGCGCAAGGGCAACCTGCTGTGGTTGCGGTTTTTGTTGGGCGTGGTTGCAGTAGGTCTTATCATCTGGCTGCTGTTCTGCCCCTGCTGCGGTGGCAAGTGTGCCAAAGAGGAGCCCGTAGTAGAGGTGGTTGAGGTTGTCGAGGAGCCTACGGTAGCGGAGGAAGTTGCGCCCGAGGAGCCAAAGGTTACCCCTCCTGCCCCCGACAAGCGTTACAATGTGGCTGTGGGTGTCTTTTCGATTAAGTACAACGCACGCGCCTGCGCCAAGCAAGACCCCCTGGGCATTGGTGCCGAGAACTATACCATCACCCCCTTCCCCAGTGGCCTGTGGGTAGTGATTGCCTACGCCAGCGACAGCCTCAACGATGCCGAGCGTATGCGCAAGGAGTACAAAAAGATTCAGCCCGACGTTTGGGTATACCGCAGGTGGTAGCCCACCACTCTGTTGCCTAAGGGCGCAGTTTGGTGGCGATTTATTGCTTGATATTGACATTTTGCGACTTGTAAACGCCTATGAAAAGCCTTTTTACACTACTGGTTAGTATTGGCGCAATGCTATTTACGGGGTGCGATATAGACGACCTCCCCCTCAACAACCAGCGAACCTACACCCTCACCGAAGAGCTCTCGGCCATTGTTGTATCGGATGGTATTGATGTTGTCGTAGACAGCTCGCTGCCCCACGACCAAGTGCTTGCAAAGACCAACGCCAAAGGGTTTAACAATCTTAACATAGATGTTTCTCGAGGCGTTCTGCGCATCGACATCCGAGGAGTTGTTCTGGGCCCAACGCGCTATGTTGTCTATGTGCCCTCGTTTGCCTATGGTAGGATTGAGGTAGAGGGAGGTAGCGACCTTGCTTGGGGTAGCTGTAGCAGCGACGTACTAACGGTGACGGCTTCGGGCGGCTCGGACTGCGAGATTAGTGGCGTGGCTCGACTGCTCTACATCGAAGCCTCGGGTGGCTCGGACGTCGACTGCGGCGGATTGATTGCCGAGGACGTTACGATAGAGGCCTCGGGAGGGTCAGACGTGGATGTCTATGCCAGCAAAACGGTCGGACTAACCGCCTCGGGCGGCTCGGACATACACATCTCGGGCAACCCACAAATGAGGAACTGCGACCTGTCGGGCGGCTCGGATGTAGATTTTGATTAAGTCACAGGGGGGTACAGCAGTGCCTACTGGGTGTGCCAGAGGCCAGCGATTTAGCCTTCTGAATTTTGAAATTCCACACCAATCTTTCAGCTAACCCCAAAAAATATACTATCTTTGTGGGCTGAAATAGCTCTACTTAATAAGCGAATCAACAAAGGTTATAAATAATATAATAAAGGTTAATGTTATGCAGACAATCGACACTTACAGCTTTGAGGGCAAACGCGCCATCATTCGCGTAGACTTCAACGTGCCCCTGGACAAAGAGTTCAACGTAACCGACGACACCCGTATCCGCGCAGCAATCCCCACCATCAAGAAGGTTTTGGCTGGTGGCGGTAGCGTCATCTTGATGTCGCACCTGGGCCGTCCAAAGAAAAATAACGACGAGAAATACTCACTCAGCCACATTATCGGTGCCGTAGAGGCACGCCTGGGCGTTAAGGTACTCTTCGCAGGCGACTGCATGGGCGAGAAAGCCGCCGAGATGGCTGCCGCCCTGAAGCCTGGCGAGGTGCTGCTGCTCGAGAACCTCCGCTTCTATGCCGAGGAGGAGGGCAAACCCCGCGGCCTGGCCGAGGACGCTACCGACGAGGAGAAGAAAGAGGCCAAGAAAGCCGTTAAGGAGAGCCAGAAAGAGTTTGTTAAGAGGCTCGCTTCGTATGCCGACTGCTATATCAACGACGCATTTGGCACCGCTCACCGCGCTCACGCTTCGACCGCTCTGATTGCCGACTACTTCCCCAACGACAAGATGTTTGGCTACGTTATGGAGGGCGAGTTGAAAGCTATCGAGGCAGTTATGGAGAACCCCCAACGCCCCTTCGTGGCTATCGTGGGTGGCTCGAAGGTTTCGACCAAGATTTCGATTATCGAGACTCTGATGGAGAAGTGCGACAAGATTATCATCGGTGGTGGTATGACCTACACCTTCTCGGCCGCTCTGGGTGGCAAGGTTGGTAAGTCGATCTGCGAGCCCGATATGTTCGACACCGCTCTGGGTATCCTCAAGAAAGCCGAGGAGAAGGGCATTAAGTTTGTGATGTCGCCCGACGCGCTGACCGCCGACGACTTCAGCAACGATGCCAACACCCAGGAGGCTTCGGTTAAGAATATCGACGATGCTTGGGAGGGTATCGACATCGGTAGCGAGGGTAAAAAACTCTTCCGCGAGGAGATTCTGGAGTGCAAGACTATCCTTTGGAACGGCCCCGTAGGCGTGTTTGAGATTGAGAAGTTCTCGACCGGCTCGAAGGCTGTTGCCGAGGCAATTGCCGAGGCTACCCAGACCAAGGGTGCTTACTCGCTGATTGGCGGTGGCGACAGCGTTGCTTGTATCAACAAGTTTGGCTTGGCCGACAAGGTTAGCTACGTTTCGACCGGTGGTGGTGCTCTGTTGGAGTTCATCGAGGGCAAAGAGCTTCCTGGTGTTGCAGCTATCCGCAAATAATTAGCACTATATAGCGCACAAAAAAGAAGGCTCGGCAAGCATTTGCCGAGCCTTCTTTTTGTTGTGTCAGCCCATTCAATTATTACAGGCCACCATCGAGGAGCCAAACTCTACTTGCGTTATCGTTGCGGAGTGCCAGCGCCAGCTCTTCGCTCTGCCCATTGACAAGGCGCACCTTGCACCTCACAAAGCGGCCAGGGTAGAGGCCCGAGGTGAACGACTTGCCAACCGAGAGAATCTTCATCCCCTCGTATCGGGCCTTTACGTTATCCATCATCGTTGGGGTAAGGCCAAACAGCGCGGTGTCGAGAATTGAGCTATCCCAATCGCTTATGGCCGCGAGGATTGTCTTGGCAGCCTTCTCGGCCGACACATCCACCAGAGCCGAAATACCCTCGGGGGCGTCATCTATCGCCACAAACTCGACCGTCGAGAGGTCTGCGCCCACAATATCCTCGGCCGTCAGTGGCTCGTCGTAGAGAATTGCTCCGCTCTCGACAATGGTAACCTGCTTGCTACCAGGCAGCACAACGTCAATACTCATATTGAGCAACCTGCCACTCTGGCGATCGAACGAGTAGTTGCGGATGGTGTTCGACTCGGCAATCGAGGTGTTGAGCATAAGTTTGCTATCCGCAAAGTCGCCCTGGGCTGTGGAGCTAATCTTTACGTTCACCCAGTCACCAATGGTCGTTACCTCATACTTGTGGTACTTGGCCTCCTTGCGCTCGCGAGCGATGTTGAGCTCCATATTGAGCAGTTGCTGGGGGTTGATAAAGGCAGCCAGGTCGGCCTCGGCAAACATCTCTCCGCGGTGCATCCACCCCTGGAGCTGGCCACTAATCCACTGATAGCTCTTGTCGCCACCATCGTAGAGGGCTATCCTACCACCTTGCTTCTCCAGTCGCCACATCGAGGGCTCGCCATAGATAACCTTGACGGTCGTGGGCACGAAGTGGCACTCGGGCGAGATAAACTCGAAGCTCTCGTTGGGCTCGGTGCGAACATTTAGCTCCAGAATCATTGTCTTGGCGTTGTTGGCTGCCACCACTGCATCGGCCAGAAGTCGGCGAGCCGCCGTTGCAGGGGTGTTGAACATTACCACCACTACCACCGCCACCACAGCAGCCATCGACACAGCAGCCCTCATAAAGTAGACTATACGGCGTGGTTTGCGCACAGGCGCAGGGGCGGCTTGGGCTTGGCTGGCTGCAGCCTCCAAAATGCGGTCTTTCAGATCGGCCGAGGGTTTGACCTCGCAGCGAGGGGTGAGCATATCGACTATCTGCCCCTCTTGTTGCTGATTATATTTCTCTCTGTTCATAGTAACTGTTCTGGTTTGTTGGTTTTAGTTGATGTAAAGTTGTTTGAGGCGCTCAATGCCACTTGCCCAACGGCTCTTGACGGTCGAAACGGGCACCGAGAGCACCTCGGCAATCTCGGTAAACTTCATCTCGGCGTGAATGTGCAGGCGAATAACCTCGCTCTGGTGCTCGGGTAGTTGGGCCAATAGTTTGTTGATGCGGCAGAACTCCTCCTCGGCCTCCAGGGGTACCTCGCTTGTAGTCGGCTGGAGGGCCGTTTTAGTGTCGATTGGCAGTGGCGACTTGGTGCGACGACGCATAACGTCTACACATCCCGACGCAACTGCGGCAAAAAGATAGGCCTTTGGGTTGCGAATTGTGGTAGTCGAAGAGGCCACCTTGAGGAAGGCATCCTGCAACACATCTTCGGCATCGCTGCGGCTCCCCAAGCGAAAGAAAGCATAGCGGTAGAGCGGCTCTTGGTAGAGGTCTATCCACCGACCGAGATTGTTGATGTTTGTGTTTTGGTTGTGCATTTCGTTGTGGGTTGTTGTTAAAAATGTGTTGTTTCAAACAGCTGTTCGACTATAAGACGTAAAATTAGCCAAAAAGACGAAACGACGGGCAAAAAAATACCGAAAAACATAGGCCAGCCCCTTGCGGGCCACTCCCCTGTCGTAGGGGAGATTGAGGTGGGGCTTGGTGAGGGTGTGCAGTTCCTTTGACAGACCTCTCCGCCCCTTCGGGGCACCTCTCCTAACTTAGGAGAGGAGTTGTTGTGGTGCTAAACTTTGGCAGTGGTTAATGGGATACTCACAACCACTCTCCCTCTGACAGCCCACAACCACTCTCCCCCTGACAGCCCACAACCACTCTCCCCCTGAGTTAGGGGGAGTCCCCGAAGGGGGAGGGGGTCTGTCAAGAAGGCTGACTGCTGACTGCTGACCGCTGATAGCTAAAACACACGCCCCCGCCCTGCGGGCACCCCCTCTAACTTAGAGGGGGAATTATCTCCTATTTGTCCCATAAATCCTATAAGAGCCATAGGGGTTAATGATTATCATTGGGGCGGTGACAGGCAGTAGTTGCACAAAAAAACAAGAGAGGGTTCCACTCGAAGTGAAACCCTCTCTCGGTCTAAATTATCGATGACGGGCGATTAGTAACCCTTAACGCTCTTGAGCGAAGCGTAGCTAATCTTATATGCCTCGGCCTTACGCAACTCCTGTTTGATATCAGTGATGATACCCATACGGGTGTCTTTGTCGGCTTTAAGACATACGGTCATTTTGTTACGGTCTGCCTCGTTGAGCGCATCACGCTCCGAAGCGATAAACTGGCCAATCTCCTGGGGAGAACTGAAACTATTGTTCAACTGAATCTGGGGAGCACTACCAAATTTAGCCTGCAACGACTCAACTGGGGGGCCCACATAGATGTAGCTAACCAACGATTTGTTCTCCAACTTCTGAATCTCGGTTGCCTCGGGTGCTTTGAACTTCACCACAAGCTCTGTCTCCTTCATCGAGGTCGAAACCATAAAGAAGAACAGAATCATAAAGACGATATCAGGGAGCGAGCTGGTCGAAATCTGGCCAATCTCCTTTTTCTCTTTTTTCCTAATTACTGCCATAGTCTTTATTTGATGTTTTGTGGCTCAGCCTCCGAAATCTTCATAGGAACAGCTTTGGCGATAGCGTCCTGCTGCTCTTTCTCGAGCTCGAGGAAGACCTTACCGAAGTGGGCCTTGCTCAACTCGTCGCGAATCTCGTTGAAGGCGCGAGTAAGTTCGTTCTGTACTTTGATATACATCTCATAGCTGGTAGCACGGTCGTTCTGGAGCGAAATAACGCCCTGGCTAACGGGGTGCTTGCCAATGAGAGCAATCTCTTCTACTTTTTTCTCGGGGAGGTTGTCGTCGTCGGCTCGGTTGAGAACCCACTCCTTTGCCCTATCTTTGAGCTGGTTGATAGTCAACAGCTCGCCTTGAACCGCAATCTGGTCATACTTGTTAACGTGAACCAACAAAAGGTTACGCTCTTTGATATCGGGAGCATCCTGCTGCTTCTCACTCCAGGGAGGAAGCACACGGTTCAGACCCGAATCGATGTCCATTGTGGTTGCAACAAGGAAGAAGATAAGCAACAAGAAGGCCACATCAGCCATAGAGCTGGCGTTGATCTCCGGTGTTTTTCTTGCCATATTACAATCTTTTTTTCAATATGGAACTCAAACTATTTGATAGCGTTACGAATCTCACCAACGAGAATCGACAAAATGCTAATACCGCCAACCAGATAGGTAACGTAGAGGATGGTGTCGGTAAATTTAAGGTCAAAGACATCCTCGAAGAAACCACCAGCCGAGTTGGGCACGGGAGCGGCACTCGAAATCATCCAGCAACCACCGATAACCAAAGCAGCTACTACCAAGCCTACCAAGGTGGTGAGAGCCGATTTGGGAGAGGTAAACAAATTCTTAACAGGCGAGATCAATGCGGCAATAACACCGATGATCACGATGCCGTACATCCACCACATCATCCACTCGCAGTCTGCGTGCATATCGCCCATGTGCTGCACCTGAGGCAGGAAGAAGAGCGATGCAAAGCATACGATGGTGATGATGAAGAGTACGTATTCTACATATTTAACCCATTTCATATTCCTAACGTATATTTAATAGGTGTGTAATTATTTCTTGCTATAGTCGGTCAAGATATCAACCAAGGTGATCGAAGTGTCCTCCAACTCAACAACAGCGGTGTCGATTTTGTTAAGGATGTAGTTGTAGAAGAGCTGCAGAATAACTGCCGAGATCAGACCGGCCAGAGTGGTCAACAGAGCCACTTTAATACCACCTGCTACCAGGGTTGCCGATACCTCACCTGCTGCCTGAATCTGGTCAAATGCCTCGATCATACCTACTACGGTACCCATGAAACCCAACGAGGGGCTCAATGCGATGAACAGGCTAATCCAGCTCAAACCATTCTCCATCAAACCATTCTGTACCGAACCATACGAAGCAACGGTTTTCTCAACAACGTCCATACCCTCGTGGTAGCGCAGAGCACCCTGATAGTAGATGCTGGCAACGGGGCCTTTGGTGTTGCGAGCGAGCTCTTTTGCAGCCTCGATGCCGCCATTGTTCAGAGCCTCCTCAAACTGAGCGATAAACTTCTTGGTGTTGATTTTCGAGAACGAGAGGTAGAGGATACGCTCGATAGCTACTGCCAAACCAATGATCAAGCAGAGCAACACGGGAGTCATCCAAAGTACACCACCCTCGATAACTTTCTGTTTCAGGGTCTGGTGGAAAGGCACACCTGCAATCTCGGTCTCCTCGTCGATAGCGGGCTCCTCAACTACGGGCTCCTCAGCTACAGCCTCAGCGTCCTCGGCTACCTGCTCAGTGGCAACAGCCTCTGCATCCTGTGCGTAAACATTAGCAGTTGCAAAGGTCATAAGACCTACAACCGACAAAATCATAAAAAGTTTTTTCATAACTTTGAATTTGGAATTAATTAAACGTGTTTATTGTGTTGTTTTGAGTTTTGTTTCCTCGTTGTTTTTCTCTTATTTTTTTCTGCGGAGAGAGGGGGATTCGAACCCCCGATGCCCTTTTGAGGCATACGCACTTTCCAGGCGCGCTCCTTAAACCACTCGGACATCTCTCCTCTTTGTGTGCCCTAACCACTTATGAGCCACACTTTTACGCACAACCCACACTCTTTATCCCCCAACGGAGCAAGCATAGTTGCGCACAAAAAGCCCCGAAATATACAAATTATTTTCTTTCTACCGAAATTTTAGGCGCCAAATTCTCCGCAAAGATTCTTTTTCAGCTTCGCCGCAATGCGCCTCGGGCCGCTCTCGGTGGCCAAAACGTACATCATTTTTGCCGTAGCAGCCTCGGTGGTCATATCCTTGCCGCTGATGACGCCAATCTCTTGCAGTGCCACGCCCGTCTCGTAGATATCCATATTCACCTCGCCATCGGCGCACTGGGTAACATTCATCACACATACCCCCCTGCGTATAGCCTCGCGGAGCGCACCCAAAAACCACTCCTTCGTGGGAGCATTGCCAGCACCGTATGTTTCGAGCACCACGCCCCTCACACCGCTCGACAGCATTGCCCTAAAGACCGACTCGGTCAGGCCCGGGAAAATCTTTATCACCGCCACATCGCTCACCAGCGAGGTGCAAATGCCAAACTCGGCCCCAGCCTTGGGCCTACGGATATTCTTCTGGTTATACTGAATGTTTACACCCACCTCGGCCAGCGGAGGATAGTTGCGCGAGGCAAAAGCATTCAGCTCCTCGGCACTCCACTTGGTCGTGCGGTTGGCCCTGAAGAGCCTATTCTGGAAGTAGAGCGACACCTCGGGCACCTCGGCACGCCCCTTTGCATCCTTGGCGGCAGCAATCTCAATGGCCGTAATAAGGTTCTCGCGCCCGTCAGTACGCAGCACACCTATTGGAATCTGGCTACCCGTAAAGACCACAGGTTTGGCCAGGTTGTGCAACATAAAGCTCAATGCGCTCGACGTATAAGACATCGTATCTGTTCCGTGCAGCACCACAAAGCCGTCGAAGCTGTCATAGTAGCGGGCAATAATCTCGGCCAGGCGCACCCACAGCTCGAGCGAGGCGTTAGACGAGTCGATAGGCTCGAAGGGCAAAATCTCAATATCTACATCCAACTCCCTCAACGCAGGGAACTCCTCATAGATGTGGTTGAAATCAAAAGGCACCAGCGCACCCGTAGCCGCATCGGTCTTCATACCAATGGTACCTCCCGTATAAATCAAAAGCACCGCACTTCTCATATCTTTTTATGTTTTTTTTAGTGTTTTTTTGTTGTTTGTCGCTTTTTTATAAAAAAGCTCCGCAAAAAATTTTTCTGAGATACTCGCTTCGCTCGTATCTCTTACACTCCGAAAGTCATCACTTTTGTCAATGCTGAATTTCGGTTGGTCTTATCTGAAAATCAAAACTCTGCGCCTTAGGCGCACCAAAATTTTCAATTTTCAATTTTCAATTTTCAATTCCAAACACTCGAAGAGCGTTTTGGGTGGTAGCCTCGGCAACCTCCTCGGGGCTCACACCCTTCAGCTCGGCAACCCTGTTACAAATATAAGTCAAATATCCCGATTCGTTGCGCTTGCCCCTAAAAGGCACAGGCGTAAGCCACGGAGCATCGGTCTCGAGCACCATATCGGCCAAGTCGATGTGGAGCACACTCTCGGCCAGGGCGCTCTTCTTGTAGGTTACCACACCGCCAATGCCAACCACAAAGCCCCCCAGGCGCTTGATGCGCTCGTAGACCTCTACCCCCTCGCCAAAGGCGTGCAGGATACCTCGAGCCCTACCCTTGTACTCCTCGAGCAGGGTGAGCATCTCGTCCCAGGCGTTGCGCGTGTGCACCACCAGTGGCAGGTTGTACTCAATCGACAGCTCCACCTGGCGGCGGAAGCACTCGCTCTGCTCGGCCTTCCAGTCGGCACTCCAGTAGAAGTCGAGCCCCACCTCGCCCACGCCCCAAAAGCGTTCGACAGGGCGCTCGGCCGACCCAATGGGGGCACTGCTCGCCCCTCCATTGCAGGCGGCCAGCAGTCGCTCAACCTCGGCCAACTCGCTGCGCCACTGCGGATTGTCGTTCACCGACGTTGGGTGCAGGCCTATAAGTGGGTAACAGTTGGCATAGGTGCGAGCCATCTCGAACATTGCCCCATTGCACTCCGAGTCGATTGCTGGTAGCACCAGCGCCTCGACACCCGCCTGGCGAGCACGCTCGTAGACCTCGGCCCTATCTTCGTCAAACTCGGGCCCATAAATGTGGCTATGTGTATCTATCAGTTTCATTTTCTGTCGTTTTGAGGGGGATTTATGCCTTCACAACCTTTCGGCCAGGCATCGTACTAACCAGTCCAGCCAGCTCGAGCGACAAGAGTATGGGCACAACGAACTGAATAGGTCGGCCACAGCGCTCGGCCAGGGTTTCGTAGTCGACCGCCTCGCCCACGCCTATGGCGTCGTAGACAACGCGCTCGTCGGCGGGTATGTTTATGGTTTCGACAGCGGCCACAGTGGGCGACACAACAGCACCCTCGCCCTGGTCGGTACACACCATAGTGTCCCAACCGAGCTCGTGAACAATATCGCTGCCCGAGCAGACCATTGCTGCCTTGAGTTGTTTGATGTAAAGATTTGAGCCATAGGATGCCTTGTCGGTTGCACGCCCTGGCAGGGCCATTGCTATGCGCCCGTAGTCAATGGCGTAGTCGATAGTATGGAGCGACCCACCGTTATAGGGCGACTCAACAACCAGGGTGCCACTCGACAGACCTGCAATTATGCGGTTGCGAGGGGTGAAGAAGCGGCCATTATTCTTGGTCTGCGACGACACCTCGGTGATGATGGTGCCCCCGTCGCGCAGAATCAGGTCGGCCAGGGTGCGGTGCTCGGCAGGAGTCACGTCGGGCAGGGCGTTGGCTATTACGGCCACCGTTGCGGCGCCACAACTGAGGGCTGCTCGGTGGGCGTTACCGTCGTTGCCAAAGGCCAGGCCGCTGACGATGCACACCTCGGGCACCAACTCGTGGAGCTGCTCAACAACCGTGACTCCCATCTGTCGCCCGTAGGAGGTGATGTCGCGCGTGCCCACAACCGACAGTGAGGGGCGGTGAAGGTTCTCTATGTCGCCCTGGGCGTAGATGACGTGCGGACGGTCGGGAATCTCGGCCAGCAGATGCGGATAGGTGGGGTCGGTCGAGGCAATGGGAGTGATTTTGTGACGTTCGGCGTGCTTGAGAACCTTTTCGGCCTCGCGCCAGGGCTCCGAGGCGCGGAGAGCTGTGCGTAACACCTTGCTGCTGACTGCCGCACGCAGTTGTAACTCGTCGTCCGAGGCGTCGAAAATAGCCCTTGCCGAGCCAAAGATGTCGAGCAGGTGCCGACACCCCTTGAGGCCCAGTCCGTGGACAAACGTGAGTGCTATGTCGTCGAGAATCATTGTGAATGGTATTGTCGAGAGGGTAAAAGTAGTAAAAAAATTTGGAGTTTCAGATAAAATGACTAATTTTGTCCCCCGAAAGCAGAATAAATGGTCTGATGGCCGAGTGGCTAGGCAAAGGTCTGCAAAACCTTCTACAGCGGTTCGATTCCGCTTCAGACCTCACAAACAAGGCTCACACTAACGTGTGAGCCTTTTGTTTTTGGTCTCTATGAGTTCCTTTTTTCGGCTAAAAGCCAACAATCTGGTGGGCATAGTCGCTCCAACCTGCGGCCGACTTATAAGCTGCAACACTCGCAGCAGGAACGTAAATCGTGCAACTCATAAACAGAGGCATTGCGGCTCCCCTTATGTTGGGATTTCTGTCGGTGCGCATAAATGCTGCCCAGCCGAGCGAGGGAGGCGTAGTGGCGTGGCAATAGACCTTATCGATATTCGTACAATCAAAAAATGCCCAAGCACCAATAGATTTCACACTCGCAGGGATGGTAATAGTCGTCAGGCTATCGCACTCGCGAAATGCGTAATCGCCAATCGACTCCAAGCTCTCGGACAGGGTTACGCTTGTGAGATTTTCGCACCCGTCGAAGGCAAGTTTGCCAATCGAAGTAACCACACCAGGCATATCGACGGTTTTGAGGGGCGAACAATACTTAAATACCGACTCGGGCACCTCGGTTACAATGTCGGGAATGGTGATGCTGCCCGTTTTGCGCGCTATATCGTACAGCACGCTATTCGACACCATCAGGGTACCCTCCCTCAGGGTGTAGCTCTCTTGGGTGTTGCCCACCACGCCAATGGCGTAGTTGTCGGCATAGCGGATACCGCCCTCTACGGGCAACTTGTCGCAACCCTCAAATGGGCCTTTGGGCGAGATGTAGGTAACGCCATCGGGAATGTCGATGTGCTCCAACTCGGCGCACCCTCCAAAAGCGCCCGGGCCAATCTCTTCGATGCCTTCGGGCAGAGTGATGCTTGTCAGCTTCAAGCAGTTGTTAAAGGCCTCGCGGTAGATGATGGTCACGCCCGTAAAATACTGGAACTCATCGAATGAGGTGATGTTGGTGCTGCGGAAACGGCCGTCGACCGAGGTTACTGCTGCGGCCTCTTCATAGGAGAGCTTGCCGTTGCCGTCAGTGTCCCACGCGCTTACGCAAATTTGCTTCACGCGCTCGTCGGCGAACTTGATATTGTTGCTGTTGCACCCTGCGAGCATAGCGAGCCCTGCAACCAATGATGTGAGTAGTAGTTTTTTCATATCTCAATCGGGATTTAATAGGTTGGTGGTTATGGTTGTTTATTAAATATCGGGCGGAACGGTTGTGTCGCCAATGTCGTAGTCGGCGCGCAGCATTCGGGGGCCACCATACTTCTCGATGGCATAGTAGAACTCGTTATAGTGGTTGGGCTCGACCAAGTGGCACAGCTCGTGCACCACAACCGAGTCGGCTTGCAGAGCAGGGTACTTCATCAGGTGGAGCGACAGGTCGATATTTCGCCCCTGCATCCTGCATCGGCCCAAGACATTAAAGCTTCGCACAATCTTACAGCCACCGCACCCAATACCTGTGCGTTGCGACCAGTACGCAAGTCGCTCGGGCAGGTAGCGTTCGGCAGCGTCGCGCATAGCCATCATACCATAGCGCACAATGGCCTCGCGCGTACACACCTTCGCCCAATCGGCCCCCTGCGGAACAACCACCGTATAGCGTCCCTCGGCATCCCTGCGCCACGAGTAGTCGCTCCCCACACCGCGCTTGACGCGCAGCCCAAAGAGCTCGTAGTTGCGCTCGAAGCTCTCGTCAATAACCTCGGGCAGGGGTGGTGCGGTGCGGTGTATATAGGGGAGGGCAGGCTGTCTTTCGCTCTCGCGCTTATAAATCTTCTGCCACAGGTACGCAAAGGCCATCTCAAAGGGGCGCGAGGCAGCGATATATGTCGTAACACTATCGTCGGCCCACTTGTCGCTCCTCTGTCGCTCGCCCGACGGGGCCACTTGTCTGATTATCACCCTGCCCACCAGCGCATCATCAATCGTGTAGGTTTGCAGTTCGGTGGTGGGGTGTTGTGGCAAATTTTGTTGTTCGAGGGCCCTTTTGCGCTCCTCAACCCAAGTGCCCCGATACTCAATCGAGTGGGTGAGAACATAACTATACAGGTCGAGGGCCACACGAGCCGAGCGCTCGACACCCAGCCCCTTGTCGTAGCAACGAGCCAGCAGTGCCGCGGCGTTATAGCCCGTCATCCTAAAACCACAAAGGCCGGCTCGGAAATGCGAAACGGCCTCTGTGTATTTGTGTTGTCTGAGGAGCTCGCGCCCCCTCTCGACGTGTTGACTTTCGGTTAGCATAGCACCCCTTATTAGAGCGCCTGCGAGGTGGCTTTGAGCAGCTCGTTCAGCTTGGCAAATACCTGCGAGCGCAGAGCCCTCATCTGCTCGACCTTCTTGCGGTTGCGAGGCAAGATAAAGCGGTACTGACCAACGTATTTAACTGTCCAGCGGATATAGTTCCAAGCGTAGATGAAGAAGAGTGGGAAGGCAACAAAGTAGATCAAACCCTTAATCCAAGCACCCGTGCAAATCATCACAATAGTAGGGATAAGGCAGCAGATTGGATAGGTGATAAATGCCGTTGCACCCACATTGATAGAGCTGTGGAACATCTGGTCTTTGATAAACTTCTTGATGAAGATTGCGGGCACGATAAACATCAGTGCGGTGGGGATGATGCAAGCCACAAACAGGGGTAGGCCGAGCAGCAGCAACACACCCTGCCAGAGCTGTTTGAAACGGCTGCGCTCGCCCTCGAACAGCCAGTCGCGGATGCCCAACTCTTTGATGCCCTTAATCAGTTTACGGGTCTTGTCGAAGAGTTTTTCGACCTCCTCGGGGTTCTGCTCTTTGGCCTGCTCGATGCCAGCCACCAGAGCCTTGTCGGCCCTGAGTTTGTCGGGCAGCAGGTCTGGATTAAGCCCCTTTGACTCGGCAAACTGCTCGCCAAAGCGGCTCTCGCGCAGGTAGTCAATCTCCTCGTAGTTCTCCAGGTCGTTGATATTGAGCATAAGCTCCTCAATCTTGGCCCTAACGATTTCGTTCACCTGACGCATAGCGGCTCGGGGCTGCTCTTTGTAGAGGTCGTAGTAGGGTGCCAGCGAAATGGGCTCGCCAAAGCGAATCATCATATCCTCCCTGGCGTGGTAGTAGTGCGAGTAGTGGTTAGCGGTGGGCATCACAAATACCTCCTGCTCAAAACCGCTCGCCTCGGCAGCACCAAAGGCCATCTTCAGATAGGCCATCGAGAAGTTGCCCAACCAGCGCTTGTCTTGGTGACCACACTCGGGATAGAGGATTACTGTCTCGCCCGAGCGCAGAGCGTTGTCAACCTCGGATAGGGTGCCCTGGTTTTTGCGCACAGCCGAAAAGCCCTCGTACTGAACACGATAGGCTGGCAGCAAGCCCAGTGCGCGGAGGAATTTGTTTACCAGTGGGTGAACTGCAAACACGTTGGCCCTGGCCAAGAAGTTTGGCCTACGGTCTTTGAGCAGCAGAGCCAATGTCAGGGGGTCGTTCAGACAGTTCTGGTGGTTAGATACCAGCACGATGGGGTTGCCATCGGCAGGCATATTCTCTATACCTTCGGCGTGGACTCGGCGCCAGTAGATGTTTTTGTTAATAAAGTCGACATACTTGCGAAAGGCTGTTGCCCAACGCTGACGGCGACGTGGCTTCATCTCGTTTCCCATAGCTTTTTTGTGAGTTTTTGGGTTATACTTGTGACGTGCGTGTGTGTTTGCTTGTTTGGTGTTGGGGTGCAGAAACAAAGTTCGAAATCCCCCACCGATAGTCACAAAAATATAAAAACTTTTGAAAAAGGCAACTTTTCTGTCCAAAACCAACAAAAAAGGCACCCAAATAGTCGCAATAGTACCACTTGAGCACCCACTGCCGAGGGGTAGCGCTTGGGTGCTGTTTTTGGGAAAGCTCTTTGTGGGGTAGAGAAAAATCAGAATAAACCACACGAGCGAGTATCACATTGCGAAAAAATTAGTACATTTGCTTTCGGAATGTTATCGACAGAAAATTCTAACCAATAAATCATTATAATACTATGTACGGTAAAATCAAAGAACATCTGCAAAAAGAGCTTGCCGACATTCGCGAGGCCGGCCTCTACAAAGTTGAACGCATTATCGAATCGCCCCAGAGGGCTGCTATCGAGGTTGGTGGCAAAGAGGTACTCAACTTCTGTGCAAACAACTACTTGGGCCTGTCGGACAACCAGCGACTGATCGACGCCGCCAAGAAGGCTCTCGACAATCGTGGCTTTGGTATGTCGTCGGTTCGTTTCATCTGCGGCTGCCAGGACATCCACAAAGAGCTCGAGGCTGCTATTGCCAACTACTTCGGCACCGAGGACACCATCCTCTATGCTGCTTGCTTCGACGCCAATGGTGGTGTATTTGAGCCCCTGCTGACCGAGCAAGACGCCATCATCAGCGACTCGCTCAACCACGCATCTATCATCGACGGCGTAAGGCTCTGCAAGGCTGTTCGCTACCGCTACGCAAATGCCGATATGGAGGAGCTCGAGAACTGTCTGAAATTGGCACAGGCACAGCGCTTCCGCATCATCGTTACCGACGGTGTATTCTCGATGGACGGCAACGTGGCCAAGATGGACGAGATTTTGGCTCTGGCCAACAAGTATGATGCAATGGTTATGGTCGACGAGTGCCACTCGGCAGGTGTTGTTGGTGCCACTGGTAGGGGTGTAACCGAGCTCTACAACTGCCGTGGCGAGGTTGATATCATCACTGGTACCCTGGGCAAAGCCTTTGGTGGTGCTGTGGGTGGTTTCACCACTGGCCGCAAAGAGATTATTGAGATGTTGCGTCAGCGCTCGAGGCCCTATCTGTTCTCGAACTCGGTACCCCCCGCAGTTGTTGGTGCCAGCATCGAGGTATTCAAGATGCTCGAGGAGAGCAACGAGATTCACGACCGCCTGGTAGAGAATGTCGAGTACTTCCGCACCAAGATGTTGGATGCAGGCTTTGACATCAAACCCACCCAGTCGGCTATCTGCGCCGTTATGCTCTACGACGCACCCCTGTCGCAGGTTATGGCAGCCAAACTGCTCGAGGAGGGTATCTATGTAACTGGCTTCTACTACCCCGTAGTTCCCAAAGGCCAGGCCCGCATCCGCGTACAGGTTTCGGCAGGCCACACTCGCGAGCACCTCGACAAGTGTATTGCCGCCTTCACCAAGATTGGCAAAGAGCTGGGCGTAATCAAATAAGCCTATTTGTGTAAGAGAGTAGCAACTTTACCCCAACAACACCCTATGACAAAGGTAGTTATAGACAAAATTGACCGCAAGATATTGCAACTGCTGTTGAGCAACGCCCGTATGCCCTATCTGGAGATTGCCAGAGAGTGTGGCATTTCGGGTGCTGCAATTCACCAGCGCGTAAAGAAGCTCGACGAGCAGGGTATAATTCTGGGCTCACGCCTGGAGGTAAATCCTCGCACGCTCGGCTACGACGTGTGTGCGCTGGTAAACATTCGTATGCAGTCGTCTACGATGGATAGCGCAGTTGTAGATGCAGTAAAGAGTATTCCCGAGGTTGTCGAGTGCCACTTCATTACGGGCAAGTACAACCTTCAACTGAAGCTCTACTGCATTGACAACGACCACTTTATGCGCACCCTGTCGGAGGTGTTGAAGATTCCTGGTGTGGTTGCTACCGAGACCAACATAAGCCTCAGCGAGCCTTTCTCGCGCCAGGTTGATGTGCGCCACTTGATTGAGGAGGAGTAGTGCTATGGAGGGTAGTTTGAGATTGACCAAGGAGTTCTCGTTCGAGATGGCCCACGCACTGGTGGGCTACGACGGGGCGTGCCGCGAGATTCACGGCCACAGCTACCGACTCTTCGTGACGGTCGAGGGGGCTCCCTGTACCGATAGTACTCACCCCAAGTTTGGTATGGCGGTCGACTTTGGCGACCTGAAGAGGGCTGTTGGTGAGGCTGTTGTGAGCCGCTACGACCACTCGTTTATGATACGTCGCACGGCCGAGAGCGAGGAGATAATTGAGGTCTTGGGGCGCCACTTCTCAAAGATTTACGCTGTCGACTGGCAGCCAACGTGCGAGAATCTGGTGCACCACTTTGCCGACCTTATTCGCCCCCACCTGCCCAAAGGCATAAGGCTTGCAGCCATAAAGTTGCACGAAACGGCAACTTCGTATGTCGAATTGACCTTCTAATGGTCGGCTGATACAACAAAAAAAGAGCTGTGATTGTTGAAATCACAGCTCTTTTTTTGTTTGGAGGATGTATATTACATCAACTCAATATTAATATCGAGGGGTTTGCCCCAACTACCTTTGCCTTTGTCCCACTCGCCCTCTTCCAAGGTGTAGAGGGTTTGGTTGTCGGTAGGAACGGTCAGGTCTGCACTCTGATTCCACTTGTTGTCCCAATTATTATCAAGTGCACTGGGATTCATACGGCAGAAGATGATATTGGCAAAACCCTCAGGAGTCTTGCAGCAATACATAGTGGAGCTACCAACCTGCTCCATATCAATCCACATATCGCCACTCTCGTTCCAGAAGTAGGCTGCAAAGCGTGCACCGTCGTTCAGCCAGTTCTCGTTGGGCTTGAAGTAAACAGTAACACCCTCGGGAACAACAACATCCTGACTACCGCTCTGCGAGAAGTTGAGCTCTTTGTCGGCGGTCCAGTCGGTCACCTCGGTAGTGAACGAGGTCGAGATGCTCTCTTTGGTGAGCGAGATGGTGGTGGTGCTAACCTTGCCAGCTGCAAACGAAACAGCACTCTCGATATCGAAGGTGTACTGCTTCTGTGCGGTGGTGGTAACAATCAGTTTGGGGGTTACGTTCTCCTGGGGAACGAGGATGAGCTGCCACTGGGTATCTTTAACCTTCAGGGCCTTGATGCCACCCTTCGAGCCACCTACGGTAGCTGCGCCACCTGCCAAGCTAACATTTGCGGTGCCATAAACATCGCTGAACATAACGTCGGCAATAGCCTCGTCGAGCTCGCTGTTGATATTCACAACAACCTTCGACAGAGCGTGCTTGAAGCCCAATTTAACAGCCTCGGCAGTGGGTTTCGAGCTGGCCTGTGCAAGCATCAAGTCCGATGCGGTGTAGCCTGCAGGAGTGGTCTGGTCCGAGTTTACGGTAAAGTTGATTCCGGTTGCGTTATAGCCACCATTTGCGCTATAGGGGTAGTAGGCGTAGATGTCGGCCACTACGCTCTCGTCTTTGTACCAGTAGTTGGTCTGCTCGCCCTTCCAAGTGGTACCATTGTAGGTGTACTTGGCATTGTTGAGGTAGGGCTCGTTGGGCTGATTAGAGATGATGTGAACACCAATAGCGTCGCCACTCTCAAAAGCGGTGTCGGTAGCTTTGGTAAAGCTGTAGAGCGAAGTCGATACCGAGATAACTTTCTGCTCGGTCTGGGGTTTGGGCTCCTCGTTCTTGTTGCACGAGATAGCTGCCAGAGCAACCATTGCGAGGGTTGCAAAAATGGTAAACTTTTTCATTGTCTAATAAGGTTTTATTGTTTGATGTTTTTGGTTTTTCTGCCTGCAAATATAATAGAAATTATTACAAACACACCAATCATAAGCGGATAATAGAGGTGGAGCATAATTTCGAAGGGCGAAATGGCCGCCAGGCCCGAGGCCATAAGCAGTTGGGCTCCGTAGGGCAAAAAGCCCTGCACAAAGCACGAGGTGGTGTCCATAATGCTTGCGCTCCTACGGGGCGAAATGCCCACTCGCGAGGCTATGTTGCGCGATATGTCGCCCATCGTTAGGATTGCGATAGTGTTGTTGGCCGTACAGACATTTGCCAGCGCCGTAAGGCCCACAATGGCCAGCTCGCCACCCTTGCGCCCCTTGATGCGCCCAGTCACTCGGCCCACCACAAAGTCCAGGCCACCCATCAAGCGCACCATCTCGAGCAATCCACCTGCCAGCATAGTTACAATTATCAGCTCGGCCATAGACTGCACACCCTCGCCCATCTGGGCAAAGCACTCGATAGGCTCAATCGAGCCCATACCTATGCCAATGGCTATTGCCACCACAATGCCGAGCAGCAACACCCCCAACACATTCATACCACACAGGGCCGCCACAATAACCACCAGGTAGGGCACAACCTTCAGCGACTCGCTCATCGACAGGCTTGACACATCGACCTCGGTCAGGTTGGCACCCATAAATACATACAGCGCCAGCACAACAACAGCCGCAGGGGCAACCAGGCGCAGGTTTGTGCGGAACTTATCCTTCATCTGGCACCCCTGGGTTTGGGTTGCCGCAATGGTGGTGTCGGAAATGAACGACAGGTTGTCGCCAAAGAAGGCTCCGCCGACCACAATAGCCACCATCCAGGCCGTATCACCCCCCAGTTGTGCGGCCAGGCCCGTAACCACAGGTGTGAGCGCCACAATGGTGCCCACCGATGTGCCCACTGCCATAGAGATAAAACAGGCGGCCAAGAATATCCCCGAGGGTACAAAGTTGGCTGGCACCACACTCAAGGCCAGGTTGACCGTTGCATCAATAGCGCCCATAGCCTTGGCCACCGCTGCAAAAGCACCGGCCAAGACAAAAATCCATATCATAAACATAATTCGGGGGTTGGCAGCTCCGCGCGAGAAGTTGTCTATTCGCTCCGTCAGTTTGCCCCCTTTGGATATGGCCACAGCATAGACCGCAGCCACAATAAAAGCTACCGTAATGGGTATTCGATAGAAGTCGCCCGCCACGAGCGACCCCACAAAAAAGACTACCAGCAGCACCATCAGTGGCGACAGTGCTACAATCCCAGTTCTATTACCTTTCTCAACCTTACCTGTCATTGTCTCTTCACTTTTAGCATTGCCCCACACCAACTCTCATTGGGGCCCTATCTTTATGCAGTAGACCAGAGTGGCGCTTGTCACCACTCTGGTCCTTTGGGGTTATTTGGTTGGGGTACTCCTTCCCCATCCTATTTTGTCTTTACGAGCACTTGCTCCAGCCGCACGAGTGGCAGGTGGGGCAACCATTCTGATAAACCAGGCTCTCGCTGCCGCAGTTGGGGCACTTCTGTTTGCTCTTGGTGCCATCTTTGATATACTGCTTCAGGGCGCGAGCCACACCTGCCTTCCAGATGTTGATGCCGTCGCTGGTGAACTGCAAGCTGTCTACCAGGTTAACCACATCGACAATAGGCATACCATTGCGCAGCACACCCGAAATCAGCTTGGCATAGTTCCAGAACTCCATATCGAACAGGCGCGAGATGCCACCAATAACGTGGGGGTAGCCATACCTATCGTTGAAGCGGAAGTCGTAGCGTTTGGTGCCGTCCTCCTCTCGAACTTTCACAATCCAGCCCTTCTTGATGCTCTTGGGGATGTAGAGCGACTCCTCGTCAATCTGACCGGTGAAAATCTCATAGGGCTTGCCATCGTGGAGGCCCACAAAGGCAATCCACTCCTCTTTGCCGTTCTTGAACCTTACAACATCGGCCTCCAGCTCGGCAGGGCGTTTGATAGGAGCCTTGCTCTCGGTTGCCGCAGCGTTGTTGCCCTTGCTCTTGGTGTCAATCAGCACACCGCTACGCGAGCCGTCGCGATATACGGTGATACCCTTACAACCACTCTCCCAAGCGGTCTTATAAACATCGGCAACCAACTCTTCCGAAACATTGTTGGGCAGGTTTACGGTAACCGAAATCGAGTGGTCAACCCACTTCTGGATAGCACCCTGCATCTTAACCTTTGCAACCCAGTCGATATCGTTGGCCGTAGCGTGGTTGTAGGGCGAAGCGGCAACCAGGGCATCCATTTCGGCATCGCTCAACTCGTTCAGGTTGTCGATATTGTGGCCTGTAATCTTGAGCCACTCAACAAACTTGTGGTGGAATACATAGTACTCCTCAAAGCAGTCGCCCACCTCATCTTTGTAGGTAATCTTAACATTCTGGTCGGTGGGGTTCACCTTCCTACGACGTTTGTAAACGGGGCGGAACACAGGCTCGATACCCGAAGTGGTCTGCGACATAAGCGACACAGTACCAGTGGGGGCAATGGTCAGCATAGCAATATTCCTACGGCCATAGCGTACCATATCTTCATACAGCTGTGGATCGGCCTCGCGGATACGGGCAATCATTGGGTTGCCCTCCTCTTTCAGGTTGTCGTACATTGGGAACGAGCCACGCTCTTTGGCCATCTTGACCGAAGCGCGGTAGGCGTTCAGACACAACTCCCTCTGGATGCTTACGGCAAAGTCGATAGCCTCGTCGGTACCATAAGTCAGGCCCAGAGCGGCCAACATATCGCCCTCGGCAGTAATACCCAGACCTGTACGGCGGCCCTTGATAGCTTTCTCCCTAATCTTCTCCCACAACGAGAGCTCTACGCGGCGAACATCCAACTCCTCGGGGTCCTTGCCAATCTTCTTGTGGATGAGGTCAATCTTCTCGAGCTCGAGGTCAATAATGTCGTCCATCATACGCATTGCCATCTCGATGTGTTTGGCAAACTTGTCGTGGTTGAACGAGGCCTCGGGGGTGAATGGTTTGTCGACATAGCTGTAGAGGTTCAAAGCCAACAGTCGGCAGCTGTCGTAGGGGCACAGAGGAATCTCGCCACAAGGGTTGGTCGAAACGGTGCGGAAGCCCTCGTCGGCATAGCAGTCGGGGATACTCTCGCGCAGCACAGTGTCCCAGAACAAGCAACCAGGCTCGGCACTCTTCCACGCATTGTGGATAATCTTCTGCCACAGAGCCATTGCGTCAATCTCCTTCTCATACATAGGTTTGTCGGAGTCGATGGGGAACTTCTGAACATACTTCTCACCGCTCTGAACGCAGCGCATAAACTCGTCGTCGACCTTAATCGACACATTTGCACCAGTCACCTTGCCCTGAACAGTCTTGGCATCGATAAACCTCTCGGCATCGGGGTGTTTGATCGAAAGGGTAAGCATCAAAGCACCACGGCGGCCATCCTGGGCCACCTCGCGAGTCGAGTTAGAGTAGCGCTCCATAAAGGGAACGATACCCGTAGAGGTCAAAGCACTATTCAACACAGGGGTACCTGCAGGGCGCAGGTGTGACAGGTCGTGGCCCACACCACCCCTACGCTTCATCAGCTGCACCTGCTCCTCGTCCATACGGATAATGCCGCCATACGAGTCGGCGGGGGTGCGGTGGCCAATCACAAAGCAGTTAGAGAGCGAGGCAATCTGCAGATTATTGCCAATACCAGTCATAGGGCCACCCTGGGGGATGACATACTTGAACTGGTCGAGCAGCTCAAACACATCCTGCTCGCTCAAGGGGTTGGGGTAATTATTCTCTATGCGTGCAATCTCGCTGGCGATGCGGTGGTGCATCTCCTCGGGCGAGCCCTCGTAAATTCGGTTGAACGAATCCTTCAACGCATACTTGTTGACCCACACCATTGCGGCCAGGTCGTCTCCCTTAAAATACTCCTTGGCGTTGGCCAAGACATCTTCGTACTTCAACTCTGTGAGGCCCGAAGCAACATTTCCCTTTTCTGACATAGTGCTATTATATTTTTTCGATTTTGTCGAACTATAGTAGGTTCCGGCTAGCGGTAAAAAAAACTTATCTTCCTATTCCATAGGGCGATAAGCAGTCAGGCTCCATTAGGGGCCATTCGTTGGTGCAAAGTTGCACTATTTTTTTTGATTTATCAACAGTGTTCAAACACTTTATAAACAAATTGTGAACACTTTTTATAAAGGCGTTATTTAGACATAGTTACACTCACCCTTTCGACCTTACCACCAAGAGGTGGGGCGAGCTTTGAAACCTTTATTGTAGAGGTAACTATTTGAGGAAAAGCACTATGAACAGCCTCCAGTATGCGCCAGGCAACATTCTCGAGCGTATTTGAGGGGATGCGCACCACCTCACTAACAAGCTCATAGACGCTCAGGTAGTTGACACTTTTCAACAATTCGTCGGTAGCAGGCATATCACCCACCTCGACATCCATTGCCAGGTCTATCTGGAAACGATTCCCAACCACCTTTTCCAGGTCGTAGCAGCCGTGGGGAGCGTGAAACTCCATCCTCTCGAGCTCAATCTTTGCCCTCATAGTTTTGTCTATTATTTTGCTTGACGCTTGTTGTTTTTTTAGAACAGGCACTTCTGGGCCTTCACATCCTCGACCAGCGAGAAAATCTCCTTCCAGGCATCCTCGCCAAAGGTTGTACCCACAACCTCAATCACCTTGCCCGCAGTAATGGCACCTATGGTACCACACTGGCGCAAGTCCAACCCCTGGCACAAGCCCGACATAAAGCCTGCGGCATAGAAGTCGCCTGCACCCGTAGTGTCAACCCTCTTGGCCGCAGCCATAATGCCAACGTGCAGGGGCTCGGCGCCATCCTTCTTGATGAGCGCACCGCGAGTACCAATCTTGACCACCGCCAACTGGCACCTTGCGGCAATAAACTCCAGGGCCTTCTCGGGCTCCTGCTCGCCACTAAAGGCGGCGGCCTCCTGCTCGTTTGCAAAGATTATGTCTACATACTTGTCGACAATGTCGAGCAGAAAAGCCCTATTCTCCAACACCACATTGTAGCTCGCCAGGTCGATAGCCACCTTCAGGCCACACTCTTTGGCCAACTTGATGGCGTGGCGTATAACCGAGTGGCTCTGAACCATAAAGCCCTCGATATACAGGCAGTCGTAACCCTCAAAGGCCTCTTTGGTAATGTCAGCCTCGCACAGCTCGAGTGCTGCACCCAGGTAGGTAATCATTGTGCGCTCACCATCGGGCGACACCAGGGCCAAGCAACGGCCCGAGCGGTTGGTGCCGTGAGCAACAAAGGGATCGATGCCCAGGTTGTCGAGAGCCTGCTCAAAGAAGTGGCCCGTCGAGTCTTTGCCCACCTTGCCGATATAGCCAACAGGGGTGCCCAAGCGTGCCATACAGCGAATAGTATTGGCAGCACTACCACCCAACGAGAGGGTGTGGGGCAGGTCGGCTGTTTCGCCCTGTATTTGTCGCTGAAACTCCGAGTCCACAAGGTTCATACTCCCCTTGCCGAGGTTGAGTTTTGTGAGCACTTCGTCGTTGCGCAGGTTTACCAAAAAGTCAGTCAGGGCATTACCAATGCCAATTACTCGCTTGATTTGCATCTTGTTTTGGGTTGTGTTTTGTTAGTTGTGGTTCTTTAACGGCCACAAAGATATGAAATTGAATTGATATTTGCCTACTTATCTTGGCTGTCAATCCAAATGGTTACGGGGCCGTCATTTAGCAGGGTTACCTTCATATCGGCACCAAAGCGGCCGCAGGGAATGGGTTTGCCTATTGCGGTGGCAAGTTTTGACTTGAACGATTCGTAGAGAGGTACGGCTACGGCCTCGCCTGCGGCGTGGATATAGCTGGGGCGGGTGCCTTTGCGCGTAGCGGCCTGCAGGGTGAATTGGCTCACCACAAGCGCCTGGCCATCAACCTGGCGCACATCGAGGTTCATAACTCCGTTTTCGTCATCAAAGATGCGCAGTTGGCTACACTTTTTGACCAGGTAGTCGACATCCTCTTCGGTGTCGGTGGTTGCAACGCCTACAAATATGAGTAATCCGTGGCCAATCTGTGCCACCTGCTCGCCCTCAATCACTACATTTGCGTGGGCCACACGCTGTACCAGTGCTCTCATCAGTATTTGTATTTAGGATTTTTAATGTGCATCGAGCCAGTTTTGGCCCTCACCAATATCGACCGTTAGGGGCACGAGCAGTTGGGCCGCCCCCTCCATCGACTCGCGCAGTATGGCCTTTACCCTATCAATCTCGCCATTGGGGCAGTCGACAACAAGCTCGTCGTGTACCTGCAGAATCATCTTGGCCTGCAGCCCCTCGGTGCGGAGTCGGTCGCTCACTCGGGCCATAGCAATCTTTATTATGTCGGCAGCCGACCCCTGCAGGGGTGCGTTTATGGCGTTGCGCTCGGCCATCGAGCGCACATTGGCGTTGGCCGAGTTGATGTCGGCCAGATAGCGACGGCGGCCAAAGATTGTCTGCACATAGCCATTGTTCTTTGCATCGGCTATGGTGCGGTCGATATACTCCTTCACAGCAGGATAGGAGCGGAAGTAGCCCTCGATAATCTCTTTTGCCTCGGCCATACTCATATCGCCACCCATACGCTGGCGCAGGCCAAAGGCCGAGATGCCGTAGATGATGCCAAAGTTGGCGGTCTTGGCTTTGCGGCGCTGGTCGGGGGTAACCTCGGTGGGCGAGGTGTGGAACAGCCTTGAGGCGGTGTCGCGGTGTATATCCTCGCCACTGCGGAAGGCCTCGACCATTGCAGCATCGCCACTTGCGTTGGCCATAAGTCGCAGCTCAACCTGCGAGTAGTCGGCCGCAAGCAGGGTGTGCCCCTCGTCAGAGGCCACAAAGGCGCGGCGTATGCGTCGGCCCATATCGTCGCGAACGGGAATGTTCTGCAAGTTTGGGTTGGTCGAGCTCAGTCGGCCTGTAGCCGTAACAGCTTGATTATAGGAAGTATGTATACGCCCAGTCTTGGGGTTTACCAGCGCAGGCAGGGCCTCAACATAGGTCGAGAGCAGTTTTTTCACCCCTCGGTACTCGAGGATGAGGGGCACTATGGGGTGGCGGTCGGCCAGGAAGGCCAGGTACTCCTCCTCGGTGCTATACTGTTTGGTCTTTGTCTTTTTGGGCTTGGAGTCGATGCGCAGCACCTCAAAGAGGGCCACACCCAGTTGGCGCGATGAGTTTACGTTCAGGTCGGGCATACCAGCCAGCTTGCGAATCTGCTCTTCGAGCTCGACCAGTCGGGCCGCAAGTTCGCGACCATAGTCGGCCAGTTGGGCAACATCGACCTTCACACCCTCCCACTCCATATCGGCCAGGGTGCGGATTAGGGGTTGCTCGATGCTCTTATACAACTCGGTAGCCCCAACCTCAGCCAACTTGGGCTCCAGTGCGTGGTAGAGTTGCAGGGCTATGTCGGCATCCTCAATGCAGTAGGGGGCAACCAGCTCGACAGCCACGCGGTCCATCGTTAGCTGTTTGGCCCCTCGGCCAATGAGGCTATCTATCTCGATGGGGTTGTAGTCGAGCAGGGTTTGGGCCAGGTGGTTGAGATTGTGGCGCTGCTCGGGGTCTACGAGGTAGTGCATAATCATAGTGTCCCACAGGGGGCCACCCACCTCGACACCCGCCGCACGCAACATCAGCAGGTCGAACTTTATGTTCTGGCCCACCTTGCCCACCAGCGGGTTTTCCAGCAGAGGGCGCAGCAGGGCAATTCGCTCGGCTCGGTTGGCCGATGTGAGCGGAACATAGTAGCCCTTGTGGGGCTCGGCCGAAAGACCAACGCCCACAATCTGGTCCGAGAAGTAGTCAAACCCCGTTGTTTCGGTGTCGAACGACAACAGTGGTGCCTTTTGCAACTCGGCCATCGCAGCCTCAATAGCCTCGGTGGTGTCGGCGGTAATGTAGGTGTGGTCGACCGTCTCGATTGTCTTGTAGAGCGGTGCGGCCATCGAAAAGAGGTCTTGCGCAGGGGCTTGAGTAGCCGCCGTAGTTGCGGTGGTCTTGCTACTTTGGGGCACCTCTATGGGGTTGCCAAACAGGTCGGTTTGTTGAGGTTGCGAGGGTGCTTGTGCCGAGGGGCACTCCTTGTAGCCCGTAGCCTCGGGGCACACCTGACCATTGAAGGGCGAGTGGGCCCCCAGCTCCATCTCGCGCAGGAACATATTGAAGTCCAGTTTGCGGTAGATATCCTTGAGCGCCTCGCAGTCGGGTGCGCACATAGCCAGCTCCGACGGGACAAACTCGATGGGGGCATCCAAAGCGATGGTTGCCAACACCTTCGAAAGCCTCAACTGCTCGGCCCCAGCCTCGACATTTTCGCGCTGTTTGCCCTTCAGGCGGCTTGTGTCGGCCAAAATCTCCTCTACCGTACCAATCTCGTTTACGAGTTTTATAGCACCCTTCTCGCCCACGCCCTTAACGCCAGGGATGTTGTCGGCAGCATCGCCCCAAAGAGCCAAGATGTCAATCACCTTGCGAGGGTCGCTGAAGCCATAGTGGGCCTCTATCTCGGCTGGGCCCACAATCTCAATCCCTTCGCCACCCTTGCGCTGTTTGTAGATGCGCACAGTGGGGGTGACAAGCTGACCAAAGTCCTTGTCGGGGGTGACCATATAGACGTCATAGCCCTGTGCGGCAGCCTTGTGGGCCAGGGTGCCGATAACATCGTCGGCCTCGTAGCCCTCAACCTCCAGCACGGGGATGCGCATAGCCGCCAAAATCTCCTTAATATAGGGCACAGCAGCAATGATATCCTCGGGCGTTTCACTACGGTTGGCTTTATACTCGGGAAAGAGTTGGTTGCGGAAGTTGCCACCTTTGGGGTCAAAGGCAACACCCAGGTAGTGGGGCCTCTCGTTAATCAAAATGTCGCGCAGAAATTTCGTAAAGCCAAATATGGGCGAGGTATTGAGCCCCTGGCGGTTGCGCATAGGGCGACCTGCAAAGGCGTAGTAGGCACGAAAAATCTGTGCGTAGGCGTCTATAAGGAATAGTTTTTCCACAGCAATGGGGGGGGTACTATATATTATTATTAATTAGTAGATGCTAATATCGTAGGGCATACGGGCCAACACACCACCCTGCTCAACAGCCCTCTCGATAGCGTTATAGTAGCGCAGGGCCTTGCCCAACTCGCTCTTCTGCATCGACACCTTGGCAGTGAGTAGTTGGTTAATCATACGGGTCAGTTCGTCCTCCTCTTCGAGAATCTCGGTGATGCGGTAGTTGTCGCCCAGCTCGGCCTTCTCGGCAGCAAGCACCAGAGCCTCTTTCAGGCCACCAAAGCCATCAACAAGGCCAATCTGCTCGGCATCAACACCTGCCCACACGCGGCCCTGGCCAATCTTGTCAACCTCGGCAGTGGTCATACCCCTACCCTCGGCAACGTGGCCAATGAAGGTGCCATAGACATCCTCGACCGACTGCTGAAAATAGCCCAGCTCGCTCTTGTCGAGGGGGCGGAACAGCGAGCCCATATCGGCGTGGGGGTTGCTCTTGGCCACATCTACGGTAATGCCAAGTTTGTCTTTCATAGCGTCGCGGCCGTTGGGTATCATACCAAACACACCAATCGAGCCCGTAAGGGTGGTGCGGTTGGCAACAATGTGGTCGGCAGGCGAGGAGATGTAGTAGCCACCCGATGCGGCATAGTTGCCCATCGACACGATGATAGGCTTCTCGGCCTTGAGCAGTTGCAACTCGCGCCACATAACCTCCGAGGCGAGTGCGCTGCCACCAGGCGAGTTAACCCTCAACACCACAGCCTTAACACCCTTGTCCTCGCGAGCGCGGCGAATCTGGTCGGCAGTGGTTGCACTGCCAATAATACCCTCGCCACCTGTGCCGTCGACAATCTCGCCATCGGCATAGATGATAGCCACCTTGTTGGGCGAAATCTTCTTATCCACGAGCGTCGAGCAGTAGTCCGACAGCGAAACCAGGTTGGGCTCGTCGCCCTCAACACCACTCTTCTCGGCAAGGTAGGTCATAACCTCGTCGTAGTAGGCCAACTGGTCGACAAAGCCCAGTTCGACAGCCTTCTCGGGCGAGCTTACAGCCAAATTGGATGCGTGGAGGTTGAGGTAGTGGGGCGACATATTGCGGCTCAGGGCTACATCATCAACCAAAGCGTTCCACATCGAGCCCACCATCTTCTCGGTCTGGAGTCTATTGGCGGGGCTCATACGGTCGGTGATATAGGGCTCAACGGCCGACTTAAAGGTGCCGTGGCGAACAATCTGCACCTCTACACCCAGTTTGTCGAGCAGCCCCTTAAAGAAGATGCTCTGGCTGGCCAGACCGCGCCAATCGAACGCACCCTCGGGGTTGAGGAAGATGCGGTCGGCACCCGAAGCAAGCCAATAGAGGCCCTGGCTGTAACTCTCGCTATAGGCCACCACAAACTTGCCACTCGACTTCTTAAAGTCCTCAATCAGTGCGCGGAACTCCTCAATCTGCGAAGTACCCTCTATGGCGCCCATACCCTCGGGCGAGATGTAAACACCCTTGATATTGGGGTCGCTCTTGGCAGCCTCGAAAGCCTCGATGAGCTGCAGGGTGGTCAGGCTCTGGATAAACTCAAACGAGCCGCTATTGCCCGATGCAAAGGTGGGCATACGGGGCGAGTCGTAGAGGTTGGTGCCAAAGTCGACGTGCAACACGCTATTGGGCTCGACAACCACAGGCTCCGACGACGACATTGCCGACGAGGCAACCGATACCAAAATAATAATAGGCAGCAGAGCTACGACCAACACAGCCAGCAGCGCCGCAAAGAAAGTCTTGAAAAATGATTTCATAGTCTAAAAGTTTTATACGTTTTTGTGCTTATATCGTTCTTCTCGGGACAAAATTTTGTTAGAATAGTACAAATATATGGTTTTTACGACAAAGAAAAGCTATATTTGTAGATTAAATTTAACCACCCACGCCCCCCAAAGGGGGCGACACAACAAAAAAACGCAAAACAATAGCAAAAATAGTTATGATAACCAGAGAAGAGATTGTAGAGATTCTCAAAGGGGTAACACATCCCGAAACGGGCAAAAACCTCATCGAAGATGGTATTGCCCAGAGTGTAGAGTTCGCCGACGAGGGCAAGATTGTGCTGACCCTCTCGTTCCGCCGCAAGCGCGACCCATTTGCTCGCTCGGTTGCCACACGCGCCAAATTGGCCATTGAGGCCGCTGCCGAGGGTGCCGACGTTGAGGTTGTGGTCAAAGAGGGCGAAGATGCACCCAAGCCCCGCCAGCACGAGGGCACCAAAGATATAAAACACATTGTGGCTGTTGCCTCGGGCAAAGGCGGTGTGGGCAAGTCGACCGTAACGGCCAACATAGCTGTCGAGTTGAGCAAGCTGGGCTACAAGGTGGGTGTTCTGGATGCCGACATTTATGGCCCCTCGCAGCCCAAACTTTTTGGCGTCGAGGACTACGCCCCCTGGGCCGAAAAGGTTGATGGTCTGGACTATATCGTGCCAGCCGAGTCGAGGGGTATCAAAATCAACTCTATCGGCTTCTACATTGGCGCCTCGGATGCACTGGTTTGGAGGGGCCCAATGGCCACAAACGCTCTGAAACAACTTATTAACCAAACTCTTTGGGGAGTGTTAGACTTTTTGCTCATAGACCTACCCCCAGGCACTGGCGATGTGCAGATATCTCTGACCGAGGCACTAAACATCGACGGAGCCCTGATTGTGTCGACTCCACAGCAGGTGGCAACGGCCGATGTGGTGAGGGGTATGAAGATGTTTATGGCCGAGGGTATCAACATACCCATACTGGGTGTTGTTGAGAATATGGCGTGGTTTACGCCAGCCGAGTTGCCCAATAACCGTTACTACATCTTTGGCCGTGGCGGAGCACGCATAATGGCCGAGAATGAGGGGGTTGACTTCCTGGGCGAAATTCCTCTAATTCAGGCAATTGCCGAGAATTCGGACAGCGGCACCCCCGTTGCTCTCGACCAGAACGAGGCCGAGCCCTACTATGGCTCGATTTGTCGAAAGGTTGTTGAGAAGCTGACAAAATAGTGTTGAAAAGTTTGGAATAAACGGTTGATTAAAAAGAACAACTTTGGTGGGCGAAAATTTGGAAAATCAAGATTGTTGCATATACCAACAACCATTTCGATTTTGCAAGAAAAAAGTTTCATTTTTGGTCGTCAAAATATCAACACCCAAAGGGGGTGCAAGTGTTAACATTTTGGGGCTGTTGATATGTTGATAAAGTTACCGACAGGGTGTTGAAAACCCTCCCAACCAGCGCACAAATCAACCACTTACACCCTCCAAACGAATTGGCAACTTTTAGCATCTTTTCCCCCACCCCAAAAGCCAAAAATTGCCAACACTTTCAACACGCTTTTATATTGTTTTTATTCTTTTAATTATATTTAATTTTATATAAATTGAATAAAAAATAAATAAAATAGTGATGACCACCGAACAGAAAATTTTGAGCGACAAGATTGCCGCACTCAAGGCTTCAAAGCGAGCCATCATACTGGCCCACTACTACACCCGAGGCGAGGTGCAAGCCGTTGCCGACTTTGTGGGCGACTCGCTGGCTCTGTCGCAGAAGGCTGCCCAGGCCGATGCCGACATAATACTCTTCGCAGGCGTGAGGTTTATGGCCGAGACCGCCAAGGTGCTCTCGCCATCGAAGAAAGTGCTGCTGCCCGTAGTCGAGGCTGGCTGCTCGCTGGCCGACTCGTGCGATGCTGCCGACCTGGCAAAGGCAAAGGCCGAGAATCCCGACCACCTGGTCGTGGCCTATGTGAATACCTCGGTAGAGGTGAAGGCACTGACCGACATCTGCTGCACCTCTTCAAACGCCCTCGACATAATTAACAGGTTGCCTGCCGACCAGAAGGTGCTCTTTGTGCCCGACCGTAACCTGGGTAGTTATATTAATAAGGTAACGGGCCGCGATATGAAACTCTGGGATGGTGCCTGTCTGGTACACGAGGAGTTCTCGGTCGAGAGGATTGCCGAACTTAAGGAGGCCCACCCAGGGGCCCGAGTGGTAGTTCACCCCGAGTGCAAGGCCGAGGTGGCTGCTCTGGCCGACTATGCAGGCTCGACCGCAGGCATACTCGACTACTGTGGCAGAGGGGATGTGAGCGAGGTGGTAGTGGTTACCGAGAGTGGTATTCTGTATGAATTGGAGCGTCGCTACCCCGACAAGAAGTTCTACTTGGTGCCCACCAAAGATGGGTGCGAGAGGTGTATAGCTTGTAAGGATATGAAGCTCGTAACTCTGGAGAACATCTACCAAACACTGCTCGACGAGAGTCCCGAGGTGGTAATAGACGAGGCTGTGAGGGCTGCTGCCGAGGGAGCTATCCGCCGTATGCTCGATATGAGTGTCTAACGTCGACCGTCAACCGACAATCGACAGAATTGAAAATGGAAAATTGAAAATGGAAAATTTTGGTGTGCCTTCGGCACGAGTTTTTGATTTTCAGTATTACCGAAATTCGGCATCGCGTAGAGGCAAAACCTATGGAGTGTAAGAGATATGAGCCGCAGGCGAGTATCTCAGAAAAGTTTTTGGTTTCGCTTTTTACAAAAAGCGGAGAAAAAGAAAAAACACAAACCTAATAATAAAAACAAAACTAAAATGAAAAAACTGATTGTTAGTGCATTGGCAATGTTAGTTGCTTTGACAACCTTTGCCGATGAGGGTATGTGGCTGCTGCCACTGCTCAAGAAATTGAACCTTAAGGATATGCAGGCCAAGGGTTTGGAGCTTACGGCCGATGATATCTACAAGATTAACGGCTCGTCGATTAAGGATGCCATTGTTATCTTTGGCGGTGGCTGTACAGGCGAGATTGTGTCGCCCAATGGCCTGCTCTTTACCAACCACCACTGTGGCTTTGGCTCTATCCAGGCCCTCAGTAGCGTGGAGCACGACTATCTGAAAAACGGCTTCTGGGCTATGAACCAGAAGGAGGAGTTGCCAGCACCTGGGTTGCAGGTAACCTTCATCCGCCACATCGAGGATGTAACCAAACAGGTGCTCAAGGGTGTGAAGGATGATATGACCTTCGAGCAGAGGGCCGAGAAGATTGAGAAGAACACCAAAGCCCTGCAGGCCAAGTTGCAGAAGAAAAACGAGGGTAAGGGTATCAGCATCAAGGAGTTCTTTGGTGGCAACCAGTACTTTGCCTTTGTTACCGAGGTATACAAAGATGTTCGCTTGGTGGGTACTCCCCCTTATGCAGTAGGTAAGTTTGGTGGTGAGACCGACAACTGGATGTGGCCCCGTCACACAGGCGACTTCTCGGTGTTCCGCGTCTATGCTGCTCCCGATGGCACCTCGCCTGCCGAGTATGCACCCGAGAATGTGCCCTACCAGGCTCCTACCCACCTGACCATATCGACCCAGGGCTACAAGGAGGGCGACTTTGCGATGATTATGGGCTTCCCTGGCACCACTACTCGCTATATGACCTCGTATGAGATTGGCAAGATGCTCACCGTCGATAACCCCAACCGAATCTACATTCGTGGCGAGAGGCAGGCTATCTTGAAGGTGAGGATGGCTGCCGACGATGCTATCCGCATCAAATATGCATCGAAATATGCCTCGTCGTCGAACTACTGGAAAAACTCTATCGGTAAGTCGCGCGGCGTGGAGAAACTGGGCGTAAAGGACCAAAAAGCAGCCGAAGAGGCAGCCTTTACCGAGTGGGTTAATGCCGACCCCAAACGTGTGGCCAAGTATGGCAACGCACTGCCCCTGATAGAGAAATATGTTAAGGAGGCAACCCCCTATGAGAGCGATGCACAGATTTTGAGCGAGACTCTGTTCCGCGCAACCGAGATACTGAACGCTTCGACCACCTTCTACAATGCCTACCGCCGAAGTGAGAGCTTCGACAAGGGTGTAGAGGCTGCCAAGAAGTTCTATAAAGACTACGATGAGGCAACCGACCGCCTGGTTACTGTTCGTATGATTGAGGTGTTGAGAGAGATGATTCCTGCCGAGCGTAGGCCCGAGAGTCTGGCAGTTATCGATAGCCAGTTTGGTGGCGACGTGAAGGCATTTGTTGAGGACCTGTTCGACAAATCGGTATTTGCCAACGAGCAGAAGTTCCTGGGTGCTGCTGCCGCAGGCTCGATTGAGGTTTTCGAGAACGACCCCGCACTGGCAATTATGAAGGACGCCTCGGCACTGTATGCCGACCTACGCGCCAAAGTGCTCCCCCTGCGCAACGACTACACCACTGGTCATAGGCTCTACATTGCTGGCCTGATGGAGATGCAGCCCGAGAAGAGTTTTTATCCCGATGCTAACTTCACACTCCGTTTGACCTATGGTACCATACTCCCCTACTCGCCTGCCGATGGTGTTCTCTACCAGCACTTTACCACCATTGATGGTGTGATTGCCAAAGAGGACCCCACCAACCCCGTAGACTTCACCGTTGATGAGAAACTGAAACGACACTATGCCGCAGCCGAGTGGGGTGGCTATGCCGACAAGGATGGTCGTCTGCACACCTGCTTCCTCTCGACCAACGACATTACTGGTGGTAACTCGGGTAGCCCCATAATGAACGGCAAGGGCGAACTTATTGGTTTGGCTTTCGACGGCAACTGGGAGGCTATGAGTGGCGATATTGCCTTTGAGCCCAACGTACAACGCACCATCAACGTAGATGTGCGCTACGTTTTGTGGTGCATCGACGTACTGGGCGGCGCAGGCTACCTGCTCGACGAGATGACTATCAAATAGCAAAAATAAGTTTACTTATAACCAGAAAGAGGACATCCCAACAAAGGGTGCTCTCTTTTTTTTTACAAAGAAATTTTGGCCCAAAACAAAAAATCTCAATTCTCAATTCTCAATTCTCAATTCAAATAATTACTTTTGTACTTTATATGTCACTAATTAGTTAGATTTATGGAGGTAAAAGCACAGGAGCCCGCCAAAGAGCGCTCGCTCAACTTCGTAGAAGAGATTATCGAAAACTATATTGCCGAGACGGGCAACACAATCCAAACCCGTTTTCCGCCCGAACCAAACGGCTACCTGCACATAGGTCACGCCAAGAGTATCTGCCTTAACTTTGGTCTTGCACAACGCTATGGCGGCAAGTGCAACCTCCGTTTCGACGATACTAACCCCGTAAAAGAGGATACCGAGTATGTAGACTCGATCAAAGAGGATATCAAGTGGCTCGGCTTTGAGTGGGCCGTTGAGCGCTATGCTTCGGACTACTTTGACCAGCTCTACGAGTGGGCTATCGAGCTGATTAAGAAGGGAAAAGCCTATGTTGACGACCAGACCCAGGAGCAGATTCGCCAGGGTCGTGGCACAATCCAGCAGCCTGGTACCGAGAGCCCTTGGCGTAACCGTTCGGTAGAGGAGAACTTGCAGCTCTTCGAGGAGATGAAGGCCGGCAAATATGCCGATGGCGAGAAGGTGTTGCGCGCCAAGATTGATATGGCTCACCCCAATATGCTCTTCCGCGACCCCATCTTGTACCGCATCCTTCACACCGAGCACCACCGCACAGGCAACAAGTGGTGCATCTACCCAATGTACGACTACGCTCACGGCCAGAGCGACTCGATAGAGAGGATTACCCACTCGATTTGTACCCTCGAGTTTGACGTTCACCGCCCCTTGTACGATTGGTTTATCCAGGAGTTGGGCATCTTCCCCAGCCACCAGTACGAGTTTGCAAGGTTGAACCTTACTTATACCGTAATGAGCAAACGCAAATTGCTGCAACTCGTTAAAGACCAGGTGGTTACAGGTTGGGATGACCCCCGTATGCCTACCATTTGCGCACTGCGTCGTAAGGGTTACACCCCCGCTTCGATTCGCGCCTTTGCCGAGAAGGTGGGTGTTGCAAAGAGGGATAATGTGATTGACTTGTCGCTGCTGGAGTATTGCGTGCGCGAGGATTTGAACAAGACTGCCGAGCGTCGAATGGCTGTTGTTGACCCCCTGAAGGTGGTTATTACCAACTACCCCGAGGGTAAGAGCGAGTCGTTCAGCGCTGTTAACAACCCTGAGGATGAGGCAGCTGGCCGTCGCGAGGTGCCCTTCGGAAGGGAGATTTATATCGAGCGCGCCGACTTTATGGAGGAGCCTCCAAAGGGTTACTACCGCCTACGCCCAGGTGGCGAGGTGCGCCTCAGGTATGGCTACTTGATCAAGTGCGAGGAGGTTGTTAAGGATGCCGAGGGCAATGTGGTAGAGCTGCACTGTACCTACGATCCCGAGTCGGCTGGTGGCTCGTCGAGCGATGGCCGCAAGGTTAAGGGTGTTATCCACTGGGTTTCGGTGGCCGATGCTGTTCCTGCCGAGGTGCGCTTGTATGACAACCTGTTTGCTAAAGAGAATCCCGACGATGTCGAGGAGGGCAAAGTGTTCACCGATTATCTAAATCCCAACTCGCTGGTTGTTAAGACAGCCTACTGCGAGCGCTCGCTGGCCGATGCCAAGTGTGGCGACAAGTTCCAGTTTGAGCGTGTGGGTTACTTCTGTGTCGACAAGGATTCGACCGCCGAGAAGTTGGTTTTCAACCGCACAGTCACCCTCAAAGATACTTGGGCAAAGATGCAAAAGAAATAAGGACTACCCTATTCCAGATAAAAAAGGATTGTTCCACGTGGAACAATCCTTTTTTTTATGTGTACCCCATTGATTAATTTGGTGAAATGTTCCACGTGGAACACTATCGGCCGAAGTAAATCAGCAACACGTTTATGTCGGCTGGTGATACTCCTGGAATGCGCGAGGCCTGGCCGATGGTGGTAGGGCGAATGCGAGTCAGTTTTTGGCGAGCCTCGATAGTGATAGATGTAAGCGACATATAGTCAAATGTGGCGGGAATTTGTATCTCCTCGAGGCGGCGAATCTTGTCGGCCGCGGCCCTCTCGCGCTCAATGTAGCCGCTATATTTTATCTCCACCTCCACTTGTTCTATCACCTCGCGGTCGATTTGGTGGTCGGCGACAAACTTTTTTAGGGGCTCAAAATTTTCAATTAGGCCAAAAAGTGAAATTTCGTTACGAATTAGTAGGTCGCTTAGCTTTCTTTTTTGCGAAAGTGGTGTAGAATTTACACTTTCTAAATAGCTCAAAATTTCGCTCGGAGCGACCCCTTGCTTTTGCACAAAGTTTTTAAGCGATTCTACGAGCGATTTTTTTTGCTCAAAATCGGCCCACCTTTCATCGCTCACAAGTCCCAATTTTCTGCCAATGGGAGTCAGGCGTAGGTCGGCATTGTCTTGGCGCAGCAAGATTCGATACTCGGCTCGACTGGTAAACATACGATAGGGCTCATCAACACCCTTGGTCACCAGGTCGTCGATGAGCACTCCGATGTAGGCCTCGTCGCGACCGAGCACAAAAGCCCCCTCGCCCCTCTGTTTGCGAACAGCATTAACACCTGCGACCAAACCCTGTGCTGCGGCCTCCTCGTAACCTGTGGTGCCATTTATCTGGCCTGCAAAGTAGAGGTTTTCGACTCGCTTGGTCTCAAGCGTGTGGTGCAGTTGCGTGGGTGGAAAATAGTCATACTCGATTGCATAGCCTGGGCGGTAAATCTCTACCCCCTCAAAACCCTCAATTTTCTCCAGTGCGCGGCATTGCACCTGCCAGGGAAGGCTCGATGAGAAGCCGTTTAAGTAGTACTCGTTGGTGTTTGCACCCTCGGGCTCGAGGAATAGTTGGTGAAAATCTTTGTCGGCAAAGGTGCGCAATTTGTCCTCAATGCTTGGGCAGTAGCGTGGGCCTATGCCCCTTATAAGTCCCCGAAATAGAGGTGAATCGTCAAAACCCTCACGCAGTGTGTCGTGTACGTCTGTGGAGGTATACACCAAATAGCAAGGTTTCTGCTCTTCGACGGGTTTGATGCTCCTAAGGAATGAGAATTTCGAGGGGTCGGTGTCGCCATCCTGGCGTTCAAACTTGGTCATATCGAGCGAGCGGCCGTCAATCCTGACGGGTGTTCCGGTCTTCATTCGGCCTGCCTCAAAGCCCAACTCAACGAGTTGTTCGGTCAGGCCGTGCGAGGCGCTATCGCCTGCCCTACCCCCCTCGGCATTGTTGCGACCAATGTGCATCAGGCCACCCAAGAAGGTGCCAGTTGTGAGTATCACCGCCCCAGCGCGGAACTCGACACCCATCAGGGTGCGCACACCGTAGGCCACCACCCCACCCTGCTCGTTTGTGGTGGTAAGTATGTGGTTTACAGAGTCTTGCCAAAGTCTAAGGTTGGGTGTGTTCTCCAACTTTTCGCGCCAGAGGGCCGAGAAGCGTGCCTTGTCGCACTGGGCTCTGGGGCTCCACATTGCAGCTCCTTTGGAGCGGTTGAGCATTCGGAACTGTATGGTACTACGGTCGGTGATTATGCCCATTTGTCCGCCAAGAGCGTCTATCTCTCTGACAATCTGGCCTTTGGCTACTCCGCCAACTGCAGGGTTGCACGACATTGCCGCATATTTGGTCATATCCATCGATATGAGCAGGGTGGCCGCACCCAGATTGGCTGCCGCTTCGGCTGCCTCACATCCAGCGTGTCCGCCACCAACCACTATTACGTCGTAATCGAATCTCATACCTCTCTTCTGTCTGTTACTCCCCCACTCTATTTTGGCAATCTTGCCAGGTAAAAATCCTCTTTCTGGCGCATCTGTGCTGCCTCTGCATCGCTCTTATCTTTGTAGCCACACAGGTGGAGTATGCCGTGAATGATTACCCTCAACTGCTCCTCTGCGGGGTCGGTGCCGAGCAGGTCGGCATTGTCGGCCACTGTCTCGGGGTCGATGAATATGTCGCCACTGACCACCCTGCGCCCCTCCAAGTCGCTGTAGTCGAATGTGATAACGTCGGTGTGGTAGTCGTGGCCCAGGTATTGGCGGTTGATGCCTATGTGGTAGTCCGACGAGCAGAAGATATAGCCAATCTCGCCCACTCGGAACCCCTCGTTGTGTATGGTCTGCCTAACCCACTGGTTGAGTTTTGCCCTCCCTTTGGGCAGGTAGTCGGTTCCTTCATTGTAGAAATGAACTGCCATAGTATAAATATTTGGTTTTTAGTTATTTACCTCTTTTGTTTTTCGCGGCCCACCACCCCACTTGGCCACTACTATTGTGCAAACCACTTCTCGGGGTCTTGGTTTACGGTGTGGAACCAGAGTTCGAAGTGAAGTTGGTGTTCGTCGGGGTTGTCGCCTGCCGAAAGGGTGCCCACTTTTTGGTTTGTCTGCACCTTCTCGCCAGCCTTGACACTTACTGATGCAAGGTTGGAGTATATAGTAAAGTAGTCGCCGTGGCGCAACATCACACAGTTGTTCAGTCCAGCGATGAACATCACCCTGGCAACCTCGCCCTCGAATACGGCAAACACGTCAGAGCCGCTCGCTGCTGCAATGTTTACACCCTTGTTGACCACTGTAATGTGCTTCTGCGTGGGGTGCTGGTGGCTACCAAAGTGCTCGATGATGACACCCCCATTTACGGGTATCAACATCTTGCCTTTGTTCTGATCGAAGCGGCCATTCAGCTCGGTTATGGCCCTACGCTCGGCATCGGTCATCTTGCGCTTGGCCTTGCGCGTCTCTTCGTCGATTATGCGCTGCAAGGCCTGCTGTGCTTTCCTCTTCTGCTCGCGCTCGGCCTTGAGCTGCTTTGAAATCTTTTTCTCGTTGGCTTCCAGCTTTTTACCAGCATCTTTGAGTTGTTTGCGCTCTTTGGTCAGAGTTGCCAGGGCGCTTTGGTGTTCGCCTTTGGTTTTGTCGAGCGAGGCTTGTTGGTTGGCCAACTCCTCTACCTCGGCCTCAATGCTCTGCGAGAGTTGCTCTATTTGCGAGGCTTTGGCTTTGAGGGCGTTGTTGTAGCGCTGCATAAAGTTGAGCCTGCGCGTGGCGGTGTCGAGGTCGACCGACGAGAAGAGGAAGAGTAGGGGAGAGCCCGTCTTGTAGTTCTTGTAGGCTATGGTCAGGGTCTTGGCGTACTCGGACTTGAGCCTCTCGACCTGGGCGCTCATAGAGGTTATCTCGCCCTCTTTTTTGCTTATATTCTTGGAAATGAGCCCAATCTGCTTGTTCAGATTGCTCACAATTTTGTCGCGATTGTTGATTTTTGACTGGAGCAGTTTTATCTCGGTCTGGTTGCTTTTTTGGGATTTGCTGACCTCTTTGAGCAGCTTTTCGTTCTTGGCAATCTCCTTCTCGGCGCGCTTAATCTCGGCATTGAGCGACTCGATGGTCGACTGGCCGACCACCACTGCGAGCGATGCAAAAAGGGTTAGTATGGTTAGGGCAAATCGTTTCATCATTATTTGGCTTTTAGGGCCTCAATTTTAGCCTCGAGGCGCTGTTTGTTGCCGCCAGCCTTGATTGAGCGTTTGTAGTAAATTTCGGCCATAAAACCCTCACCCGTGGCGGCCAAAATATCGGCGTAGTGCTCCAGTAGGGTGTCGTCCTCTTGCGAGTTGAGTGATATGGCTTGTTTCATCACCACCTTGGCCTCGTCGTTGCGCCCGAGCAGATGGAGTATCCAGGCTTGGGTGTCGAGGTATGTGGCGTTTGAGGTTGATAGCTCGCAGGCTCGGCGACTCATCTCGAGGGCTCGCTCGAGCTCGTGGGTTTGTGCCGCCGATAGGGTGGGGGTGGGCCCTGCAAGTTCGCTTATGAAGTAGGCCCAGTTGTTGAGCGCCAGGGCGTTGTCGGGGTCGTGGTCGAGCGCTTTGGCGTACCATTTGAAGCTCTTGTTGGGCTTGTTCTGGGCAAAGTAGTAGTCGCCCAGCGAGGCGCAAGCGCTACTCTTGTCCTCGGCTGTGGTGGCAATCTTGAGATACTTTTTGTACGCCCCCACAACAACCTTTTCGCTCTCGCCACTGCGCTGCAACTCGTATGCTCGGTAGAGGTGAAGCTGGCCGTTGGTCGGGAACTTGCCGATAGCCACATCGAGGTAGTGCATCACCGAGTCGCGCCTGCCCAGGTAGTCCTCAATACCCACAACCTGTGTGTAGGCCTCCACAGGGGCGTTGGGCTTGGCGGCCTCCTCTTTGTAGACATCCAGGGCCTTGTCTAATTCGCCAGCCCTAACAAGATGGGTGGCATAGCGATCGGCAAGCTCATACTCGCCTGGGTGTTTGAGCCTCAAGACCATAATCAAGGTGTTGATTGAGTAGAAGTTGCGGCGATAGAAGTCGATGTCCTCAATGGTGCTGTCGTAGAGTGCCAGCTTGGTATCGAGCCCCACATTGTCCAGGCCAAAGATTGTCTGTATGGTTGCCAAGTACTTGCGCTCGTTGCCCACCGAGAAGTAATACCTCGAGGCGGCCAGTAGGGTGCCCACATCATTGGGGGCCATCTCGGTGGCCTTCTGGAAGTTGACCATTGCCAGCGAGTCGTTGCCAGTGCGGGCATAGAGGTCAGCCAATACGCGGTAGTTGCCAGTGTCGTAGGGGCTATTGGCTACCCTTGAGAGTGTTTCGCTTATGGCCCTGTCGTAGAGCTTGTGCCTTATCATCAACTCCCTCTTGTCGTTCCACAACTCGGGCACAAACCCCAGTTTGTACTCCGCCGAATCAAGCACCGATATAGCCATAAAAGGCATATTGGTCTGGGCATAGAGAGCTGCGGCCAAGCGATAGTTGTAGGGGTTGCGCGAGTCGAGGCGCATCAGCTTGGTGTAGTTATGAAGAGCGGTTTTGTACTGACCATTAAGCGTTTGGGCATAGGCCAACTGCCCCAAGTAGTCGATGTTTGTGGTGTCGACACGATGGGCCACCTGGCTGTGGGCCAGGGCGCTTTGGGGGTCTTTGAGTACCTCTATTACAGAAATCTGATGGTGTGAGGGGGCGTGGAGCGAGTCAATCTCCAACACCTTGCGAAAATAGGGTAGGGCGGCACTATCCACCCCACTCTCGGCGACCACCCTTACACCCTCGGTGTAGAGGTAGGTCGCGCGAAGTGTGTCGTTGTCGAACAATTCGGGAGTGTCATAGGGCGAGCGAGTATCACTGCTTTTCTGGGGTGCAACGGTGCACGAAAGTAGTGTTACGCCAAGTGTAAGACATCCTATGATTCGTTTTATCATTCTGTGGAGTGTGTGTTGTCTTGGGGGTGGTGTTTAGAGGGCCGAGTCGAACTGGCGCAAGAAGCGTAGGTCGTTCTCGAAGTAGAGCCTCAAGTCTTTAACGCCAAACTTCAGCATAGCAATACGCTCAATACCCATACCAAACGCAAAGCCGCTATACTTGGTGCTGTCGATACCGCTGGCCTCCAACACATTAGGGTCTACCATACCGCAGCCCAAAATCTCCAACCAACCAGTGCCTTTGCAGACATTACAGCCCTTGCCACCGCAGAGGTTGCACGATACATCCACCTCGGCCGAAGGCTCGGTGAAGGGGAAGTACGAGGGGCGCATACGAATCTGGGTCTGCTCGCCAAAGTACTCCTTTGCAAAGTAGAGCAGCGACTGCTTCATATCGGCAAACGACACCTTCTCGTCGATGTAGAGGCCCTCAATCTGGTGGAAGATGCAGTGAGCCCTGGCCGAAACAGCCTCGTTACGGAATACCCTACCTGGGCAGATCACGCGGATTGGTGGCTTTTGGTGCTCCATTGTGCGTACCTGAATCGAGCTGGTGTGGGTGCGGAGCAGGATGTCGGGGTTCTTCTCGATGAAGAAGGTATCCTGCATATCGCGTGCGGGGTGCTCGGGGGCGAAGTTCAGAGCCGAGAAGACGTGCCAGTCATCCTCAATCTCGGGGCCGTCGGCTACGGTATAGCCCAGGCGCGAGAAGATTTCGCAAATCTCGTTGCGAACAATCGAGATGGGGTGCCTCGAGCCCAGTTCCTCCTCAAAGGCAGGGCGAGTAAGGTCGCCACTCGATGCGGCAGCCACGGGGGCGCTGTCGGCAGCCTCCTTAAGCTCGGCAATGCGCTCGTTTGCGCGGGTCTTTACGGCGTTAATCTTCTGGCCAAGAACACGTTTCTCTTCCGATGGAACGGTCTTGAACTCTTCCAGAATATCGTTCAACTCGCCTTTGCGGCCAAGTATCTTTACGCGGAATTCCTCAATTTCGGCTGCCGATGCGGGGCTGAACGCCTCGATTCGGGCCATCAGGTCGTTGATTTTTTCAATAAGTGCCATATCTATTTTTTCGGTTTTGACCACAAAGTTAAAAATTTATGTCTAATTATTTAGACATATACCCCACTAACGAGCAAAAAAAACCACAACAATTGGTTTGTTGTGGTTTGTGGTGTGTTGGTTGTTTGCTTGGGGCTACTTCGCTTTGCGCGTTAGGGTAGTCACTATCAGGGCCACACCCGCAGCCATAAAGAGTATGGGCAGCACCAGTCGGGTGAATGAAATGCAAATGCCGCAAATATCTATAATTAAGAATGTTACACCCACAGCCGAGATTATAGCGCCCCAGGCATACTCTCTGGTCGCTATGAGCCACAAGCCACAGATGATGACAAGCGACTGCCACGAAAACAGGTGGTCGAAAAACACGGGCGACAGCAGCCCGTAGTTGTGGCACAACCACAGCGCACCACAAACGATGAGCGCACCACCGCCCCAAATGGCGGTCATTTTGTTGTTTACGATAGCCTCGGCCGAAGTTTTTGCACCCTCGGTTGCGCCATCTTTTTTGTCGTTGATAATCTCCATAGTTTTATGTTGTATTATTCTGTTTTACAAGATATAATCCATACTATCATCTAAGGCATTCACAAAGGCATCCATGCTATCCTCCAAAGCCTCCATGTTATATTCCAGGCTCTCCATACGCATCTCTACATTGTCTTCGTATCGCTCGGCCCAGTCTTCGATGCGCTCCTCAAGCTGCTCCATATTATACTCGACATCGTATCCCCACTGCTCCCAGTTGGAGATATTGCGCCCCAGGCCAAACCAGGCCCAAATGGTCAAAAAGAGCCAGATGATAGCCATAATGAGCAGGCTCTTGCCACTCACCCTCTTGTGCCTCAGCAGGCAGATAAGCAGATAGGCTACCGCAATCATAAACATCAGCCACGAGCCACACAGCAGGGCCGAGAACCCAATGGGCGACACGCCACTAAACTGGCCATCCATACCCACCAATGCGGCGTCGGTAGCTGTGAGTGTTATGATGCCGATAATTACACATAGGCCGGCCAAAATCCACCCCACAAGGAATATCCACGCCATAGCCTTTAGGCAAAATCGCACTACCTCGCCCAACGAGTGCATACAGCCTTGATTTTGTGTGGGTTGTGGTGTGAATTGTGGAGCGGCTTTGGGCTCCTCGATGGTGTGTCCCTCGGGGTAGCCAATGGTGGCGATAATCGACTCAACCAGCGGCTTTTCGACCACCTCTTCGGCCGTTTGTTGCTCCAATATCAGCTCCACAATACGCCCCTCTATATCGGCCACAACCTCTGCGTCGTAGCTCCTCTCCAACACCCCAACAAAGCGCGACAACTCGTTGCACGCCTCGGGGCTAAACAGCAGTGTGCTACCGCCAATCTTTACTTTCATTACTTCTTGCATAGTAGTAGGTCGTATTGGGGGTTACTTGTTGCGAATGTTACTTATCTGCTCCACCAGTTGGTCCCACGACTCGTCGAGCTGCGCCAGCGCCTCGCGCCCCTCGGGGGTGAGCGAGTAGTACTTGCGTGGTGGGCCCTGGGGCGACTCCTCCCAGCGATAGGTCAGCAGTCCCTGGTTCTTTTGGCGCATCAGAATGGGGTAGAGTGTTCCCTCGACCACAATCATTCGGGCCTCCTTGAGCCCTGCAATAATCTGTGGAGCATACGAATCCTCCTTCGCCAACAGCGAGAGGATGCAGTACTCCAAGATTCCTTTGCGCATCTGCGCCTTTGTGTTCTCTACGTTTATGGCCATAACTTACACGTTATTAAACCCTCTCGGGAATCAGTAACCACAGTAATATATAGATGATGATTACTGGCACAAAAGGGGTGAATGCCAGCACAATAGCGACAACCCTCGTCAGTGTGGGGTCTATATTGAAATACTCGGCCAGGCCACCGCAAACACCTGCCAACATACGGTTTATGCGGCTGCGGAATAGTTTCTTGGGCTCGTTCATTATCTCCATAGTAGTATATCTATTTTAGTTTATTACTAATTGTTAGGTTTGTTTAGTATTATCAGTGCAGCAATCACACCTGGTACCCATCCAGCTGCGGTCAGTAACAACGTAATCAAAAACGAGCCACAGCCACGACCTATAACCGCCAGTGGGGGGAAGATTATTGCCAAAATTACTTGCCAAAGTGTCATAGTATTGGTTCTTTTTGTTATTTGTTTGAATCAATGGGCATAAAAATCCACAAAATGATGTAAATCCACAAGCTCAACCCACCAAACACAATGCAAAGCAGGGTGATGATTCTCAACAGTGTAGGGTCGATGTTTGTGAAGTGGGCAATGCCACCACAAACGCCACCAATCACCTTGTCGCCCGATGTGCGCATAAGCCTCTTGGGGTCGATGTGCGAGGGGCGCTCTTTGGGCTGCTTCAGCTCGCCAAACTCGTCGGGGCGGCCAATAACCTCCTGCACCCTGCGCACCAAATACATATCAACAACCCCCTCGGGATTGCCCAACCAACCACTCAACAGGTCGGCTATGCGCATCTCCAAGTCGCTCATAATCTCCACAGCCTCTGCCTGGTCAAGGCGACCGCGAATGTCGTCGAGGTAGTTGTCCAGAGCCCTATACGCGCCCTCCTCAATAGTGAAGGCCGTCGAGCCAATCTTTACGTTCAATCTTCTGTCCACAGTCGTAAAAAAAGTATTAGAGTAAGTGTATGTTTTGTAATGCAAATATATAAATAATTTTTAGTACCTTGCAATACATAGTACTAAATTTTTTACAACTATTTGGTGGGGTGGGGCTCTTTGGTGTTTGTAGTGTATTGATTTATAGTGTGTTGTGTTGTTGTAAAAAATAATTTTCCATTTTCCATTTTCCATTTTCAATTTGATGTATCTTTGCAAAAAGATTCACTCACTATGTATATAGCACAACAAAAACGCCGCGAGAACATCGCCGAGTACATACTCTATCTGTGGCAGCTCGAAGACCTGCTCCGAGCTCTCCGCTTCAGCCCCGAGGCTATCTACACCTCGCTTGTCGAGCCCAACGACTGCGACGAGAACGAGAAACAGCAGATTTTTATGTGGTATATGAGCCTCGTGGGGCTCCTGCGCGAGGAGGGCAAGACCGAGCAAGGACACCTCGCCCACACCCTCCACCTGGTTGCCGACGTCGAAAACCTCCACCTACAACTGCTCCAACTCCCCGTCGGAGCCGAGTACCGCAACGTGTGGGCCACTCTGAAAGAGGAACTCCCTCGCCTGCGCATCGTACTGGCACGCGACGGTGTGAGCGATATCGAGCTCTGCTTCCGCGCACTCTACGCCACCATACTCTACCGCATCAAGGGTGACACCGACAAACAAGGTGCCATCGAAGATGTCGTGGCCCTCATCTCGCCCGTCATCGCCCTGCTCGCCAAAATCTACGGCCAGGTCGAGCGCGGCGAAATCGACCTCTTTGAAGGTGCGTAGTTTTTTGCCTTCGGCGCTGGGTTTTTGTCGCTTTTTTGTAAAAAAGCTCCGCAAAAAACTTTTAGTGTATGCCTTTGCGTTGAGGCTGTGAGAGGGTTAGAGCAAAGTGGTGCCTGACGGCACAGTTTCAAAATGAATAGAGAGAGTTTGCTTGCAAATGGATTTGTAGCTGTACTCTCTCTATTTATTTTGAGGTCTGCTCCTTTGGAGCATCCCCACTTTTCTCTGCTCCACTCCCATCCTCACCGAGGAAAGTACCACAACCACTATCCCCTTGAGAGCACAAACACTCTCCCCCTGCTTGCTCCGCCACAACTCTCCTCGTAGTTGCACCACAACCACTCCCTCTTTGGTTGCACCACAACAACTCTCCCCCTAAGTTAGGGGGAGTCCCCGAAGGGGGAGGGGGTCTGTCATTCTCCTAAATATCCTATTAGTCCTATAACTCCTATAAATCCTATAAGAGCAATAGGAGATATAAGAGTAATAGGAGTTATATAATTATCCTTAAGGTCCTTAAAGTCCCTAATGACCTTAAGGCCTTTAATGTTTTTTTTGGGGGGGCGGTCAGCAGAAACAGCAGAGGCTCAACCTCATACAAGGTTGAGCCTCTGTCGTGTTTTTATGGTGTAGAGCCTACTCTACGGGGATGTTTTTGTTTACGTTCTTGCAACCTGCAACTGCGTAGAACAGCAGGTATGCCAAGCAACCAATCAGCAGCCAGTAGCTATTGAGCGAGCCAATGCTGTCGGCCAGCAGGTTCTGCAGGAAGGGGATGATACCACCACCGCAAACCAGTGCCATAAAGATACCCGAAGCCATAGGAGTATATTTGCCCAAGCCCTCGGTCGAGAGGTTGAAGATTGCGCCCCACATAACCGAGGTGCAAAGACCTGCCAGAGCCATAAAGAACATACCCAGAGGTACTGCAACCTTAACGATAGGAATAGTTACGATAGTGGTCTCGGGGGTGTAGATAACGCCCAGCAGCAGTGCGATACCCAGAACGCAAACGGCAATCATCATAGCCTTGCTCGATACTTTAGCACCTACACTTGCACCAATCAGACGACCAACCAGCATCAAGAACCAGTAAACACCTACTACGGTACCTGCGATAGCGGGACCTACTGCGGGGTGGTTCGACATATAGAGGTTAGCGGTGTTGGGGATACCAACCTCGATACCAACGTAGAAGAAGATAGCGATAGCGCCCAGCACAAAGTGGCGGAACGACAGTGCGCTGTATTTGTCTTTCTTACCCTCTGCTTTAGCAGCGATACGAGCAGCTTTCTCCTCGGCGGTCTCCATGTGAGGCTCGGGGATTTTGGTCAGCATGATAACGATGAAAGCAACGGCGAAGATAGCCATAGCGATAATCATTGCGGGGGCAGCGTCCTGAACCGAAGCGGTCTGTACGTTACCACCTACCAGGTAACCCAGCAAGATGGGGGCGATAGTACCACCCAACGAGTTGAGCGAGCCACCGGTCTGTACGAGCTGGTTACCGCGGTTGCCACCACCACCAAGGGTGTTCAGCATAGGGTTAACCACGATGTTGAGCAAGCACATCGAGAAGCCTGCAACGAAAGCACCTGCAACGTAAACTGCAAATGCGCTCTCGGGAGCAGCGCTACCAGCCAAGAACTGGATACCTACGCCAATGAAGCCAACGCCAGCGGCCAGCAGCGAGGTGAATTTGTAACCTTTACGTTTGAGGATGATACCTGCGGGCACACCCATACAAGCGTAAGCGATAAAGTTGGCGAGAGTACCGAGCTGCGAGAGAGCGTTGCTAACGCCAAACTGGTTCTTCAGGATTACACCCATCGAGCCTGCGAAGTTGGTCACGAAGGCGATCATAAAGAACAGCATAAACATTACTGCGATAGGCAGCAAGAGATTTTGTTTTTTCTGTGTCATTTTGTTTGTAATTATTTGGTTGATATGTGTTTGCTTGCTTTGTGTGGTCTGCCCATTATCAACTCGTGGCCTCCACAATTACCTCATCCCTAAAGGCAAATGACGGCCCAAACCATCCAATCTACCCCCAAAGGTACTACTTTTTTGCTAAAAAAAGCATTTTGCGAGGGTTTTTTGGCCTTTTGGGTGATGTTTGGTGTTGGTGGTTGCCTGGGGTGAGGGCTACTCTTTGGCCCCTTTGCGCCAGATGATGATGCCGTTTATCGAGTTGATGGTGTACATCGAGTACTTGATGAGCATCAGTCCGCCGAGCATCTCGCCCTGGGCCATAACCACAGCCCACAGCACTACGTTCAGCACATTGCCAGCCAGCCAGAAGAACCACTGCTGCCAGAAGGCCAAGGTCATAAGTATCTGGCCCACAATAAACACTGTGGTTACAAAACCATCTTTAAGGGGTTGGGTGGCATCGGTGTAGTGGCTCAAAACATACCACAAGACAACCACACCGACAGCGGTGCCGAGGGTGGTAATGATGAGTTGTTTGGTGGTCATCGAGCGCGACTTAACCTTTGTCTTTTCGCCCTCGGCCTTGCGACGGCTCCACATCCACCAGCCTACGAACTGCATTGGCAGATAGTAGAGTGCATTGAGGGCTGCTTGGCCATAGTTGCTTGTCTTGTAGGCAATTATGGCGTAGAGGGTTACGTTTACTGCGCCGAACAGAAAGTTCCAGATGCTACGTTTGGCGCTCAATACGGTGCCAGTAACGCCCATCAGTAGGGCTACGGTGCCGAGTAGCTCGAACTGCCCTTTGATGAGCGAGTAGGCCAGTGCCGAGCCTACCGTAAGGATGATGATTGTCAGGTCAAATGGGCGTAGAGTGGGTTTGTTTTTCATATTGTTTTTTGTTTCTTTCTTTCTTTTTTGTACCTTTTGGTTTTGCGACTTTTTGTAAAAAGTCGCCCAAAAACTTTTAAGCGATACTCACTGCGTTCATATCGCTTACAGCCTATACTCAGCCAAAAAATTTCAATTTTCAACTAGAATAGTTCTCCATCGGTGGGCTGTCGGGTGATTCCCAGGTGGCTGTATGCCAATTCGGTGGCCTCCCTGCCGCGAGGGGTACGCTTCAAGAAGCCCTCTTTGATGAGGAAGGGCTCGTAGACCTCTTCGATGGTGCCAGCCTCTTCGCTCACCGAGGTGGCGATGGTGTTAAGACCTACGGGGCCACCGCCAAACTTTTCGATTATGGCGTGCAGAATCTTGTTGTCCATCTGGTCGAGGCCGCGTGAGTCGATGTTCAGGGCACCGAGGGCGTGGCGGGTAATCTCGAGGTCAATCGAGCCGTTGCCCACAACCATAGCAAAGTCCCTCACCCTGCGCAGCAGCGAGTTGGCAATTCGTGGCGTGCCCCTACTTCGGAGGGCGATTTCGTGTGCTCCCTTGTCGTCGATGTCGATGCCCAAGATGCGAGCCGAGCGCTTGACGATGTCGCTCAGCACCGAGGTGTCGTAGTACTCCAAGTGGCAAGTGATACCAAAACGGGCCCTCAGTGGCGAGGTGAGCAGACCGCTACGGGTGGTTGCACCAATCAGCGTGAAGGGTGCCAGCTCAATCTGGATGCTCCTTGCCGAGGGGCCCTTGTCGAGCACAATATCAATCTTGTAGTCCTCCATTGCCGAGTAGAGATACTCCTCTACGATGGGACTCAGGCGGTGAATCTCGTCAATAAAGAGCACGTCGCCAGCCTCGAGGTTGGTTAGCAGGCCTGCCAGGTCGCCAGGCTTGTCGAGCACGGGGCCACTGGTAACCTTCAGTGTCGAGCCCATCTCGTTGGCCACAATGTTGGCTAGGGTGGTCTTGCCCAGTCCTGGAGGGCCGTGGAACAAGACGTGGTCTAACGACTCGCCCCTCATCAGGGCGGCCTTGATGAATACGGTCAGGTTGTCGACAATCTTCTGTTGTCCGTGAAAACTCTCCAACTCTTGGGGCCTGATTTTGCTCTCAAAGTCGGCATCGCTCTCTACATTCCTAATACACGATTGTACCATTTTTTATTTGCTGGTTTGCGGAGTTCTATCTCCTGGTTTTGTTCATATTTTGCTCTGACGATTTCGCCCACACTGCGGCCGCTAATCTTGCTCTCGAGCCACGACAGCAGGTCGATGTAGTAGAATGTGCGGCGTTCGTAACGATGTCGCTCGTAGGGTTTTAGCCTTTCGTATAGTATCTTGAGCTCCTTCTTAAGGTCGAGGGCGTTGATGTTGCCGAAGCTCTTGAAGAACGACAGTAGCTCCGATTTCATCTCGGTCATATCCCTCATCTTCACGATGAACGAGTAGACCGAGCGAATCTGGTAGTCGATGTTGAAGTCCATACCTGCATCATAGAGGGCCATAAGGTTCAACATACGGGCGTAGCACTGAATGTCGCGACGTATGCTGTGGTCTTTGACCGAGATGATGTACGACAGGTATTCGATACACTTGGCATAGTTGCCGTCGCCAAAGTAGAGTGTGGCAACCTTGTAATAGAGGGGTAGCTTCTCGAGCAACGAGAGTCGGTCGCCATACTTTTTCAGATACGAGTCGATGCTCTTCACGAGCCACAGACCATCCTTGTAGGTGCCTGCCATAATACACTTGTTAAGCTGGCCAGTGAAGAGAATCTGCTGGGTAATCATCGCAGCGTTGTCGTTCAGCTGGCTTATGGCTGCACTCTCGCGCTCAAACTCTTCGAGTGTGCGCAAAAAGGCTGTCTGCTTGTGCATCAGATACATACCATCCAAAATGTGGGCGTAGGCTCGCAGGTAGCCGTCGTACATCACGCTCTTCATCTCGGGGTTCTGCTTGAAGTGGTCGAGCCACTTGAGCGCATAGCGATACGACAGGGTTGTTTGGTGGCTGATGTAGTAGTACCACGCCTTGCACTGGTAGAAGTAGAACTTCTCGGTAAAGTTCAGCGTGTTCTCGTCATACGAGTCAATCTTCGGCTTGAAGAAGGTCTGCATCCTGTCGAGGTCTTTTTGCGAACGGGCAAAGCCGATGTGCTGATGCAGGGCATAGCACTGCACCGACAAGAGCGACAACTGGGCAATATTGTTCACTCTGGTAGAAATCTCGCTACTGTCGCGAGCGGTCTTGGTTGCCACCTGGTTCATCTCGCCCGAGTAGCTGAGCACCTTCAGTTGGCGTTTCAGGTCTACAATGTCGAGCAGGGTGGCCCACTGCTCCAGCTCGCGTGCCTTGCTCTCGGCCCTGGTGAGTAACTTCTGCGCCTCGCCATAGAGGCCTTTGTCGAAGAGTATCTTTGCAAAGTCGATTGACTCGCGAATCTGCAGGGCTGCCGAGTGCTGTACGTTGAGCATACGGAGCGAGGTGAGAATTTGCTTGTAGAGGTGTGCTTTGAGGTTGGGCAACTGCTGCTTGGTTATGGTGGGGCAGGTGGCCAACACACGCTCTTCGCTGTAACTATCCATCGAGTCCAGGGCGTCGAATAGGCGCAAGAATTTGGCATCCTCATTGCCATCCAAGCGAGTGGCGTAGAGTTTGAAGTTGCGCTTTTCGGCCTTGCTCATTAGCTTTACGAGCTCGAAAACGCCCTCTCGCTTGTCGGTTTTTTTGTGAGATATGTGCTTTTCCATACTTTCTCAAGGGTTTGGTGGAATATCGCTACGCTGCCCGAGCCTGTTTGGGCTACGCAGCCGAGGGTATAAACATCGCTTTGGTGGGCCTACAGCCCATTTTGTGGTGCCCAAAGTTGCTACGATGTCCACCCACACCACAAAGCTACAATTTTTTGCCGAAGCTGACACACTTGCCCCCTATTTTTAGCCAAAAATCTCACTTTTTGATACAATTCGACAACTTTTCTCACCCCAAATCTCACCCCTTCCACCACCAACTAACAAAGTTTTACTTACCTTTGTGACGACCAAAACACTTTTTTCAACGACTATGGAACTACTGGAGATATTGGGCCTTGTTTGTGCCCTGGTTGGTGTGGCTGGATGTGTTGTTCCCATCTTGCCTGGCACACCTATTTGCTTTGTCGGAATGTTGCTCTGCCAGTGGGCAGGGGCAGGCTTTGCGACCGACACCCTTATCGTGTGGGCTGTAGTGGCGGTGGCCGTTACACTGCTCGACAATTTTCTGCCCGTGTTGATGACCAAGCGCTTTGGCGGCTCGAAGGCGGCCTCGCGTGGCGCTATGGTGGGTATTATAGTGGGCTTCTTTGCTGGCCCCATTGGCATCATTCTCGGCCCCTTCTTTGGCGCTCTGATTGGCGAGCTTACCCACGACGGTAGCGATAGCGCCCGAGCCTTCAAGGTGGCCTTTGGCTCGTTTGCAGCCTTCATCTGCGGCACTGGCATTAAGTTGGCCGCCTCGATTTATATGACCATCGAGATTTGGAAAGCAATCTTTTAGGTTAGAACAACCTATACACAAAAAGGGCTCCCATTGTTTTGGGAGCCCTTTTCGTATGTGTAGGTACAAGGCTTAGAACTTAACCTTAATCTCTTTCGATACAAATGGACCAGTCTTGCTAATCCTGGGGAACTTAACGGTCAGAGTGGCCTTCTCGCCCTCGACGCTCTTCAGGGTTGCCCCCTCAACGTCTTTAATCTCGCCGCGAACGAAGATCTCTACATCAACCTCGTCTTTGGGCTGGCCAGCAACGGTCAGCTTGTAGGCGTTGCATCCTTTGCAGAAGCGCTCCTTCTCAATCTTGATGTGGGTGTCGGGCTCGTTGATGGTCAGAGGCTCGAGGTTGAGCATTACGCCTACACCGCCCTCGGTCTTAACAACCACTTTGGCCTCGCCCTCAAGGGCAATCAGCTCTGCCAGGGCAACCTGTACGCTCTGTACCTTCTCGGCAACCTCGTACTCAACAGCCTGACCATTAACCTCTACACCCAGCACTTTTGTAGCCAGGGGCAGTACGGCGGTGAACTCAACATTCACACCATTGCCACTGAGGGTGTAATCATACGAGTCGGCGTTGCGCACATAGGCCATATTAACATAGTTGTTGGCCATACGGATGTTGTTCACAGTGGCATAGCTCCAATCAACAGGGAATGCGGGCGAGAGCTCCAGGCGGTTCTCCAAAGCGTGAGCTTCGGCACCAACCAAACCCTCTACCAGAGCGTAGATAGGCATAGAGCTTGACCACTGCTGGTGCGAGCAGATGCCGGTGAACTGGAATTTGTCGCCCTGAATAACCTCGGGAATGTTGCCATAGTCCCAAGCGTTGTAGATGCTCAGCTGCGAATTGGCGTGGCGGAATGCCTGCGAGTAGAGGCCTGCCTTGTACTCGGCAATTGTCGCGTGGCCAGTGTGGAAAGGCCATACGCCACCATACTGGTAGCCACCGATTGCGTAGTAGGGGCTGTCGTAACCCACCATCTTAACACCCCAGTTGGTCGAGTAGTACTTCGACGAGAAGTTCTCGGCTGTGAGGATAGCCTTGCGCTCGTCGTCGCACACCTCAAACCAGATGGGAGCGTCGCCCAGAACGCACTTCTGCTCCTGGTAGGTGCCATCTTTCATCAGACCGTGGTTGTAGAACTGCAACTCCTCGTTCCAGAACTCGTTGTTAATCTTGTAGGCTACAACCTCGCGGTCTTTGCGATATTTCTCTGCCAACTCGCTCTCGCCCATCAGGTCGGCCATCTCGGCACCCAGCCTCAGAGCCTCTGCCCAAGCCGATGCCAGGTATACCTCGGTGTGAGCACCATAGAGCTGGTAGCACTCCTGCCAGCCGTGGCCCACGTTGGTATTCTCGATGAGCAGGTCGCCGTCGGTGTCGGTCGAGTAGCAGAAGTCGATCGACTGCTTGATGTTGTGCCACTCCTGGCGGATAAACTCAACATCGCCCGAAGCCTGCAAGTAGCGACCAGCCAATACAACATACAAGGGGGTTGCATCCGAAGCGTCGTAGTGGGCCGAGCCACTGGTGGTCAGCTCGTGGTAAACCTTACCATCGGGATCCTGATATTTGCCAAAGGTGGTCAGAATGTCTTTAATCTTGTCGTAGTCGCCGTAGTTAATCATACCTATACCAGTACACTCGGTATCGCGACCAAAGTACCAGGCGTAGCCAGGACGGCCGCTCACTGCGTGGCCACCATTCCAACCCCTGTAAGTCGAGAAGTAGCCCGACTGCAACGATTTACCCAGCGAGGGGGTGTGGCAGAAGAACTTGTCGGTCGAAATCAGAGCCCAACGATAAGCTTTGTTGAACTCCTCGTCACTCGAATTGATATCGAGCATATTTACGTCAAACGAGTCGAAATAGGCTTTGGCATCTTTGTTCAGCTGCTCTACCTTGCCTACATTCTGGGCCAGCAGTTTGCTCGACTTGGCAACACCCTCCTCGCCACCAGCGATGTAGAGGTTGAGCGACTGCTCGGCACCCTCAAACTCATAGAGGAATGCCACCTGTTTGTATTTTGCAGGGGTCTTGCCAAAGTTGGCCACAGTCAGGTCTTTGAAGTCATACTCGCCGCAGTTGGCTGCTGCGGGAGCCTTGTCGAACAGGGTTACCAAGTTGAGCTCTTTGGCGCGGTCATAAACGGTAGCCACTTTGTTGTCTTTGCTCAGGCCGTAGTAGAGAGTACCGGTCGACTCGAGCGAGTAGGGCCACATCAGACGCAGGTTGCTGGTGTAGGTAATATATACCTTCTCAATATTATCACCGCTCCAGTCGTAGCGGATAGCCATCATTGGGTCGTCGAGCGAGGCAACTACAAACTCCCTCAGGGTTGCGCCATCTTTCAGCTCGTAGCTACGCTCCAACGACTCGGGGCGTTTGGTTACGGTGGGATATACATTGTGCATCCACTCTACCTTGTCGCTGCCTTTGTACTGAACACCAATGTTCAGGTCGCGCATAACCATAATGGGGTGCATCCAAATCTCGTCGATGCGACCACGCTCATAAGCCATTGCCAACACCTGTTTGCCGGCTACGTTCCAGAATCTGAAATCCTCAGCCTTGCGGGTGTGCTCCATCTCCGAAACCTCGGGGGTCCAAGCCTCCTCTACTTTGGCCTTGATGTTCTTGAAGGGGAGTTTCTCTACCTTCTCGGTGCGAACCTCGTCGAAGGGCCAGTAGCGGGGCTCCGAAGGCGACTCAACACCTGCCAGGTAGTCTACCGAGTTGTTGGTGAAAATCTCCAGTGTCGAGCGGTTTACGTTGGGCTCTGCATAGTAGAGGTAGCCACCTACGGCCAAGATGTTACCCTTGCCAACGGGGGTCTCCCAAACGATTTTGCGATTCTCGTGATAGCGGATGTAGGCCCAGTTTACTCCCACAACCTTTGCGCCCTCGGCCTGGGGCAGGTTGGTGCCCGAGAAGCCCCAGTTGCGTGCAAAGTTGTCGACGGTTGCCTTCCAAACGTAGGCACCACCGTGCAGACCATCGTAGATGGGGTGCTCGCGGTAGCCGTGGAAACCAACGGCGCGACCACTACCATAGTCGGTAGCATCCTGATACTCAACCTCCAACTGCTGGGGCTCAACGCCCCACTCGTTCAGCAGCCTTACGCCGTCCATAGTCAGCATCAACTGGCCACCTTTCTCTACATAGGGCAGCACTACATCTTTGAGTGCCAACTCTTTGGCATCTACGGCTGCGGTGTCGCCACGGTGGTAGATTACCACATCGGCGCCGCCAATCTTGTCGGCCAACTGGTCGAGGTCAACAACCTCGATGTTGCGGCTCTCGCTCTGGATAACCTCACACAGAGCCTCAACCTCGGCCTCAATGGTGTGGGCCGATTTGACCACCACAACATTTGCCTTCTTGTCGCACGACACAAGGCCCAGAGTCACCAGTGCCGCACACATTGTTACAAAAAATTTCTTCATTGCTGTTTAGTTTTATTTATGATATTTGTTTGTTTTTCAGCTTGTTGCATTAGTCGAGCTTCGAGCCGTAGGCCAGGTCGCCTGCATCGCCCAGGCCTGGGATTATGTAGCTCTGTGCGGTCAGCTCGGCATCCACTGCGGCGCACCAGATGTGAGCATTGTGGGGCAGGTGCTTGGTGGCGTACTCAACACCCTCTTCGCTGGCAATAACGGCCGCAACGTGCAGCTCCTTGGGCTCACCACCCTTGGCTGCCAGGGCCTCATACGAGTAGACCAGCGAGGTGCCCGTAGCCAACATTGGGTCTACCAAGATGAGGGTTTTGCCCTCCAACTGGCCACACGAAATGTACTCGACCTTAACCTCAAACGAGTTGTCTTTGTGGTGCTTGCGATAGGCCGAAACAAAGGCGTTCTGGGCCTTGTCGAAGTAGTTCAAAAAGCCCTGGTGGAAGGGCAGACCAGCACGCAGAATGGTTGCCAGCACAATCTTGTCGCCACACAACATCACCTCGGCCTCACCCAGAGGGGTCTCGACAACCTGGGGCGAGTAGTTGAGTGTTTTGCTAATCTCGTAGGCGCAAACCTCGGCAATCCTCTCCAAGTTGCGACGAAAACGCATACTGTCTTTCTGAATTACGGCATCGCGAATCTCTGCCAAAAATGTGTTGAGAATCGAGTTCTCTTTGTTTAGAATGTGCACCATAGCTCTTACTCTCTTTGTGTGTATGTTTTGTTTGTGTTTGCTCCTTTTAGTCTTGTTGCCCCTGTCCTAATACAAAAAGTTGTTGAACGGGTAGCGCCCTGCGTGAATCTCCCTCACCATACCATACAGGTCGCTGCGGAACTTGTCGATATTCTGCTTGTTGATGGCCGAAATGAAGATGCAAGGGGTGTTGGCTTTGGCAATCCAACTGCGCTGCAACTCCTCCAGCGAGATGTTCTCCCTGGTCGCAGGGGTCAGGTCATCCTCCTCTTTGGGGGTATAGGTATAAGCATCTATCTTGTTGAATACCAGGTATACGGGCTTGTCGCTTGCACCAATGTCGGCCAGGGTCTGCTTGACCACATTCAGTTGGTCCTCAAAGGCTGGGTGCGAGATGTCCACAACGTGAATCAACAGGTCGGCCTCCCTAACCTCGTCGAGCGTCGACTTAAAGGCCTCGACCAGCTGGGTGGGCAACTTGCGTATGAATCCCACAGTGTCGGACATCAAGAAGGGCAGGTTGTCAAAGACCACCTTGCGCACCGTAGTGTCCAGAGTTGCAAACAGTTTGTTCTCGGCAAACACGTCGCTCTTGCTTATCAAGTTCATCAGCGTCGACTTGCCAACATTGGTGTAGCCCACCAGGGCAACCCTCACCATCGAGCCCCTATTGCTCCTCTGCACAGCCATCTGACGGTCAATCTTCTTGAGCTCCTCTTTCAGCTTTGAGATATTGTTGCGAACAACCCTTCGGTCGGTCTCAATCTCCCTCTCACCAGCACCACCTCGGGTACCCGTGCCACCCCTCTGGCGCTCCAAGTGTGTCCACATACCCGTCAGTCGGGGCAGCATATACTCATACTGGGCCAGCTTAACCTGCGTCTTGGCGTATGCGGTGCGGGCCCTCTGTACAAAGATGTCCAAAATCAAGCGCGTGCGGTCCGAAATCCTGCGGCCACCCAACGCCTTCTCAATGTTGCGTGTCTGCGAGGGCGACAACTCGTCGTCAAATATCACCAGGTCAATCTCGTGCTCCTCGCACCACACACCAATCTCCTCCAGCTTGCCTGGGCCCACGAAATAACGGCTGTCGGGCGACGAGAGTTTCTGCACAAATCGGTGCTCGGTCTTTATGTGGGCCGTCTCAGCGAGAAATTCCAACTCGTCGAGATACTCCACAACCTGGTCCATAGGCTGTCGGTCGCGGCACACTGCCACCAACACAGCCCTCAGTTGCTGCTCTTGCTCTATCTGTTTTACCTCCTCCATTCAGATTTTTCCTCTGTTTTCTATTCCAAATTACGGGCCCTCACCCCACGACAAACCCCACCTCTTGTCGGTTATCACCCCCATAGCCTTGCCACACCTATATTAATATATGGCAGGGCGGCACTGCACTTCACAATGGGCGTGCCGAGAGTGGGCCATTCTTTGTTCCTTTTGGGGCGGCCTACTTTGGGCCTATTAAATACAAACAATGGGGGCTACTTCCCACAAAGAAAAGTAACTCCCCCATTGTCGTTAAAATCAATCTCTCTACATTACTGCAAGGTGCAGTTGATGGGCAGGATGTAGCGCACGCGAACCACAGCATCACGCTGACGGCCGGGAGTCCACTTGGGCGATTTCTTCAGTACGCGGGTAACCTCATCCTCATATACGCGGTCGGGCGACTGCAAGAACTCGATGTTGCTCAAGCTACCATCTTTCTCGATAACGAACTGAACAACTACACGACCCTGGATACCGTTCTCGGCAGCAATTGCAGGAATTTGGAACTCCTGTGCAACCCAAGCACGGAAGGTGTTAAGGTCGCCACCCATAAACGAGGGCATAACCTCTACCTTCAAGAAGGGTGCCTCCTCCTGTACTTCCTCCTCTACCTCGATCTCCTCTACGATAATCTCGTCCTCGGTAAACTCGGCAAAGTCAAAGGTGGTGTCGATCTTGGTGTCATTCTTTACAACTTTGATAAAGTCGCTAATGAGCTGTACGGCCTGTTTAACGGGTGCCTGAGGTTTGGGCTCCTCGGGTTTGGTGATGTCCACCAGATCCATCTCAATTTCGGGACCGCTAATCTGCATAATCTCGATAGTTTTCTTCTCCTGACCAACGCTCAATGCGATGATGCAAATTGCGAGCGCAATAATCATTCCGACCTCCAAGAAAATACCTTTTCTGTTTTCAAGGTCAACTTTGGGATTCTTTTTGATTTCCATTTTATTGAGTTTTTTAATTGATTATCAGTTTGTTGTAGCCCCTGTGTGCGCATTGTACGCCCACATACGCCCAATATGTACCTACAAATATATGAAGTTTTTTTGAAATAAAATCGTTTTGGGTGTTAATTATTTCAAAAATTAGTAATATCTTTGCAACGCAAATGGGGGATTAGCTCAGTTGGCTAGAGCGCTTGCATGGCATGCAAGAGGTCACGGGTTCGACTCCCGTATTCTCCACAAAACAAACAAAGGCGACCAAATCGGTCGCCTTTGTTTGTTTGTGGCGTTCTTATAACTCCCATTGCTCCTATATCTCCTATGGGGCTTGTGGGAGTTATAGGGCTTATAAGAGTTATAAGAGTTATGGGAGAGTTGGAAAGCAAAGGAAAATAATTTTCAATTTTCAATTCTCAATTCCCAATTCCCTCTCTACCAGCTGCTATTGGCGTAGGTTTCGACGTCGTCGAGGGTTATGCGGTCGCCCGAGAGGACTACAAGTCTTTCGACCACGTTGCGAATCTGGCGAATGTTGCCCGACCACTCTCGGTGGGCGAGTAGGTCGACAGCATCGGCGTCAATCTCTTTGTGGGGCTGGTTGGTGCAAATCTCGTCGAGAAAGTGCTCGACCAGCAGTGGCACATCCTCGAGACGTTCGGACATTGGTGGCACCTTGAGCACAATTACGCCCAGGCGGTGGTAGAGGTCTTCGCGAAAGCGGCCACACTCAATCTCGGCGCGCAGGTCTTTGTTGGTGGCAGCTACTATGCGCACATCGACATCAATGTCGCGGTCGCTACCCACACGCGAAATCTTACTCTCCTGCAGCGCTCGCAACACCTTTGCCTGGGCCGAGAGGCTCATATCGCCAATCTCGTCGAGGAAGAGTGTGCCCCCAATGGCCTGCTCAAACTTGCCCTTGCGCTGCTTGATTGCCGAGGTGAAGGCCCCTTTCTCGTGGCCAAACAGCTCGCTCTCTATCAGTTCCGAGGGTATGGCGGCGCAGTTGACCTCGACAAATGGCCCTGCCGAGCGAAGGCTCTGCTGGTGAATCTGTTGTGCCACAAGCTCTTTGCCCGTGCCGTTGGCTCCTACTATCAGTACTCGGGCCTCGGTTGGGGCAACCTTGCATATTTGGTGTCGCAGGTGTTCTATTTTGGCCGACTTGCCAATCATCTGCGGATTGTGGCACGATTTTTTCCTTACACTGCAACGGCTTACAAGTGGGGGTGTGGTGATTTGGCTCAAGGCTCCTCTGACCGAGGTGAATAGTCGTGAGATGTTGACGGGCTTGGCTATGTAGTCGAGTGCCCCCAGGCGTAGGGTTGCTACGGCGTGGTCGATTGTGGGATTGGCTGCGAGGGCAATCCAAGGCGAGGGCAGAGGCTCTTGTGGTATGGGGTCGCAGGCTCCGCAGATTATCAGGTCGGCTGTGGGCAGCCCTTCGGGGGTGTCGATACGTTCAGTAAGTGCCACCTGGTAGCCTTCGTGTTCGAGTAGCTCTTTGAGTGTGTTGCGAATGCTCCTTTGGGGGTCAATCACCAAGATTTTAGTCATAGCTGTTAGAATAATAGGTAAGTGTAAGTGCCCAAACTGCAGGGCACACACAATCGGGGTTAGTATGCAAAATCTCCGCCAAAATTGGTTTGAGGGTATTAAAAAATAGAAAAAATGCGTTATCTTTGTGTCAAAGATAGCTAATCAACTCCGATTTGGGAATCCCCTGGTCGTTTTGCGGTACCGCAAAACAACCACATAAGGCCATCTTTTTTGGGGCAACAGCCCTGTCGACACTACGGTCAAGAGTATTGAAACAGACACACAGAGAGAACTATTCTTTTCGCACAACGCAGATGAATACAAATTACAACAGCGATAGGCAGCGCCTCAATCTGCCCGAGTACGGCCGACACATCCAGGATATGGTGTGGCACCTGATGGAGATCGAAAACCGCGAGGAGCGCAACCTGCGTGCCAAGGCACTTGTGGCCATAATGGCCAACATCAAGCGCGACGAGGCCGACACCCCCGACTTTGAGCAGAAGTTGTGGGATCATCTCCATATTATGGCTGATTTTCAGCTCGATATCGACTCGCCTTACCCCGTGCCTTCGCCAAAGGCAATTATGCCGCCACCTGCCAGGATGGAGTATCCCAGGGGTGGTATTGTGCAGAAACACTATGGTCGAAATGTGCGCAATGTGATTCGTGCGCTCGAGAGGTTGCGCAGCCAGGATACGATTGATGCGGTGGTCTATAACATTGCTCGCTATATGCGCACCAAGAGTTATGAGTACAACAACGAGCACCCCGACAATGCCGTAATCATTAAGGATATCAAGCGAATGTCGGAGACAAATATCGAGGTCGACGAAGAGGCCATAACAATGATTAAAAGCGACTATAAATTGGACCATTTGAGCTATGGCCGAAAAGGGGCCGCACAGAAAAAAGGACAAAAAATCCAAAAAAATGGTCGCCGAACTGGATTTTCAAAGTAGGCCCAAATTGTTTTTCGACCAGAAAGCCTTACCTTTGCTCTTCGTTGGCCCCACAATGGGGGCGCGGAAGTGCAGCGAGAGAATAAAATATTGACTACTAAATAACACAGACCCAAGTAAAGAGAGATGAAAAAGGAGAGATTGATAGTTTTGGCAGCCGCAATGGTTAGTTTCTGCGCCTGCTCGACCGATAGCGCAACCCTGAGTGGCGAGTTTGCCGCTTGCGCCGACAAAAATGTCTACCTCGAATATGTTGCTGCCGATGGCTCGATTAGTGCCGACTCGGTTAAGACCAACGCCAATGGCCGCTTTGATATGAAGGTAGCCCTGCCCGAGGGTGAGGCAACCCTCTACAACCTTCGCTGCGAGGAGCGCAATATTCCGCTGATTATCGCTGCGGGCGAGAGGGTTACGGTCAATTCGGTCCCTGGACTGATTGACGGCTATACCGTTAGTGGCTCGCCCGAATCGGCTCTGGTTAAGGAGATTAAGAATATTATGGGCTTCGGTAGTGCCAAGCTCGACTCGTTGGTTACGGTCTACAACGAGACCTCGTCTAAGGCCCTCCAGGAGCGCATCAATAAGGACTACGCCAAAGAGTATTATGCCATCAAACGCAAACAGATTGAGTTCATAGTTACCCACTCGGGCTCACTGGCGGCAATCTATGCGCTCAACCAGCGCCTGCCCAATGATGAGGTTTTGTTCAATGGCGACAACGATATTGTCTACTATCGCCAGGTGGCCGACGAGGTGGCCAAGAACTACCCCAACTCGCCTTACCTGAAAACCCTCCAGCAGGCCATTGCACAGTATGACCAGCAACTCGAGGTGCTCAATATGTTCAACTCGGCAATCGAGGCAGGCCCTGCACCCTTCCCCGAGCTCAACCTGCCCGATATGTTTGGCAAAAAACAGAGCTTGGTGGCAAACCTGGGTAAGGTTATCCTGATTGATTTTTGGACTATGGGCGACCAGGAGGCCAACTTCCGCAACGCCGAGCTGAAAGAGATCTATGAGCAGTATAAAGATAGGGGTTTTGAGATATACCAAATCTCGGTCGACAGCTCAAAACCTGCCTGGATTGAGCTGGTGCAGAAGCAGAAATTGCCCTGGATTAGCGTGTGCGATTTTATGGGTGCGCAGTCGCCTGCCGTACAGCTCTATAATGTACAAAACGTACCACAAAATTTCCTTGTTGACCAGGAGGGTAACATAGTGGCTCGCAATGCCTATGGTGCCAACCTCAGGAAGGAGCTCTCGAAACTCATAAAATAGGGTACGTTTGCTATGTATTACTTCGCCTCAGATATGCACTTGGGTAGCGGCTCGGCTGCCGAAAGTCGCGCAAGAGAATTGGCATTGGTCGAGTGGCTCGATAGGGTTGCTCCGACCGCCGATGGTATATATCTGGTGGGCGATGTGTTCGACTTTTGGTATGAATACAAACGTGTTGTGCCAAAGGGGTTTACACGATTGTTGGGCAAGTTGGCCGAACTTTCTGACCGCGGAATCGACATCTGCCTGATGGCTGGAAACCACGATATGTGGCAGCGAGATTATCTCCCCAAAGAGTGCGGAATTAGGGTACGTTTGACCCCCGAAGAGGTGGTGCTCTATGGCAAGAGGGTACACATCGAGCACGGGGACGAAATTTATGCCCGAAAACTGGGTGGAGCTACCCGCCTGATGAACACTATTTTTAGGAGCAAAACGGCACGCTGGTTGTTCTCAAATTTTGTGCATCCCGACTTGGCCCTGAAATTTGGTCAAGGATGGTCGCACGACAGCCGAAAAGCAAAGGATGTGGCCCTGCCTTTTGAGGGGTTGAACGACCCTATGGTCGCCTGGGCTCGCCAGAGGGCCGAGGGGGGCGATATTGACTACTTTGTCTTTGGCCACAATCACTGCGCCGAGGAGCTGATACTGCCCGAGGGGCCCAAAGTTGTCTGCTTGGGCAATTGGTTTTGCAATCCTGTGTTTGCCCAACTGGCGCCCGACGGCACGCTTACACTCGAAAAAGTTTAAGACCTATGAAACAATATCTCGACCTACTTCGCACAATCCGTACCCAGGGTGTTATCAAGGGCGACCGCACCGGTACGGGCACCCAGAGCATCTTTGGCCACCAAATGAGGTTTGACCTCTCTGCAGGCTTTCCGCTGCTGACCACCAAAAAGGTATTTGTGAGGGGTATTATCCACGAGTTGCTGTGGTTTTTGAAGGGCGAAACCAATATAAAGTACCTGCTCGACAATGGCGTGCATATTTGGGATAACGACGCTTGGCGCTTCTATGGCGAGCGTTGCACTGCGGCAGGAGTTGAGCCTGTGAGTAGAGAGGAGTTCTTGGAGGCAGCCCAGAGGGGCGAACAAAGCCCCATCGAGGGCTACCGCTATGGCGATTTGGGCAATGTTTATGGTGCACAATGGCGTAGCTGGGGCGCTCCCGACGGTAGGGTTGTCGACCAGATTAGCGAGGTGATAGAGACGATAAAGAAAAACCCCAATTCGCGTCGAATGATTGTGTCGGCGTGGAATGTGGGCGAGATTGAGGGTATGGCTTTGCCCCCTTGCCATGTACTTTTTCAGTTCTATGTGGCCGATGGCAAGCTCTCGTGCCAACTCTACCAACGTAGTGCCGACACCTTCTTGGGCGTTCCATTCAACATTGCGTCTTACGCGCTTCTGACGGCGATGATTGCGCAAGTTTGTGATTTGGGCGTCGGAGAGTTTATCCACACTTTGGGCGACACTCACCTCTACATCAACCATTTTGACCAGGTCGAGGAGCAACTTTCGCGCGAGCCCCGAGCGCTGCCCACGCTGAGGCTCAATCCCGAGGTCAAAAACATCTTCGATTTCAGCATCGACGACTTCGAGATTGTTGATTATAACCCCCATCCGACCATTAAGGCCCCCATGTCGTACTGATTCAGACCGACTAATTGGGCGATTTCTTCGTTACGCTCAAATGGCGACACCTCATTTACGAAATAGTAAACTGCGGTGCCGCCATTTTTTCGCAAGCCTTGAACTCGCTCCAATTATTCGGCCAGACAATAACTGCTATTTGCTCGACTTGCGTCGATTGCAAGACTTGCACAACATTTGGCAATTTTCCTCGATTGTTTTTCCGCCCTCACACCACGGCGTTATGTGATCGGCCTCCATTTGTTCTATTTGGAAACGCTCTCCACAAATGGGACAAACACCATTTTGGCGAGTATAAACTTTCAGCTTTTGGCCATCTGTAAATGCACGTATTGACAGGTGACGCTCATCGCGAGTGAGTATGTAGGGATAGATGCCCCCTTTTTTGGTTACGTCATCATCGAGCAGTAGTTGTCGGGCTTCGGCGTCTATCTTGTTGGCATCCAATACTGTGTCTTTGTAGCGGTTGTAAAGCTCGCCCCAATTAACGCCTTTGAGTATCTTCTTGTGCTTTTTGCCGGTTATACCCTCGGCCCAAGTGATAACCGACTGAAAGTAGTTCCAAAGAGCCAGCGCATTGGCGTCGTGCTGATGTGTGGCCATATAGGCCTCGATTTGGTTGTTCGACAACCAACTTATGGCCGTCTCGAGATACTCTTGTCTTATGGCCGAGCCGTTCAGGAAGTCGCAACCAATCTTGTAGGCCACGCAACCATTTTTGCTAAAATAGCGCTTGGCATCCGAAACCCAGGGCCCCGAATATACAGCATTGCGCAGTTCTTGTTCGGTGAGTTTTTCGCCTGCTATGTTGATGGTTTGGAACCACTTGAGCTTTTCGCTATCGGTGCCAGTGCAGATGTAGACCATCAGTTTGTAGTCGAGAATTTGCTCTTTCTCGTCGTCGGTAAGGTTGTGGAAGTAGCGGAACATATAGGCAAAGTCGCCCGTTACATATTGACAAATGCTTATGGTGCGCTGCTGTCCGTCGATTACTTCATAGGTGCCGTCGCCTCGGTCGGCCCAATACATAACATTCAGGGGGAACTGTTGTTGTATGGTGGTAATTACCGCGTCGCGCTGCTTCTCTTTGTATATAAATTCTCGCTGATAGGGTGGTCGTATGTCGAGCTTGCCGCCATAGCCCACGACTCCATCATTGCCACTATCTTTGTACCCTTCGGTCAGTTCACGAACGGTGATGTTTTTGAGTTCTATTTTCATTGCGATTTATTTTTTGCGGATTAGTATGCGTGCATAGGGGTCTTTTTGACCAACATTGTGAAGGGTCAGTTGTTTGGGCTTGGGCAGCCCTTGCTCCACAATTGTATAGAAGTGAGGATTTATATCTACAATCTCAAATTGGTCGGGATTGTATTTGTCCAAAAATGTGATAGGCACACCCATAACACCCTCGTAGTCACAGGGTATGTCGGATGTTTTGTTTACATTTATGGCATCGTAGTTGTCGTATGTCGGATACTCCTCGGGGGTGTACTTTTTGTAGAGAATTAGTTTTTCGTGGCGCTTCCTATGATCAAGATTTGTAAACCAATAGGTGTTGCCCATGCTACGATATTTCACACCATCTTTTTCCCAATAGCGAGTTGCTCGTGGTTCATAACTATTAGGAACAGTAAATACCATATTTCCACCCGTGCAACCAAGCCAAATTTGATTGCTTTGAATAAGTGGAAATAACTCTTTGTAGGTTATTGCGTTTTGATTGCCAACAATGACAAACTTCTTTTCATATTTGATTAGTTGAGCGACATACTCGCGAAAAAGCGAGAAGGGTGGGTTGGTGACAACAATATCGGCTTGTTTTAGCAACTCGATACACTCTGCACTACGAAAGTCACCATCGCCACGCAGAGGGCGGACCTCTATTTCGTTGGGGTCGGGCAAGCTGTTGCCATCGCGGTCGCCTTCGTAGATCTGATAAACAGCTTGTTCGCAGGTGTTCATCGAAAAGAGGTCTACGTCTTGGCTCTTGTAGCAGGTGGCAATAACTCGCTTGAGCCCCAAGTGCTCGAAGTTGAGAGTGAAATACTTAAAGAAGTTACTCACGCGAGGGTCATCGCAATTGCAGAGCACCGTTTTGCCCCTAAAATGCTCTTTGTAGTGTACCAACTCACGCTCGATGTCACAAAGTTGAGTGTAAAACTCATCCTTTTTGGCGGTTTTGGCCGCCGAAAGAGTAGCGTTTGCCATAGGCTGTGGGGGTGTTGTGCGCCTGCAATCCGCTCAATCCTACGACCAAACAAAAAAGGTGGACATAACTTGTCCACCCTTGAGGCCGTAGGATGCCCAGAAAACAGACAAGAATGCCCACACAACGGGGCATTCGCAATATCTGTTCCTGTTTTCTATGAAATTTCCTACGTTTCAAGAGTTAGAACAAATAGCAAACGCTAATTAGTAAATATGTAAGTTATTGTATCTCTTCTGTGTTTTGTATGGTTTTAGTATCTTTTGCAACTTTGTAACAAAAGTAGCACATAATTTTGAATTTTCGCAGGGCGTTGAGTAACTTTGTCGAAAATTATAACACCTGATAGTTATGAAACCAACCATTTCGCTCATTGTGGCCGTGGCGCAAAACGGCATTATCGGCACCGGCGGCACTATGCCCTGGCACATAACCGAGGACTTCCGACACTTCAAGGCCGTAACTACGGGCCACTCGGTGGTGATGGGGCGCAAGACCTACGACAGCATAGGCCGACCACTGCCCAACCGTCGCAACATAGTAATCACCCGCAACACCCAACTGCACATTGAGGGGTGTGAGATGGCCTCGTCGTTAGAGGGTGCGCTGGCAATGTGCGAGGGCGAGGAGGAGGTTTTTATCATTGGCGGTGGCGAGATTTACCGCCAGGCAATGCCCCTGGCACGAAAGCTTTACATAACCCACGTTGGCGTAGAGGTCGAGGGCGACACGCGCTTTCCCGAGATTGGCCCCGAGTGGCGCGAGGTAAGGCGCGAGGAGTTCGAGCGCGGCAAGGAGTTTGAGCACCGCTTCTCGTTTGTGGACTACGAGAGGTAGGGGGTGGTGCGCGTTGCGGCCCCAAAGTGTGGGGCTGGCGTGGTATGATTTTTGCGTGCCCAAAGTGGTTGTGCCCCAGCTTGGTATGGCTGTGGCTGCGTGGCGCGGCGACAAAAAAGCGCCAAAATTTTTGCAGAGTTGGATATTTTTTCTACCTTTGCACTCACAAATCGCATCGCGGGGTAGAGCAGTTGGTAGCTCGTCGGGCTCATAACCCGGAGGTCGGAGGTTCGAGTCCTCCCCCCGCTACTAAACAGGACAAGTCGCAAGATTTGTCCTCTTTTTTTGCCTTAAAATCTGCTGATATAAAACGAGTTAAACTGAAAAAGTGGTTGCAATTTTGGGTTCGATAGCAGCGGTTTTCTTTGTCCCAAATAACGCCTTCGGGAAACACAAGATTTTGGATTTTTTGGCAAACCTCAAAATCTCTTCTGTCCCAATAAGCCCCTAAATTACAAGCAATTGCATCAGTGTGTTTTTCAAGATTACATAAATTTACCGTGTCGTCATCAACTGTTTTATGCTAAATATTGCTATATTTGCGAAGTTATTATTTATCTAACTCGAAAATGTACTTGTATGTATGGCAAGGCGTGATTACCCATTCGACAAACGATCGGTGAAATTTGGAGCAAAACTAACCGCTGATTTCTTAAGCTTGACACCTCTCTTTTTGTTGTCCATATTTGATGGTTTGTCATCATCACCAATAAACAATAGTGAAAAGATAACCCCTCGAAAAACAACAAGAAAAGCTCGCATTACCCGTTCATATCAAGCTGTTGGGTATCTATTATTGTATAGTATAATCACACTTTCTATATTGCTATGTTTGTATATTTTAGTTTTTGCAGAGCATATTGATCAAGAAGGATTTTTCATCTTTATAATTTTAGTCTTATTATTATGCTTAATCTGCGATGGTGGGAGAATTGATGAGTCGTATAACTATTTATTCAAAAACAAGAGGGATTAGAAAGATTGGAGAATTAGCATAGAATGGTAAACACTAGGAAAAAACGACAACCGAAATTCAGTTGTCGTTTAGTTCCTACAAATCTATCACTATGTCCTCTGGAATCCTTTCTGCAACATTCATTGGAGGAATGATAAATTGATTGTATAAGGTGCCTTCTGTTTTGCAATAAAGCACTCCCCTTGCTGTTCCCACGGTGTGCATTGCAAAGTGAGCCAACAAATCTTTGGGGATAACCACTTTGTTCTCCTTCTCAAACTTCTTCCAATCTTCGGGGCGAACATTGAAATAGCAATGCAACTCCATTACAAGAAGTTTTTTGTCTTCGTGAGTAAAAGTGATGTTAAATTTTACCGCCACAACCTGCTTGTTTGGTATTACCCCAAAGGATACATCAGAATCAACCACAATCTCAGCCTGCGGTGCCTCTTCTACCAATATCGCGAATTGCTCTACGGAAATTCGATTCATTCTAAATTGTACCATAGTTACGCAACCATCTTTAACAGTTCATTTTCATCTTTTTCATAAGTTTCAAAACCACAAAGCGCGTGATCCATCGTCCAACTACACGAAAAAGGTACTTCATCTTGCAGCAATATCTCATCAAGAGATTTGAAAGTCATCTGTGGAACCATTCCCATCAACATTGCGGTTTCCACAAGTTTTGTAATACTAAAATTGTAATCTCCGCTTAGCAATTGGGACACATATCCCTTGCTTACGCCTAAATGTTGTGCGAGTTCGGTTTTATTCTTACCCGTCTCGGACATAAACCTGGTGGCGCAATCATATAGTGCTATTTGGATTTGTGTAATCCAATAAGCGGGCTCCTGTAAAACATCTTTGCGCTCCATAAACTTTAACACATAAAAAATTATAATAAATCAATAGTAGGTAATTTGCTTTTTAACCTCTCAATGTCCAATGTTTGATTCTTTTTATATCCTCCTAATATAATTATCACATCTGGACTTACAACCCTCACATAGATTCTTAATGTTTTGTCTTTGTATTCATACACATCTTTCCTGCCAACACCCTTAATATGGTTATAATATTTTGACGGGAAACCCTCGGTTGTTCCATAAGACTCCATCCACCGAATCAACTTTACCAACTCCTTCCATTGTTGCGGGTTCTTCCTAACCTCTTCTACAAACTCATCAAATTGACACGATTTCCCTTGGTGGAGTTTGTAAAATACATACCCACCTTTATTGCGTACCAAATCGCATTTAACTTTTTTGAAATCGCCCATTTGTTTAGTTATAACTAAATTTTTTGCAAATATAGTGTGTGGATCCTCAAAAAACAAGAGGTTGAATGATTTTTTCTACAAAATATGTAAAATTGATAATTATAATAAGTTTAGTAGCAGTGTTTTACGGCTAATTATTGGTATAACATAAACAGTCAACAATGTGTAGGCTTTCTCACCTACCTCTCCGAGGAATTACAAGAGGGCGGATACCATCGCAACCCCTTGACACCCCCTCCCTTACCTCAACCTCTTTACAAAATATATTCTCAAACCGCTGAATTAAAGAGGTGTAAGAACATAGCAAGCAAACTCTTCTATTGCCTCAATATCCTGTCCAAAGCGGTTCGAGAGTTTGATGCATTGCCCTACTCAAAAGGAGAAACATTACGTTTCTCCTTTTTTCGTATCGGGGGTTATCCCCCGACTATATTTACATTCCTCCTAAATCCCCCTTTGAGAAAGGGGGACTTCTTGGTGGGGCTTCCAAAAGTTTTGCATTAGCAGAAGACAAGCGCAGCGCAGTCAGTCCTCCCGCTACTAAACAGGGCAAGTCGCAAGATTTGTCCTTTTCTTTTATATATGCTTGCGTGAGGGCACAAAATAAGGGCAACCGTTATCACAATCGGTTGCCCTTTTTTCGTCCGTCGAGGGCCAAACAGCTAAGGGAGAAACACTGAACTTCTGAGCCAGCCACAAAAAAATTAAGCAAACACACGCACTTGGCTCATTTCCAGAAATGCCCTCGACAGGGAAATCTTGATATGTTGTTGGACGAAATTTCGTCTTAAAGAAGCAATCCCGACAAAAGCGGTTGGGGTACCTCACCTGCGTCAAAATTGCTTCTTGTTTCCTCATAACCCTTTTTTTTGTTCAAAAGTTGGGATGTTGGGTCGGCGAGGAGATGGTGATTCTTCACGTCTTTTATATATATGATGCAAGAGCGACGCAAAACGTTGCATCGCTCTCTAAATTTTTTTCACTTTTTTTTGATTTTTTTGCCAAATCGGCCTCAGAGTGGCCTCTGGGCGGGGGTGAGCTATTGAAAAATTTTTACCCAAACATTGTCCCCACTCTTCTAACTTCGCCCATTAGTCCAGTTCGCCCAGCTCGGCCAGGTACTCGGCTGCGGCACGTTTGAAGTGCTCGACAGTCTCGGCCAGCGAAACAAACGACTTGCCACCTGCGGCATTCTTGTGGCCTCCACCGCCAAAGTAGCGTCGGGCAAACATATTCACATCGACCACGTCGCCACGCGAGCGCAGCGATACGCGGATGAACTTGCGAGTCTCGATAAAGAGGGCCGAAATCTTAACGCCCACGATTGTGAGTGGGTAGTTCACAAACCCCTCGCTGTCGCCCAGTTGGAAGTTGTAGCGGCGCATCTCGCGCTCCGAGAGGTCGATATAGGCGGCTCGGCCATTCTCGATGAGCTCCATCTTGCGGCCCAGTGAGTAGCCCAGCAGTTTTACGCGGCTGGCGGTGTATGAGTTGTAGACCGCAGTGTTCACCTTGGGGATGTCGAGCCCACGTTCGAGCAGCACCGCCACGGCCCTCATAAGGTCGGGGGTGAGGTAGCTGAACGAGAAGTTGCCCGTGTCGGTCATAATGCCTGCATAGAGGTTCTCGGCTACCTGTACACTGATGGCCTCGATGCCAGCCAGGGCGCTGATAATGTTGTAGGTAACATAGGCGGTCGAGCACCAGTGGGGGAACGAAAATTGGAGTGCAAACTCGTTGGGTGGCATCAGGTGGTGGTCGATGAGGATGCGTGGCGCATTGATGTTGGCTTCGAGAGCTTCGGTAAGCGAGTCGAGTCGGTCAATCTTGTTGAGGTCCATAATAAAGACCACCTCGGCCTGGGCCACAACTTGTGCGGCCAGTTCGGGTTGCTCCTTGGCCACAATCATCTTGTCGATGCCGGGCATCCAATCCAAGAAGGCAGGATAGCGGTTTGGCACCAGACAGCTAACTGTGTGTCCCATCTTGCCCAGCACCTCGGCCCAGGCGAGCGACGAGCCTATGGCATCGCCGTCGGGGTTGGTGTGGGTAACTGTAATAATGCGCTTGGGGCCACCTGCCAGATAGCCTTTCAGTTGCTCAATTTTGTCTACAAATTCCGTCATAACAGCAACAAAGATATAAAAACATTTGAAATATCACCCTCAATCTGTTTGATTTCCGAAAAATGTGAGTATCTTTATGGGCTCTTTGCGAGTAACAACCGAAAACTAATCATAAAAACACCAAACAATGAAAACTTATCAAACCAAAGATCTCCGTAACGTAGCAATCGTTGGCGGTGCGGGTTCGGGCAAGACCACTCTTGCCGAGGCTCTTGCTTTTGAGGGCAAACTTATCGATCGTAAAGGTAGCGTAGAGGCTGGCAACACCCTGTCGGACAACACCGATTTGGAGCAGGCCCAGAAACGTAGTATCTATCCTACTGCTCTGTACACCGAGTTCCAGAACCACAAGTTCAACTTTATCGACACTCCTGGTGTGGATGACTTGTGTGGTGGCGCTTTTTCGGCTTACAAGGTTTGCGACCTGGCAGCTCTGGTAATCAACGGCCACGACGGTTTTGACGTTGGTAGCGAGATTCACAGCCGCTATGCAGCACAGGTTAAAGCTCCTGTTGTAGGTATCATCAGCCAGCTCGACCGCGAGGGCTCGAACTGGGAGCAGATTTACGAGTCGCTCAAGAGCAATTCGCCCATCTCGCCCGTAATCGTTCAGTACCCCGTTAATGCAGGCGCTGGTTTCGACGCTATCGTTGACGTGCTGACTATGAAGATGTACAAGGCCAAAGATGAGAATGGCAACCAGGAGGTTCTCGACATTCCTGCATCGGAGGCTGACCGCGCAGAGGAGTTCCACTCGGCACTGTTGGAGGCTGCAGCCATCAACGACGAGGCTCTGATGGAGAAATTCTTTGAGACCAACGACCTTACTCCCGACGAGATTCGTCAGGGCTTGAGGGATGGTGTTGCAGGTCGCGACTTTATGCCCGTATTCTGCTGCTCGGCCAAGAAGAGCTTTGGCATCAAGCGCATCTTGGAGTTCATCATCAACGTATTGCCCGATCCAGCATCGGCTCGTCCTATGACCGACGTTGAGGGTAACGCTGTTGCAGCCGACGCAAATGCAGCAACCTCGATTTTTGTATTCCGCAGCGCTGTTGAGCAGCACGTTGGCGAGGTTAGCTACTTCCGCGTAGTAAGTGGCAAACTGACCGAGGGTATGGAGCTTACCAACCCCCGCAATGGTAATAAAGAGAAGATTTCGCAGATTTTTGCTGTTGCAGGCAAGAAACGCGAGAAAGTTAGCGAGATGGTAGCTGGCGATATCGGCTGCACCGTTAAGCTGAAAAATACCAAGGCAAACGACACCCTGGGCGTTGGTGATGTTGCCGAGATTTCGCCCATCGCATTCCCTGCACCTCGCTACCGCGCAGCTATCAAGGCTACCGACCAGAACAACGAGGAGAAACTGGGTGAGCTTCTGAACCGTATCAAACAGGAGGATTTGACCTACAAGGTAGAGTACTCGAAAGAGTTGAAACAGACTATCGTTCAGGGCCAGGGCGAAACCCACATCAACCTGCTGAAGACCCTGGTGGGCGCACAGAAGATTGATGTTGAGTTCTCGGCTCCAAAGATTCCTTACCGCGAGACCATTACCAAGGTGGCTGCCGCTAACTACCGTCACAAAAAACAGTCGGGTGGTTCAGGCCAGTTTGGTGAGGTACACATGATTGTTGAGCCTTACTACGAGGGTATGCCCGAGCCCAGCAAGTACAAAGTTGATGGCCGCGAGTTGATTGTCAACATCAAGGGTAAAGAGGAGTACACTCTCGATTGGGGTGGTAAACTGATTTACTACAACGCTATCGTTGGTGGTGCTATCGACGCACGCTTTATGCCTGCTATCTTGAAGGGTATCAGGGAGAAACTCAACGAGGGTCCTCTGACTGGTTCGTATGCTCGCGATATCCGCGTTATCATTTACGACGGTAAGATGCACCCCGTAGATTCGAATGAGATTTCGTTCGTACTGGCTGCTCGTAACGCCTTCAAGGAGGCATTCCGCAACGCAGGTCCCAAGATTCTGGAGCCTATCTATGACGTTGAGGTATTTGTTCCCAGCGAGAATATGGGTGACATTATGAGTGACCTGAACGGCCGTCGTGCTACCATTATGGGTATGAACGCCGAGGGTAAATATAGCAAGCTGAGCGCTAAGGTGCCTCTGGCAGAGCTCTATCGCTACTCGACCACCCTGAGTGCTCTGACTCTGGGCCGCGCAAGCTACACCATGGAGTTTGCTTCGTACGAGCAGGTACCTGCCGACGTACAGGATAAACTCTTGAAAGCTTACCAGGAGGAAGAGAAAGACGAGTAAAAACGCGTCTAATCGGCGATTTCGTCGTTGCACTGCGACAAACCACCTCCTCATTTGCGAAAGTAAACTGCGGAGGTGGTTTTCTTGTGCGCCTTGATCTCATCCGATTGGCTGTGTTTTGTGTCACTCGCCGACTCTTTGGTCAAACAGACGCCAACAACCCGTTCTGCATCGGCAGGGCGGGTTGTTTTTTGTGCGGAGTGTCGTGTTGTAAAAAGGGGGCGAGCGAGCGAAAAGTGTTAAAAAAGTCGCTTATATAAAAATAGGTGTGCAGGGATTTTGAAAATCCGAATCGAATGCGTACTTTTGCCCTAATTGGAAAAGTAGTGTTTGTAAATGCCCGATTTGAAAAATAAGGTAGTCAGAGAACTTAAGCCCGAGTGGCTGAAAATCAAGCTCCACGACGGGGCTGGCTATGCCGAGGTGGCCCACATTGTTGAGCGACACGGTTTGCACACTATTTGCAGCAGTGGCAGGTGCCCAAACAAGGCCGAGTGCTGGAGCCGCAAGACCGCCACGTTTATGATTCTGGGCGATATCTGCACCAGGGGCTGCAAGTTCTGCGCTACTCCTACGGGTAGGCCTCTGCCCGTCGATAAGGATGAGCCTCAGAAGGTTGCCGAGTCGATTAGGCTTATGGGGCTGCGCCACGCAGTGATTACCTCGGTCGACCGCGACGACCTGCCCGATGCAGGTGCCGACCACTGGCGCAGGGTTATTGAGGCGATTAAAGAGGTGAACCCGAACACTACGGTAGAGGTGTTGTTGCCCGACTTTGATGGCAGGCCCGAGCTGATGGATGTGGTGATTGGGGCCAAGCCCCACATTTTGGGCCACAACCTCGAGACCATTCGCAGGATTACTCCGCTGGTGCGCTCGAAGGCCAAGTATGACACCTCGCTCAAGACACTGGCTTACTTTGCAAAGAGCGGTATTCCGACCAAGAGCGGCCTGATGGTGGGCTTGGGCGAGAGCCACGAAGAGGTGTTGGAGGCAATGAACGACCTGCGCAAGGCGGGTGTAGAGATTGTTACCCTGGGCCAGTACTTGAGGCCTACGGCAAAGCACTATCCTGTCGACAGGTATGTTACCCCCGAGGAGTTTGACCAGTTTAAGGCCGAGGGGTTGGCGATGGGATTTAAGTATGTGGCAAGCGCACCGCTGGTTAGGTCGTCGTACCTGGCCGACCAGGCGGTTGAGGCGTGTGCCAAGTAATTAGAGTAGCAGGGGTTTGTATGACAACCGAGGAGCGCGAGATAAATGTTGTAGACGTAGGCACAATGGGCTACGGCGAGTGCTGGGAGTTGCAACAGAGGCTCTTCGATGGGGCTATTGCTACGAAGAAAAGGGGCGAGAGGCCCGAGCAGTTGGTGCTGCTCGTTGAGCATACGCCCGTATATACACTCGGCAAAAGTGGCCACGAGAGCAATCTTTTGGTTGCCGAGACGTTCTTGAAGAGTATTGGTGCGGAGTTCTACCACATCGACCGTGGGGGTGATATTACCTTTCACGGCCCTGGGCAGATTGTAGGCTACCCCATATTGGACCTCGAGCAGTTGGGCATTGGGCTTAAGAGCTACATTGGTGCCATCGAGGCGGCGGTGATTGACACTATGGCCGAGTGGGGCATAGTGTGCCAGACCGTAGAGGGGGCCGCAGGTGTGTGGATTGTAGAGCCCGGCCGTCCGATGCGCAAGGTGTGCGCTATCGGAGTGAAGAGTTCGAGGTGGGTGACTATGCACGGCTTCGCACTCAATGTGAATACCGACCTGAGGTATTTCGACTACATCAACCCCTGTGGGTTTGTAGACCGCACTGCGACCTCGATGGAGAGGGAACTCGGCGAAAAAGTCGACGTGGAGATTGTAAAACAGAGGCTCCTGTCGCACCTGGCTAAGAAGTTAGACGCAAATAAAATAAATACTAAAAGATTATGCCAATTGACAAACGTTGGGTAATCAAGCCACAGGGCGAGAGCGACAAGGTTGCAACCCTTGCATCGCAACTCAGTATCCCCCCTGTGCTTGCCAACTTACTTGTACAAAGAGGCATAGAAACTTACAACGAGGCAACGAGGTTCTTTAACCCCAAGCTATCTGACCTCCACGACCCATTCCTGATGAAGGATATGGACAAGGCCGTGGAGCGCATCGACAAGGCTGTACGCAATAATGAGAAGATTATGGTGTATGGCGACTACGATGTGGATGGCTGTACGGCTGTTGCGCTGGTCTATACATTCCTGCGCAGCAGAGGACATCAAAACCTCACCTTTTACATTCCCGACCGTTATACGGAGGGGTATGGCGTGTCGATTCCAAGCATCGACTATGCCGAGCGTAAGGGCGTGAGCCTGGTTATCGCACTCGACTGCGGTATCAAGGCCGTTGAAAAGGTTGACTATGCCAACACAAAGGGGATAGATTTCATTATCTGTGACCACCATCTGCCAGGCGACAAGATTCCAAACGCTGTGGCCGTTCTTGACCCCAAGAGGGAGGACTGCCACTACCCGTTTGATGAACTGTCGGGTTGCGGTGTGGGCTTCAAACTGGTGCAGGGTTATGCCCAGAAGAAGGGTATTCCGTTCAGCGAGGTCGAGAAGTTGCTCGACTTGGTCGTTGTGAGTACCGCTGCCGACATTGTGCCTTTGACTGGCGAGAACCGCATCTTGGCCTACTATGGCCTGCGCCGACTCAACGAGGCTCCTCGCAAGGGTTTGCACTCGATTATCCGCATCTGTGGTCTGGACAAACACCTTATTACCATCGACGACATCGTCTTTAAGATTGGCCCTCGCATCAACGCGGCAGGCCGTATGAAGGTCGATCCCAACGATCCCGATGCAGCTCCCTCGGGCGGCCACAAGGCTGTGGAGATGCTCATCGAGCGCAACGAGGCTGCGGCCGAGAAGTGTGGCGATATTATCGACGAGTTCAACCAGAACCGCAAGAGCATCGATAGGGACGTTACGCAGGAGGCTCACGATATTATCGAGAGGAGCGCCGAGATGAAGTCGCACAAGAGTATCGTCATCTATAATCCCAAGTGGATGAAGGGTATTGTGGGTATTGTAGCCTCGAGGCTTATCGAGACCTACTACAAACCTACGGTGGTGCTCACGATGAGCAACAACTTTGCTTCGGGCTCGGCCAGGAGCGTTGCAGGCTTTGACCTCTACCAGGCTATCGAGTCGTGCTCCGACCTGCTCGAGAACTTCGGTGGCCACATGTACGCTGCAGGCTTGACGATGAAGCCCGAGAATGTCGAGGAGTTCACTCGCAGGTTCCACGCCTATGTAGAGGAGCACATCGACCCCAGCCTGCTTGTGCCCCAGGTAGATATCGACTCGGAGTTGTTGTTTAGCGACATTACCCCCTCGTTTAGGGCTATCTTGTCGCGCTTCCAACCCTTTGGCCCAGGCAACAATGCGCCTGTGTTTGCAACCAGGGGTGTTAGCAATAGGGGAGACGCCAAACTGGTGGGTGCCGAGGCCGAACACCTGAAGATGGACTTGACACAGAGGCAGAAACCCAATACCACCATTGGCGCTATTGCGTTCCAGCAGCCCACCCACTACGAGTGGATTCGCAACGGTAGGCCCATAGATGTTTGCTACACCATTGTGGAGAACCACTACCGAGGTACTACCACGCCCCAGTTGAGGGTTAAGGATATTAAGCCGCTGAAATAGTGGGAGGGGGAAGATAGGAGAATACCTATTATATATATAGCACAGCCGATAAGGGCTCGCCACGCCAGAGAGATGGGGCGTGGCGAGCCTTTTTTTGTGTGGTTGGCGCACTTGAGGAGGAAGTTCGGATTGCCCACCGAATGTTCATATTTTCATTTTTGTAGTCACAAAAGGGGCGAATTGGGCAAAATTGACAACAAAAGTATGAATAATAGAAAATAATTTGTATCTTCGCATTGCTCTTGTACCCCAACTTTGTACGAGGGAATGAATGATTGTAAACCACTAAAAACAAACAAAACTATGAAAAAACTTATCGTAACATTGGCAGCAATGGTGCTTGCAACAAGCGCATTTGCACAGTTGAACTTTGGTGTTAAGGTTGGCGGCAACCTGGCAAACATCAGCGGTATGGTATCGGAGGATAGCGGCCTCGATTGGGGCGATATCGCTACTGTTGAGCCCAGCCAGTCGATGAAACTTGGTCTGAACGCAGGCGTGTATGCCGAGTATATGGTTATGCCTATGCTGGGTGTGCAGGTTGAGGCAAACTTCTCGATGCAGGGCGTTAATACAAAGGTTGAGAGCAGCTCGTCGCTGCTGGGTGGTTCGTCGACTACCAACCAGACTTGGGCCGCTAACTATGTGAATATCCCCATCTTGGCAAAACTTCACTTTGGCCCCATCCGCGCTTTCGTAGGTCCCCAGCTGGGCTTCGCTACTGGTATGAACACCACCACCAAGACCATTACTGGCGACAATACCAATACCCAGGAGGATGTTGTTGAGGACTACAACAGCTTCGACTTCTCGCTGGTGCTGGGTGCACAGTACAAACTGACCGCCAACATTGGCGTTGACGCACGCTACAACATCGGTATGACCAACGTGTTCCCCGCAGTTAAAAACAACAACGACGAGGTTATTACCGAGGCTTGGGGCAAACAGGGCGTTCTGCAGGTAGGCGTATTCTACGAGTTCTAATCCAATAGGACTAAAATAAAAAAACTAACCACAAACTTAATCCCGAGAGGTGAGCACACCTTTCGGGATTATTTTTATACCTTTGTGGTAGGTTACACCCCTTCCAATAGGCCAAGAAGATGAAAATTAGAAACTTTTGTGTCACACTTGTTGCGCTGTTGTGCCTGCTTGTGCCTGCAAAGGCGCAACGGAGGTTGCAGCTTCGCCATAGCGACGGACTCAACCTGTCGACCCTTGTGGGTATCGACCATACTGGCCTGCGACCAGGATTCTACTCTACGCTGGGCGTAAACTACTATCTCTCTGACCTGTTCGGCATTGGTACCGAGGTTGCCTACTCCGAGCAGGGTGCCCACTGCAAAGCTAACGATATGGGTGTGGTGATGAACTACAACTACACTTACCTGAACTTGCCTCTGCTGGCCACCTGTCGCTTGAGCGATTATGGGGTGGTGTTTGTTGGCGGTGTGCAGTTTGGCAAATTGCTGGAGGCTACATACGACTACACAGCCCCCTCGATACTTGAGCAGGGCGGCAAGGTGAGTGGCAGTGGGGTGATAGAGAGGAGTGAATTTCACCCCTGGGATGTGGGTGTGATGTTGGGAGTCGATTGGATGTTGTTCCCTCGCATAGGATGTGGAGTGGAGGTGCGCTATACCCTCGGAATTACCCAAACCCACAATGGAATTTCGGATACGGCCAACGGAAATATATACATTTCGGTGCCCGATAATCGCAACTCGACCTTGCGCGTGGGACTGTTTGTGCCGTTCTAAAAAAACGGGGCGCCCTTGAGGGCGAAAATAGTGTACGTCTATAAACTAAAAGCACCTAAACCTCTGTGGTTTGGGTGCTTTTGGTTTGGTATAATTTTTTGCTAATTTATGCGCTTGAAAAGAAGGTACGTTATGAGCGAAAAACCGACCATCATACCCATACTTATTGCCCAGCCGTAGTCGAGGTCAAGGAAGGGTAGCCACTTGAAGTTCATACCATAGATACTTGCCACCAGGGTTGCGGGAAGGAACACGACCGAGGCCAGGGTAAAGACCTTCGAGGTGTTGTTCTGCTCGATGGTAATGAGGCCCAGTGCGGTGTCCTGCAAGTAGTCCAGACGCTCGAAGCTGAAATCGGCGTGCGAGATAAGCGAACTCACATCGCGCATCATCAACTGGATGCGAGGATAGATATCGTTGGGGAAGCGTTCGCTTCGCTGAATACCCGAGAGGATTCGCTGGCGGTCAAAGATGTTCTCGCGGATCGACATCGTCTGCTCCTGCAAGCTGTTGATACGGGTAATGTCGCGCTTGTCTACCTGACCATCGACCGAAATCTCCTTACTCAAGGTGGCAATCTGCTTGGCAACATTCTCAACCAAGTCGGCGTCGGCATCGATTCGCACCTCCAAAATCGAAATCAGCAGGTGATACCCCGTGCTATAAGCCCTGGCGTTCATCTGCAGACGCTTCGACGCCTCGTTGAAAGTGCGGAACTCGGCATTGCGAGTGGTAATCAGCAAGCCCTCGCTCACAATGAACGACACGGGCTCGACAGTGAAACCGCCCCCCTGCGAGGGTACGAAAAAGTTTGTGTTCGAGAAGATTGCGTTCTCGGTCTCGGAGTATTTAGAGGTCGACTCAATCTCCTCGATTTGCTGTCGAGTGAGCAGGTTGATCTCCATAAAGTTCTCGACCGCTTTACGCTCCTGGATGGTGGGCGAGAGCAGGTCAATCCACAAAATGTCGTCATAGCCGAGCTCATCGAAGAGTTTGATGTCGGCCTCGCGTACAATTTTGTTGTATTGTTTCAGATAGATTGTGATCATTTTCTCTGGCTGTTCGGATTTAGAGGTGAACGTGTTTTCCTTAAATTGTCCGAATGGACGGCCGTCAGCCGAGTGTCTTACACCCCCTGCGGCTCTTTATTTCAGTCAGCCAGGGTTGGCGTGTGCGGTGGCCTTTTTGAGCTTTTTCCAGTAGGCCTCCAACGCCTTATGTTTTGTCAGATCAAACAGATAGTCAACTTGCGATGTCAGATAGGTGTAGTCCTCAACCTTGGGGCACTCGTTCAGGGCCAAGAGCGACTCGTAGATGCGCTCGACACCCAGCGTGAGGGCCTCTTCGACAGCGTCAAGCACCTCGGGCTCAATACCCTCGCGAGCCACCCACAGCGCTGCTACGGGAGCCTCGATGGGCACGCCCCACTCGTCGGTAACGCCACCCTGGTTGCCCTTTGTGGGGGCAATGCAGAAGTTGCTAATAATCTTTACGTCAGCGAGTTTATGTACAAGGTTGGCTGGCAGAAGCGCCACGTCTGCGGCCCCTGCTACGAATGTGTCAAAAAGTTCCTCGGGATTGAGAATTGTGATTTCGGCCCTAATACTATCGGCTGTGCGCAGGCCATAAACCATCGGCACAGCGCTCAGGGTCGAGGCTGCTGCAATTTTTACCGGAATACCCATCGTCCATCTCTTTTTGCCTTTGGTTTAACACTGCGTGTGCTCTTTCTGTGGGGGCACACTTCACCCATACTAACCCACAAAAGTATACATTTTTTTTGAAATAGGTACTCTCTGCCCAATTTTTCTCACATTTTACCCCCTGATAGCTACACTTTTGTGCCCAAAGTGGTCGAAGATTTTTGCACAGTTCTATATTTCATATAGAAAAATCGAAAAGTTGTGCTAACTTTGTTCCCAAATATATTTATCCAAAACAAAACTATGAAAAAACAAACCCTCCTAACCATCACAGCAATGATTGCAACATTGGCAGTTTCGTGCAACAACAACCAGGCTGACGAGTTCCGTTGGCAGATAGACAACTTCGACGATGTCAAGGTTTTGCGCTACCAGGTGCTAGGCTTCGAGCAGCTCTCGCTCGAGGAGAAAGAGCTCATTTACTATCTCAACCAAGCCGCTATTAGCGGTCGCGACATTCTGTTTGACCAGAATTTCAAGTACAACCTGGCCATTCGTCGCACCCTCGAGGCTATCTATACCACCTACAAGGGTAACAAAGAGTGCGCCGAGTGGAAGGCTTTTGAGAAATATCTCAAAAAAGTGTGGTTCGCAAACGGCATCCACCACCACTACGGCAACGACAAGTTCACACCCGAGTTCTCGCAGGAGTACTTCTTGGGTGAGCTGATTGCCAACACTCCCGCAGAGTCGCTGCCCGTTGAGGGCTTTGGTTCGGCCGAGCAGTTGCTGGCCACCATCACTCCCGCCATCTTCGATACCGAGCTCTACAAATCTAAATTGGTGCAGGCCGATGGCGTTGACGTGCTGAAGGCTTCGTCGATGAACTACTACGAGGGTGTTACCCAGGCCGAGGCCGAGAAGTTCTATGCCAAGATGTACAAAAAGAACGATCCTACCCCCATTTCGTATGGCCTTAACAGCAAACTCGTTAAGAAGGATGGCAAAATCTACGAGCAGACCTACAAGATTGGCGGTATGTACTCCGATGCCCTGGAGCAGATTGTTTACTGGTTGGAGAAGGCTGCTGGCGTGGCCAAAGAGCCCCAGAAGTCGACCATCCTCACACTTGTAGAGTACTACAAGAGTGGCGACCTGGCCCTGTTCGACAAGTTCAACATCGCCTGGGTGCAGGATACCGAGAGTCACATCGACTTTGTGAACGGTTTCACCGAGGACTATGGCGATCCCCTGGGCCGCAAGGGTGCTTGGGAGTCGATTGTAAACTTCAAAGATACCGAGGCTACCAAGCGTACCCAGGTTATCAGCGACAATGCACAGTGGTTTGAGGACCACTCGCCCATCAACCCTGCCTATCGCAAGGCCGAGGTTAAGGGAGTGTCGGCAAAGGTTATCACCGCAGCAACCCTGGCTGGCGACGCCTATCCCTCTACCCCCATTGGTATCAACCTGCCCAACGCCGACTGGATTCGCCGCGACTATGGCTCCAAGTCGGTTACTATCGACAACATCACCGCAGCCTATGCCGAGAGTGGCAAGGGCAGTGGTTTCGACGAGGAGTTTGTGCTGCGTGCCGAGGATAGGGAGCGTATGGCCAAGTATGGTCGCTTGAGCGACAACCTCCACACCGACCTGCACGAGTGCTTGGGCCACGGCTCGGGCCAGCTGGCTCCCAATGTTAAGGGTGGCGAGCTGAAACAGTACAGCTCAGCACTTGAGGAGGCAAGGGCCGACCTGTTTGGCCTCTACTACCTGGGCGACCCCAAGATGGTTGAACTGGGCTTGGTACCCTCGTTCGATGCAGCCAAGGCACAGTATGCCAAATATATTATGAATGGTATGATGACCCAGTTTACTCGTATCGAGCTGGGCAAGAATGTAGAGGAGTCGCATATGCGTAACCGCAAGCTGATTGCCGAGTGGTGCTACGACCACGGCAAGGCCGAGAATGTTATCGAGTGGGTTAAGAAAGATGGCAAGAGCTATGTTGTCGTAAACGACTTTGAGCGCTTGAGGGAGCTCTTTGGCGAGATGCTCTACGAGATTCAGCGCATCAAGTCGGAGGGCGACTTTGAGGCTGGCCGCCAGATTGTTGAGAAATATGCTGTGAAGATTGACCCCGAGCTGCACAAAGAGGTGCTCGACCGCTACGCAGCACTCAACATCCAGCCCTACTCGGGCTTCATCAACCCCATCTATACCCTCGTTGAGGAGGACGGCAAAGTGGTTGATGTCAAGATTGAGTACCCCGACAACTACGTTGAGCAGATGCTCTACTACTCGCAGAACTACTCGTTCCTGCCCACCCTTAACTAATCTTGTGGGTAGGAGGGATAAATCTTTGAGACTTAAAACAGAATAGAGAGGAACGAAAGAATGAAAACTATTAAAATTGGCAACTTCGAGGTGCGCTGGGAGATACCTGTGATTGTAATCTCGGCCCTGATTATAGCCATAACCCTGGGTGTTAAGTGTAGCGGTGGTGGCAATGCCAAAGCTACACCCATCGAGGAGGTTGTGCCCGTTGAATACCTCTATGGCTTTGACCGCAGCCAGTATGACATCTACGAGGGCAAGGTCGAGGAGGGCCAAACCCTGTCGCACATTCTCGAGGGCTACACCTCACAGGTGAATATCAACCGCATTGCTGCCGAGAGCAAACAGACCTACGACTTCCGCCACATGAAGGTGGGCGATGAGTATGCAATCTTCTCGCAGAGCGACTCGCTGGGCAGCCACTTGAGGCACTTTGTTTTCGAGAAGAATAGGGTAGATGTGGTCTATGTTTCGCTCGATGCCGAGAACAATATTTCGGTTAAGATGGAGCAGAAGGAGCAGCGATTCGTAAGGCGCAAGGTTACGGCCAAGATTAGCTCGTCGCTGTGGAACTGTCTGATCGAGAACGATATACACCCAGCGCTGGCTATTGATATTGAGGATATCTATGGTTGGAGTGTAGACTTCTTTGCTCTGCACGAGGGCGATACCTTTACGGCCATTTTCGACGAACGCTATATCGAAGACGAGCGCGTTGGTACAGGCACCGTGTGGGGCTGCGTGTTCAACCACGCAGGCAAGGACTACTATGCCATCCCCTTTGACCAGAATGGCAAGTTGAGCTACTGGGACGAGAATGGCAAGAGTATGCGTAAGCAGTTCCTGAAGGCTCCTCTGAAATACACTCGTATTAGCTCCAAATTCTCGTATAACCGTATGCACCCCGTACACAAGGTGCGCCGCCCCCACTTGGGTGTTGACTATGCAGCCCCAATGGGAACTCCCGTTGTGGCAATTGCTGATGGTACCATTACGGCCAGGTATTGGGATAAGAAGGGTGGTGGTAATGTGCTCAAAATCAAACACACCAATGGCTACTCGAGCTCTTACTTGCACCTGAAGGGCTATGCCAAAGGTATTGCTGTTGGCAAGCGTGTGTCGCAGGGCCAGCTGATTGCCTATGTGGGTAGTACGGGTACTTCGACTGGTGCCCACCTGGACTTCCGCCTCTACAAGAATGGCAAGGCTATGGACCCCTTGAAGGCTCCGTCGGATCCTGTTGAGCCAATCAAGAAGGCCAACGAGGAGGCCTTTGGTGAGATTAAGGCAAAGGTGCTGGCCGAGCTGGCAGGCGATGTTGAGCCCGAGGATATGGTGACCAACTATGACCTCTACCCCTCGACTCGCCCAGTGGTTACGCTTACGGCCCAAGATTCGCTCCAAATGAAGGTACGCGGAGGGGCAATGTGGAAGGCTCTGAACGAGATTGAGTAGGTGCAAACTTTTGTGGTGCGAGCCACCGAGGTGAACGTACCATAATTTTTGTGCGATAAAACGATAGCTATATGGATATAAACGACTATGCTAAAGCCAATTTGGGCGTTGTGATTGTTGCTGGAGGTGTTGGCAACAGGATGGGGGCCGATGTGCCCAAACAATTCCTAAAAATAGGGTACGTTTATATCCTCGAAAAGACGCTCAAGGCCTTTGTTGGGCTTGCAAAGAAAATAGTGGTCGTATTGCCGGCTAATCAACACGACCGATGGGCCCAAATTGTGGCCGAACGAGGGTTGCAGTCGAGCCACATTGTTTGCACGGGTGGCGCAACGAGGTTTGAGTCGGTGCGCAATGGTATTGAGGCCCTGGGGGGCGATTGTGAGTTGGTGGCAATCCACGATGGCGTGCGACCACTCGTTAGTCGCCAGATGATTTTGCGCGGAGCCGAAGTGGCCCTGCGCGAGGGGGCTGCAATACCTATTGTGGCTCCAGTCGATTCGTTTCGCATAGAGGGCGAGGGGGGCTTGGAGGTAATCGACCGAGCACGCCTCAAGGCGGTGCAGACGCCCCAATTTTTTGTCCACTCGCTACTTGCCGAGGCATACGATACTGCCCCCGATGCTCGTTTTACCGACGACGCTACGGTGGTCGAAAGGCTCGGCAATAAACTGGGCTACTACGAGGGCGAGCGAAGCAATATTAAAATTACCACCCCCGAGGATTTGGCCATTGCCGAGGCGCTGATGAGGTTGCAGGCAGATGCCGAGTAGAGAGAGGTGTGTGGGTGTAAGGCGTTGATTGATAGTGCAATGAAGTTGACTTTTAGATACGGAGGACTCGATGCCAAAGGGGTGGTCATAACCTCGTTGGTTGTGGCTGTTATGGGCGGTGGTGTTGCGTGGCTGTTTGCCACGAGCGCAGGGGCCTATTACTTGGCTGCTTGGGTTAGTGCTGTGTGCCTGGCTATCGTTGCGCTGTGTGGGTTGAGCATACCCACGCGCATAATCTTGTCGGACACCACCCTCGAGTTGCGCTGCCTGGTCGATACCACCTACATTGCGTTGGAGAGCATTGCTGATGTTGAGTTTGTGGGCTCCGAGGGTTTCAGGAGCAAGGCTCCGTTGGTGGCAAGTTGCGGATTTATGGGCTACCTGGGGCGCTACATAGATTTGCGCACTGGTCGTGTACACCGCTTGTATGCCTCGAATCGCAAGAAAGGGGTGGCAATTCACACCTCAAAGCGTCGCTACCTGGTCAGTTGTAACAACCCCGAACTGCTTGTGGCGGCCCTAAACGAGGCCCGAAAACTCGCAGCCCAGGAGTGAGGATTTGGAAATGTGCTATTTTAGTGCTAACTTTGAGCGATTTAGCTCTGTTGAGATGCCCCATTGAGGGCGCTCGGGGCAAAATTACGATAACGAAGAACTGAAAAAAGATGGGTATTCTGAAGAGCATAGCAGCAGGTTTGTATGGCGCAGGGGTCTCGTTGCGCAACTGGCTCTATGACCTCAAAGTGCTCAAGACTACACAGTTCGACCTGCCCATAATCTGTGTGGGCAATGTGGCAGTGGGTGGTACGGGCAAGACCCCTACGGTCGAGTTTCTGGTTGACAAACTCAGCGACCAGTACACTATTGCTGTCCTCTCGCGCGGCTATCGTAGGCGCACCAAGGGCTACCGCGAGGTGCAGGTGGGCGACTCGTTCTTGAATGTCGGCGACGAGCCCAAGCAGATTAAGCGCAAATTCCCCAATACGGTGGTTGTGGTGTGCGAAAAGCGTGTCGAGGCCATCAGGCGCATACAGCAGGAGCACCCCGAGGTCAACCTTGTGATTATGGACGACGGATTTCAGCATCGTAGCCTTACACCAAAGGTGAGCATCGTTCTGTCGGACTATGCAACACCCCCGTTCCAGAACAAAATGTTGCCTGCAGGTACCCTGCGCGACAACCCGTCGCAACTCTATCGTGCAAACATACTGATTGTTACCAAGACTCCCAAGGCGATGTCGCCCATCGAGCGCAACATTGCACAAAAGGAGCTCCGCCCATACCCCTATCAGGCTGTATTCTTCACCGACGTGAAGCAGGCTATGTTGAGGCCAATTTTCTCTGACGTTGCACCAACGGTTGTTCCTCGTGGCAGCAAAGTTGTAGCGTTGGCTGGTATTGCCAATCCCGAGCGCTTCTTCGAGTCGTTGGAGAGTCGCTATGAGGTGGTCGAGAGGGTGACCTATGGCGATCACCACACCTACCGAGTGAAAGAGATTCGCAACCTGACCAAGCTGGTCGAGTCGTATAGCAAAGGGGCGGTAGTCATCACTACCGAGAAGGATGGCGTAAAACTGACCTCGCGCAAGCATATCCCCAGGGAGTTGCAAGAGAGGCTCTATGTGCAGCCCATCGAGCTCAACTTCCGCGATGGCGACGAGGCTCAGTTTGTCGACAAGGTAGTCGCAGAGCTGAAAAACAAACAATAGCATATACTAAAATTACTATGATTGAGCAGATTAAGGCTTCGGCCAACTATATCAAAGAGAGGGTTGCAGGTTTTGAGCCCGAGGTGGGTATCATCCTCGGCACAGGTCTGGGTGGCCTGGTAAACCACATTGAGATTGCCCACTCGATTCCTTACAACGAGATTCCCGCATTCCCCGTTTCGACCGTCGAGGGCCACGCAGGTAGACTGATTTTTGGCACCCTGGGCGGCAAGAAGGTTGTGGCTATGCAGGGTAGGTTCCACTACTACGAGGGTTATGCCACCTGGCAGGTTGTTTTCCCTGTGAGGGTTATGAAGTTCCTGGGCATACAGACTCTGTTTGTGTCCAATGCCAGCGGTGGTATCAACTCGTCGTTCAGGGTTGGCGACTTGATGGTCATTACCGACCACATCAACCTGATTCCCAATGTGTTGATTGGTAAGAATATCAACGAGCTTGGCGCGCGCTTCCCCGATATGAGCGAGCCCTATAGCAAGGCTTTGGGGGCATTGGCTACCGAGGTGGCTGCAAGCAAGGGCATCAAGTTGCAGTATGGTTGCTATGTTGGCACCACTGGCCCCACTTTCGAGACCCCCAAGGAGTATGGCTACTTTAAGGCCATTGGTGGCGATGCTGCAGGTATGTCGACCACGCCCGAGGTTATTGCCGCAAGGCATATGGGCCTGCCCGTGTTTGGCATTTCGATTATCACCAACGCAGCCTTCAGCGGTCAGAAGTCAACCCACGAGGAGGTGCAGCAAGAGGGTGCCAAAGCCGAGAAGCGTATGAGTGCGCTGATTATCGGTATGTTGGAGAAAATGTAATGATGGCGCAAGCAATTGACCTAAAAAAGAGAGCGTTATGATTGAACAGATTAAGGCTTCGGCCGAATTTATAAAGGCAAAGGTGGGCTTCGAACCCGAGGTGGGTATTATTCTGGGTACTGGTCTGGGTGGCTTGGTCGAGAAGATTGAGATTGAGGCCGCTCTGCCCTATGCAGAGATTCCCAACTTCCCCGTTTCGACCGTCGAGGGCCACAGCGGCAGGCTAATTTTTGGCCGCCTGGGTGGCAAAAAGGTTGTGGCAATGCAGGGTAGGTTCCACTACTACGAGGGCTACACCGCACAGCAGGTTGTGTTCCCTGTGAGGGTGATGAAGTTGCTGGGCATTAAGACTCTGTTTGTGTCGAATGCCGCAGGCTCGATGAACTCGACCTTCAGGGTGGGCGACGTGATGGTTATCAACGACCACATCAACCTTATTCCCAACCCATTGATTGGCCGCAACATTGACGAGCTTGGCCCACGCTTCCCCGCAATGAACGATGCCTACAACCCCGAACTGATTGACAGGGCAAGCGCCATTGCCGAGCGCGAGGGTATCAAGTTGCAGTACGGTTGCTATGTGGCTCTTACGGGCCCCACGTTTGAAACCCCCAAGGAGTACCAGTGGGTTAAAATAATTGGTGGCGACGCCGTGGGTATGTCTACCGCGCCCGAGGTTATTGCTGCAAGGCACATGGATCTGCCCGTCTTTGGCGTGTCGATTATTACCGACACTATGGAGAACACCAGCATTTCGCACGAAGAGGTGCAGGAGAATGGCAAGCTGGCCGAGAAGAATATGACAAAACTCTTTACCGAACTTCTTAAAACACTATAATTTAGACCGAATATGATTAACAAAGTAATACTTGTGGGCAATGTGGGCGTAGACCCCGAGGTACGCACCCTCGAGAGCGGTGTTAAGACTGCCCGCGTGAGGCTTGCCACAAGCGAGCGCTTCTATAACCGCGACACCAAAGAGTCGACCGAGCACACCGAGTGGCACACCATCACTCTGTGGCGTAACTTGGCCGACGTAGTGGACCGCTATGTTCGCAAGGGCTCGCAGATCTATATCGAGGGTCGCCTGCGCACTCGCGAGTGGACCGACCAGGCTGGTAACAAACGCTACACCACCGAGGTGTTGGCCGACGAGATGAAACTCCTGGGCCGCCGCGCCGAGGGTGGTGCCGAGCAGCAGGGTGGTGGCCAGCAGAACTATGGCGCACCCCAGCAGAGCTATGGTCAGCAGCCCACCTATTCGCAGCCTGCTTATACCCAGCAGCCTATGCCCCAGCAGCCCGTGTCGGCTCCTGCGATTGACGACATCGACGACGTTCCATTTTAGCAGATGGGCTCTACCCTGTGGGTAGCTAGAGGGAGGATTCCCGTTAAGATAAAAACGAGGTACGTTTGACTCACAAACGTACCTCGTTTTTGTGTTGTATCAGAATGGGAATAGTCGGCTTATGGCACTGGGTCATAACCACTTCCACCCCAGGGGTGGCAGCGAGCAATGCGCTTGATTGCAAGCCAACCGCCCTTCAGTGGGCCGTACTTGCGAAAGGCCTCCAGGGCGTACTGCGAGCAGGTGGGTGTAAAACGGCACGAGGCGCTGGGCTTGAGGGGCGATATGCAGATTTGGTAAAACCTGATTAGGGCCACAAACGGAGCGCTGAACAGCCACTTACAAGCTGCGACAAATTTTTGCCAGAATGTTCTTGACTGCATTGCTGATTATTGAGTAATCGAGAATCTCTTTGGTCGAGTAGATGAGGGCAATGTCGATGTGGAGCCCACGCTCGGCAGCCAACTTGTTGAGCTCGAGCTTGGCAAGTCGGTAGGCCTCGCGACTGCGGCGCTTGAGCAGGTTGCGCCCAACAGCCCTCTTGATGTTGCGCTTGGGGACCGAAAAGAGCACCGACACAGTGGCCTGGTCGCTGTCGGTCAGGGGGCGGCTCTTGTATACAAACCTGTAGGGGTATACAAAACCACCCTTACTCCCTTTGAAGAGCAGGTCGGCCGACTTGCCTCTGAGCCTTTCGGCCTTCGAGAGCCCGTATGTGGGGGTGGTTGCCATTGTTGCGTCTCTACACCTATTTTATAATATATCTTGGGCTTCCCAACACAATTGTCGGGGGCGGTAAATTGTTTTGGGGCACCCACGTTGAGTGCCCCAAATTGTGTCCTATCAGCTTGTGGCTTACGCCTTTGTGGCTGCAGCTGTGGGTTTGCGCTTTGCCCTCGACTTCTTGACTGGCTTGGCCTCCTGGGCCTTGATGAAGTCTTCGGCAACGTGGCTTGCGCCAATCTCCAGGGGCTCCAACTCTTTGCCGCTCTGGGCTGCCTGAACCAACAACTCAATTGCTTTGGCCATACTTGGGGTGCCAGGTGCTGGGGCCTTGGCATAGACCTTCAGACCGGCATTGGCTGCGGCCTCGGCGGTCTTGTCGCCAAAGACAGCAATCATAGGCATATCGTCCCTCTGGCCGTAGTGGGCGGTGAGGGCCGCAATCTCGTTGGGGCTGTAGAACGCCAACACGTCATACTTCGTTAGGTCGACATTGCTCAGGTCGGCGCTGACGGTACGGGCAAAGATTATGCTTGCGTGGTTTACACCCAGACGCTTAAGGGTTTCGGGCACCTCGGGGTTGTGGGGCTCGGCCAGGGCTAGGATAAACTTCTCGTCTTTGTGTTTGAGAATGCTCTCCATAAAGTGGTCGAACTGGCCGTCGGCAAAGAAAATCTTGCGCTTGCGATAGATGATATACTTTTGCAGATAGAGTGCAATAGCCTCGGTGATGCAGAAGTATTTCATTGTTTCGGGCACTGTGATGCGAGCCTCTTCGCAGATGCGGAAGAAGTTGTCTACGGTGGTGCGGCTGGTGAAAATCACAGCCGAGTAGTCGAGAATCTCGGTTCTCTGCGAGCGGAACTCCTTGAGCGACACGCCCTCAATTTTGATAAAGGGCTTGTATGTAATGTTGATTTTGTTGCTCTTTGCGAGCTCGTAGAATGGTGATTTTTCAACGATCGCAGGTTGGGGCTGCGATACCAGTATTTCCTTAATTTCCAATGCTTTGTCTGTTTTTGGTTCTACGTTAAAGGGTACTATTGTGCAATACTGTCGAAACAATGATGCCCAATGGAATCAAAAATGCGGCGCAAAGGTACAAAAGCCAAAGCAAAAATGAAATTTTTTGTTCAAGAAAAAATATAAAACTCTTTATTGTATAGGTAAATAGCCCTACAACGGCTATCAGACCTAACCCTATCAGCAGCCACAGACCAATCCCTTCGGCTCCAACTACAAAGAGTAGCGCCAGGGGTGTTGAAACGACTGCCACCAGGGCCAAAGTTGCCTCGGCAAGCACCTCGAGCCCTTCGCCCAGGTCGCCGCGACGTATCAGCCAGCAAACCCCTCGGGTCAGCATCCACCCAAAGAGCAACAGCCCAGAGGTGGTGGCGATACATACGGGTAGAAACCACTCGGGCGCTATGCCCAGGGCGGCAATGTCTATGCCTGCATAGCCAGCGGCACCTACGCACACGAGTGACCAAGTGAGTATACCCATTGCCGCCGCTGTGCGCATAGCCTTGACGAAGAGATAACTCAATTCGTCCGCAACTTTTATGCCAATGTTGTTGGTGAGGATTATCTTTAGCATACCACCAAACTGCCCCCAGTAGACGGTTGTGGTGAGCATATAGAAAACAAAGAGAATCACCAGCCCCAACTTGACCACCAGATTGTCGGTCAGCGAAGCCGCCTCGGTCATCACATCTGCGACCGCCTCGACTGCCACCTGGTCGCCACCCCCCTCGGCCACAATGCGTGCGCTCGGGCCAAAGAGTACCTTGGCCAACGAGTCGGCCATCTCGGGGCTATGTGGTGTGGGTGTCATCAGTCGCGTTTGGTGTTAGTTGGTGTATCTGTTTGTGTGTGGATAAACTCTTTTATTGAACGTCGGCTCGCTTTACTGCAATGCGGATTGTTGTGCCCTGGCCTATCTCACTCTCTACCACCGCAATGCGGCCTCCGTGGTACTCCTCGATGATGCGCTTGCTGAGCGACAGGCCCAGGCCCCAACCACGAGTCTTGGTCGTGAAGCCAGGCTCGAAAATCTTGCGCCACTGGCCTTTGGGAATACCCTTGCCCGTGTCGCGCACATCAACGTAGGCCCAGTTGTCATCTTCGCTCACCGATACCTCAATCTCGCCCACGCCCTGCAGTGCATCGAGGGCATTTTTGAGCAGATTTTCGACAACCCACTCGAACAGGGCTGTGTTGAGCTGCGCCCCTACGGGAGCCATTGCCAAGCCGTTGTAACGCAGTGATACTTTGCGCGGTATGCGAGTCTTGAAGTAGACTACACAGTCGTTTGTTACCTCATTCAGGTTGGCTTTCGTAAGGTCGGTTGTCGAGCCAATCTTGCCAAATCGGTCGGCCACCTTAATCAGTCGTGTCAGGTCTTTGTTCATCTCGTCTATGGCTGCGGGGTCGATGCCCTGGCTACGCAGATACTCGAGCCATCCCATAAGCGACGAAATGGGGGTACCAAGTTGGTGGGCAGTCTCTTTGGCCATACCTATCCACACGCGGTTTTGCTCATCCTGCTTGCTGGTGCGGAAGGTCAGGAAGGCAAAGAGCACAAAAAGCGCAACCACAGCGAGTTGCAGGTATGGGAAGAGTATGAGCCAGTTGAGCAGTGCCGAGTTGCCATAAAAGAGCATAAATCGGCGCCCGTGAGGCAGGTTTATCTCCAGTGGTTGGTTCTGGCGCGAGAATCGCATTATTACCTTCATCCTCGCATCGGGGTTGGACACAACCTCTTGGGGCACCAGGTGCGACTTCTCCACTCGGCCGCTCTCGTCGAGCAGTATGAACGGAATCTTCTGGTTGTGAATGACCTGGAAAATCAAGGGGTCGGCCAGGTGGCCCTCGCCCACACGCTCCATAGCATACGACCAAAGGGCCATCTCGTTCATCTCTTTGTGCTGCAACATATTGCCCATATGCGAGGTGAACAACAGCGAGGTGGCGCCCAGCGCCAGGGCCAATGCAATCATAGCCAACCTCTTTTTGTAAGGCAGGTTTTTGATGCGTTGCCACATTCGCTCGCCTATGCGTGTGCCCTTAAACTCCTTCATTATCTGTGGTTTGAATGTGTGTCGGTTGGGTTACTTGCGCTCGGTATCTCGGCTGGTTACAATCTCGGTGTAGAGTGGCTTGTTCTGCAGAATCTCTACCGCTTTGGCCAGCTCGGTGTCGATGGGTATGGTGTGGTGAATTCCGCCCTCGTTGAAGCAGTAACGGCTCACCATTTGCTCCTCAATTATGTCACTAATCTCGCGCTGATAGAGCCTCAGGTTGTCCTCGGTGGTGTTGGCAAAGAGGTTGTCGATTTGTGCCAGAGGGCCGTCGATGCTCTCGCTCCAACGCTCCTTCTCGGCAGCCTTCTTGAACTCTTTCCAGCGCAACTCGGCCTCGCTCTCCCAGGGAACATCTTTGTCTTTCATAAACTCGATAAACTCCTCATAGGCAGCCTGGTCGAAGTGGTATTTCTGGGGCTCAACCACCAGCTCGTCGTAGTGGCGACGGCAGTAGTCGGTCAAGAAGTCGTCAATGTGGCCCATACCATATACCACATAGGCAAAGGTGCTTATGTACTGGGGCTCCAACTTAACATCTGGCACCACTCCGCCACCGTCGTAGACCTTGCGACCGCCCAGGGTTTTGAACTCCTGCACGAGCGAGTCGGGCACCGAGGCCACGCTACCGTCGTCGTTGCGGTGGGCATAGTCGATTGCCTGCACACAGCGACCACTGGGCAGGTAGTACTTGGCGGTGGTAATCTTGGCAAAGGCGTCGTAGCCCAATGGGTAGGTGCTCTGTACCAAGCCCTTACCAAAGGTGCGCTGGCCCACAATTACGGCCCTGTCGGTGTCTTGCAACGCTCCTGCCACAATCTCGGCTGCCGAGGCCGAGCCGCTATTGGTCAGCACCACAATGGGCACCTCGAGCGACACAGGCTCATTCTCGGTCTTGAACGTGCGGTTCTCTTTGGCGCTCTTGGTCGAGCGCATACTCACCACCTCGGTGCCTTTGGGCACAAACATCGAGAGAATCTTCACAGCCTCCTGCAACAGTCCGCCACCATTGCCTCGATAGTCGAGCACCAGGGCTTTCATACCCTGTGCCTCGAGGTCGCGGTAGGCGTTCAGCAGGGCGGTGCTGCAATCTTCGGTAAAGTCGTTGTGGATTATGTATCCCACACTGTCGGCCACCATCCCGTAGTAGGGTATGCTGGGAATGGTTATCCTCTCGCGCTTGATGCGAAGGTCTACAACCTCCTCGCCAGGGAACTTCTTGACCTTCAGTTTTACGGTGCTACCTGGGTCACCACGCAGCAGGTCGCTCACCTTCTGCGAGGTCATCCCCTTGGCATCCTTGCCCTCAATCTCCACTATGCGGTCGTCGGGGCGTATGCCTGCTTTGTCGGCTGGCGACCCCTTGTAGGGCTCGATGAAGTCTACCCACTCGCCCCTCTGGCGAATCATCGACCCCACACCGCCATACTTGCCCGTAGTCATTGTCGAGAACTCCTCCATCTTCTCGGCCGACAGATAGGTGGTATAGGGGTCGAGCACCTTGGTCATACCCTCGGCCGCAGCATCCATCAGCTTGTCGGGCTCTACGCCATCGACGTAGAACAGATTGAGGTTGCGGAACAGATTGACCAGTATCTCAATGTTCTTGCCCAGATTGTAGGTGTTGCTCTGTGCGGCCGAGCCCAGCAAAAGGCCCCCGACCACAACGGCACCCACAATTAGTATATGTTTAACTCTTCTTCTCATTTGTGGTACTAAAAATTATTCGTCGTTGCCGTGCTGGGTGGTGCCTGCAATGTGGTAGACCACCTGCACCACCTCTTTGCGCAGGCCACTCACCTCGATGGTCTGCTCGTCGATGGGGGTGACAACAATCTTGTCGTCGCCCATATTCCACACCCTCTTGAAGATACCCGAGGCGCGGAACGTCATTCGGCCACTCTCCTCGCTGTGGAGCGCATAGCCAATGTGCCTAAAGGCCCTGATGATAGCCGCGCGGTCAGCCCCAAACGAGGCTCGGGCAGTGCGGCTCACATAACCATACGAGGGGTAGGCAATCGATATGCCCAGCAGGGCAACTGCCAAAATCAGGCCGCGAGTGCCTAAAAGCTCGTTGTAGTGTACGGCCAGTGTGTCGGTAGCATCCATAACCAGGTAGATGGCCACAATGAGCAGCACCATTCGCACCAGGTATATCAGCGTGCGCAATAGGTATTTAATGGGAGTCTGTTTCATATCTTTTTTATATGCTATAACGTATTGGTCAACTCTTTAATTGTCTGCTGCACCTGCTCCATTAGCCAGTGGGGTGTAGAGGTGGCTCCACAAATGCCAACGTGCTCAACTCCCTCAAACATCTCTGCCCGCAGCTCGTCGGGCGACTCAATCTTTATGCTCCTCGGGTTTGCCTCATAGCAGGTCTGAAACAACACCTTGCCGTTTGAGCTCTTGTGGCCACACACAAAGACCACCATATCACAGCTGCGTGCAAAGGCCCTCAAATGCTCCTCGCGCCCAGCAACCTGGCGGCAAATGGTATCTCGTACAACAACATCTTGTGGGTTTGCCGAACGAGCCAAGACCTCATCCCTCACCTGGGCAAAGAGCGAAAGGCTCTGGGTGGTCTGCGACAGCAGAAATATGGGCTTCGTAAAATCGACCTCGTCAAGGTCGGCAATCTTCTCGACCACCGTGGCCCTATTCTCAATCTGGCCATTGAGTCCCACCACCTCGGCGTGGCCCTTCTTGCCCAAGATGATTACCGTACCACCCACCTGGCGCATCTGGCGGTCGGCCTCGATGGTCAGCTTCTGCAACTTGGCCACAACAGGGCAGGTCGCATCCACAAACTCCAACCCTCGCCCCTCCAGGGTGGCATAGGTGCTCTTGGGCTCGCCGTGAGCACGAATCAGCACTGTGGTATTGGGTGTAGGCTCCAAAGCCCCAAGCGCTGCGTGGTCGATAGTCACCACACCATTGGCCGCAAGCCTTGCCACCTCCAGGTCGTTATGCACAATATCGCCCAACGAGTATACCCTCTTGCCACAAGCAATCAACTCGTCTGCCTTCGAAATGGCGCTCACCACACCATAACAAAACCCCGATTTCTCGTCTATTTCTATTTTCATTTTTGTTTGTTGTTTTGTTTGTCGCTTTTTTGTAAAAAAGCGACGCAAAAAACTTTTCCGAGATACTCGCCTTCGGCTCGTATCTCTTACTGCCTTTGCTCGGTCTATACATTCCCCCTCTAACTTAGAGGGGGTGTCGCATAGCGACGGGGGCGTGTGTTTTTGTTTACAGACCCCTCCGCCCTTCGGGCACCTCCCCTAACTCAGGGGAGGAGTGGTGGTGCTGCACCAAAAACTTTTGGGCGATACTTGCTTTCGGCTCGTATCTCTTACTGCCTTTGCTCGGCCCGTCTTGCCACGACTGACTTTAGTCAGGCGGTTGGCATCTACCGCTTTTCCTTAAAGGCTTTAAGGACATTAAAGGCCTTAATGACTTAGGTCGGTTAGACGTTTGTCGTTTGACGTTAGACGATCCTCTGGGCAAAAATCTCATCAAACCACGCCATCTCCTCCTCGAGGGTCATACCTCCATTGTCGAGCACTATGGCGTCGTCGGCCTTACGCAGGGGGCTGATGGCGCGAGTCTGGTCGAGGTGGTCGCGCTGGCGAATGTTCTCGACAATCTCCTCCATACTCACCTGCTCGCCCTTGGCTTGCAGCTCGCGGTAGCGGCGCTCGGCCCTCACCTCGGGGTCGGCAGTCATAAAAATCTTCAGCTCGGCATTGGGGAACACCACAGTGCCAATATCCCTACCGTCCATCACTACCCCCTTGTCTTGCCCCATACGCTGCTGGAGTGCCACCAGCCTTTTGCGCACTTCGGCTACGGCACTTACCGAACTCACCAGGTTGCTAACTTCGATAGTGCGGATTTTGCCCTCTACCCACACGTCGTTGACGTAGATGTCGCTGGCGCCGCGCTCGGGGTTGAAGCGGAACGAGATGTCTATGTCGTCGAGCAGGCCAATCAGCGCCTCCTCGTTGAGGATGCCGTTATTGATGGCCCCGTTTTCGAGCGCATAGAGGGTTACGGCGCGGTACATTGCGCCAGTGTCGATAAATATGTAGCCGAGTCGGGCTGCGACCAACTTGGCGAAGGTGCTCTTACCGCACGACGAGAAGCCGTCTACGGCGATAACAATCTTTTTAGCGGTGTGGGAATATGTCATCGAGGTGAATGTTTATGTTCAAATCCGAAATCATCGAGGCTATAAGGCTCAGTCCGATGAGGGTTATTATGGTGCCCGCAATGCGGTTAATCCAGAGCATGTGACGTGGGCGGAAGTTCTTGCGCACCAGCTTCATAAGCACCGCAATCAGAGTCCACCAGGCCATACAGCCGCCCATTACACCAATAATCATCAGCGCGTTGGAGATTACTGTTCCCTCGGGGTTGCTGAAGCCCATAGCCTGAACGGTGGCGATAAGCGCAACGTGGGCCAGTATGTAGGTGGGGTTGCTCAGCCCCATAAGGAAGCCCGAAATGTAGTCTTGCCAATTGCCCTTGCCAGGTTGGTTGCGGTTGCGGCGTATCTGTACGGCGGGGTTGGTTAGAAAGGTGTTCACGCCAAAGAAGGTGATGCAGAAGCCCGCAATGCCCTTGATTAGCAGCATGTGGCTCTCGACAAACGACATCACCATTGCCAGCGAGAAGAAGGCAATCGACGAGTAGAGCGTGTCGCACGTTGCCACACCCAGGCCTGTGAACAGACCTGCTCGCATACCCTTGCTGAGGTTGCGCTGAATGGTCAAGATGCAGGTGGGCCCTGGGGGTACCGAGGCCATCACGCCAACCATTAGTCCGCCAATGAGTACATTAATCCACATAGTGCTTTGAATTGGTGCATAGTTTACAACATACAAAGATAGTTATATTTTTTCCATTTTTTACGGCTTGTGCCCCCTCTTGCATAAAAAGTTACCCTTTGGGTAAAACATTTAGACAAAAAAGAGTATTTTTGTGGAGATAAACCCCGTTTTGAATGATGACTATGAAACTAAAAACATACCAAAGGGCCCTGTTGGCTCTGTTGAGTGTAGTACTTTTGAGCCTCGGATGGCTTCGCACTACGGGCCTTGTGCTGCTCGTTGCGCTTGTCCCCCTGCTGGTTATTTCGGCCTCTTACGACTCGTCGCGCCGTTCGTTCTGGCGTATGGCGGGATGGACAGCCCTGGTTATGGGCCTATGGACCATTGTTACCTGCTGGTGGATATATTACGCTGCTGCTGTGGGCATTGTGGCCGCTACGGTGGTGCAGATACTGCTCTTTGGCGGTGTCTTTATGGTCTACCACTACGCCTCCAAGCGTGCACGCCCCGTTCACGCCTACACACTGCTCATCTGCGGTTGGCTGTGGGCCGAGCACTTCTACCTCAATGGCGAGATTTCGTTCCCCTGGCTGGTTCTGGGTAACGGCTTTGCTAACGACGTGTGGGCGGTGCAGTGGTATGAGTTTACGGGCTCGCTGGGTGGCTCGCTGTGGGTGCTGCTGGTGAATGTGCTGGCTTTCGAGTGGCTCACCAAGCGCACCACTCGCAAGGCTCTGGTGGCGACAGGGTTTGCTGTTGTGCCCCTGCTCTGCTCGGTGGTTGTGGGTGCAGCGTGGAAGGCTCCCGAGGGGCCCCAGGCTACCGTCACAGTGGTGCAGCCTAACATCGACCCCTATACCGAAAAGTACACCATCGCTCCCCAGTACCAGATTCGTATGTTCACCTCGCTCTGTGGCGAGGCGCCCGAGGATGTCGACTATATCGTTATGCCCGAGACGGTTGTGGGCGATGCTGGCGACGCCATTTGGGAGCATAATATCCTGGGCAGCAACTCCATAAAGATGCTCGAGTCGTATCGTTCGCACCACTATCCCCAGGCGCAGTTAATTACGGGTGCAATGACCTTCAAACGCTACGCCTCCGAGGCCGAGGCTTCGGCCACAGCACGCCATAGGGGAGACCTATGGTTTGACCGCTACAATGCAGCTCTGGCGCTCGACCGCGACTCAACTCTGAAGGTGAGCCACAAGAGCCGCCTGGTGGTGGGTGTCGAGAAGATGCCCTATATGAATCTGCTCAAACCGCTCGAAAAGCTGATTGTCGACCTGGGTGGCACTACGGGACAGTTGGGGGTGGACAAATATCGCCGCCACTTTTTGCTCCGCAACGACCGCTTCCCCTACGGCGTTACTGCCGCAGCACCAATATGTTACGAGTCGGTCTATGGCGAGCATTTTGCTGGCTGGAGTGCCGATGGAGCGCAGCTGATGATGGTCATCACCAACGACGGTTGGTGGCACGACACCGAGGGCTACCGCCAGCACTTCTCCTACTCGCGCCTGCGTGCAATCGAGAGCCGTCGCTGGGTGTGCCGCGCTGCTAATACAGGTATTAGCGGATTCATAAGCCCCAAGGGCGAGGTTGTGCAGTCGCTCGGTTGGGACCAGCGAGGTACCCTCACCCAGAAGGTGCAACCCTTGACCGAGGTTACCTTCTATGCTCGCTATGGCGACTACATTGGCCGCCTGGGTGGCTATGTCTACCTGCTCGGGCTGCTCTACTATGTGAGCTACCGCTTTAGGCGCAAAAATCACCTTGTCGACTAATCAATATATAGCAAATAACACCGCCAAACTATCTCTTGCCCAATGAATTACTCTCAGACTATCGACTTCCTGTTCAACTCGTTCCCAACCTACCAAAACATAGGCCCGGGGGCCTATAAAGAGGGGTTGCAGAGCATTACCCGTATGTGTGAGGTGCTTGACAATCCACAGCGAAACTACTTCGTCATTCACGTTGCGGGTACCAATGGCAAGGGGTCGGTGTCGCATATGCTCGCATCGGTCTTGCAACAAGCGGGCTACTGCGTGGGCCTCTACACCTCGCCTCACTTGGTCGATTTCCGCGAGCGCATAAGGGTTGATGGCGAGCCTATCAGCGAGCGCCAAGTGGTCAAGTTTGTCGACGAGTACCGCGATAAGATGGTCGAGTTGGGCCTATCGTTCTTTGAGATGACTACGGCGTTGGCCTTTCACCACTTTTCGGAGAGTAGTGTGGAGATTGCAGTGGTCGAAACGGGCCTTGGAGGTCGCCTTGATGCTACCAACATTGTTAAGCCTATCTTGTCGGTTATCACCAATATAGGTCTCGAACATACCGCTCTGTTGGGCAGTACCATTGCCGAGATTGCCTTCGAGAAGGGCGGCATCATCAAGCCCGAGGTGCCGGTGATTGTTGGCGAGAGCCACCCCGAGAGTTGCCCCGTTTTTGAAGAGCTTGCCCAGGCCAACCGCACCTCTATTGTCTACGCCGATCGCACTTGGGAGGTTTTAGACACCGAGCCTTCGGGAGCCTTGGTGCGCTACACCCTGCAACGCCACAGCGACGGTCGTACACAGATTTTGGACCTCGACTTGGCGGGCTCCTATCAGCGCAAAAATATCCTTACGGCTCGCACCGCAGTGAGTCTGCTGCGTAACCATACCCACCTGAATATCTCTACGCGCGCATTGGTCGAGGGCATTCGCACTGTGGCCCCTTCGACGGGCCTCAGAGGGCGCTGGCAACAACTCTCGCAAGCCCCTCTGGTTGTGTGCGATACGGGCCACAATGCCCACGGCTTGGCCGAGGTGGTTGCCCAGATTAGGGCCCAACACTACGAGCGCCTGTTTATGGTTATAGGTATGGTCGATGACAAGGATTTCTCGTCGGTAATTCCGCTTATGCCCAAGGAGGCACACTATGTTTTTACTCAGGCTTCGGTGCGCCGAGCGCTGCCTGCCGACGAGTTAGCCGCCAAGTTCCGCCACGAGGGATTCGAGGGCGATGTGGTGCCCGATGTTCACGAGGCCTACCGCCACGCCATATCGCTCGCCTCGGCCGACGATATGATTTTCATTGGTGGCAGTACCTTTGTGGTGGCCGACCTGCTGGCCGACGAGTAGCCTTTCGGTATGGATAAAACAAAGCCTACCTTCGTATCACGAAGGTAGGCTTTGTTATTGTAATATAGGTTGTTGGCTCTACAACTGGCCACTGATAAGGTATGCCATATAGCAGCCAAAGCAGGCAAACATAGCCAAGCCACCCCAACGGCTGATTTTGCCCTTCAAGCCCAGCAGTGCCGTCAGCACCAGAGCACCCACCATAACCGCATAGTCTACAATGGTGATGTTTGGCGCATCGAGGGTAATGACCTGTGAGCTGAGGCCCAAAATCAGGCAGATATTGAAGATGTTTGAGCCAATGATGTTGCCCAGAGCCAGTTGGGTGTTCTTTTTCAGAGCTGCGGCAACCGAGGCGGCCAACTCGGGCAGCGAGGTGCCACAGGCAATTAGTGTGATACTGATGAATGCATCGCTTACGCCCAGCTGCTTGGCAATAGCAATGGCCTGGTCCACAAAGGTGTCGCAACCGACAATCAGCACCACTACGCCCACCAAAATCATACCAACAGCCTTGCCCAATGAGATGGGTTTTGCATCGGCAAGCTCCTCGGGAGTTGCGGCACCCTCCTTTTTGCCGTCGCGAAGCGACATCCACATATAGGCCACAAAGCAGGCGAGCAGCACTGCTCCATCGTACCACGCCAGCGTGGGTTGCGAGCCATCGAACAGGTTGAAAGTGAGCAGCAACAGCAGCACCGACAGGCCAAAGCAGATGGGCAGGTCTTTGCGTAGGTTGCTGCGAGTGATAATAACGGGATAGGCTATGGCTGTTACGCTCAGTATGGCCAAGACGTTAAAAATGTTCGAGCCCACCACATTGCCAATCGACACAGATGCGTTGCCGTCGATGGCGCCCTTGATGCTCACCACCAGCTCGGGCAGCGAGGTGCCGATGCCCACAACCACTGCGCCAATCACAAAGTCCGACACTTTGAGCCTTCGGGCCACAGCCACTGCACCATCAACAAACCAGTTTGCGCCATAGATGATGGCCACGAACGATATAACAAGTAATACGTATGTCATAATGCTACGATATGTTTTCTTCTAAAAATTGAGCCCGCAAAAATAGACATTTTTTGCGAACTCACTACTCTTATACTACACAATAAGTGTTCGGATTGGGATTTGTATCAGGTGTGGGGGCCTTAGCGCAGTCGGTGGCGGGCAAAGTGCCCCTTGGCAAGGGCAAAGAATACCACCACGCCCAAGATGTTCACCACCCAAGCTCCCCAGAAGGCTGCTCCGTAGCCCCACCACTCGGCCAGTGCTCCGCCCACAACCATACCCAAGCCTACGCCTATATCCCACGAAACCAGCATTGTAGAGTTGGCTGTGCCTCGCTGAGCATTGCTCGCCAAGTTGATAAACATTGTCTGGTAGGCAGGAAACATATGGCCGTTGCCGAGGCCTATAATCAGTGCCGAGCCGTAGTAGCTCCACTCGTTGTGAACGGCGGCAAAGAGCAGGTAGCCAAAGAGCGAAATGACCACACCCACCGAGGCGTTCTGCACCACCTTGCCCTGGCGTAGCGTGCGACTTCCCACCAGTCGCGAGAGTATCAGGCCTACCGACAGCAGGGCAAAAAATAGGCCCGAGCCACCCACAATGCCCAACTCCTCCTTGCCGTAGATGGCAATGTAGGTCGATAGTACGCCATACGAAAACGAAAGGCAGCCGAGTGACAGACCGATGCGCCACCCTTTGAGTAGTATGAAGCGGTCGAGGCTCAGCGGGGCTTTGTTCTTAACCTGCTCGCGTGCAGGCATTTTGAGCGTTGCACTAATGGCCAAACCGCCACACGCAAAGAGTAGCGACAGCCCAAAGAGTATGTCGAAATTCTGACAAGCGCCATAGATTGCCAGCGCCACCGCAGGGGCAATGGCAGTGGCCACATTGTTGCTCAACCCGTAGTAGCCAATACCCTCGGCTCGGCGTGTAGAGTGGAGCACGTCTATTGCTACGGTACTGTTGGCCACCGTAGTTGCTCCAAAGGGGGCGCCGTGGAGTGTTCTTATGACGGCAAACAGGGCCAACGACCCCGCCACAATGTAGCCACCAAACAACACCGCAAAGAGCGAGTAGGCTACCAGCAGTACCACCTTGCGAGGAAAAGTGTCGACAAAGTAGCCGCTAAACGGGCGTATCAGCAGGGCGGTGATGGTATAGCCGCTCAAGACCAGGCCAATGGTATCTTTGTCGGCCCCGAAGCTCTCGCTCAGGTAGATTGGCAGCAGGGGCGTGAGCAGCATAAACGAAAAGAATATCATAAAGTTAGACAACCACGCCTTGGTGTAGTTGGCATTCCACAGTCGCTCCCTCTTTTGGGGTGTTACGGTGGGGGTGCTGTTGTCGGTGTTGTTACTCATTTCGCTTGCTGCTTTTGTTGTTGTTTTTTGTCGCCGCAAAGGTACAAAAAAGCGAGGTTGGTTGTTCTCCCTTCCTCGCTTTTGTTGTGCTATAGGCTTGTGTTCTACTTGCGGAACGCTATGATGGCGCTGGTGCCGTGAACGTAGAAGTCGGTGCCGTTGAATGTGCGTGGCGAGTCGAGCTGCATCTTGCCGTCCTCGCAAACAATGTTCCAACCGCCACCCTCGGGGAATTTCATATCCACACCGTCCAGCGAGCCGTTGTAGATTACCAGCACCTGGCTCCACTCGTCGCCTACGGCTGCACCATTGATGGTGTACATAACGGTACCCTCGGGCGAGTCGATAAACTTCAAGTTGTCAACCACTTGCTCGGTTGTTGCCATACGGAATGCAGGGTGGGTGCGACGCATCCTGATGAGCTCGCGGTAGTAGGTGAATACGTCGTTGTATTTGGCCTTGTGGCTCCAATCGATGCGGTTAACCTCATCGGGCAGGTTGTAGGTGTTGCGGATGTTCTGCTTGGTGCGGTAGAGCTCCTCGCCACAGAAGATGAAGGGCACGCCCTGGGCGGTCATCACAATGGTCTGTGCCAGCAGGTCGATACGCTTCTGCTGCTCGGCCGACAGGTGGCTGCTGGTCTGGTGAATCTTGTCGCGCAAGCACTCGTCGTCGTGGCACGAAACGTAGTTGATAACCTCGGTGGGGTTGTTGGCGTAGGGTGCGTTTGAGTAGTTTACGGTGGCGTAGTCAATCTGTGGGTGCTCGGTTGCGCCCACAACGCCAAACTTGATGCTCTCTTTCTGGCGGTTGCCCACAACACCCGAGGCAAAACCACCCGTACCGGCACTCATCCACTCGCCCCTGAGGCCGTCGCGAATGTCGTCGCTGAACACTGCTACTCGAGGGAATTTCAGACCATTAGCCTTGTTGGCCTGCTGCTCGGTGGGCAGTGGCGAGCCACCTGCCATCCACCCCTCGCCATAGACAAAAATGCTGGGGTTAATCTTATCCAACTCGGCCCTAATGTTGTTCATAGTTTCTATGTCGTGAATTGCCATCAGGTCAAAGCGGAAGCCGTCGATGTGGTACTCTTCGGCCCAGTACTTAACCGATTCGGTGATGTAACGGCGAACCATTGGGCGCTCCGAGGCTGTCTCGTTGCCGCAGCCCGAGGCGTTCGAGTAGTCGCCATCCTCATCTTGGCGGTAGTAGTAGCCAGGTACGGTGAGCGAGAAGTTTGAGCCGTCGTTGGTGAAGGTGTGGTTGTACACAACGTCCATAATAACGCCAATGCCAGCCTCGTGCAGAGCCTTTACCATCTGCTTCATCTCGTTGATGCGCACGGTGGGCTCGAAGGGGTTGGTCGAGTAACCACCCTCAGGGGCGTTGTAGTTCTTTGGGTCGTAGCCCCAGTTGTATTTGTTCTGCTCGAGGTGTGCCTCGTCAATCGAGCCGTAGTCGTATGAGGGCAGAATGTGAACGTGGGTGATGCCCAGCTCCTTCAGGTGGTCAATGCCACTGGCCAAGCCCTCGGGGGTGGTGGTACCCTGCTCGGTCAGAGCCAAGAATTTGCCCTTGTTGCTGATGCCACTATTGTCGGCAATCGAGAAGTCGCGGTGGTGCATCTCGTAGATAATTATGTCGGTGAAGTTCTCCACTGCGGGGCCTTTGTCGGCCTCCCAACCCTCGGGGTTGGTGTCGGAGAGGTCGATTATAGCAGCACGCAAACCGTTAACACCCACTGCTTTGGGCCATACGCCTGGGGTCTCGGCCAGGGTTTTGCCCTCCAGGGTGGTTACGGCAAATGTATAAAACTGCCCCTTGCGGTCGCCCTTGAGGGTTGCCTTCCAGGTGCCTTTGGCCCCTTTGGTCATTGCAACCTGCTCGATAGGTTCGCCACCTATGCCCTCGGCATATACCGACAGGGTTACTCCCTGGGCGTCGGGGGCCCAAAGTTTGATTACCGATTGGGTAGGAGAGTAGGTGAGTCCGAGGTCGCCTTTGGTGTACTCGGGATAGGTGGCATAGTCGCCCACCACCACTTGTTGAGAGTTGCAAGCCATAATAGTCAGGCTACCCAGCAGGGCAGCAAGTTTTGTTAGTTTTTTCATATACCTAAATTTGTGTTTCGTTGCGCTTGGGCACGGAGAGCACCTCTTGCGTTTTACGCAAGGTACGATTTTTTGTCTTACGATGGCGCTATTTTCCGACGAGAGTGGCCAAAAACCACGACCAAGCGACGCTCTGTACCGACGAGCAAACTACATCTATTCGCCACCGTTGAGCCACTCCAAAAAGTCGTTGGCCCTGGCTCTGGACACAAATAGGTCGTCCCTCTGTGGGGCCTTGAGTTGAACCTTCAGTCGCGAACCAAAGTGCTTGGTTACCACCTGTATAGCCTTCAGCGAAACGATATGCGAGCGGCCTATGCGGTAGAATTTTGTGCCGTCAATCTTGCCCTCAATCGTGTCGAGCGAGTCGTCGATTACATACTCGCGCCCCTCGGCGGTGGTCAGATAGGTGGTTTTGCTCTCGGCGTAGAACAGGTTGATGTTGTCGGTGTCGATAGGTATGATTTTGTCGCCCACTTTCACCAAGAAACGGTCTTTGTAACGGGGCTTGGTGGGCTGGGTGAATAGCTCGGCCAGTTTGGCGTAGTCGATGGCGGGCTGTGACACCTGCGAGGGCTGCGACAGGGCGCGGCAGTGGTCTACTGCACTGCGCAGAGCTTCGCGCTCAATGGGCTTGAGCAGATAGTCGACCGAGTGAATCTTAAAAGCGTCGAGGGCATAATTGTCATAGGCTGTGGTTATTATCACCTGGCCCGACACCTGTGTGGCCTTGAATATGTCGAATCCCAGACCATCAGACAGCTGCACGTCCATAAAGATAAGGTCGGCACCCTCGGGGTGGGCTCCAAACCACTCGACAGCTTCGCTCACCGAGCCGAGCATACCAACCACTTCCAGGTCGTTGGCAATGGCCTTGAGGGCGCGTTGTAGGTTGAGGCGCGAGGGTATCTCGTCTTCGATTATCAGTACTTTCATAACAGCGGAAGTTTTACGATAAAGTAGTTCTTGTCGTCACACACCTCTATCTCCTGTCGGGCCACGAGTTTGTACCTCTCGCGTAGGTTTTTAAGCCCACAACCATTCGATTCAGAGGGGTGATTCTTTAGGTTAATATTGTTCTTGACCACGATGCGGCCATCTTGGTCGTAGATTTCGATGCGCAACTTGTTGTTGGGCCCCACTGCGTTGTGCTTGAAGGCGTTCTCGACCAACACCTGCAGGGCGCAGGGCACAATCTGGTGGCCGAAACTCTCCTTCGAGAGGTTGATATCCACCGTGAAGCCATCGAGAAAGCGCTCCCTCATAATGTCGACATAGAGGCCCACAAAGTCGACCTCTTTTTGCAACTCAATGGTGGGATACTCCTCTTGCTTGAGCAGGTAGCGGTAGATGTTTGCCAGCTTTTTGATATAGTTGCTCGCCCTCTCGGTCTCTTTCTCCTGCACCAGATAGTCCAAGATACTCAGGCTGTTAAAGAGAAAGTGGGGGTTGAGCTGTCGCTTCAGCTGGGCATACTGATATTGGCTCCTCTCGCTTGTGGCCAACGCTTTCGACACCAGTGTGTGCGACGAGCGGTACCACTCCCAAACATAATAAATCAGCACTACTACGATGTTGAACAGTATGGCTGTGAAGAACAACGAGTACCACTCGGGCGAAAATGCCTCGCAGGGCAGGCGGAACGAGGCTATTATGGCCACCATAAACGAACTGAGCACGATAATCAGTGCCCACACAACCAGGCGTAGGCCCAACCTGTCCTCAACCCATCTCACTTTGGTCGACGAGTAGACCAGCAGCAGTGTAACTGCCAAATCTATGGGCAAGTTCAGGGGGTCGAAGATGATTAGGCGCAGAGCCTCCAGCACCTCGTAGCCACCGCTATTCTCAAAGAGTTGGTATATGTTCACCAACCCGATGCGGAGCAGCAGGATTAGGATGATTACGATGAGCAGTCGCCTAAACTCTTTCGACATAGTGGTTTGGTAGTGATGTTTGTGAAAGGGTGGGGAGTGGAGGTGAGCCTATCGCTTTTTGGCTACCAGGGTGGTGGTCCAGCCCATAATCTCCGTAACGACAAAGGTGGTGATGGCATTAGCATAGTCGACCAGCAGAGGCACGCCCGAGGCGGTGAGCCAGCGACCACCAATGGTGCCGAGATAGAAGCCTGCAAAGCAACACAGGGCTGCCATTGCGGCCGACACCTCCAGTGGCATACGATAGAGGTGGGTAACCCACACAATCATAGATATGGTCAGCAACGAGAGAATAATCTGGTCGTCGTAGCCAATGTGGTCGAACAAAATGACCGATGCAGTATGGGCAATAGCGAAAAGGTGGATAATCCACGAAGCAGTTTTCAGTCTTGAGTCCATAAGTTTAGTCGTTTTCAGGTCGTAAAATTACACTTTTTTATCCGAAACTCAAAAGATTCAGAGCTATTTTTCCCCAAGTCCGTCGCCCAAAATTGTCAGTTCGTCGTTTTGTGATTGGTTTGTTAGACCTATTTTTATTATATTGCGGAGTTAAAACTACGCAATTGAACAAATTATCAACAATAAAAACTTTATATCACTATGACTAATCAAAAGCGAAACTTATCGTTTTGGCAGATGTGGAATCTGAGCTTTGGCTTCTTCGGAGTGCAGATTGCCTATGCGCTGCAGAGTGCCAACATCAGCCGTATTTTTGCAACCCTGGGTGCCGACCCTCACACCCTGAGCTTCTTCTGGGTGTTGCCCCCTCTGATGGGTATGATTGTTCAGCCTATTGTGGGCGCGCTGAGTGACAAGACCTGGTGCCGCCTGGGCCGTCGCAAACCCTACCTCTACATTGGCTCGATTGTGGCCGTTATTGTTATGGCCCTGCTGCCCAACTCGGGTAGCTTCAACCTCACCGTCAAGGCTGCACTGGCCTTTGGTGCTGTTATGCTGATGCTGCTCGACACCTCAATCAATATGGCTATGCAGCCATTCAAAATGATGGTGGGCGATATGGTCAACGAGGAGCAAAAGACCAAGGCCTTCTCTATCCAGAGCTTGCTCTGCAACGCTGGCTCGCTGGTGGGCTACCTCTTCCCCTATGTTTTCACTTGGATTGGTGTGAGCAATGTGGCTCCCGAGGGTATGATTCCCGCTTCGGTGACCTGGTCGTTCTATGTGGGCGCAATCATCCTTATCCTCTGCGTGGCCTACACTGGTGCAAAGGTTAAGGAGATGAACCCCGAGGAGTATGCCGCCTTCCACAACATCAAGAAGGAGGAGCAGGAGGAGAAAAAAGAGAGCACCAACCTGTTCCGCTTGCTCTTCAAGGCTCCTGCAGCCTTCTGGCAGATTGGTCTGGTGCAGTTCTTCTGCTGGTTTGCATTCCTCTATATGTGGAACAACACCACTGGCGCAATTGCCGAGAATGTTTGGGGCACCGTTGATGCCAAGTCGGCCGCTTACCAGAGTGCAGGCGACTGGACAGGCGTTCTGTTTGCAGTTCAGTCGATTGGCTCGATTTTGTGGGCACTGGTGTTGCCTCTGTTCCGCAACAACAAGGTGGGCTACTCGGTTAGTTTGCTGCTGGGTGCCGCAGGTTTCGTTTCGACTTGGTTTATCCACGACCAGTATATGCTCTTTGTGTCGTTCTTGCTGATTGGTTGTGCTTGGGCTGCAATGCTGGCTATGCCCTTTGCAATGCTCACCAACGCACTCGAAGGCAGCAAGTCGATGGGCTCTTACTTGGGCCTGTTCAACTGCACCATCTGTCTGCCCCAGATTGTGGCAGCTCTGCTGGGTGGCGTGCTGTTCAAGACCTTTGGTGGCGATATGGTTACTCTCGAGAGTGGCGCCGCCGTTCAGAGTGGCCAGGGTGTGATGCTGGTGATTGCGGGCATCTCGCTGGTATTGGCTGCTGTGGCTGTGTTTGGCATTAGGACCAAAAAGGCCAAATAGTTGCTCTTCGGAAGTAAGGAGTTACGAATATTATATAACCCAATAACAAAGACAATTATGAAAAAGCGATTCTTTGACTTTGCAAAAGGTGTGGTACTGGCCGTAATGGGTGTAGCACTTCTCTCGGTGGGTTGTACCCCCGACCAGCCTGTTGACCCAGGCACCAAACCCGAGCCTCCAACCCCCGGCGATTCGACCGAGGTTGTTGTGCCCGACATCTCCAAGATTGATATCAACAAGACTTGGCCTCTGATTTCGACTCTTCCATCGTTTGTGAGCGGCAATAGCACCACCGATGCAATCATCGTGGTAAATGCAGCAGGTAGCGCCCTCGAGGAGGGTGGCGTAGATATCTATGCCCACACAGGCGTTATCACCGACAAGAGCACCAGTGGCTCGGACTGGAAGTACGTTAAACACGACTGGACCGAGAACGCCCCCGAGTGCAAACTGACTCACGTTGGTGGTACCATCTATGCTATGACCATTGCAGGTGGCCCCAGGGCCTTCTATGGCGTGCCCGAGGGTGAGGTTATCGAGCAGTTGGCATTTGTGTTCCGCGAGGAGTACGACAATAGCGATGCAAACTTTTCGGCTCGCGAGATTAAAGACAACGGCAGCGACATCTATGTCAATATGGTCGACGAGAGCGTGTTGGCAGTGAAGATTCTGGCCCCCTCTCACGGCACCATTCTGCCCATTGGTGCAACCATCGACGTAGTGGCTGTTTCGCAGAACTCGCAGAGCTTGGCACTCAAGCTCAATGGTGCCGAGGTTAAGAGCGTCAGTGGCAACGAGATTACCTACCAGCATACTGTTGCAACGGGTGGCGATATGGTATTCGAGGCAGTGGCTACTGCCGACAATGGCGACTCGATTAGCGACTCGGTTACCGCGGCAGCGCTGAAGGCTACCGAGAGCCAGGCCCGCCCCGCAGGTGCCAAAGATGGCGTTACCGTTAGCGGTACCGAGGCTACCGTAGTGCTCTACGCCCCTGGTAAGGAGCAGATTGTTCTGCTGGGCGACTTCAACAAGTTTGCCCCCTCGAACGACTACGTTATGTACAAAGATGGCGACTACTTCTGGACAACTGTTAGTGGCTTGCAGCCCAACACCGAGTATGGCTATCAGTTCTTGGTTGACGGCAAGATGAAGGTGGGCGACCCCTACTGCGAGAAGATTCTCGACCCCTGGAACGACGTGTGGATTGACCCCACCGTTTACCCCAACCTGAAGGCTTACCCCAACAACACTACCGAGATTGTTTCTGTATTCTCGACCTCGACCGACGAGTACAACTGGCAGGTGAAGAACTTCGACCGCCCCGACAAGAACTCGTTGGCTATCTATGAGTTGCTGCTGCGCGACTTTACCCCCGAGGGTAGCGTTAAGGCCGCAACTGCCAAACTCGACTACCTCGAGACCCTGGGTATCAACGCCATTGAGCTGATGCCTATCCAGGAGTTCGACGGCAACAACAGCTGGGGCTACAACCCCTGCTTCTACTTTGCCCCCGACAAGGCTTATGGTACCGAGGCTGACTACAAAGAGTTTATCGACGAGTGCCACAAGAGGGGCATTGCCGTGATTCTGGATATCGTGTTGAACCACGCCACTGGCCAGTTCCCCTGGATGAAGATGTGGAGCGACGACGGCGCATATCCCAACGCCCAGAACCCCTTCTTCAACACCACCGCCAAACACCCCCACAATGTCTACAACGACATTAACCACAACTACCCCAAGACCCGCGAGTACTTTAGCGATATGCTCAAATTCTGGATCGAGGAGTACAACATCGACGGCTACCGATTCGACCTGGCCAAAGGCCTTACCCAGACCAACTCGGGTAACGACGACGGCCGCTGCCAGCAGTACGATGCTAACCGTGTAGAGATTCTGAAACACTACTGCGACGCTATCAAGTCGGTTGCCGACGACGCATATATCATCCTGGAGTACTTTGTGTGCGACCAAGAGGAGAACGAGATGGCAGCCTATGGTGCAATTCCCTGGCGCAACGCTATTAGCGGCTACCAAGAGACCGTTATGGGCTGGTACGATGGTGGCCAGAATAAGAGCTACTTCGGTAGGGCTTATGCCAAAGACCGCGTGAGCTATATGGAGAGCCACGACGAGGACCGTGTAGCCTATAAGGCAATCTCGTGGGGCAACACTGGTGTTCGCAACTGGGAGAACCTCTCGTCGCGTATCTCGGCAGCTATGGCCTTCCACTTCCTCACCCCCTATCCCAAGATGATGTGGCAGGGTGGCGAGCTGGGCGACGACCGCGAGCTGACCGAGGAGGGGCGTACCGATGCTAAACCCTTCCGCTGGGAGGATCTGAACGATGCCAACCGCAAGTCGATTTACGACGCTGCAAGCAAGGTTATCTCGTTCCGTACCGACCACCCCGAGCTCTATGGCGATGGCGCCTCGAACAACCTCAATATATATAAGGTTAGCGACTCGGATATGGGTGGCAAACACCTGGTTTACACCTCGGGTGGCAGCACTGTGATTGTTGCAGCCAACTTCCGCGAGGGTGGCAGCAATGGCAACACTGGCGGTGGCAACACTGGTGGCGGCACTACTACCCCTGCTGCCAAACTGGTCTACACCGAGCCCGAGATGGTGAGCCAGTCGACCACCAGCGATGTTGTTGTATACCTTAACACCACTGGTACCGCTCTGGCCGACTACTCGGGTAGCATCTATGCCCACACTGGCGTGCTGACCTCGGCAAGTGTCGACGATACCGACTGGAAACACGTTAAGCACGAGTGGACCGAGAATAGCGACGAGTGCAAACTGACCAAAGTCGAGGCTAACCTCTGGAAACTAATCATCAAGGGTGGCCCCAGGGCCTTCTATGGTGTGCCCGAGGGCGAGCAGATCAACACTATTATGGTTGTGTTCCGCAACGAGGACGGCTCTAAAGAGGTTAAAGACAATGGTGCCGACATCAAGATTCCCGTCTATGTAAATGGCGGTAGCAGCGCATCGTTTGTCTATACCGAGCCCGAATTTGTAAGCCAGTCGACCACCGACGACGTGGTTGTCTATCTGAACACCACTGGCACAGCCCTGGCCAACTACTCGGGCAGCATCTACGCCCATACTGGCGTGCTGACCGATGCAAGTGCCAGCGATAGCGACTGGAAGTATGTTAAACACGAGTGGACCGAGAACAGCGACGAGTGCAAACTGACCAAAGTCGAGGCCAACCTCTGGAAACTGACCATCACTGGTGGCCCCAGGGCCTTCTATGGTGTGCCCAGCAGCACTACTATCAAGAAGATTGCCCTCGTGTTCCGCAACGAAAATGGTACCAAAGAAGTTAAGAACAACGGTGGCGACATCTTCATCTCGCTGATGCAGGATGGCGACAAGCAGCAGGCAAGGGCTGCCGCAGCAAGCTCGAGCACCGTTGAGTTTGACATCGAGTGCCCCAATGGTACCTACACCAACCTGATTACAGGCGAGCAGGTGACCGTTAGCGGTGGCAAGTACCACAACGCACTCGATCCACACGAGTATATTGTTCTGACCAAAGTGAATTAGGGATAATTGGTGCCGATGCCTGGCGAGAGGGGTGACAGACAATAAACCCCTCTCGCAGGGCGTTGGTTTTTGTGTATAGAACTCCAACCCCTTATTCGGATATAATATTACGGTTTCAACTACAAAAAGTTATTGATGAAACGAATACTATTAACCCTTGCGGCAGTGCTCTGTGCCCTGTCGATGATGGCCCAAAAGGTCGACCGAGTTGAGCCTCTGAGCTGGTGGACCGATATGAAAACCCCTCTGCAACTGATGCTCCACGGCGACAATATTGCCGACTGCACCGTTAGCGTCGAGGGCCAGGGCCTGAGAATTAAACAGATTATCAAGACCGATAACCCCAACTACCTCTTTGTTGATATGGAGGTGAGCGAGGCTGGCGACCACACTATAACTCTTGCCAAAGGGCGCAAGAAAGAGAGTTTTGTATACCACATCGACACTCGTCGTGAGGGCTCGGCCCAGAGGGAGAGCTTCTCGTCGAAGGATGTGGTATATCTGATTATGCCCGATAGGTTTGCCAATGGCGACCCCACCAACGACACCGTTGAGGGGTGTGCCGAGGCTCTGAATCGTGCCGAGCCCTTTGGCCGTCACGGTGGCGACATCCAGGGTATCATCGACCACCTCGACTACATTGCCGACCTGGGTGCAACGGCCATTTGGTGTACACCTCTGACGCTCGACAACGAGGAGTTTGCTTCCTACCACGGCTACTCGTGCTCGGACTACTACCACATCGACCCTCGCTATGGCTCCAACGACCTCTACAAAGAGATGGTTGCCGAGGCCCACAAGAGGGGTATCAAGTTTATCTTCGACGTGGTTACAAACCACTGCGGTACGGCTCACTGGTGGGCAGGCGACTTCCCCTCGAGCGACTGGGTACACAATGGCGATAAGCCTCTGATTACCAACCACGGCTGGATGATGCAGTCCGATCCCGTAAACCGCTCGGTGCGCGACCAGAAGATGATGGAGGAGGGCTGGTTTGACTACTCGATGCCCGATATGAATCTGGAGAATCCTTTGGTGTTCAACTACTTCCGTCAGCTCTACTGCTGGTGGATTGAGTGGGCCGACCTGGATGGCCTGCGCGTAGACACCTTCCCCTATAATGAGAAGTGGAGTATGGCTCGCTGGACCCGTTCGATTTTGGAGGAGTACCCCAACCTGAACATTGTGGGCGAGTGCTGGAACGCTGTTCCTGCCATCTGCGCCTACTGGGAGGGTGACTCCAACAACCGCGATGGCTACTCGAGTGGTCTGCCTTCGGTTATGGACTTCCCCTTGCAGGAGAAGATTGCCCAGGGCCTGAGCCACCAACCCGACGGTTGGATGTGGGGCGGTCACGGTGTCTACACCTCGCTGTTGCAGGATTTTCTGTACGGCAACCCCAATACCCTGCTCACCTTCTTGGACAACCACGACATCGAGCGCTTTGCCGACACTATCGAGGGCGACTTGAGGAAATACAAGATTGGTATGGCTATTATCGCCACCACTCGTGGCGTGCCCCAGGTGTTCTATGGCACCGAGATTATGATGCGCAGCAGCGACCTGTCTACTGGCCACGGTGGTGCTCGCAAGGACTTTGAGGGTGGCTGGCAGGGCGATAAGTCGGACAAGTTTACTGCCCAGGGGCGCACTGCCGACGAGCAGGCAGCCTTTGAGCACACCCGCACTCTGCTGCGCTACCGCACAGCCGAGGAGGTGTTGCAGAGCGGCAAGCTGACCCAGTTCTACCGCACCGACAACCTCTATGTATTTGCCCGCCACAACGACCAGAAGGTGGTGCTGACCATTACCAACTTTGCAGCCGACGGCCGCAAGCTGGTGTGGAGCGACTATGCCGAGGTTATTGCCCAGGGTAGCGAGGGCCGCAGCATCCTCTCGGGCGAGAAGTTTGTCGCCCAGGGCGAGCAGACCATCGAGCCCTATGGTTGCCAGGTAATAGAGTTTGTTAAGTAGCTTACAATTAACACATATAATATATAATAAGAGATGAAAAATATCTATGAGACTTCGCCCTTTGGGACCTTTTTCCCTGCCGAGAAAGAGGCCGTTTGCAGGGCAAAGCACCAGCTCTCGTGGAGGGTTTATGCACCCGTAGTGCGCCCCTCGCAGAGGGTATACATTGTGGGTAGCTGCGAGGCCCTGGGCCAGTGGAATGTAGACAAGGCTCTGCCCCTTACTATCGCTTCGTACCCCTATTGGAGCATCAAGTTGGACCTCAAGACCCTCGGCAGCGAGTTTGAGTACAAGTTTATCGTCAAGGAGAACGGCTCGATATTGTGGGAAGAGGGCGACAACCGCCGCTACTACGTTTGTGGCGAGATGGAGAGCGAGCACATCGAGGCAGGCTTTCGTGGCGAGTTCCAGTGGAGGGGTGCAGGTGTGGCAATCCCCGTATTCTCGCTCCGCAGCGAGCAGAGCCAGGGTATTGGCGACTTTGTTGACCTGAAGAAGATGGGCGACTGGGCCGTAGCAACTGGCCAGAAGGTAATACAGATTCTGCCCATTAACGACACCACTATGACCTTTACCTGGCGCGACTCGTACCCCTACAGCGCAATCTCTATCTTTGCGCTCAACCCAATGTACCTGTCGATTGTCGAGATGGGTGCCACAGGCGAGGATATTGCCCAGCTGAACGCAGGTGAGACCGTAGACTACGACGCAGTGTGCGCTCTGAAGTGGAACTTTATCCGCAAGGAGTTTGCTCGCAGCGGCCGCCGCACCCTCAAGACCAAAGCCTACCAGGCATTCTTCGAGGCCAATAAAGATTGGCTCGAGGACTATGCAGCATTCTGCTACCTGAGGGATAAATACCAGACCGCCTACTTTGAGAAGTGGAGCGCAAAGGATAAAAAGTATAGCAAAAAACTGGTTGCCAAGTTGTGTGACGAGAAGTTTGAGGATTATGGCAAGGTTGCTATCTATATGTGGGTACAGTACCACCTCGACCGCCAGCTTAAGGAGAGTGTGGCCTACTGCCGCTCGCTGGGCGTAGTGCTCAAGGGCGATATTCCAATCGGCATCAGCCGCGACTCGGTTGAGGCTTGGAGCGATGGCCGCCTGTTCAATATGAACTGCCAGGCAGGTGCCCCACCAGATGACTTCTCGGCCGACGGCCAGAACTGGGGCTTCCCCACCTACAACTGGGAGGTTATGGCCCAGGATGGCTACGCTTGGTGGAAACGCCGCTTCGAGAAGATGGCCGACTACTTCGACCTCTACCGTATCGACCACATCTTGGGATTCTTCCGCATTTGGGAGATTCCTATGGAGTCGATTGTGGGACTGCTGGGCTACTTCAACCCTGCGATGCCCTTCAGCTACGACGAGCTGGCACAGAGGGGTATGCCTATGAATCACGAGCGCTACTTGCGTCCACAGATTCACCACAACTATCTGCACGAGTTCTTTGGCGAGGAGGATTGGACCCCCTATCTGGATGCTAAAGATAACGGCTACTACTCGCTCAAAGAGGAGTACAACACCCAGCGCAAGATTAACAAAGCCCTCGCAGGCAAGAACGAGAAGGCTATGAGGGCTCTGTATGGTCTGACCGGCGAGGTGCTCTTTATTGAGGATCCTCGCAAGCCTGGCCACTTCCACCCACGCATCGCTGCCCAGCAGACCAAGAGCTACGAGTGGCTGTCGCAGTGGGAGAAAGACCGCTTCAACGACCTCTACAACGACTTCTTCTACCACCGCCACAACGACTTCTGGGGCGCACTGGCTATGGAGAAACTGCCTGCACTGGTCGATGCAACCAATATGATGTGCTGCGGCGAGGATTTGGGTATGGTACCTGCCTGCGTAGGCCCCGTGATGAACAATCTGGGTATCCTCTCGCTGGAGGTTCAGCGTATGCCTAAAGACCCCTCGATTGAGTTTGGCTTTACCAACCTCTACCCCTACAAGTGCGTCTGCACCACTGGCTCGCACGATACCAGCACCATCCGCGGCTGGTGGCACGAGGATAGAGAGCAGACCCAGGCCTACTACAACCAGATTTTGTGGAAACAGGGCCAGGCTCCTGCCGATGCCTCGGGCGAGTTGTGCGAGATTATTGTGAACAACCACCTGGCTTCGCCTGCAATCTGGACAATTCTGCCCCTGCAGGATTGGCTCGCAATGGACGAGAAGGTGCGCAAAGCCGATGTGGATAGCGAGCGTATCAACATTCCCGCAATCCCCAATCACTACTGGCGCTACCGTATGCACCTGACTCTGGAAGAGTTGCTCGGCGAGAGCGAGTTGAACGGCAAAATTGCACGAATGATTAGGGACAATAGGCGATAAAAATGGCGAAAAAGGGCGACTGCCCGTCGACAAAAACGGGCAGTTCGTCGCCAAAAATGAGCAAATTGTCGCTAAAAAGTTCGCCCTTATATATAAATGTATATTTTTGTTGTATGCCTTAGAGCGTAAAGACGCAAAATTATAGAACTACTAAAAATATCAATTAACCGCTTATGTTTGAAAAACTACACGATTTCAAGAGAGTGTTTTTGACATTCGCTTTGGTACTGATTGGTGGTGTGGCTATGGCACAGAACCTGTCGGTGTCGGGTGTTGTCAAAGATATGAATGGCGAGGCCATTATTGGCGCAACCGTAATGGACGTGGCTACTGGCCGAGGTACTGTTACCGACGTTGATGGTAGCTACACTATCGAGGTCCCCGCAAAGGCTACTCTGCTGGCCGAGTGCGTGGGCTATGTTGCACAAGAGGTAGCTGTGGCAGGTCGCACAACCGTAAACTTTGTGCTGGGCGAGAGCGCCGAGCAGATTGAGGAGATTGTGATGGTCGGCTATGGCTCGCAGAAAAAGAAAGAGGTTACTGGTGCTGTGTCGTCGATTAAGTCGGATGACTTCAACGCTGGTGTTAAAACCAACCCCGTAGGTCTATTGCAGGGTAAGGTTGCAGGTCTGAACGTAATCAAGACCTCGAGCGACCCCACCAACACTGGTTACAGTATGCAGATTCGTGGTTTCTCGACCCTCGACAAGGGTGCAGGTACCTCGCCTCTGTTTATCGTTGACGGTGTGCCTGTGAGCAATATCGACAACATCGCTCCCGACGAGATTGCTTCGATGGACGTGTTGAAAGATGGTTCGGCAGCTGCAATCTATGGTACTCGTGGTACCAATGGTGTGATTATCATCACTACCAAACGTGGCGAGAACTTCTCGAAAGAGGCCAAGACCGCAGTTGAGTACTCGGGCTACATTTCGGCTTCGGTACGCAATGGCGATATGGGTCTGGCAACTGCCGAGGAGTATGTAAACCTCGAGGAGCTCTCGGGTGGCAGGGTTAAACCCATCATCTACACCGATGCCGAGGGTAACGTAACCACCACCAACTGGATGAACGAGTTGTGCCGCCCCGTGGCTATCACCAACAACCACAACGTGGCTATCGTTGGCTCGTCGAAAGATTTCAACTACCGCGCTTCGATTGCCTACAAGGGTGCCCAGGGTATTGCTAAGACCAACAACCGCGAGGAACTGTTGGCCAAGATTGCTGCAAACCAGAAGGCTCTGGATGGCAAACTGGAGTTGCAGTACGACCTGTCGTATATGCAGTATCGCAACGATTTCTTCTGTGGCGACTTTAAGCAGGCCGCTATTCTCAACCCCACCTATCCCGTTAAAGACCCCACTACCGATTCGGGCTACTTCAACCCCGAGAGTACTGGTGTTCGCAACCCCGTTGAGGATATGAATCAGAGGGAGTCGTATGGCGATGGTAACTACTTCCGTGGCTCGGTTAAGGCTTCGTACAGCTTCGACACCGTTAAGGGCCTTAAGCTGAACGCCTTTGCTGCTATCGAGGAGGGTGACAACCGCAGCTACTGGTTCAACAAGACTATCAATACCGACATCGACGGCTCGGGTAAGGCTGGTCGTGGCTACGATATGAGCCTCAACAACCTCTACGAGATTACCGCCGACTATGTTCGCTCGTGGGATGGTCACAACCTGAGCGCTGTGGCAGGCTGGTCGTATCAGCACTTCCTCTACGATGGTCTGAACGCATCGAACAAGGGCTTCCCCACCGAGGGCTCGAAATACTATCAGATTGGCAACGGTGATGCCTCGAAGGAGTATCTGAACGCCGGCTCGTACCGCAACTCGAACGCTTTGCAGGCTGTTTTTGGTCGTGTAAACTACTCGTTCGATGGCAAGTACCTGGTTTCGGCTTCGCTGCGTCGCGAGGGCTCGAGCCGCTTTGGTGCCAACAACAAGTGGGGTTGGTTCCCCGCAATCTCGTTCGGTTGGCGTATCAGCCAAGAGGACTTTATGATGGGCAACGACTGGATTGACGATATGAAATTGCGTATGGGTTATGGTGTTACCGGTAACAACCTCGGTAGCGACCTGCGCTCGGTAGCAATGTTGTCGAATGGTGGTACCTTCTGGTACAACGGCCAGTATGTATATACTTATGGTGTAAACCAGAACGTAAACCCCGACCTGCGCTGGGAGAAGAAACACGAGTATAACCTCGGTTTGGACTATGCAGTTCAGGACAACAGGTTCTATGGTAGCTTGGATGTTTACTACCGCCACACCACCGACCTGTTGTGGGACTACGAGGTGCCCACTCCTCCCTACCAGTATGCTACTCTGCTGGCTAACGCTGGTGAGATGAAGTCGTTTGGTGTTGAGTTGGTACTGAATGCCGACGTGCTGCGCGACAAAGAGCTCAGCTGGACCACCACCCCCACCATCGCCTTCAACCGCAACTATATCACCAAGCTGTCTGACCCCTCGAAGGGCTTCAACTACAAGCAGACCGAGGCTGGTGGCGTAGGTGAGAACGGTATTATGAACACCAATACCCAGATTCTGATTGAGGGTGAGTCGGTAGGCTCGTTCTACGGCCACAAATTCCTGACCATCGACGAGAAGGGCGTTTGGTACTTCACCACCCCCAAGAACCCCGAGACTGGCAAGGTTGGTTATGCAACTACCGAGAGTGCTGTTGAGAGCGGCCGTCAGGTTGTTGGTAACGCACAGCCTCTGTTCACCTTCGGTTGGAACAACACATTCCGTTACAGGAACTTCGACGCCAGCATATTCTTCCGTGGCGTTGTTGGCAACGACGTGCTGAACTTGACTCGTTGGGCCTACGGTCCCCAGAGTTCGACCTCGATGAACCTCTTTATCGAGGATGCAGTGGGCGACAATGTGGTTTATACCAACAAGGCTCTCTTTACTGACTACTATCTGGAGGATGGCTCGTACATCAAACTCGACAACCTGACCGTAGGTTACACCTACGACCTGCCCGAGAGCTCGAATATCGAGTCGATGCGCCTCTATATGACTGCACAGAATGTTCTGACCATTACTGGTTATAGCGGCCAGGATCCCGAGATTGACACCAACTCGGTATGGAGCGGTGGTATCGACTACCCCAGCTTCTATCCCAGGGTGGCAACCTTCCTGATTGGTCTTAACCTGACCTTTAACTAATTAGTGTCCGACAGAATAGAAGAGAGATATATATGAAAAGATTTGTTTTGATAATGAGTGCGGTTGCAGTGATGTTCTCGTCGCTGACCTCGTGTGACGACCTGCTCGATGAGCAGAACTACGGCAACCCTACAATCGAGGATATGATGACCAACCCCGAGAACGTAGTTCTGTTGGTAGGTCAAAGCTATGCCGACTTGAAGTGGATTCACGACCACTGGGGCTACTGGGGTGTTAATACCCTGACCTCGGACGAGGGCCTCTGCCCCATCCGTATGCCTGGCGAGCACTGGAACGATGGTGCCTACTGGCGCCGACTCAACGACCACTCGTGGAATCAGGTGGCCGACTCGTTCAAGCTGATTTGGAACAGTACCATCTCGGGTGCAGTGCGTTGCAACCAGACTATTCAAACCATTAAAGACTACAAGGCCTCGATGACCGAGGAGGAGTACTTGCAGTTCTTGGGCGAGTTGGAGGTATTGAGGAGCTACTACTACTACCTGCTCTTCGATAGCTTTGGCCGCATCCCCTACACCGAGTCGTATGACGAGAAGAGCCAGACTGAGCCTCTGATGGAGCCCGCAAACGTGTGGTCGCACCTGGTAGAGGTACTGGAGAGGAACGCCCCCAATATGGTTGTTGTAACCGACAGCAACCGCGCACAGAACTATGGTCGCGTAACCCAGGGTTTTGCTCACGCTCTGTTGGCAAGGCTCTATTTGAACGCCGAGTCGTTTGGCTGTACCGCAGCTAACGTATTCCCCGAGAGCCACTTTGTTGCTTCGGAGGCCGACTGGACCGCCGATGAGAAAGAGGGCAAAGTTACTCCCCGTAAGGTTATCCCCGCCAGCTGGCAGGCCGATAGCGACTTCTACAACAACTGCGTTCGCTGCTGCAACGAGGTTATCAATAGCAAGTCGTACCGCATCGAGAGCGACTTCTTTGCAAACTTCCTCATCAACAACGAGGGTAGCAAAGAGAACATTATGGTTATCGTTGAGGATGGCCGCTCGGGCTTCGACGAGCGTAGCAACGGCAGTATGTCGAGTAAGCTGCGTATCGTAAACAACACCCTGCACTATGAGCACCAGTACACTTGGGGTATGCTGCTCGACTGCTGGAATGGCTACTGCGCACGTCCTTCGTTCATTGACCTCTATGACGACGACGATGTTCGTGGTCCTGGCTGGGAGGGCAATGGTACCAAGAACACCAAGCGTTGGGGTTGGTTTGTAGGTCCCGTTTACACCAAAGATGGCTCGGCCATTGCACAGCACAAGAACGACGAGAACCGCGAGGTGATTATCGTTAAGGAGATCTCTCTGATGCCTGCCGATACCGTTGTGGCTTCGCCCATCTTGGCTTGCTCGTACAACTCGGGTGCCCGCCAGCTCAAATACGAGGCTGACAAGGGTAGCAAGTATATGTACAACGAGAACGACTTTGTGCTGATGCGTTATGCCGACGTGCTGTGGATGAAACGTGAGGCTATCAACGTACACGGTGCAAAAGATACCAGCGTGGGTAACTACGATGCCGACTTTCAGGTGATGATGAGCCGTGCATTTGTGAATGGCGATGGCAAACCCGCCGAGAAGGGCGCTGCCGATAGCTACGCAAGCGCTTATGGCGATCCCGCATCGTTCACCGCACAGCAGATTCTCGACGAGCGTGGTAGGGAGTTCAGCTGGGAGATGGTACGTCGTAGGGACTTGATCCGCCACGGCAAATTCAGCTCGGTTGAGTTCGTGTCGAAAGATGCAACCCAGAAGTATCGCGAGTGGTTCCCCATTCCTTACTCGGTTCTGCTCAAGGGTACTAAAGATGAGAATGGCAACGACATCTGGACCCAGAACGACGGCTACGCTATGTAGTAGTTTGGGCGTAGATGGAAGATATATATAGCCAAAAGAGATAGAGTTAGAGTTAGTTAGGTTTTTTTACAGAATACACAAACCAATTACAATACAAACCATTTTATTAATTAATCACAAACAAAAACAACTATGAAAAAATTGCTTTATTTGATGGGTGCTATGGCACTTATGGCAGGCATGGTTGCTTGCGGTCCCGACGACAACAAGGTTCCCGGCTTGGATGAGATTACCCTTGACGGTTTCTATGTTTACGGCGAGGCAACTGGCTACGACGAGGTTAAATCGGATCTGATGATGTCGCCCGGTTTCAACGAGAACGGCAAAATCCCTCGTGATGGTATGCACGAGAAATACATCTGGCTCGAGGGTGGCAAACCCTTCCAGCTGGTTTACTACGCTGCAGGTGCTACCGAGAACTACGGTGCTGCACTTGAGGAGACTACTGTTGAGTACGCTGACGAGCCTCTGACTCCTTTCTTCCGTGGCGAGTTGGTTGTAGGTAACGACGCTCCTACCCTGCAGGTAGCAGAGAGCGGTCTGTACCACATCGTTTTGGACCGCAACATTGCTAACGATCTGGAGTACGCTCAGATTATCGTTGTTCCCGCTAAATGGGGTGTTCGTGGTGCTATGAATGGTTGGGGTTACACCGAGGGCGCTATGACCAAAAACAACGACGGTACTGTTACCTGGACTTGGAAAGATTGCGATATGGCTGCTGGTGGCAAATTCAAATTTGCTTACTGCCACGCTTGGAAGATCCGTCTGGACCTGTCGGGTAATGTTAAATCGGAGGTTTCGCTTGGTAGCAACTTCGAGGGTGGTCTGTCGCACATGACTGCTGACAACGATATCGCTGTTGAGAAAGCTGGTCTGTATGACATCAGCCTGACCTACAAACTGAACGATGGCGAGCTTGGCGAGTCGTTCACTCACGAGATTGTTCTGACCAAAGAGAGCGAGCTGCCCAGCACTATGTACATCATTGGTAACGAGTTCGGTAACTGGGATTGGACTGCTGAGACCGTAGTTGATATGACTCCCGTTCACAGCCACAGTGGCCAGTTCTGGGCTATCCGTTATATGACCACCAGCACCGAGTTCAAGTTCTGCGCTGTGAAAGATTGGAATGGTGACTTCTGCACTTTGGCTAACGAGAACACCGGTTTCGTAACTCCCGGCAACAACAAAGTTGAGGCTGATGGTATGTATATGATCTTCGTTGACGTTGTAAACCAGAAGATAGTTGTAGAGCCTGCTAAGGTTTACGGTATGGGTGACGCTTGGGCTGACGCTTCGTGGACTGCTGCTTCGGCTGACAACCTGTTCAGCGTAGAGGGCAATACCCTGACCGCTACTGCTCCCAACGCTGCTTCGGAGGGTATCCGTATGTACGCTGCTTGCTCGGCAACCGACGCTGAGTGGTGGCAGATGGAGTTCATTGTTCTGGATGGTAAGATTGCTTACCGTGGTGCAGGCAACGACCAGGAGCGCGTTAAGAACGCAGCTGGTGCAAAAGTTGTTCTTGACTTCAACGCTGGTACTGGTTCGATCCAGTAATCATTCATCAGGTTATATACCATAAAACTTTACCGCGAGGGCGGCTCTCCACCAAAGGAGAGCCGCCCTCTTCTTTTTGCGTTCTTTAAGGACCTTAAAGACATTAAGGACATTAAAGCCCTTAAACTCCTTAAACTCCTTAAACTCCTTAGAGCCCCTATCTCAACTCAAACAAAAAAGCCCCTCTGCCAGACGGCAGAAGGGCTTTTTGTGAATAGCTCCAACCTGTTTTAGTTGTTCGCCATAAAGGCCTCGATCTCCTCGACGGTAACGGGGATGGGGTTCTCCTTGCCAATAACGGTGTTGCCGTTCTCGGTAATCAGCAGGTCGTCCTCAATGCGGATGCCGCCAAAGGTGTAGAACTCGGGCAGGCGGTCGTAGTTGATAAAGTCGGCGCATTTGCCCTCGCTCTTCCACTGCTCAATCAGTGCAGGGATGAAGTAGATGCCAGGCTCGTCGCTCATAACGGTACCTGGGCGCAGGCGCCAGCGCGAACGCATAATGCAGGTGTCAATCTCGTCGGCACGAGCCACCATAGCCCTGTAATCGGCCATACCGCGCTCGCCCATAGCCTCGCAGTCGTGAACGTCCATACCCATACCGTGGCCCAAGCCGTGAGGCATAAAGAGCTGTACGGCACCAGCCTCGACAGCATCATCGGCATTGCCCTTCATCAGGCCCATACCAATCAGACCCTCGGCCAGAGCCTTGAACGAAGCCTTGTGCAGGTCGGTGTACTGGCCTGGTTTGGCTATGCGGATAACCTCATCGTGGCTGTGGAGCACGATGTTGTAAATCTCGCGCTGCAGGGGGGTGAATTTGCCGCTTACGGGGAAGGTACGAGTGTGGTCCGAGCAGTAGTTGTTTACGGTCTCTCCGCCAGCGTCAACCAACAGCAGTCGGCCATTGGTGCAGATGCCGTCGTGGTTGTGGTTGTGCAGAGTCTCGCCGTGCTGCGACACAATCGAGTGGAACGACACACCGTCGCCCAGCTGGTGGGTAACACCCTCCATTGCGCCTGCAATTACTCGCTCGGGCACACCCTCTTTGGTCATACGCATAGCGGTGGTGTGCATTGCGTAGCCAATCTGGTAGGCCCTCTCGAGCTCCTCAATCTCCTCGGCGCTCTTCTCCTCGCGCAGGGCAGCCACGTTGATTGCCAGGTCGGTCGAGTAGTGGTTGTAGTGCTCGTCGGTGCGTATGCCAGTCAAGCGGCTCATCAACAGCACACCCTCGGCGCGGTAGGGTACCAGGTAGTGAACTTTGCGCCCCTCGCGCAGGGCCTTTTTGATGGTCTGTCGTGCAGCGTCAAAGTGGGCAGTGTGCTCAACACCAACGCTCTGGCCCAACTCGGCCACCGAAGGCTGGGGACCCATCCAGATAATATCATCTACGGTGTAGTCGTCGCCAAAGAGGTAGTCTTTCTCGTCGTCGAGGTCGATAACACCCACCAGATTGGCATTCTGAAGGCCAAAGAAGTAGAGGAAAGTGCTGTCTTGACGGAACGAGTAGGCGTTGTCAAAATAGTTGCGTGGGGCCTCGCTGTTGCCTGGGAGCACAACAATGCCGCCTTTGGGCATACGACGTCGCAGCTCGTTGCGGCGCTGTATGTAGGTCTGTTTTGCAAACATAGCTTATGTAGATTTTGGTTAATGATTAGTTGCTATTGGTTGTGGAGCCACTCGGCCAGCTTGCGCATAGCGCGACCGCGGTGGCTGATTGAGTTTTTCACCTCGGCAGGCAGCTCGGCAAATGTCTTGTCGTACCCCTCGGGGCGGAACAGGCAGTCGTAGCCAAAGCCCCCCTCACCCAACTCCTCGGTGGTTATTGCGCCCTCTACAGTGCCCTCGAAGGTATACTCGCAGCCGTCGATGATGAGTGCAACAACGGTGCGGAAACGTGCCGAGCGGTCGGCCTTGCCCTCCATTTCGTGCAGCAGCTTGGCTCGGTTGGCGGCAAAGTCGTGCCCATCGGTGGCATAGCGTGCCGAGTGAACGCCAGGGGCGCCACCCAGGGCGTCAACCTCCAGCCCCGTGTCATCGGCAAAGCAGCTCTGGCCACACTTTTGCCACACATAGCGTGCCTTGGCTATGGCATTGCCCTCGATTGTGGGCTCGTTCTCGGGTATATCTTCGGTTATGCCCGCTTGGTGCAGGGTTGTGAGCTCAAATTGGTCGCCCAAGATGGCCCTCACCTCGTCGAGTTTGTGGGCATTGTTGGTCGCAAAAATCATTTTTTTTGTGTATTTCGGTTGTGGTTCTATCGTTACTTTGTTGTCGTTAGTACACGCCCCTCGTTGCCGCTACACCTCTTTGGCCAGGGCTGCCAGGGCCGAGTCGGTGGCAATCTTGTCGAGGATGGTCTTTACGAGCGTCTCCATACGGCTACCCTCGGAGTAGTCGGCAGGCGAAATCATCGACACCCTGTTCTGCTCGAGCAACAGCTTGGTCTTTTCGTATCCCTGCTCCGAGTCGGGGTTGTAGACGCCAATCGAGTGGCCTCGGCGGTCGCTCACCAGGCGCATACAGGGTATGTCGGTCGTTCCGTCGCCAACGTAAATCATGTGCTCGTAGGGCACAGGGCGCTCCGAGTCAGGTACATAGGCGTTGACCAGGTGTGAGTCGCTAACGCTGTCTACACCCTTGTTAATCTTGTAGATAAACTGCGTCTTGTTGGTATAGTTGATAGCCACAGCGGGCCAGTAGGCGTCGCCATCCTCGTTGTAGAGGAACTCGCAAGCGTATATCTTCTTAAACTCACTGGCAATAGGCGTTCCCTCGATAATCTCTTTCAGGCCCGACGAGTTGATGTAGTGCAGAATCTCAATACCACGCTCTTCGGCGTAGCGGTTTATGCGGCCAAACCAGCTCTCTACACCCTTGAACAACTTGATGTTACGGCCTGTGGCCTGGAAAGCCTCGCGCTTGATGGGGGTGTTGGTTTTGCCTGCGTGTTCGAGCATCTTGAGCATATAGCTCAGAATGGGGTCGGCATCGAAGTCCTCGGCCAAGACGTTGCTCTCGTGCCAGAACTCTTCGTTGCTCTTGCCTACGGCTGCAATGAAGCCATACTCCTGCATATTGCCAGGCGAGAGGGTGCCGTCGAAGTCATAGATTAGGGCTGCTTTTACCTTCTTGTCCATAGTGGTTTTGATTATTCTTTTGCCAAAGGTACGATATTTGTCCGAAAATACATAAATTTGTAACCAAACCAACCAGATTATTTATGGATTTTTTTGAATTAGTATCCCAGCGCCGCTCTCTGCGCAAGTTTGCAGACCGCCCCGTAGAGAGCCACATTATCGAGAAGATTTTAGAGGCAGCCCTCACCGCTCCTTCCTCACGCAGCAGCCGTAGCACTCGCTTTTTGGTTGTCGAAAACCGCGATATCATTCGCCACATGTCCTATATGCGCGACTATGGCTCGGCATTTATGGCCGAAGCACCTGTGGCCATTGTGGTTATGGGCGACCGCAACGCCACCGACCTGTGGCTCGACAACTGCGCCATTTCGGCTACGTTTGTTCAGCTGGCCGCCGAGGCTGCAGGTCTGGGTAGCTGCTGGGTACACGTCGAGGGGCGCGAGCATATGAAGGGCCACCCCGAGATGGGTACGGCCGATAGCTACCTGCGCACCTTCCTGCCAATCCCCCAGGAGTGTGGTATCGAGTGCGTAATTGCTATGGGCTACTCGCCCTATGAGGCGCCCAAAAAACGTGCAGAGCAAGATAATAGCGGCAAGGTCACCTGGCTGAAATAGTTGTTCGGGCAGGTGGAAAATAAATAGGGTACGTTGGCTGTGTGCCAGCGTACCCTATTTGTGTTGATAGTGTGCTACTAACGCCCGAACAACACCTCTATACACAGCGCATAATTTCTGGGCGGCATTGGGCGCGAAAGTACGCTCTGGTACTCGGCATTGAGCAAGTTGTCAACCTCTAAACGTACCCTAAAATTCCACTCCTGTAGGCTCATTTGTCGCTCCAGCGAGAGGGTTTGCAGATGGTAGGCCTCGACGTAGCCACCACGCATCGTGCTGCCCGAGTAGTTGGTCTGTCGGCGGCCAACATAACGCCACTGGTGCGTAAGGATCCACTTGTGCCACTCGACCTTTGTGGTGGCCGAGAGTGAGTGGCGCGGAATGTAGGGCAGTTGGTTGCCAAAATTGGCACTCTCGGGGGTGGCATCGGTCGAGTTCGTGAGGGTCCATAGGGCACTCTCGCTCACACTCCAACCACCGCCCAACTTTGCCGTCGCCCACAGGCGAGCCTCCACACCGCGGCTCTCCACTCGGGCAAGGTTTTCGGGGGTCCAAAAGCCCTTGATTGTGGGGTTCCACAATATCCAGTTGCTTACATCCGAGCGAAAATAGGTCGCCTTGCCACCAATGCTAAAGTGCTCTCTGTCAATGCCAAACTCTGCACCCAAATCATAGGTGGTGCCCTGCTCGGGCTGCAGGTCGGGGTTGCCGCCAGGGACATAGTAGAGGTCGTTGAGCGTAGGGTGGTGGTAGTTGCGTGCCACCGAGCTGCTCACAATCAGCCCAATCGCGGGCCACAGCGCCACATCTACAAAGAACGCAGGAATCAGTGGCGAGGCAACCCCATCGCGCCACTCTTCGCGCAGATTGGCCGCCACACCCAACCACCTGGTGGGCTTCCAGCGGGCCGAAGTTGTGGCCGAAAGCTCGTTGCGCGAGGCGGTGTAGCCAGTTGGTACGAGTGGGGCAACGTCGTGGCTGTCAACATTATATCGGTTTGCCCCCACATTTGCTGCCAACATCAGGTTGTTGCCAATGCTCCACTCGGCATCGGCTGTGGCAAAGAGGTGGTGCGTTAGGCTGGTGGCATCTACTCCTCGCTGCACCTCGCCCCCTCCTTTGGAGAATTGGTAGACATAGTTGAGCCCATTCTGGTTATACCCAGTGCGGGCCTTAAGTCGCACTCCGCCAAAGTGATGGCTCCACTCGCCAACGCTGCGCAGCGACCTCTCATCCTGCCACGCCTTGGTCAGGTCGTCATCGCGATAATCGACCGTCAGTTTGGGCACTCCGCGGTGCGAGTCGGTGTACCACACCTTCAACGACCATAGACCAGCCCTGGGGCTCTGCCACGCGAGCTCCTCGAGCAGGTGTAGGTCGTTGTAGTCGCAACTGCGGTTGCGCTCGGTGGGGTGGCCCACCTTGTTGCGATTGATGTAGGGGAAGTCGTTGGCCGATGACGAGCAGAGCACTCGAGTGGTGCTGCTCAAGTTGTTGCGCCCGACCGACACGCGCAGGTACTCATCAAAGGTGCGATAACTTGCAATGTTCTGATTGTATTGCACTTGCAACCCTTGGCGAGGCTTGTTGTCGGTAGTCAGCACCACCGCACCGCCAAGTCCACCACCCGTAACTCCCACCGATGTCGCACCCAGGTAGACCTCGCCCCCGTCGACAAAAAACGAGGGTATCATCGACAAGTCTACCATACCCAACATTGGGCTGCCGAGCTCTACGCCGTTCCAACTTACGGCCGTGTGCGAGGGGGCGGTGCCACGCAACGAGGCGGTCGACAGGGTGGCTCTGCCCGACGATTTTACAAAAACGGGGCTGTTTTGGCTTAAGATGTCGCCAATCGAGGTGGCAATGTTGCGGCCGAGGACCTCTTGGCTCAATGGGCTCTTTTGGGTACCAATGTCGCGCAGCGAGCGGAAGCCTTTGACCTCCACTCGCTCGACATTGACGGTCTTGAGAGAGTCGGCATTTTCCGCTCTCAAAACCGTGCAAAAAAGGCTAACAACTAAACTTATGACAAACAGCCTTTTCATTGTGCTAAATTACTACTAAATGTACCCTAAAACGTACCCTAAAAATACCTCTCTATTTGAATACGAATTTAGAGGGGCAGATGCCTACCTCAAACTCGTCTAACTTCTCCCCTGTGGCCGAGTAGCGCAACACCGAGCCGTTGGAAGCGTAGTCCTTGGCGTCGGCAATGTAGATGTCGCCATTGTTGGGGTCGATGCCCAAACCATACTGGCTCCAACCTTCGAGCACCAGTAGGGGCTCGGTGGGCCATTTCTCGGCATCAACATTTACCTTCCAAAGCGCGTCGTTGATGAAGTAGATGTTCTCACCCTTGCCGTCAATCGTCAGGCGTGAGCGGAAGTAGCTGCCCTGAGCAAATTCGTGTACTTTTTGTGCCTCCAGGGTATCGGTGTTGAGCTTCCACAACGAGGGAGCCTCCATTGTAACCCCCTCTGGCAGAGAGCTCCACTCGTTGCCACCGTCGCACACAATCCACAGTGTATTATTCTTGTCGAGTGCGATAGAGTAGGGCTGCACACCCACCTCGATAGTGGCAATCTGTGTGTCGGTGGTGATGTCTACAACCGCCACCTTGTAGCCGTTGCTCCACGCTGCCACAAAGAGCTTGTCGCCCACGATGACCATCTGCTCGCCATCGGCCACGCCATTCAGTTCCACCTCGCCCGTAACGCTCATTGTACGAGGGTCGAAAGTAACGAGTTTGTTGGTATACATCTGCGATATGTAACCCTTTGTGGCCGAGGGTGCTATGGCAATAAATCGGGGCGAAAGCAGGTTGTCAATCATCTCTTTTACCACACCTGTCGAGGCATCGAGCGAGTAGACCACGCCCGAGTTGTTGACCACCACCAAGAGGTCGCCATTGTGGAGCAACATAGACTGGCCCACGTCGCCCAGCATTGCGTCGTTGGCCTGACCGAATACGTCGGCCGCTACGCTCTTGGTGTCGGGCTCGTAGAACCACAGCGAGGCGGTACCGCTGCCGTAGCTACCCTCGCAGAGTACAAATACACCCTCATCATAGGGCACGGGCTGCTCGTCGGGGCCGTCTACGTTGGGGTTACAACCGATAAAACAGATTGTGCACAGAGCGCACAGAATACTAAATAACTTTTTCATCTTCTTTGTTGATAGTTAATTAGTTAAACATAAAACAAGTACTCCCGCTTGCGGTTTTTACTCTTGCAGGCGGTTGTTTGTTTGTGCTTTTGTGTGCTTGTGCTTGGTGGTGTGCTTTGAAGATGTCGCCACACCATTGTTGGACTACACTAAAAACCCTCCCATTCGCCGCAGGAGCAATCCCAATAACGATGTGGCAGGTCTTCTGACTCGCCTCACTTCCGAACTGCCTTCCCAGTGCTGTGCACCGCACCAGTGGCTGATAATGAGATGTTTGTATTGTTCGGAAGCCTTGTAAGACACTATGTTGTGTAGTGTCGAGGCTTACAGCAGCGGGAACTGTTGCCGACTTTCACGGCATTCCCTGTTAGTCCCTTTTACGGGAACCGCATCGGCACAAAGGTATGAAAAAAAGTGGCTGATTGTTCGGAGGGTACGAAATTTTTTTTACCTTTGCGGCGTTGTCATGCGGAGATGGCGTAATTGGTAGCCGCGTCAGACTTAGGATCTGGTGTCGAAAGACGTGTGGGTTCGAGTCCCACTCCCCGCACAAAGTTACTTTCGAGGGAGAATTTTCGGATTCTCCCTCTTTTTTATTTTCATAACTGATTGATATGTTGTGAATTATATTGAGAGCATAGTTCTCGTCTATGGTTCGATAATTGCCGATTTCTTTATCCCATAAAATACCGCTTGGAAAGAGTAAATTTTGTATTTTTTGACTTAATTCTAACTCCGAACCACTCCACAAACATCCTAATTTACAGCAAGTTGCCACTACTTCATCTGCTGTTGCGGTAAGGTTCGATAATTTCTTTTTGACCTTTGCGATTTCCACCTCAATTTTAGCGAGTTTTTCTTGGATAACATCAATAGTGGTGGTGTAAACATCTTCATCAATATCACCCATACCACGACTGACCTTACATTTTTTCAACTTATTCTCCAACTCGCTCTTCTGTTTCTTCAATATCGACATTTCATCTGACTGCTCCTTGTTGTTAGATAAAATTATCTGCTCTACAATCTCTCGGAACAAGTCCATCAGTATCGGTGGGATTGTGTAGGAGTTCAACAACTCCTCGTAGAGCTTGTGAACCTTCTTTGCCGATATGTTGTTCTTGCATCCTGTCTTGTTGCACTTGTAGTAGTCGATATTCTTCTTTTTGGCGGTGTAGGCAGTGAATGGCAGACCGTCATAGGCACAACGGATATGACGCTTTAAGGGGAAACGGGGTGTTTCCGCCTTAACTTTGTAAACACCCGTTCTACCACTTAATATCTCTTGAACCTGCAAAAACTCCACCCACGAAATGATTGCTGGATGTTTGCCGTCGATAATCTCACCGTTGGTAAATGAACTCTTGATTTTACCAGCATAGAATGGGTTGGTGAGTATCTTATGAAGTTTCTGTTTGCAGATATGTAATCCCATTGAGGAAAGTCTGTCAAGGATGCGGAAGTTATCCACTCCTTGCAACTTCCACTTAAACGCCTTGCGGATTAGTTTGCCCGTTTCGCTAATTGTGTACTCGGTGTTGATGCTCTTCCCCACTTTGTTATATCCAATGGGGCGTTTGCCTATCCAAACACCAGACTCCATACAATGCTTACGACCAGACACAAATTTATTGGTGCGATTGGTATTATCCCATTGCGCCAATGAGAGTTTGAACTGCATCATCATCACACCTTCGGGGGTGCTTGTATCAGACCCAGTAGATGCCTCAACAATGGTAACACCTTGCGCTTTGAGGTCGTTGATGATGTTTATCGCCTGACCAGCATTGCGAGAAAATCGGTCTGCTTGGTTTACAATGATATACTTTACGGCCTTATCTTTTTTGATTGCAGCAATCATCTCCTTAATGAGTTTACCAGGGGTCTTTGCACTCTCGTGCTTACCTCCAAAGTAACCATTAATTGTGTAACCATTATCCTTTGCAAATTTCTCACAGCGACACTTCTGGTCGTCAAGACTGCCGCCATTATCCTCCTGGTGTTTGGTACTTACACGAGTCCATATAAAACAATTTTTAATCATATAGGTAATCATTTATCTCTTTATTATTAAGGTATTCAATACCAATGCGTGCTAATGCCTCAAAATAGTTTAATAGAATTATTCCATCTTCTTTGTTGATGTTATATTTTTCAAAATAGTTATTAAAATCGTTGTAATTCAACATTTTATAATTGTGTTACAATCCCCATCAATGCCGATTGACATAGTGGGGTTATACAGTGCTTCGCCTCCTGCTGTCCGACGATGTGGGTTGAGCAGGTTTTCTGTTCGGCAAGGCACACTGAAACCTTTGTGCGTCTGGCGCACAACCTTGTTGGATATGTCTTTTTTTGAAATTTTGTTTTTTTGAATGTCCCAAAGGACTTATTTTTCCGACAAGCGGTAAGGACACAGCGGATTACGAATAACTATTCAACCTCGATTTTGTCAAATATACAAACAAAAAACGAGAATTCCAAAAAATACTACATCCAACGCCATCATAAACCTATCGTAATTATAAGTCCCAATGCTAATTTCTCCATATAATGTTAGTCTTTGACTAACATATCTTTATGTGTGTAATACCCTGAAAATTTTGTTAATTTTTTGCGGAGGAGGGAGTGAGGAGGGGGTGGCATAAAGTGTTTTTTGAGAAGTGTTATCCCGATGTTTTTTTAGGGTGGGGTACCCTTTCCCCCACACCCCCAAACTATTGGTTGAAAGAATTTTTCCAAAATTTTTCGGATTTCAAAAAATCGCCTCTACAATCCAAACTCCTTTTTGACACGCTGAACTGTACTTACACTGACCCCACAAATCGCCGCCGTATCACGGATAGACTTGCCCACCTTCAACGAGCGAATGACCCTCGCATACTCCTCCTGCTTTTGCTCCTTGGTCTTGACCGAACCAACCTTGCGCCCAAGGCGCCCTCCATTAGCTACAAATAGGGATTTTCCGCTATTTAGTCTGAACAACAGACTCTCACGCTCAATCTGGCTACAGACACCAAGTACCGACACCATCACCGCCAAATAGGGGTTCTCCTTACCGTCTGCCGAGAACAACGATAGACCCTCCTTTTGGAAATAGGCGTTGATGCCATTGTCTTTCAAGGTGCGGATGGTATCGAGCACCTCCCATACCGCACGACCGCAACGAGACAGTTCCGAGAAGAGCACCATATCTACTTTGTTGCCAACAGCATAGGCGATGCACTCGGTTAAAACGGCACGCTCCTCGTTGCGTTTTGCACCCGATATATGCTCCTCGTAAACCCCAACGACCTCCAAACCGTTACGATTTGCGTAGTCGGTCAGGTCGGCAACCTGACGAGCGGTCGATTGACGCTCGCCAGTACTTGATACCCTTGCATAGATTACTGCTGCCTTCATTTTTATCATCTTTTGGTGATAATTTTAATACCAAATTAGGATTGCTACATTAAAACACTTGCACCAAATTTTCGTACCTCAACGAGCGGTATCCGCCGACCATCACATCATAGTATTTGACCGTATTCACTTGGTCGCCCGAAAGACCACGACCGTTCTGGGTCGCACGCATCAGATTGCCCGAACAAGTGCCCCACGCCTCACGCAGAGTGCCATCCTTCTTCATATAGAGGAAGTGCGCCACACCATTGCGGAGTTTCTCTTTGAGGAGGTCAATCATCTGTGCCTTTACCACGCCCATCGCTGCCGAACCAGTGCGGTTTGCGATTACATTTGCCCTGTGGGCAGTCATTCCGTTTACAATTACCATCTGTGTCATATCTGTAATGCTTTATTATTTATTTCTGATGTAAAATTAGTAATATATTTTCAATTGTGCAAATTATTGTAATGGTAATTTACTAAAATTTGGATTAAATTTTCAATTTTATTACCTTTGGTGAAAATATATTACCACTATGGAATTACGAGTAGTAGAAATTGCCCACTCCAAGGGAATGACTATGGCAGACATCGCCAAGCAAATCGGTATCAGCAGGGTAAATTTGAGCAATTCGCTTAACGGCAACCCCACATTGTCCCGCCTGGCCGAAGTGGCGAAAATCCTCGGTGTTGAGGTTGCAGAACTCTTCAAGACCACCCCTGCCGAGAAGAGGGTGAGCGGTTATTTGGAGTGTGATGGGCGTATAATAAAAATAAACTCCATTGAACAATTAAAGCAGATTATTGAAGAAATTGATAATACTCCAGCCACTATATAAAATGAAAAATATTTATAAAATTGCAGGAGTTCTTTTACTCAGCACATTATTTTTTTCTTGTAGCTCAACAAGAAAACTATCAAAAGTAAGTGAGCTTACAATGATAACGGAGGCTGCTGAACAAGGGAATGTTATGTTTCTTATTGAAGCGTTAGAACAATACCCTCTTTATAGAGGATATACAGAATCTTTCCTGTATGATAAAGACTATTCCAAAGTAGAGTATGGGCGACTTAAGCAATATGCTACTGCAGCTCAAAATGATGCAGAAGCAACTATATTCTTTGATTCTCTTTTAATACACAAGCAATCATTTGTAATAGATTCTTTATCCCAGCGTAGCATTACAGAGGTCGGTGAATTCTATAAGTATAATCATAGTGAACACGACTATCTGCGTGATGTGTTATATGATGCATATTTTAGCGATGTTAAGTCTTTGGATTACAAAAATCGCAAAACATTATATGAGGCATTTAAAGATACCGACCTGTCCTCAGAAATAGAGCAACCATATCACGACTTACGCGACAGTTTGATGGTAGACATTATGGATGTACTTAATTCATACTTTGCATCAGAGCGTGAATTGCTTCATCAGATAGAAGATGTCGTTCGATATGAATCACAGCTATATGTAGAAGCGGGACTTGAGAAAATTCTTTTAGCTGCCAATGAAAAGAATGACCGAGGTCTATTTAAACAGATTTTTAAACGAAAAGATATTGATAACTATTCTTTTAAAGAGTATGTCAACAAAACAATAAACGAAGCTTATGATTATCAATATATTGAGCATCTCGTCAATGACCGACTATTAGAGTATTTAATGTCATCAAAGGAAATGCGTTCGATGTTATTTAATCAATATTTCAACGATTCGAAATATCAAAACATATATATTCCAAACGACGCATTGAAAACTCGATTAGTATGGGCAATCGGTCGTGATGATGTTTCTAATATTCAAGACATCAAGGATGTCGGAACCGCTCTAACCGTTGGGTCTATTGCGCTTGGATTTATACCAGGAATTGGAGCTGTAGCTATTGCCGCAGATGTTGTTGATGTAGCGTATGGTTTAGGTCAAGATGGCAAAATCAATCAGGCAACCGAACAATTAGCAAATACAATATATAAGGATTCTTCAAAGTGTATAGATGGTTATATAACAAGTATTTTTAACAGTCTGAAAGAGTCGCAACAATCAACAGAGAATAACATTAGAAAAATTTTCAATGATGAATTTTAGAAATATTATCAGATGCATTTTATGCATCTCGCTATTTATTACTGTGCTAACACCCAATGCTAATGCGCAAGTCGGACAAGCGGTAAAGTCTGTTTCCAAAACAGTCGGCAAATGGTTTGGGAAAAAGGCTGCAAAAGAAGGAGCGGAAGAGGTTATAGAACAAAGTGCAAAGACAATCTCTAAGGAGATGGCACAAAAGGTTATTGTCAAGAATTCTGCAGCAGCAATAGTAAATCCTGCATCAAAATTTAGCCGTAATGCGTTGACAGACTTCACTTCAGCCAATATAAAAAGGACGATGATGTCAAAAATTGGCTCTGAAATAAGTGAAAGTGCATTAAAAGCAACAAGTAAAGAATTTGCACAGCAAATAGGCAAATCGTCATCAAAAGAGGCACAAGAACTCTTCGTAAAGCAACTTGGTTCTGAAAGTTCACAGCGTTCATTTATATTTACGACTAAAAAATCACTTAAAGAGGCTAGTGAAAATAATCTATACAAACGACTAACTGCTCGAACTACTGCTCGATTAACAGGAGTTGACGCATTAAAAGCGTTAGATGACATACCGCAAGTAAAAAAAACTATACAAAAATTACAACAACAGTCACCTGCGTATTTTACAAATGACAAATTGTGTATCGAGCAAATAGGTAAGTCTAGAATAGTTGGATTTGAAGGAACTCCTTCAAAAATAGAGATTACACCGAAGGGTACGATACGAGCGCAGGCAGGTTCTACAAAAAAAGTAGGTGGGATGAATGAATTCTTGAATAATCCCCATCCTAATATTAAGTACGAGACAGAAGGTGGCTTATTAAATTATCAAACAGATAACCTTGGAAGAACAACTTATGTCGAGTGTCATAGTTCAGAGTTATCTAGAACAGTACAAAGAGGGTCTCTGGCTTCTGAAAATAGCACAGAGCTTGTTATAAAAAAAGGAGGGAAAGCAGGTGTCCACGATAGTGGACACATCCAATCAAACGCAACAGGAGGATTGAATGAAAGTATCAACCTTTTGCCAATGAAGCAAGCAAAAAATCGAGGCGGTCGTTGGGCAAACCTTGAAAAAAAGGAAAGAGATGCAATAGCCCAAGGGAAAGATGTCTGGAGAAAAAGTTCAATTACTTATAATCCAGACGGCAGTTATTCAATTAAAGTTGAATTGACCATTGATGGCAAGACAACAACTAAAGTTTTTGATGATTTATTTTGATATGTAAATTCAAACAATTCTTTGATATAACCGAATACGAAAAACGGCAGTCGCAATTAAGTGGCTGCCGATTTTTCTGAATACACCCGAAGGTTGAATACACCTACTTTTCCCGTTGAACTATCTCATTGACCGTTGAGGATATAGTTTTGATTGCTTCGTCGTTGCTTTTCCCATACAATGCTTTGTATAGGTCGACCGCTTGCCAGAAAAGACCATCTTCGCTGGGGAGTATGCCCAAACGCATATCTGCAAGGTCTAACACATAGTTGTTGAGACACAATTGATAGTATTCTCCCTGGTCGTATGCACCTCCCTTTATAGTTCGGCGGTGTGGTCGGGCGGCGAAACTCTCCGCATCTTTTTCAGAACCTATGCCAACGGGAGGGTTGCTACTACTATTAGTCTTGGAGTATTGTGAGGTTTTACCCTTGTTTGTTTGCTCCGCCTCAATGCTCTGGGTGTTGGAGGGTGATTGTGCCTCTCTCGGAGGTTCTTGATGGGTGTGTGGAACACTTGAAGAAGAAAAACAAGAAAAAGAAGAATGGACAATATCCCCAACGGGGGCATCCTCATTCACATTCACATCTACTTCTTCATTCTCATTTTCATTTTCATCTTCTTCAACATCTACATTTACATCTACATCAAGGGGTTGTTTCTGGGGTTGTTTTTTGCGGGCGTTCTGATTTCCCTTTGGCGCACCACCTAACTTCCCAAATTCGGCACCCTTCTTACCATTCTCAACGCTCGCTATATACCGCCGCCTTGCACTATCGAGGTTGGGTTTTGCCAACGCCATAATGATGTTGATATTCTGACTTGCACTCTCTGCACATACACCATCAAGCGCATAGTCCCTAATTTTCATAAAGCACTCTCGGAAATCCTTATCATCGAGGTGCATCATTGCCTCCACAAAGGAGTCGTACATAACAATACTTTTCTTTTCATTGTCTTTAATTTTTGACATTGATTGCTATTTATTTTTACAATTATTTAGAACCACGCCGACACACTCGGCGCAGTTAGACTGTGTGTCTATCAAAATATAAGAGGATAGACACACGAAGTCAAGACTTTTTTGTAAGAAAAGTTGCTTTTTGTTTTGGTCGTGTGATTTTATGACAAAAAAAACCTGCCTAACTTTCTAATGGTGTTAAGCAGGTTTGTGTCGTTTTATGCTTTGGAAGGCAATAGTATAACAGTTTCCAAAAGTGTTTGGAGGTCTAATATTGGCAATGGCAGTTTTGAAAGAGTGGTCCCAGAGGTTCTAGTTATCATAATACCTCGAATTGCACCTACAGCAACATTCAGAATGATTGCCATAAGGTCGTTGTTGATTTGTAGACCATCCTCCTTGGGTTTAATTATGCCAATATTGTTGGGGTCGTTATAAGCGAAGTTAAATGCATATCTACATTCTAGTATGGGTTCATTCTTATAAGCATACTGCACGCCAAAGTCTACGACGATGGTTTTGTCTGGTAGATTTGGTGTGACAGTGTTAATAAAACCAACTCTTAATAAGCTGGAATCAATTTCCTCACTAGGGGTATTTAGCATAAACTTTATTTCATTACTCCCCATAAAGGCAACTTCTATTCTGAGTGTTTCCATTTTAGTTTAGTTGTATAAAACAGACATTTGTGAATAATCTCTATGTGTAGGTATGCAATTGTTTTTTGTACGCAAATACGAGTATGTTGGACTCTGTGTGGTGACAAACAAGTTTACATTCACCGAATATCCTTGTTGTTTGTAGTCGCTTTGCTGTTTGGCAACTTGTATGATGGGACTATCTAGAATTGCCGAAATTTTAGCCAGAGTTCGCAATGTAAAGTTGTGAGTTCCCTTTAACCACTTTGAAACCTCAGACTCTCGTTTCCCCATCATTTCTGCAAACTCTTTTTGGGATAATCCCCTTTCTGCCAAAAGAGTGTCTATTTTGCTTGCGATATCAAAAGACAAGTCCACTTCAATACTTATGTCTTTTGGTACATCGTTTAAGCAGTCTAAAAAAAGATTCTTTGCATCCATAATTATAGCTCATTATTATATTCTAATGTCAACACTATTGTCAATTATTATTTCGTTATAATCTAACACGATTTTGTTTTTTCGAACAAAATACTTAATTGCTCTCTCTATGTTAGCTAAATCATTCGTGTATTTTACAATGTCGGGATTGCTATTGTAACTTCCTCGCTTTGTGGCGCCGTTACCAATAATTAGAATTCTGTCGGACAATCTAACACAGTATAGTCGTAATGTGTCGTGATTTCTTCTTCGTAAAGTGTCCAAAGGAATGGCAACAACGCTATCACTCATTTTTCGTTCATTGGTCCTGAATAATCGTTCAACAGCACCCTCTTCGGATGTGGATATTTTGTCAATCGCTTTAATAATCCTATTAAAGTCGTCTTTGATTAATTTATCCTTTGCATTTTTATACTTAAGCATGAATTTTTCGAATTCGGTTTGGGAAGAGTCTTCAAACCGAAAGGAATATATGCCAACAGTACCGGTGATTATAACATCTTTTATTTCAATAGATTTCCTCATTCTATTTAGGTTTGGTGGGTACAAAGATAATACCATTTTTGGAAAATTGTTCATTTTTTGTCAATAAAATTCACTTATAAGTTAAGAATTTACGAAAATTAAATAAATAAAATTTCCCAAGATTGCTTATGTTGTTAATAGTCAAGACTTTTTTGTGAGGAAAGTTGCTTTTTCGGGGTAGTTTTCTTTCAACCACTCGATGAACTCCACAATCTTCAAGTAGTCCTCTATGAAAGTTCGATAGTCTGGCAGGTTGAGGCACACGGAAAGGCCTTCACTTTTGTGGAGGCTTTTTTGTTGTGTGGGGTTTAGACGATTGTTGTGGTTGTGGGTTTTGTGTGCGAGGAGTGAAGGTGTTACCCACCCCCTAAATCCCCCTCCTGTGAGGGGGACTTGTCGCTTCGCTCCGTTTTCTGTGCGGGGAGCAAGTGTACGAGCACCCCTCCAAACCTCCCCTTTAATCCACCTGCGGTGTTTTTTCCTCCTACTTGCGGGGCATAGTCTGCAAGCAGCCTCTGCGCCCGCTTCGGGCGTCGGTTCGTAGGGGAGGCTTACTAATTTGTGAAAGGCCTTCACATTAGTGGAGGTCTTTTTTTGTGCGAGGGAGTACTGCTTTGGGGTGTATTGCGTTTTGTGTGCGGGGAGTGAAGGTGTTACCCACCCCCTAAATCCCCCATAAAACAATGGTAAAAATATGAGTTCTCACTGAATATGGTGCGATGATTTGTTATATTATTACAAATTAGTGTATTATGGATGAGAAAGGCGATTGTTTTGAGCAGGGTGAGCACCTTGCAGCAGGATTTGAAGCCGCAGACTGAGGAGATTTTAAGAGAGGTTTACAAGGATGGTTTTAAGGAAGAGTCGGTTATTCTCATTGAGGATAACGAGTCGGCAGCCAAACATTGCCAGATAAACGATGTGATGTTGTCGAAAGAGATAGACGATGCCACATTATCACTCCGCGAGAAGGTTGAGATCGTGAAGAAGGTTATCTATATGGTGCCGTAAGCAAACCAAGTAAGGGTGAAGCGGTAATCAAACTATATTATATATAACAAAAAAAGGATATTTCTTTAACATAAAACCTTAAACTAATATAATTTTGTGTGGGGTATTAAAGTAGCAAAGAATGTTAAAATAATAGGGAATGGGATGTAATAGATTTGCTTTATAATGACCATTTGGTTGTGTATACTTTTGTAGAACTCATCCAATGTCGTGTTCGGTTTCATTATGGAAGAGTGCGCAGACTATTACCAAGTAGTCGGGAAGTAGGCCCGCTTTGCCCCAAAGCAGTTTAAGCCCAAACACTTGCTCGGTCATTTGGGCGACATCAAAGCCATAGGCTTCGAGCGAGGGGCGGACAAATTGGGGGCGCCGGCAAGGCTCTCCACACAGGCGCGAGCAGTTCTCTTCTTCGGCGCAATAGTAACATTTTCCGACATAGCAACACGCCAAGCCATTATGCTCCTTTTCCAAACGGAGCAGGTGTTTATCAATCTGTCTGCGCTCCGGCAAAATCAACTCCTCGGCAACATTCAGAGGTAAACCTTGTTCTCGTGGGGTGATTTTTGTGGCAATTAGCAATACATTCTGATATTGGCGCAGTCGCTCCTTCGCATCGAAGTCGAATGGTGGGCATCCCCAACTCCTACCATAGTTTTCGCACTCGCGGCAATAGCCACCCACCACCTCCTCATTGTGGAAGCGGCTGAAGAGCTCCTCGGTGGGGATGGTTTGTGTCAGTTCCTCTCGTGTGTACTCAATCATAGCCACAAAAATACTTATTATTTCTTACTCCACTTGGGCGTGATGCCGATGAAAAACTCGAAGTTGATACCCGGCATTGGTCGCGAGAGCACCGAGAGATACTCCTCGTCGAAGAGGTTGTTAATTGTACCTTTCAGAGAGATGTCAGCCCAACTGAACGAAAGTGCTTTTTCGAGCGTGATATTGCTCATAAAGTATTTGGGGAGTTTGCCCGTCAGCGTGAGGTCATTAGAGGACATCGTAAAGCGTTCCGAGTAGTAGCACCACTTATAGAGGAATGACCAACTGCGCCACGAGATTCTTCCCGTGAGGTTTGCCGAGTGACGGGGTATATATGGGAGCTGCTTGCCCACCGAGCGGTCCGCATCGCTCATGGGTTCGCCCTCGTTAATGGAGGGTGTCCACGAGTAGTTGCCATCGAGCGCCAGGTGCCAATCTGGGGTGAGTGCTACCGAGAGATTTGCCTTTGCCTCAATACCATAGGCGTGTACATCCTTAATGTTCTTGGGCGAGAAGAAACCCTTAACGGTCGGTAGCCAGAGTATCCAATCGTGAATGTAGGACTCAAACCAACTTGCCGAGCCGCTCAATGAATAACTCCCCTCTCTGCCAGCGGCAAACGAGAGTCCTGCATCGTAGGTCCAACCGCTCTCCTTTTTGAGGTCGGGATTGCCACCGGGAAGGAAGTAGAGGTCGTTGAGCGTGGGGAAGCGATAGTTGCGCGACAGGGAGGCTTTGGCTGTGATGTTACCCCTCTCAGAGAGTACTCCATCTATAAACAGAGCAGGAATAAGAGGTGTCCACTCGGTGCCATACATCTCTTCGCGCAGGGTTGCCGAAATGCCGAATCGGTCGGTGGGTCGCCACTTGGCAGAGAGCACTCCCGATAGTTCCGCACGACCTTTGCGGTATCCTACAATCGCCTTGTTTCCGTCTTGACGGATGATGTTTTTATCCTCGCTCTGCACAATGTGCTGATGGACTGCGAGGTTGGCGGTGAAAAGCCAATCGCTACCGATATAGTACTCGCCCTCGGCTTGACCATAGAAGGTATCTATCTTACTGCGAGAGCGGGTCATATGTGCCATTGTACCGTTGCCCACATCACGCTTATAGTCGTAGGCCATCCAAGTGTGGATGTAGCCCGCCTTGGTCGCAACCTTCCACTGCTCGCCGAGGTGGTCCCACGAGAGAATGCCTCGGAAGGTCTCCTCCCTTTGGCGGTTGTCGAAATCGGAGGCGTTGCCGTAGTCGGTAGTGAGCATTGGGAGTTCGCGGTTGGAGTTGATATACCACCCGTTGAGCCCGAAGCGGTCGCCCCGCCCTGTATTATAATATGCCTCTTGTAAAAGGTGAAAATCTCTAAACGAGCCACTACGGTTTCGCTCTGTGGGGTAATACTGACCAATGATATTCATATCCTCGTCATAGATATTCTCCTTCTTGTCGTGGTTGCGATACTCGAAATCATTGGGCGAGGTGGAGAATACCGCACGGGTCGAAATCTGCCAATGCTCATCGCCATAGGTCAGGCGCAGGAACTCATCAAAGGTCCTAAAAGAACCCAGACCTTGAATGTATTGCACCCCAAAACCATCGCTATGGGCAGGTTTGGTGGAGAGTTTGACGGCACCACCCATACCGCCACCCGTCTCATTGACCGAGGAGGTACCGTGCAGTAGCGAGGCGTCGTCGATGAAGTAGGAGGGAATCATTGAGAAGTCGGTCATACCGAGCATAGGGTTGTTGATGCGCATACCATTCCAAGTCACCTGCGTGTGGGAGGCAGAAGTTCCACGAAAGGCGACCGTAGAGAGGGTTGCACGACCATAGCTCTTGACAAAAATCGAGGAGTTGAAGGTGAGAATGTCTGCCATCGAGAGGGCTACACTCTCTTTCAGCACCACCGAGTCGAACTTGGTCTGCTGCGTGCCAATCTCTTTCAGGGGGCGTTTGCCAAAGACGGTTACTTCGGGTATGGCGTGGAGCCGCTTGTGCCACTCGACCTCTTGCGCAAAGAGTGAGGTGTGGCAGAGTATAAGTGCTATTATGGAGAGGATAATTTTCATAATTTCTGACTATTTCCAACAAAATGCACCCGGGATGATACCCACATAGAAACTATCGAGCAACTCCCTCTCTTTCGAGTAGCGATAGACCTTGCCCTGCTGAACATAGTCAATCGCATCCGCCACATAGACATCTCCATTGTAGGGGCTCACTGTGAGTCCATAGTATAGCGTACCGTTGTATGGCAGGAAGGGCTCGCTCGGCACACACTCTGCAGTCACATCCATCTCCCACACATCATCGTTGAGCCAATAGAGCCTATCCCCCGTGCCGTTGAGCTGCACCTCGGAGGGAGCGTCGCCAAACTCAAATCGAAACTGCTTTTCGATGGTGAACGACTCGGCATCAATGCGATAGAGCGATGGCGCTTCGTGTCCATAGGGCGAGCCTGCGTAGCCTCCGTCAGTGATGGTCCAGAGTTTATCGTTGCAATCCAGAACAAGCGATGTGGGTTGGATTCCCACCGTGAGTTCATCAACCACGGTATCTGTTTCGGTGTCGATTTTGAGGATTCGGTTTTGGTACGACCAGCAATTTACATAGAGGTACTTACCCCACTGCACCATCTGCTCTGTCGAACCGCTCTCCATAGTCATATTGGGCACCTCTATATATCCCGTAATCTCGTAGCGCTTGGGATTTACGATAAAAATTCGGTTGTCCCAAATCTGCGTAACGTAGGCCTTGGTGTCGGAGATGAAGTGGATGTAGCGGGGCGAGGTGAAATTTACGATGCGCCCTACCTCCTTGAAGGTGTGGGTGTCTATGGCGAAGATGGCGTGGGAGTTATTGACCACTACCCAACCTATGCCATCACGAATGACCATACTCTGGCACACATCGCCGAGTTTCATTGCGTTGGCGCGATAGAACACCTCGTTTTCCACCTTCTTGGTCGCAGGATCGTAGTACGAGAGCGTAGCGTTGCCATACTGAAAATTACCCTCGTTGCAGATAAAAAGTCCTTCTGGGGAGGAGGATGTGTCGAACTCCTCCACCAAGCCATACTCCCACTTCATACACGAAGTGACAAGCAGGAGCCCTCCGAATAGCAGTAGCCTAACAAACCTTATCATCGTAGCGCTCTATTGTTGTGCTTGTTTCAGATTGTAATCATAAAGGCCGAGCACCTCGGTTGAGACCTCGCCGAGCCAGCCACTCTTGGCGTTGACGGCACACTGCACCTTCACAAAGTCTATGAATTTCAACTCCACAGGGTTGCCTTCGCCATCTATCGCATCGGAAATCTTGAAGTGGTTGGCATTTGCCGCCGCACCCACATTGGCGTCATCGGTCAGGCGGTCAACCGAACTAAAATTGTCAGCATACCCCCAATCGTACTCGCCATTCACCCAATAGGAACCATTGCCCGAAGCATCGTAGTTGCGGGCCTCCAAGCAAGTGCCCGTGAGGGTGTAGCTATCCGCCTCAATCCACAGAGGATAGTAGTAATCCTGACGATGAAACTGCACGAGGTAGTCCACCTCGCCACTACCACCCAGATTGTCAGTCCACTGCACCGGCATTTTGGGCTCGGCGGGGCGGTAGTAGGTAACCGAGTAGTTCTGTATGGTGCCCTCCTTACCCGTCTCGGAGCCTGCAAGTTCATACCAAGTGTCGTCGGGCAGCGAGTTGCCATTCTCATCTCTCATAACCCACACTACACCCGGCTCCGATGAGCCACTGAAAGAGTTGCCTATAACACCGATGTCATATCCACCGGAGTTGTCGATGCTGTGGTCAAAGCCCACAACGATATAGCCACCAAAGCCACCGAGCGACACCCAAATGTCATCTCTCATTCGGCTCTCGGCATAGGCTACCGCAGCCTCGGGTGTGGTTTGCGAGCCATCGAATCCACCCGTTTTGGTTTCGTTTATGAACTGCCCAGGGGCAGGAGTGTAGTCGTAGACCTTGTTACAATAGGGGCTGCTACCAACAAGGGCAGGACGGTAGTGCTCCATAGCACTACCCTCCTCGCCTCCTATGTCGGTGGTAATCTCCTGGTCGAAATTGCACGACCAGCAGACCACCCCGACAATCAAACTAACTATAAATAAAAATCCTTTACGAAAGGTCATAATAAATGAAGGTGTTTACTTGTCGAAACGAACTGCTACATCGTCGTAGGCAAAGTAGCCGGGAATGGTGAAACCATACTTGCCACCCATCTCATCGGAGTAGAGGAAGTTGAAGCGAACCTTTTTGACTGCACCAAGACCCGAAAGATCCCACTTCTGCCAATCGGTTACGACATTTTCGCCCTGCACCAAGTAGAACTCCACCTCGCTGATAGGCTCGGCGTAAGCATCGGCCTCAACATCATCAAAGCCTTGGGCCACAATCTTCAACCAAGCATCCTCTGTGAGACCCTCCCAATTGCCACCAAAGCTATTGCCCGCCTCACTCTTCACACCGTTGTAAAGCTGATTGAGTGTATAGTTGGTGTTGATGACATACATATGGTCGATAACACGAGCCACATCATCACCAAACGAAATCTCGGGAAGATTCTCGACATACGAGTATTGGTCTTTGTAGCCGTAGTGTACTGCGAAGTTGTCGCCCGAATGAGCCTCTACGGGTATCATATATTGGAGGTTGAACCAACCAAGCATCTGGTCGTTACCAGCATTCTCCGCAACATAGTCCTCGCCATAATACTTTGCGATGTGCAGATCTCTGTCCTCATCGCTCCAACCCTCACCCCAATAGTTAGAGATGGCGTGACCTCCGCCCCAGAAACAGTAGGAGTAGTTGTAGGGGAAGGTGTGGGTGAGCTCGGTGTTGCCCTCGTCACACCAACGATACTCTGCCGACATCTGGTCTGCATAGGTCAGAGGACCGCCATACTGTGGGCTATCAATCAAATCGCTCCAAGTCGTAATCTCTGCTCCCGCCCAATCATAGGCATAGTCCAAAGTGTAGGGCTCAAAACGAGCATCTGCATCCTCGAAAGAGAGCACACGCAACTCGTAGGGCAATTCGGGTTCGGGCTCGGGCTCCTCGCCCCCCTCTTCGCCACTCTCGGTTGCTTTGGGCAGTGTGATGACGCGACCGTCGGCAAGAGTAATAATTACGGTGGTGTCGGTCTCCTCTACCGATACAAAGAATGAGTCGCCGTCCTTGCCATCAGCACCGTCTTTGCCATCGGCACCATCTTTACCAGCATCGCCTTTCTCGCCTTTCTCACCATCGGCACCATCTTTACCATCTTTACCATTTTCGCCATCCTTGCCGTCAGCACCATCTTTGCCATTTTTGATAGTAACCGATGAGCCGTCGCTGAAATGAAGCACTACACCCTCAGTAGTGTACTCGGTAGAGGTAATTACCTTGCCCTGATTGGAGGCCTCAATGAGTGCCGAGAGGGTGGCAATATCCTCGGCATTCTGCTCAACCTTCTCTTCGAGCTCATCCATAGCATCCCAAATTGCACTGTCGTCATACGAGCAACCTGTCAGCGTAAACCCCACCAGAGTGGCTGCTGCAATAAATAAAAATCTTTTCATAACTCTTTGTTTTTTAGTGATTTATTTTGATTGATTAAGGTTTTCGCTTGCTATTCGTGCGTTGCAGTTCAAGACAAGGAGTTCCAACTCCTCGATGTAACGCCGACGGAAATGATAGTGATTGATGACCTCTGGGGTGAGCACAAAGGTGTGCCCCCCAGATGCCGCCGAGCGACAGAGGTGCATAATCATTGCGGGAAGAAGTTCTGCTGCAACATCCATCGAGAGGTGCTCGCGACGGAAGGCAGACCAGAGAGCCTCGCCATCTTCTCCCCATACCTTTATACTAATGTGATAGGCAACCTGCTTGGTTGGCAGCTTGGTGAGTGACGCCACAAATTGCGCAACAGAGAGCCTGCGATAGCTCACACCATCGCCCCTGCCGACTATCTCGACAAAGGCAGTGTAGATAGGGCTCGCCAGAAGCAAACAATAGAGAGGGTTTGCCTGCACTCGCAACGACTTAAAAAACTTCCACAAGTTGGTTTTGAGAATATAGTTCTCCCCCTTGTGGGCTTGGGTTTGGACCGAATCCATACTCCTGACGGAACTGTTATAAGGGTTTTTATCCGACATTAACCGCCCACAACTCGACCTTATGAGCAACCCAATAAACAAGGTACAATGCCCCCTGTTTTGAGTGCTTTTTGGTCAAACAAAAAAATGTAAACGATTAAATTCATCGTCGCTTCCAGCCCGTATCCCAGCAGGCAAAGAAACAATAATGCAAAGGCAGGTCTTCTGACTTGTCCCGTTGTCGCGCCTTCCCAATCTTGTCGATCAGTGGCAAAGAGTGCGTCCAACATTCATCCTTTCTGTAGAGGGCAGATTAAAGAGCTAATTACCTCGCAGGATGGGACTTACAGCAACTGGTATTGTCTTGGTTTTTCACCAAATTCCCTTTTCACCGCTCCCGACGCTCGGGTCGTTCACGGCTCCGTTTGCAACGCAAAGATAGTAATTAATTTCGACACCACCACCCCTCCGCCAATTTTTTTCTCCTCCATTGATTATGATGTAAACAAAAATACCCTCTTGTAACTATGCGATCATTTACACTTCTGCCAATGTTTTCTCCTTTGAGAAAGGGGGACTTGTCGCTTCGCTCCGTTTTCTGTGCGGGGAGTAATGACAATCTATTTTTATTTTTTGCTAAAATATGCTATCTTTACACCGACAAGTCGGGATTTGTGTGTGATAAAAAAGCATGTATGCATCTTAATAATAACTATGGTATTATGAAACGCCTACTATATCTCGTATCAATAATTTTCGTTGTGGCTGGTTGCGAGAAAATAGATCCATTTGTAGAAACCGACGAAGGAAATGATGTGTTGGGATGTTACATTAATGGAGTACAGGTGTCGTATGTGACAAGCGGAGGATTTCCCTCTCCTTGGCCTTATGAACACAGCGTACATACAAAATGGATCAACTCTGATTCTCTTGAAGTTAGTGCTACGCTGGATAACTATTATGTCGATAAAATTATGATTAAGATTGCTGTTGCAGACATCAACACACAGCAAGATATTATAGACCCTGACATTAAACTAAGATACCTTTATAGAAAAACTCCCATTCCTCCCAGTCACAACTCAAGTGGAGGTGGTAGTATGGAATACCGTTATACGAATTTTGTGAGAGGAAACTTGACTATCAGAACATGGAATCAGACAGCCGGAATCCTTTCGGGGAACTTCGATTTTGAGTGCGATGCACCACTGTTTGATGGTACTACTAAGCGCTTATCAGTGACAAAGGGTAATTTTGATGTATATGTTGAGAATAATGAGTATGAATAGAGCTAAGAGCATAATTTTATTGATTTTAGCATTTCTTTCTGTCAGTTGTTCGGAACTTCTGGACATAGTTATAGCTAATCATTTGGGAAAAGAATCTGCTCCTGCCTCTGTGTCAATGGAATATGACGGGATTTATATGGAAGCAGAACCCAAAGAGAATATTCTCTCTCAATTCTATTTAAGGAAGCATTCTTTCAGTTACTATCTCTGGGCGCATTTTACAGAAGGAGCGCTGAGAGTCAGTATGCTTATCAGTGCTGGTGAAGAGTTTGAGTTGGATAGGTGGTACAGCCTGCCGACAGCAGCAACAGAAAACATTTGGGAGTCCTTTGCTGAGGTGGGATTTGATTATTCCCTAGACAAACCAGAAAAAGAAGATAAGAAGGCTGTTTCGGGAAGGGTTAAATTCACAAAGTTTGAGCAGATTGGCGAGCTAAATTATACTGGTGAGGGTTATTGTTCTGTCGAGGGCGAATTTGAGATTACACTAGAAGGCGATCAGCCCTCAGAGAATGCCGGCCCGCCCACCACCCCGCCCCATTGGTCGCAGCCGACTGTTGGGCCACAACACATAGAAGTCAAAAATGGGGTGTTCTATGTGTCAAAATCAAAATATTGGGACTCTCGGGCTATGGAAGATTAAACGAGTAAAAATCCACTTCCAATCTAAACAACTCCACGCCCCGTTCGGATGTGGTGTCCCTCTTGGACTGCTGCAAAAGTCGCAATCAGGCATACTGCCGTGAGGCTATATTTTAGCGCCACAAATTGCATCGTTAGGGGCAGAAGAAACAACATCAACCCCGTAGCCTTATTAAGAACGCTATGTACAGATACTAGTGTTTTTCGTCGGAGCGCCCCCAAAATTATATTGCTCACTTTGACAACCGCAATTGTTATAATCCACACCCACAGCCATTGGGGAATCTGAATAGTGGGCAATAGTTTGCGGCAAACCACCGTCATAAAGACAAGGTCGGCAACGGTATCGAATTTTGCGCCAAAACTACTCGTGCTATTTGTCTTTCGTGCCACCACACCGTCTATCATATCGCTAACCCCGCAGAGTAGGTATGTGACATAAAACCCCATCGAAAACAGAGGAAAGAACAGCAACAAAACCGCACCGAGTATACGAACCCCCGTGATAATATTTGCAATGTTCCACCTTGTCATATCATCTACTAATATAGATTTATTGGTGTAAAGTTAGCCAAAATTACCAAAAAGTAAAGGGTGGTTTTTGCCACCCTTTACTTTTTGAGCCAAAAGCGGGACTCGAAACTCGCGTGCGCCGATGCGCCCACGAGTGGGTTATATTTACATTCCCCCTAAATCCCCCTTTGGGAAAGGGGGACTTCGAAGGTCGCGGGTCCGAATCAGTTGTAGTATGAAACAGCAAAGGAGGCCGTAAAAGCCTCCTTTGCTGTTCCAGAGCCAAAAGCGGGACTCGAACCCGAGGGCGCTCGCGCGCCCCGTTGGGGTTATATTTACAATCCTCCCAAACCCTCCTTTGAAAAGGAGGGCTTCAAAGGTCGCGGTTCCGAATACCATTTATAGAAAAAAGAGCAAGCCAAGAGGGTAAACCTCTTTACTTGCTCTTTGAGCCAAAAGCGGGACTCGAACCCGCGACCTTTTCATTACGAGGGAAATGCTCTACCACCTGAGCTATTTTGGCCTGCACTTTTTATATTATGCGAGGGCAAAGGTAACATATTTATCTGTTTTGTGAACATTTATGGCAAAATTTTTTGTACTTTCGCACTACCATAACAACCACACATCAACTACTGACACTATGATTACCTTTCTTGTCTGTCTGGCCCTGCTCATCGCAGCCTACTTCACCTACGGCCGTTATCTCGACCGCGTAGCAGGTATTCGCAACACTGCCGAAGTGCCCTCGAAAACCCACTTCGACGGGGTGGACTACATACCTATGCCACGTTGGAAAACCTTCCTCATTCAGCTGCTCAACATCGCAGGCCTCGGCCCCATCTTCGGAGCCCTGCTGGGTGCTGTCTACGGCCCCGTAGCTTTCGTGTGGATTACCCTCGGTGGCATATTCTTTGGCGCAATGCACGACTACTTGGGCGGTGTAATCTCGCTCCGCAATGGTGGTCTGTCGTTGCCCGAGATTATAGGCAAGTACTTGGGTGCCAATACCAAAGCCATTATGCGCTGGGTGTCGGTACTGCTGATGATATTGGTGGGAGCGGTCTTTATGTCGCAGCCTGCCGAGTTGATTGCCGAGCGTATCCCCTCCGAGGCGCTCGATGCGGTGGCCTTTGTGTCGCCTGCGGGCCACTCGTTCAGCTGGTTGCTGCTCATAATCTTGGCCTGCATATTGGTCTACTATGTTGTGGCAACGCTGCTGCCCATTGACAAGATTATTGGCAAGATTTACCCCGTCTTTGGTATGTTGCTGGTATTTATGGCATTGGGCATATTGGTTGCAATTTTCACCACCTATGGCTCTGACGTTCCCGAGTTTAGCGGCTTTAGCAATATGAAGTCCGACGCCCACAACTTCCCCCTTGTGCCAATGCTCTTTACGACCATTGCGTGCGGAGCCATTAGCGGCTTCCACGCCACCCAGTCGCCCCTTATGGCACGCTGTATGCGCAACGAGAACGAGAGCCGAATGGTGTTCTACGGGGCTATGATTTCCGAGAGTGTGATTGCCCTGATTTGGGCCGCTATCGGTATGTCGTTCTGGGGCGGTGTCGAGGGGCTCAACGAGGCTGTGGCCACCTATGGCGGTAAGGCCTCGGTGTTGGTCGACAAGATTGCAACCACCACTCTGGGCGACTTCTTGGCCTACTTTGTGATTTTTGGCGTGGTGGCTTGTGCCATCACCTCGGGCGATACCGCATTTCGTAGCGCAAGGCTCATTGTGGCCGATATGATTGGTGTCGAGCAGAAGAGTCTGTCGAAACGTATGCTCATCTGCCTGCCCGTCTTTGCCGTGGGCTTGGTGATTATCTTCCTGCTCCCCTTCGGTACCATTTGGAGCTACTTTGCGTGGATGAATCAGGCCCTGTCGGTATTCACCCTGTGGACCATAACTGTATGGCTGCGCGAGAGGGGCAAGCCTATCTGGATTTCGCTCATCCCTGCGCTGGTAATGACCTATGTATGTTCGAGTTATATCTTTGTGTCGCCACTTATGTGCGGTATGGCCAATAGGACTTTGGCCTACCTGCTGGGTGGGGTGCTCACGCTGTTGATATCGCTCTTTATGATGAAAAAAGTAGTTGGCTATGGCAAAAAATCTGCTTAAACCTACGGCCCACCAGACCTTTCGCATAGACTATGTCGACTCTTTGAAGGGCAATGGGGTAGACTTTGGGGCCGAACTTGAACGCTCGCACAAGGCCGAGAGCCAGGGACGCTATGAAGAGGCGTGCGAGATACGCTTTGCGGCGATGCAACAACTCGTCGAGCTGCTGCCCGAGGATGAGCCTGTGGAGCTCGACTGGGAGGATTGTGCAACCCAGCAGGCAATGGAACTGCTCTACCTCTCGGCGGTCGATTTCTTCCTTGTGAGCGACTGGGAGATGGCTGCGGCGCAGTTGGAGATGCTGCTCGATGTCGATAGCGAAGACCACCTCGAGGCCACCCGACTGCTGGCCTATACCTATGTGGCTATGGGCGAGTTTGAGTCGTTCGACGAGATTGTGAACGATATAAGCGACAAGAGCCCCGATAGGGCTATACTGCTGCTGTGGAGCGAGTTTAGGCGTAGTGGCCGCTTGCCCGAGGGCGAGCTGATGCGTATGCGCCGCAACTTTGGCCCCTACTTGAAGGAGTTTACGGCCGAGAGCCACAATGTTAATGAGTGGTACTTGGGGCAGATTGGCTCCGAGCGCCCGTCGAAGGAGGCTCTGGCCAGAGAGCTCTGGTTGCAGACCGAGCACTTGTGGGCCCAGAATGAGGATTTCATTGAGGCTCTGCGCAAGGCTTAAATTTCATCCTTTTTGTACACTCTTGTATTCTGGATATAAAACAAGGTGCCCCAATCAGTTGGGGCACCTTGCTTTGAGTATTGTCGGTGGGCTAAAAAATCTCGCCCAGTATGCGTAGTGACTGCACTCGGTGAATGGTGTCGAGGTGGTAGCCAAAGTAGGCCAGCAGCGACTCGATGAAGTCGGTGCGTTGGCGGCGTGACAGGGCCAGCCCAGCGAGTTGGTCGGCCTCGGTATTCATCAGTCGGTGGAGCAGCAGGGTGTTCTCGGAGTTGATGTATAGTCCGCTGCGGGGTGGGGTGGTTGTGAAGGTGCCCCCCTCGATGTCGAACACAGCCCCCTCGCACCAGTCGCCCGCAGGGTAGAAGCCCAAAAACTTGCTCAGCCCCACCAAAAACCACAGGTGGAAGTTGTAGACCCCATCCTCCAACGCATCCAGCGCCTCGACCGAGTGCCAAACGTAGTCAAACAGAGGCGATTGGGGCTCGACCTCCTTGACAATCTTGTAGAGCAGCTCCGACATAAAGAGCGCAACCGAGCTCTTGCGCACATCAAAGGGTATGCTCTGCAGGGGCTTGGCCAGTGTGACCTCTTTGATGCGGTCCATCTGGGTTTTGGAGCTTTCGAGCCCTATGATGTCGAGCAGAAACATAGGCTGAAACAGAGCCCCCTTGCCCCCCTTGCGAGGGCCCCCTTTGCCCAACCCTTGCACCATATAGTTCTGCCTGCCGAGGGTGTCGGTAAGCAGATAGGCCACCATCGACGACTCGCCATACTTGAGCGTGTTGAGTACTATTGCGCGTGCTTTGTATTGGTGCATAACGGGTTAAAGATGAAGGTTTTATTCAAATGACTTGGCCGACGCGCACCACTCCCTTATGCCGCACTCGTTACACTTGGGCTTGCGAGCGGTGCAGACGTAGCGGCCGTGGAGTATGAGCCAGTGGTGGGCTATGGGCAACAGCTCCGAGGCAAAGCCTTGTTCGAGTTGCTCCTCGGCTTGCAGGGGTGTCTTGGCGTTGCGTGTGAGCCCTATGCGCCTCGACACGCGAAAGACGTGGGTGTCGACGGGCATAACCTCGCGGCCAAAGAGTACCGCGGCCACAACATTGGCTGTCTTGCGGCCCACACCAGGCAGTTGCTCCAACTCGGCAACGGTGTCGGGCACCACGCCCCCAAACCTCTCGACCAGCATACGCGCCATTGCAGCCAGGTGCTTGGCCTTGTTGTTGGGGTACGATATGCTCTTTATGTAGGGGTAGATGTCGTCGGCGGTAGCGGTTGCCATAGCCTCGGCTGTGGGGAAACGCTCAAAGAGGGCAGGGGTGGTGAGGTTTACGCGCTTGTCGGTACACTGTGCCGATAGCATTACGGCCACAATCAACTCGAAGGGCGAACGGAAGTCGAGTTCGCTCTCTGCTGTGGGCATCGCCTGCTGGAAATAGGCGGTTATGGCTTTGTATCGTTCGGCTCTTCTCATCGCAATGGAGCTTTGTTTTCGTTTTTTTGTATTGTGGTGCTTGATGAGGCAGTGCAATTTTTGTTACACACGCCCCCGCCCCGTTGGGGCACCCCCTCTAATTTAGAGGGGGAATTTTCAATTTTCAATTTTCAATTTTCAATTTTCAACTTGAAGCTTCGCGTACTTGGCCAGCAGTGCCTTTTTGCCTGCGGCTGGGTCGTCGAAGAGTACGGTAATCTTGTGGTCGTTGGGCAACTTCTCTATGCCCACAATGGTGCCCTTGCCAAACTTGGCGTGGCTAACCCTCTGGTTTACCATATATATACCCTCTGGCTGCTGGGGTGCTCCGCCTACGCCCTCGTTGTCGCCACCTGCCATAACCCTGCGCTCGCCCACGCTCTTCATTGCGCTCAAGTTGGGCTTGTACTGCGGCTGTGCTTGTGGCTGTCGGGGGTATTGGCTCTGCTGTGAGCCATAGGGGGTGGTGCGGCTCTGGAACTCGCGACGCTCAACAATGGTGCGACCACTCTGCTGGTCAAAGCGGCGGCGCAATCGCTCGATTTGCGAGCGCCCCTCGTCGCGGTCGGCCTCCTCCTCTACGGCGTAGCGGATGTCTACATACTTGGGGTCGATGTCGCCAATAAAGCGGCTCGGCTTGCAAAACTCGGTGTTGCCCCACTTGTACCTGCTCTGGGCAAACGATATGGTGGCGCTCTTCTTGGCCCTCGTGAGGGCAACGTAGAAGAGCCTGCGCTCCTCTTCGAGCTGGTCGGGCGAGGTGAGGGCAATGACGTTCGGAAAGAGATTCTCCTCCATACCCACGATGAATATGTGCTCAAACTCAAGCCCCTTTGACGAGTGAACGGTCATAAGCGTAACCCAATTCTTGCGGTCGCTATCTTTGCTGTCCATATCGGTCAGCAGCGACACATTCTGCAACCACTCCTCGAGTGTGGGCTCGGTAATCTCCTCGCGTGCCTCGACCTCTATCATCTCGTGGCGGAAGTTTTGCATCGAGTTTAGCAGCTCCTCAATATTTTGAAGGGCGCTCTCGCTCTCGGGCGAGGGGTTGAGCTTGTAGACCGACAGTATACCGCTACGGGTGGCCACCTCAAGGCCAAACTCGTAGAGCGTCTTGTCCATCCTGGTGAGCGACAAGTTCTCAATCAGCTTGCGGAACTCGAGCACCTTTTTGCCCAAGACCTGCTCCTCCTCGGCCGTAGTCGACTGGAGGGCCTCCCAAATGCTCACACCTTTCTGGGCGGCGACCTGGCGCAGGCGACCAATGGTTACGTCGCCAATGCCTCGGGCGGGATAGTTGATGATGCGCAGCAGCGACTCATCATCCCTGGGGTTGGCGATGGTTTTCAGATAGGCCATCAGGTCTTTAACCTCCTTGCGGTCGTAGAACGAGTGGCCACCAAATATGCGATAGGGGATGTCGCGCTTGCGCAGAGCCTCCTCAATGGCCCTCGACTGGGCATTGGTGCGGTAGAGCACTGCCATCTTGCCCCAGTCGTCGGAGCCCTCCAGGCGGTAGGCTGCGCGTATACCGTCGGCCACAATCTGGGCCTCCTCACCCTCGGTGTAGGCCTTCAGAACCTTTATGGGCTCGCCAATGTTGTTCTCCGAAAAGACCTGCTTCTTGATGCGGTGTTGGTTCTTTTCGATTATGCTGTTTGCCGCGTCGACAATGGTCTGTGTCGAGCGGTAGTTCTGCTCGAGCTTGTAGAGGGCGGCATCAGGAAAATCCTTCTGAAAGCGGAAGATGTTTTCGATGCGAGCACCGCGGAACGAGTAGATGCTCTGGGCATCATCGCCCACCACGCACAGCTTCGAGGTGCCCTCGGAGAGCTTGCGGATGATTAGGTACTGGGCATAGTTGGTGTCTTGGTACTCATCGACCAAGATGTACTTAAACTTGTCGCGGTACTTGGCCACCACCTCGGGGTGGTCGCGGAAGAGTATGTTGGTGTTGAGCAGCAGGTCGTCGAAGTCCATCGAGTTGTTGGCCCTGCAACGCTGGCAGTACTTCTGGTAAACCTGGTAGAACTGGGGCTGTCGGCGACGCTTGTCCTCCTCCATCAGGGTGCGGTTGGCCTCGTAGGCTGCGGCTGTGACAAGGTTGTTTTTGGCGAGCGAAATGCGCGAGCGCACATCTCGAGGTTTGTAGTTCTCATCGCTCAGCTGCATCTCCTTGATGATACTCTTGATAAGGCTCTCGCTCTGGGCGGTGTCGTAGATTGTGAACGACGACTGGTAGCCAATCTTGTCGGCCTCGGCCGAGAGGATTTTCAGAAAGATGGCGTGGAAGGTGCCCATCCATATATAGCGGCTGCGTTCGCCCACCATTGCGGTAATACGCTCGCGCATCTCGCGTGCAGCCTTGTTGGTGAAGGTCAGCGCCATAATCGACCAGGGCTCAACCCCCTGGGCAATCATATAGGCAATGCGGCAGGTCAGTACGCGAGTCTTGCCCGAGCCTGCACCAGCCACAATGAGCGAGGGCTTTTGGTAGTTAACCACTGCCGCCTCTTGTGCTTTATTTAGTCCTTGTAGGATTTTGATCTCTTCTTCTGTCATAGTGCCACAAAGGTACTACAACAAAGTGAAAAAACTTGGCAGAGTAGACGAAAAGTTATCAACAAAAAAGGCAGACGTAGTGTCTGCCTTTGTAATTCAAATTGTTGATGGTTTTTAATCAAGATTGGCGTCTGCTTTGCCAATTATAACGAACTTGCTAACAGAACCACCTATGGAGCGAAGCGACAAGTCCCCCTTTGTCAAAGGGGGATTTAGGGGGAATGTAAAAATGTATAGGCCTGCGCAGCAGGCTGTGGGCTTTCGCAGAAAGCCTTGATGTGTGTTTGGCGAATTGGCGCTCTTGGACTTGTGTTGATTAGCAGCAACTTACATTGCGCCAAATTCGCGAAACTCAATCAAGATACGGAGTCATTTCGGGGGTGGTGAAGATTCGCATCTTGCCCCTGTCGTCATAGATTAGCAGGGCGGCAATGTGGTTGTCGAGCGCCACCTGTTTGGCCCTCTCGAGCCCCAGCGATATGAACATAGTGCCATAGGCATCGGCCAGGGCACAACTCTGGGCTACAACGGTTGCTGAGAGCAGATTGCTGGCGGTGTTGCGGCCTGTGTGGGGGTCGATGATGTGGGTGAACTTGTTGCCGAGCGAGTCGGTGCGGAAGTTGCGGTAATTGCCACTGGTGGCCATACCCACACCACTAACTCTCAACACTTTGGTTATGTGCTCGCCAGTGAGCGAAAAGTTGCCCTCAAAGGGGGTTTCGATACCCACAGCCCACTCTTTGCCCTGGGCGTTGGTGCCGTGGCAGTAAATCTCGCCACCAATGTCGACTAGGTAGTCGTCAATGCCAACACTGCTGACCAACTCGGCTACCATATCGACCGTTGCACCCTTGGCAATCGAGTTGAGGTCTATCGACACTCGTGGGTCGGCCTTTACGATGCGCAGCCCGTCGAGCGAGAGTTTTTCGTAGCCCACAAACTCCAACAAGGAGTCGATGTTGGGGCTGAAGTTGGCCCTCTTGCCTGCAAAGCCGTAGGCCTCGACCAAGGGGCGTATGGTTATGTCGTAGGCTCCGTCGGAGAGTGTGCTAACCTCCTGGGCCAGAGCTATGCATTGGGCAATGTAAGGGTCGGCTTGGTCGGTCTCGCCACGATTGATGCGGCTCAACAGCGAGCTCTGGTCAAAGATGCTCATCGAACTGTTTGCTGCGGCAAAGAGCGAGTCGAGTCGTGCCTCAAAATTGTCGGGTAGTGTGCCCTTGGCGGTGACCTGGTAGAAGGTGCCCAGGGCTTGACCACGCAGGGTGGTCGTGGGGGCAGGTGTGGTGCTCTCCGAGCGGTGGCAATCGACCGCAATGATGCCACACAGCAGCAGCGTCAAGAGCGCGAGAATTATGTAGTTGCGTCTGTTCATAGAGTCAAAATAGAGTCAAAAATGTGCAATTTTCCTTTCAGTTGGCCTTGCAAAGGTAGGAATAAAGGTCGAAAACACCCCAAAATGGGCAAAAATTTTGATTCATTGCTTGTTAGTCAGTAAAAAAGAAGTATCTTTGCGCCACGCTTTGGCGATATCTGATAAGGCAGATTCGTCGTAAAGTGGAACAATAACAAAATTAAAAACACAATGAGTTATTTGAATTCAGAGAAAAAGCAGGAGCTTTTTGGCCAGTACGGTGCATCGAAAGTAGATACTGGTTCGCCTGAGAGCCAGGTTGCACTTTTTACTTACCGTATCAACCACCTTACCGAGCACATGAAAAAGAACCGCCACGACTACGGCACCCAGCGTGCGTTGCTTCGCCTGGTAGGTAAACGTCGTCAGTTGCTCGACTACCTCAAACGAGTAGATATTGAGCGTTACAGGGCTATCATCAAGGCTCTCGGTATCCGCAAATAATCTGCGCTCGCACGAGAAATGCAACAGCAAAGGCAATGTCCCACACAAAATGGTACTTGCCTTTGCTTTGTGTTTAGAAACTAATTTTTTGGATGCAAAATAAACAAGACCAAAAAAGGTCGAGCTTGCTCGATAAAGTCCCTTGCCTGAGGCGAGGGATTTAGGGAGTGGGTAAGAAAATGATTGTTCAACATCTTTTTTTGACGCAAAGCGGAAGGTGTTGACAATGAGATGGAAAAACTTATATTTTTTGGATGCAAAATAAACAAGACGAAAAAAAGATGTTGTACAACGAAGTAAAGAAGGTAATTAAGCTCGATGCCGAGCGCGAAATTACCATTTCGACTGGCAAGTATGCCAAACAGGCCGACGGTTCGGTTGTCGTTCAGCAGGGCGACACCATGCTGCTCGCAACCGTTGTTGCCGCTAAAGATGCAAAAGATGATTGCGACTTTATGCCCCTTTCGGTAGAGTACCGCGAGAAGTATGCCGCAGCAGGTCGTTACCCTGGTGGCTTCCTCAAACGTGAGGCAAGGCCCACTGACAACGAGATTCTCGTGTCGAGGCTCATCGACCGCGCACTGCGCCCCCTCTTCCCCTCGAACTACCACGCTGAGGTGTTCGTAAATGTAACCCTCATCTCGGCTGCAAAAGATATTCAGCCCGATGCTCTGGCTGGTTTGGCCGCTTCGGCCGCCCTGGCAGTGTCGGACATCCCCTTCGAGTGCCCCATTTCGGAGGTACGAGTAGCACGCATTAACGGCGAGCTCGTTATCAACCCCACCTTTGAGCAGAACAAAGATGCCGATATCGACCTGATGGTAGGTGCAACCTACGACAATATTCTGATGGTTGAGGGTGAGATGAAAGAGGTTAGCGAGGCCGATATGTTGGAGGCTATCAAATTCGCTCACGAGGCTATCAAACCCCACTGCTTGGCACAGCTCGAGCTGGCTAAAGAGCTGGGCAAAGATGTCAAGAGGGAGTACTGCCACGAGGTTAACGACGAGGAGTTGAAGGCCAAAGTGATTGCAGAGACCTATGACAAGGCTTATGCTATTGCAACTGCTGGTAGCGCCAAACACGAGCGCAGCGACGCATTCGAGGCTCTGGAGGCCGAGTTCTGCGAGCAGTTTACCGAGGAGGAGTTGGAGGAGAAGAAAGGTATGATCCACCGCTACTTCCACGACGAGGTTATGAAGAAGGCTATGCGCAATATGATTCTCGACGAGGGCAAGCGTCTGGATGGTCGTAAGACCGACGAGATTCGCCCCATCTGGTGCGAGGTTGGCGTGCTGCCTTGCGCTCACGGTTCGGCAGTCTTTACCCGTGGTGAGACCCAGTCGATGACCACCGTAACCCTCGGTACCAAACTCGATGAGAAGATGATTGACGAGGTGCTGACCCAGGGTAGCGAGCAGTTCGTACTGCACTACAACTTCCCCCCATTCTCGACTGGCGAGGCAAGGCCTGCAAGGAGCCTTTCGCGTAGGGAGATTGGCCACGGCAACCTGGCTTGGAGGGCTCTGAAACCTATGGTCCCCGTGGGCGAGGAGAATCCTTATGCAGTGCGCGTAGTGAGCGACATCTTGGAGTCGAACGGCTCGTCGTCGATGGCTACCGTATGTGCTGGTACTCTGGCTCTGATGGACTCGGGTCTGAAGCTGAAGAAACCCGTTTCGGGTATCGCTATGGGTCTTATCTCGGAGGGCGACAGGTATGCAGTTCTGTCGGACATCTTGGGTGATGAGGACCACTTGGGCGATATGGACTTCAAGGTTACTGGTACTGCCGACGGTATCACCGCAACCCAGATGGATATCAAGGTTGATGGTCTGTCGTATGAGGTGCTGGCCAAAGCACTTGAGCAGGCTCGTCAGGGCCGTATGCACATTCTCGGCAAACTGACCGAGTGCATTGCCGAGCCCAGGGAGGACTTCCGTCCCTTCGTGCCTCGCATCGTTCAGATTATCATCCCCCAGGATTGCATTGGTGCAGTTATTGGCAAGGGTGGCGAGACTATTCAGGGTATCCAGAAGAGCACTGGTACTACCATCACCATCACCGAGGAGGATGGCAAGGGTATCGTAGATATCTTTGGTGTTGACAAGGCTGGCATTGATGCAGCTCTGGCAACCATCAACGGCATCATTGCTGTTCCCGAGATTGGCGAGGTTTACAATGGTAAGATTCGCACTATCGTAGATTTTGGCGCATTTGTTGAGATTTTGCCTGGCAAGGATGCTCTGTTGCACATCTCGGAGATCGACTACAAGAGGTTCGAGACTATGGCAGAGACCGGCCTGAAAGAGGGCGATATGATTGAGGTTAAGCTGATCGGCTCGGATCCCAAGAGCGGTAAGCTGAAACTCTCGCGCAAGGCACTGCTGCCCAAACCCGAGGGCTATGTTGAGCCCGAGGAGAGGCCCGCACGCCCCCGCGGTGATAGGCCTCACGGCGACCGCAAAGGCCCCCGTCGCCCCGACAAAAGGGACAAAAAATAGCCCAAACGGCTGATTTTTGTATAAAAATTGTGTAGAATACAAAAATTATTTCTACTTTTGTTTGTTGCGGTGGAGTGCGCTACTAAAATCGGGGCTCGCGCTTGGGTTTTGGAGGGGCACGCCGCCCGACGGTAAGAAACGAAAAACAACAACAATAACTATTAAAAACACGATTTGTATTATGAAAAAATTTGCAACTGTAGGTCTTGCACTCTCGTTGATGGCTGCAATGCTCTTTAGCTGCGGCGAGTGCTATGAGAAGATGCAGAAAAAACAGGACCAGATTCAGGTAACTTGCAATCCTGAGGTTTTGACCCTCAAAGGTCAGGTAGTTTCGACCGACATTACCGTGTCGTTCCCCGAGAACTACTTCAACGCAGAGACCATCTTGAAGATCACTCCCGTATTGGTTTACGAGGGTGGCGAGTTGGTTGGCACCGCTAAGTATGTACAGGGCGAGGATGTTGTAGGCAACTACACCGCTATCAGCCGTTTTGAGGGTGGTTCGTACACCCAGCACGTTGAGTTCCCCTTCGTTAAAGAGGCTGCTATGGGTACCCTGGAGCTCCGTATCGAGGGTAAATGCTACGACGATTGCAAAGAGACTCCCGACTTTGTAGCTCTGGCAACTGTTGCCGCTGCAAAGGGTGTTAGCGCTATCCAGAACCTGGCTAACAACGAGATTAGCACCTGCGGCGAGGGCTGCGGTTGTGGCAAAAATGGCTTGGCAGTTATGGAACACAACTTCCAGAGGGCTTCGACCACCAGCCAGCAGGCAGAGATTCTCTACCAGATCAACAGCTCGACCGTTCGCAAGAACCAGCTGACCCAGGAGCAGATTAAGCTCTTCAAAGAGTTTGTTGCAAACAACAGCACCGCAGAGCGCACTACCTTGAGCAACGTATATGCTTCGGGTTATGCTTCGCCCGATGGTCCCGAGAAATTCAACAACAAACTGTCGGAGAAACGTAGCCAGACTGGTGCCAAAGCTATCAAGAAAGAGCTCAAAGGCGTTGAGGGTCTGAACTACGAGATCGCTTCGTACGGTGAGGACTGGGACGGCTTCAAGACCTTGGTTGAGAACTCGGACATCGAGGAGAAAGACCTTATCTTGAACGTACTGCAGATGTACTCGTCGCCCGTTGAGCGTGACAAAGAGATTCAGAATATGCGTTCGGTATTCAAAGTACTGGCCGAGGAGATTCTGCCCCAGTTGCGTCGCACTCGCTTCGCTGTTGAGGCTACCTACGCTGGTCTGACCGACGAGGAGATCTTGGCTGCAGCCAAAGCTTGTGACGCCAACCTCGACATCGAGCACCTGCTCTACGCTGCTACTCTGACCAACGACAACGCAGAGAAAGCTGCTATCTATGAGTTTGCTGCTAATACCTACAACGACGCTCGCGCTTACAACAACTTGGCAGTTGCTAGGGTTGCTTTGGGTGACTACTCTGCTGCAAAGAGCGCATTTGAGAGGTCGGCTCAGCTCGAGGCTAACGAGGCAGTTGCTACCAACTTGGCAACTCTGGCAGTAGCTCAGGGCGACCTTGAGGCTGCAAAGAAATACCTCGAGGGTATCGAGAACGAGGCTGCAAAGGCTAACCGTGGCGCTATCGCTCTGGCCGAGGGTAACTATCAGGAGGCTAAAGCTAACCTGAAGGGTTACAACCTGGCTATCGCCGAGCTCTGCGACAACAACATCGAGGCTGCAAAGGCTGCTATCGCTGAGGTTAAGGGTGCTGACGCTGACTATGTTCGCGCTATCATCGCTAACCGCGAGGGTGACACCGCTAAAGCTGTTGCTTACCTGAAGAGCGCAGTTGCTGCTAAACCCGAGCTGAAAGCACAGGCCGAGAACGACATCGAGTTCGCAGCTCTGTTGGCCGAGAACGCTCTCTAATCTGTCGGTGGTTGACCACTAACACAGATAGAACGCACAACAAGAGCCGATCCTGAAAAGGGGTTGGCTCTTGTTTTTTGGGGAGACTTGAGGATTTTGGGCCTGTAATTTGTGGTGATGTGAGAAAAAATTTGTATCTTGCAAATCGTTACTACAAATAGAGAAATGTAATATATATAATATATAGGTATATGGAGTACACAAAATTACTGGCCGAGTATGGCCCAGCAATGAGCGAGCAGGAGGTGGCACAGGTGGTTGCCGAGTGCCGCGAGAAGTCGGTGCGCAATCAAAACGCAGAGGTCTATAAACTCTGCTATAGCACTATTGACCTGACAACACTGACCGAGTGCGATTCGACCGCCTCGGTGAGCAAGTTTGTGAAAAAGGCTGTCGAGTTTGGCGACAAATACCCCCACATCCCCAATGTGGCCTCGATTTGCGTATTCCCCCTGTTTGTTGATGTTGTGGGGCTGGGCGTTGAGGGTACCGATATTGGTGTTACCAGTGTGGCAGGTGGCTTCCCTGCATCGCAGACCTTTATGGAGGTGAAGATGCTGGAGGTGTCGATGGCTGTCGAGAATGGTGCCGACGAGATTGACGTGGTGATTAACGTGGGCCAGATGCTGGAGGGCGACTACGAGCCTATGACCAACGAGATTGCAATGCTGCGCGAAGAGGCTGGCGAGGATACCACCTTTAAGGTGATTATCGAGAGTGGCGCTCTTAAGACCCCCGAGCTTATCCGCAAGGCTTCGCTGCTGTCGATGATGGCAGGTGCCGACTTTGTTAAGACCTCGACGGGCAAGATTCCTGTGGCAGCAACCCCCGAGGCTGCTGTGGTTATGTGTACCGCCATTAGGGACTACTACCAGAAGACCGGCCGCAAGGTGGGCTTCAAGGCGGCAGGTGGTATCCGCACTGCCGAGGATGCGGCTCTGTTCTACACCATCGTGGAGGAGATTTTGGGTAAGGAGTGGTGCACCCCTGCACTGTGGCGTATTGGCGCAAGCTCGCTTGCCAACGGCCTCATCTCGGCTATCGAGGGCACCGAGGTCAGGTATTTTTAACGGATAGAGAGGGTAAATACCTTGAAAAATAGTAGAGGGTGGACCCCTGTGGGGCTACCTTTGTTCGGCGGTGAATTTGTTTCGCCGCCGAAATTATTTATATACAATATGTTGTAGGCAGTTTAACCAAATACACACAGATTACTTCGCCTTTCGCCTGATAGCGAGGGGCGTTTTTTGTATTCTCTCTGAACAAGACCCCGAATGAGTGTTGTCAATTGCGAAACTTTTACTAATTTTGTGGTGTCGTGGGTGTTATGCCCTCGGCAACTACATATTTGATGAAAGTGTTTTCGCTTTTATCCTTAACGAGAAATCTGGAAAATTTCACAACTAAAAGGATAACGACAACACTCATTTCTTGTATAGCTATGTGGCTAGGCACTTTCTGTGCATACACCCCATACTATTCAAGTGTGGGGTCTTGTATCGTTTATTTTTAGTTGGGCATTCCAGAGCCTCTCGTTAGATAAACGGAAGTTGCTCCACACTTTCTTTTTGTTTTTACTTTTCGCCATATTGGAGCAGTATGGTTTTGAGTTGCAACTACTTATTATTAACTCAAAACATAAATTTCTATTGCTTATGAAGAAAGAGCAGATGGGCTACCTCGCCCCCGAAATCGAGGTGAATGAAATTGTGGTCGAAATGGGCATTGCCACCTCTCCCAATATGGAGAATATCGGCAAAGAAAACCCCGATGCAGAATGGTAGAAACAGATTAAAAAACAACTCCTAAACACAATGAAAAAACTTACAATCTTTGCTGCGCTTTGCGCGCTTGTGCTGGGTAGCTGTGCCGAGAATAACTTGGATGGCGTAACCCCCGAGAACAACATCACCTTGCCCGACCTCACCGCAGGTTTTGCAGAGGATGAGACTAAAACCTACGTTCATAACAACACCTATTTGCGTTGGCACGAGGCCGACCTCATTACGGCTTTCTATGGCAACTCGCTCAATCGCCAGTACAAATTCAAGGGTAAAACTGGCGACAACAGCGGTACTTTCTCGCTTATTCCAAGTGGCGAGCTTGGCACCGGCAACGCTTTGGGCGCTATCTATGCAGTTTATCCCTACGATGAAAATGCTGGTATCAACGACGAAACAAGGGTAATTTCGCTCACATTGCCAGCAACCCAGACCTATGCCGATAACTCATTTGGCAAGGGCGCAAATACTATGATTGCCGTAACCGAGAATATCGAGGACACATTCTTGGGCTTCAAGAATGCTTGCGGTTACCTCAAACTGAAACTCTATGGCGAGGATGTAACCCTTGCAAGCGTGGAGGTTAAGGGTAACAATGGCGAGAAAATTGCGGGCTCGGCCACTGCTACTATGGAGTTTGGCGGAGTGCCTGCGTTGACAATGTCGGCCGATGCGACTACCACAGTTACTCTCGATTGTAGCGAGGGTGTGGTGCTTGGCACCTCGGCCGAGACCGCTACCGAGTTGTGGATCGTACTGCCCGAAACCACTTTTGAGGGCGGTATTACCATCACTGCAACCGATACCGAGGGCAAAGTATTTGAGAAATCGAGCACCAAGACCGTAGCTATTGTTCGCAACGAGATTCAGCCCATGGCAGCAGTAGAGGCTGTATGTGTACAACCAAATAACAAAATTTGCTATACTGCAACCCAGAAGGTTGAACCTTATGACAAAACTGTATTTGGTACAAGCATTGTTTCCAACGAGTGGAACTCTGCAACTGGAGAAGGTATTATTACCTTCGATGGTGATGTTACTGAGATTGGAAATCAGGCATTCTATTACTGTCAGAGCCTTACAAGTATTGTCATACCCAATAGTGTAACTAAAATCGGAGGTGGCGCTTTCTCGATGTGTGTTAACTTGACAAGTATTACTATTCCCGACAACGTCACTTCGATTGGAAGGATGGCATTCCAGCAAAGTGGCTTGACAAGCATTACCATTCCCGAGAGTGTTACTGAGATTGGAGACCAAGCATTCTATTGCTGCGAGAACCTCAAATATGTATATTGCAAGCCTATAACTCCCCCAACGGTTGGTGATTATGTGTTTGGCTTGAACGCTTCTAATATGATAATTTACGTTCCTCTCAATTCGGTTAATGTATATAAGGCTGACAATGATTGGAGCTACTATACCGAAGATTATAGTATCGTGGGCTACGACTTTTAGTAGATAGCTTCGTTTAGCAGAGCAGTGGCGTATGTAGTGAACTATGTAGTTCGCTCATACGCCACTTTGGTTTATTCACATTGCATCTTGGGAAGATGCCAGCTCTTGCGTGGGGTCACCCTCTCTTTGTGTATGGGGCTAACCATTGACGGCTATTACCAACGGCTATTGGCAATGTCGGGGATGAGTTCGATGTTCATAGCTCCGCTTGCGGGGTCAATCTCTACGGTCACCAAGTCGATGAAGGCCTCGGTGTCGATGGCGTTGGCCTGGATGAAGTGGTTGGCCGCCGATATGAGGTTGCGCACCTTGCGAGGAGTAATCACCTCGGCAGGCGACACCAGTGCCCCTTCGCGGCGAGTCTTTACCTCTACGAAGTGGTAGCACTGGTCGGGGGTGATGGCTATGATGTCGAGCTCGTGGGGGCCACTTCGCCAGTTGCGCCCCACAATCATATAGCCCCTGGCTCGCAGGTACTCTACGGCCGCCTTCTCTCCCTCGGCACCTATACGCAGGTGCGACAAACTCTCTTCCATATCCCCAATGATATAGGCTTATTTCAGCAGGAACGACAGGTCGTCGCCTGCGTTAACCTCGTAGGGCTCGATGCCGTTGCGGAAGATACGCATTGGGCGAGGGCCGACAAGTTCGAGGGTGCCGTCGATGTAGCGCAGCATACACCCCTCGCGCAGACCTACTACCCACATAGTTGGGTTGGCCACGATGTACTCGGCAATGCGTTGCTCGCGAGTCTCGCCTGCGTGGCCCTCGGGGTTGGCGTCGAGGTAGTGGGGGTTAATCTGGAAGGGGATAGCACCAATGGCGCTGAACGAGGCAGGCTGAACGATGGGCATATCGTTGGTGGTGCAGAGGGTGGGGCAAGCCACGTTGCTGCCTGCGCTCCAGCCCACATAGGGGGTGCCGCCCTGCACTTTTGCCAGGATTGCCTCCATAAGGCCCTGCTCGTGCATATTCTTAACAAGGTGGAAGGTGTTGCCACCGCCCACAACGATAGCCTCGGCAGCCTCGATGGCGGCTTTGGGCGAGTCGGCGTGGTGAACCGAGCGCACCTTGATGCCAATCTCGTCGAATCGTTTTTGCACCTTGGCCTCGTACTCGTCGTACGAGAAGGTTACGCCTGCGTAGGGGACAAAGGCCACCTCTTTGACGCCCTGGAGGTGCTGTGCAATCTGTGCGATGGGATACTTCAGGTACTCTTCGCCTGCGTTGGTCGAGTTGCTGATAAGCAAAAGTTTCATAAGATAGTCTGTTTTATAAGGTTTTGGTATGTTTATCTGCCTATAAAGGTACGAATATTTGGTTGTTAAATTGTCAAAAGGGGCTCACTTTTTGCTAAAAAAGACTAAAAAGGGCAATTTCGTGATTGAAAAGTCGCTTTGGGGCGTCGGTGCAAAATTGGCGTTAATGGTTGATAGCCAGTGCTTTGGTGAGAATAGGTGCCGTTGTCGATGTAAAAAAAGCAGTTATGGTGGCTCACTTTCACGAAAAAGTGTTATCTTTGTGCAGATTTTCGCTTACGAGCGAAAAGTGTACAAGCCCATATATGTTAAACTTAAATTTATAAATTATGTCAGAGATTTCATCGAAAGTTGTTGATATTATCAAAGACAGGCTTAATGTAGACGCCAAAGACATCACTCCCGAGGCTAGCTTCGCAAATGATCTGGGCGCAGATTCGCTTGACACTGTTGAGCTTATTATGGAGTTTGAGAAAGAGTTTGATTTGCAGATTCCCGACGAGGATGCAGAGAAAATTTCGACCGTTGGTGATGCTATTAAGTATGTAGAGGAGCACTTGGCTTAATCTCTCTTAGAGCAACAACGCAGAAACTATCGGAGGTAAAATGGCCGTTTGTGCTCATTTTACCTCTTTTTATTTTTTTTAGTAGCTACACTTTCTTTTACACCTAATTATAAACAACTGCAAAATGGAAAGACGTAGGGTGGTCATCACAGGTTTGGGTACTATTAACCCCCTGGGCCACAACACAAAAGAGTACTTCGAGGCTCTCGAGGCCGGTACTAATGGCATTGACCTTATAAAGAATTTCGACACCGAGCACTGCAAAACCAAGGTGGGTGCCGAGATTAAGAATTATAACCCCGAGGACTATTTCGACCGCAAGGAGGTTCGCAAACTCGACCTTTTCACCCAGTATGCAGTCATTTCGGCCACCGAGGCTGTTGCCGATTCGGGCCTCGAGCAGTTCGAGGCGCTCGACAAGAGCCGCGTTGGCGTGATTTGGGGTGCAGGTATTGGTGGAATTAACTCCACCTACGAGGAGTTGGCTTCGTACTTCAATAGCGGCAATGCAAATGCTTCGTTCAGCCCCTTCTTGCTGCTGAAGATTCTGCCCAATATGGCCGCAGGTTTTATTTCGCTCAAGTATGGCTACCGAGGCCCAGCGTTCAGTACCGTGTCGGCTTGTGCATCGAGTACCCACTCGATTATCTCGGCCGTAGACCAGATTCGCCTGGGTAGGGCCGATGTGATGGTTACGGGTGGCTCGGAGGGCGCTGTGTCGTTTGTGGGCATTTCGGCCTTCAACGCTATGAGGGCCCTGTCTACTCGCAACGACGACCCGAAGACCGCATCGAGGCCATACGACAAAGAGCGTGACGGCTTTGTGATGGGCGAGGGTGGTGGCGCACTGGTCATCGAGGAGTATGAGCACGCAGTGGCTCGCGGAGCAAAGATTTATGCCGAGATTGTGGGCTGTGGCGTTAGTGCCGATGCCTACCACGTTACGGCACCCGAGCCCGAGGGTGAGGGGGCAAAGCTGGCTATGACCGAGGCCTTGAAGGATGCCAATCTGACTCCCGAGGCTATCGACTATATCAATACCCACGGCACCTCTACCCCCCTGGGCGATTTGGCCGAGCTGAAGGGTATTCAGAAGGTCTTTGGCGACCACGCCTATAAGATGAACATCAGCTCGACCAAGTCGATGACTGGCCACTTGTTGGGTGGTGCAGGCGCGGTAGAGCTGCTGGCTTCGGTGCTGGCGGTGACCAAAGATGTGGTGCCCCCAACCATCAACGTGCAGGAGCTCGATCCACAAATCGACACCAGATTCAACCTTACGTTGGGCAAGGCACAGCACCGTACTGTGAACTATGCAATGAGCAACACCTTTGGCTTTGGTGGTCAAAACTCGACCATCATCATTAAGAAAGCAGAGTAAGCAACAAACCTTATGGGTATCAAACGATTAGCACACCGCCTGTGGGGCCGCGACAAGAGGTACTACTGTGCCTTTTATCGCATCTTTGGCCACACACCCGACAATATTGACCTCTACAAGTTGGCACTCGTACACCGCTCAGCCTCGGTGAAGGTCGAGGGTGGCGAGAGCATCAACAACGAGAGGTTGGAATTTTTGGGCGATGCGGTGTTGGAGTCGATTGTTTCTGACTACCTCTTTATTGAGTACCCCCACGAGTCGGAGGGCTTTCTGACCAAGACTCGCTCGAAGATTGTGAGCCGACAGTCGCTCAACCAGCTGGCCCAAAGGTTGGGTATCGACGACCTGGTGGTCTATAACCCTACGGGCAACAATGCACAGAAGCACCTCTTTGGCGACTGCCTGGAGGCCCTGATTGGCGCCCTCTATCTCGATAAGGGCTACAATGTGGTCAATCGCATTATTATCAACGACTTGCTGCCCCATTATATGGATCTCGAGGATGTCCCTTCGACCGAGAGCGACTTCAAGAGTAGACTGATTGAGTGGTGCCAAAAGAGCAAACGCCCCATCGAGTTCCGCACCGAGGCCGACGGCACCGAGGGTACACGCCAGCCTGCATTTGTTTCGCGAGTGCTGATTGACGGAGTGAAGGTTGGCGGAGGCAAGGGAACAACCAAAAAGGAGGCCGAGCAGCAGGCTGCAAAATCGGCACTCGAACTTATGGGCGACGAGATTGGCGACTACATTCTCGACCGCTTTGACCACCTGAGCAAGAATGGCAACTGACAGTAGAGATAAACTTGTGCGCCAGGGGGCGTTGGCTCGCGGCGTGGGACAGATGAGTGATGCCGAGCTGTTGAGCCTGGTGATTTCGCCTGTCAAGCGCGGTGAGGAGGCTATGGATGTGGCCGAGAGGGTTGTGGCCGAGGTTGGCACAGGTGGGCTGCTGGAGATTGCCCACAAGAGCCCTGCCGAGTTGCGACTGGTGGGTGACCTGGGGCTTGAGGGTGCGGCCAAGGTGGCGGCAGCCTTCGAACTGGGCCGTAGGGCTGCGGTGGCCGAGGGGCAGGAGAGTGTGGTCATTAAAGATGCTGCCGATGTGGTTGGCATCTTTGCCCCACTGATGCGCGGGCTCGACCACGAGGAGTTGTGGGTGCTCTACTTGGCCTCGTCTAATAGGGTTATCGAGCGTAGAAGGGTTGCTGTGGGTGGCAGCCGAGCACTGGTGGCCGACAGCAAACTGATTGTAAAGAGGGCCCTTGAGTTGGTGGCCTCGTCTATAATTTTGGTACACAATCACCCCTCGGGGGCGGCCGAGCCGAGTGCCGAGGACTGCTCGCTGACCGAACGTCTGCGTAGCGCAGCGGCCTTGTTCGACATAGCTCTGCTCGACCACATAATTATTGCCGTTGGCGGCTCGTATAGCTTCCGCGCTGGTGGCAAATTGTGAGAGGTGTCAGAAGGGTGAATTTCAGAAGGGTGAGGGTGCCCTAACCTAATCCGCATTGCTATTTTTAATGTTTTCGGTCTGGTCGACAACGATTATGTCGGTCAGGTCGTAGCCTCGTTGTGTGAGGCGTTCGTATATGCCCTCGAGCACCTCTTGGGGCATTTGTGGGGTGCGCGAGAGAATCCACAGGTAGCCCCCATTGCTGCCCCCAACAACCGAGTATGAGTAGTCGGGCGCCAGCTCCATAATGTTGTACTCGCCAGGGAAGAGGAAGAAGGTTACCATCAACTGCCCAGGGGTGTCGGTCGTGCGAGCAACCCCCTTGCTTACCTTGTGCTTGCCGCGCTTGTGTCCCTCGTTGCTCACTTCGATTTTGCCATCGGGGTGGGCGGTGTAGGTGGCTTTGACGTTGGTCATATCGCGCTCGAAGGTGTGGGGCTTGCGCACAATCTCGTACCAACTGCCTGTGTAGCGGTCGAGGTCGACGTGGCCCACGGTCGAGTTGTCAACCTTGCGTGTGCCTTTGGTGGCCGAGCACATTGTGAGCAGTACCACCGCCAGCGAGGCGGCTACGGCCAAGAGAATAATCTTTGTGTTCATAGTTGTTGCTAAAAAAGTGTTAAGGTGGTTATACAAATACGCCCCTAAATGCAACAAACAAAATGCCAAATAGGTTTGGGCACAAAATTTGGCAACCTCGGCAAAAAGAGTTAACTTCGTGCATTGAAATAATATTGTATTGACGCTATGACAATCCTCTACGACAACATAATCTTTGGCCCCGTTCACTCGCGCCGTTTGGGCCTCTCGTTGGGCGTAAACCTGCTGCCCCTCGACTGCAAATTGTGCTCGTTCAACTGCATCTACTGCGAGTGTGGCTGGACTTTGGGCGGTATGCGCCCACGCTTCCACTCCAAGGGCGATGTGTTGGCAATGCTGGAGCGCAAACTGGGCGAGATGGTGGCCTACGATACTCCACCCGACGTGATTACCTTTGCTGGCAATGGCGAGCCCACGATGCACCCCGACTTTGAGGAGATTGTCGACGGGGTGATAGCCCTGCGCAATAGGCTCTGCCCCGAGGCAAAGGTATCGGTCTTGACCAACGCCACAATGCTGGGGCGCGAGAGCGTAAGGCGCGCGCTGATGAAGGTTGATAACCCTATACTGAAACTCGACTCGGCCTTTGACAAGACCGTTCAGCTGATTGACAAGCCCCTGGGCAACTACTCGGTGGCCGAGGTGGTCGAGCAGATGAAACTCTTTGAGGGTAACTGCATTGTGCAGACAATGTTCCTGCGCGGCGAGTTCGAGGGGCAGAGGGTAGACAACGCCACCCCCGAGGAGATTGAGGCGTGGCTCGGGCTGGTCGAGCAGATTGGCCCACGCAGAGTTATGGTCTACACCATCGACCGCGACACCCCTGCACCAAACCTCGAGAAGGTGAGCGTAGAGGAGTTGAGGGCCATTGCCGACAGGGTTAAGGCCCTGGGCATCGAGTGCAGTGTGGCGGGATAGATTTTTAGTTGTCAGTAATCAGTTGTCAGTAAACAGTATATAGACTAAATACGAAAAATGGTAACGGCCGAGCAGATAAAAGATTTGGTAGAGCGTAGGGATGCGCTCTGTCGCTATTTGGCTATCGACGACAAGCGCATAGCCTTCGAGGAGGAGCAGCTCAAGACTACCGCCCCCGACTTTTGGGACAACCCTGCCGAGGCCGAAAAGCAGCTCAAAAAGGTCGCCTCCATAAAGGCGTGGCTCGACGGCTACGACGAGCTGTCGCACCTGGTCGATGACCTGGAGTTGATGCCCGAGTTTGTTCGCGAGGGGGGCGCCACCGAGGAGGAACTCGACCAACTCTTTGCCGCCGCAACCACCGCCACCGAGGAGCTCGAACTGAAGAATATGCTCCAGGGCGAGGAGGACAAGCTGGGTGCAGTGATGGATATCAATAGCGGTGCTGGCGGTACCGAGAGCCTCGACTGGGCCTCGATGTTGCTGAGGATGTACACCCGTTGGGGCGAGCGCAACGGCTTCAAGGTCAGGGTGGCCGACTTTCAGCCTGGCGACGAGGTGGGCGTCAAGAGCGCAACCCTTGTCTTTGAGGGCGACTACGCCTATGGCTACCTCAAGAGCGAGAGCGGTGTGCATCGTATGGTGCGCCTGTCGCCCTTCAATGCCAACAACAAGCGACAGACAACCTTCGCCTCGGTATTTGTTTCGCCCGAGGTCGACGATACCATAGAGATTAACATCAACCCTGCCGACTACGAGTGGGATACCTACCGCAGTAGTGGCGCAGGAGGCCAGAATGTCAACAAGGTCGAGACGGGTGTGCGACTGCGCTACCACGGTAAGGACCCCGATACGGGCGAGCCTGTGGAGTTCCTGATTGAGAATACCGAAACGCGCAGCCAGCTCGACAACCGCAATAATGCCCTGCGCATTTTGCGATCAAAGCTCTACCAGCGCGAGTTGGACAAACGTATGGCCCTGCAGAACGAGTTGGAGAAGAGCAAGAAACGTATCGAGTGGGGCTCGCAAATCCGCTCGTATGTCTTTGACGACCGCAGGGTTAAGGACCACCGCACGGGCCATCAGACCTCGGCGGTTGAGAGTGTTATGGATGGCGACATCGACGCCTTCATCAAGGCCTACCTTATGGAGTTTGGTGGAGCATCTTAATTTTTGTTGTCTAACGTCCAACGTCTAACGTCTAACGACTTTTTCTTTTAGTGACTTTAAGGTCTTTAAGGTCATTAAGGACTTTAAGGTTGTTAAGAAGCCCTATAACTCCTATAACTCCTATAACTCTTATATCTCCTATTGCTCTTATAGGATTTATAGGAGTTATGGGAGAGATAGGATAGATAGGAGTAATATGAGTTTTAAGGACTCCACAACCACTCCTCCCCTAAGTTAACGTCAGTTTCGCCAATTATAAAACGCTGACTATTAGGCAGAACCACCCTTCAAAGAGCAAGGCTCTTTGACCAAGTCCCCCTTTGTCAAAGGGGGATTTAGGGGGAATGTAAAAGTGTATTGGTCTGCGAAGCAGACTTGGGCTTTCGCAGAAAGCCTTAACGTGTGTTTGGCGAATTAGCGCACTTGAGATAGCGTTGATTAGCAGCAACTTGCTTTGCGCCTAATTCGCGAAACTCACGTTAAATTATGGGAGGTGCCCAACGGGGCGGAGGGGTCTGTAAATTTAGATCAATAGATGCCAACCGCCCGACTAACGTCAGTCGTGGCAAGACGAATAATTTTGAATGTGAATTAGGTCGGTTTGACGTTTGACGTTTGACCAAGCTGACGCTTGCTCTAAAATGCTCCCGCTCGGCATAGTCTGCAAGCAGCCTCTGCCCTCGCTTACTCGCATTTGCGACGTTAGACGTTCGACCTCAAAACGAAAGGCCCCGTAACCATTGCAGTTACGGGGCCTTTTGTTTTGGTTTAGCTATCTCTTAGCGGTAGTTGCGCTCGAAGAGAGTCGATTTTGCAGGGCGTACAATGCCGTTCGAGGTCTTATCAACAACCTCATAGCGACCACTGGTGGCCTTCTTAACCTGGTGGCGTGCGCTCTGTTTTGCAGCAGCTTTGGCCGAAACCTGAGTGCCCTCATCGGTGGCAGTGCCATCGACGGTGGTGATAGCGCCCTCGTAGGTACCGGTGATGTTGCCGTAGGTCATATAGCCTGTGCCAACAAAGGCTACGTCGAGTTTGTAGGTGCCGTCGCCATTGTTCACAACCTCCATCGTACCGCTCTGTACGCAGTCGAAGAGCAGGGTGAAGTAGGTCTCGCCAGTCTTGTCGTCGGTCTCGAAGCCACCCACGATGTAGGTACCATAGATACCGGTGATACCACCTGCTTCGTTGGTCTCGTAGTAGCCAGGGAAGATCTTGTTGGGCTGGGTGGGATCGAGGTTCTCGTCGAGAGGCATTACCTCATAGGTGCCCGAAGGGATACCATCGGCAAAGGTGTTGCCATCTTTGGCGAAGAGCTCCATCATCATCATCTGCTCGCCCTCGTCGGGATCCTCCATATTGAACTGCAGGTACCACATAGGTTTGGTCATAATGGTACCAGCCTCGTTGGCAGGCAGCTCGCCCCAGTAGAGAGCCTCTACCTTGCTGAACTCGTAGTTGATATCGGCGCCTACGGTGGGCTCCTCGGGCTCGTAGAGGATAGCTACGTCGTTGTAGTAGAACTTGTAGCCATCTTCGATACCAAAGGCAACCATCTCCAGGTTGTAGATGGGATAATCGACGTTGCCGATGGTCTCGGTACCTTTGGGGGTAACTTTCAGGTGGCCATCGGTGAGTAGGTCGCTACCGCCTTTGGTGATGCTTACCTGGTTGGTCTCCTCGTTGAACTCGTAGGCCTCGATAATCATATAGCTGGCCTCCAGGATGGTGTTGTCCGAGTAGGTGCCCAGCATATCAATGGGATAGGTACCCTTAACCAGAGCCTCGGGGCCTTGGTTCTCGGCAATCATATAGAACGAGAGAGCTTTGGCGGGCAGTTTGTTGGTTGAGCCATTAAAAAGCAACTCGTAGTAACCCTCGTCGTAGAGAATAACGTCCCACAGAGCGGTCTTGCCATCCTCGGTAGCGCCCAGGTAGCCAAACTCGGCCATAACAAAGTTGTCTACGCGAACAAAGCTGCTATTGGTAGCGCCCAGGCCTACAACATCGGGCTCGCCCTCAAAGCGGCCCTCGTAGGGGGTACCCTGACCGCCCTCGTAGTTAAGACCACGCAGGGTGATGTCGAAGCGGTACTCGCTCTCGCTGTTGTGTGTAACCTCTACCTCGCCACCGTTGACGAACATATAGGCGTTCTGGATGCTCGACTGGGTGAAGTCTACAAAGAAGCTACCGCTGGTCAGGTTCTGCACCTCGCCAGGATAGAGGTCGCCATTGGCAACCGAGTAGGTACCCTCGGGAATACGGCCGTTGGCGTCGAGCTCAACGTCCATCTCCAGAGTCAGGTACGAAACGGCCATCTCCTCGCCCTCAACCTCGCCGAGAGTAGAGAAGCGCAGAATCAGGTTGGTATAACCATTGTCTTGGTTGTAGTAGTCGCCACGATTGGTAATCATAGCCTGGTCGATAAGGATACCGTAGAAGGTGTCGGGTTTTGGACCGGGCTTGTCGGTATTGCCGCTACCATTGTCGGGCTTGCAACCAATAAGTGCTGTTGCTGCAACGAGCAGCGCAAAAATAACTTTTTTCATTCCTATTGTTTTCGGTTGGTGTATAAATATGTTAATTTGCCACAAATATATATATTTTATCCAAAAATCCTACCCTAATCGCCAACAATAGTCACAGTTAGCTCGTTTTTGTCGATATTTCGGGCAGCCACATCGCGCAACATCTTGGGTGTGAGGTTCTCGACCTGGGCCAAGAAATTCTCGGTATAGCTGTTGTCGGTGCCGTTCTGGATGTTCTCGATACTCACGTCGGCCACACCAAAGGGGCCGTCGAAGATGCGCATCACGTCACCAAAGATTATCTTCTTCACCACGCTCAACTCCTTGGGGTGTAGGGGCTTGGTGGTTATGCGCTCCACCTCGGACATAATCTCGGCAATGGCGCGGTCGGTAGCCTCGCCTGCCACCTCGGCACTCATCACAAAGTAGCCACTGCGGTCGAGGTTAATCATTGCGGCATAGGCTCCGTAGGTAAGGCCGTTGCGCTCGCGCAAGTTCTGCATCAGTCGGCTGCCAAAGTAACCGCCCATTGCAGTGGCCACAACCTGCATAGGTATAAAATCGGGGTTACTGCGTGGGAAGAGGGGAACACCCACCTTGAGCGACGACTGCACAGCCCCAGCAAAGTGCCACTTGGCATACTCCACAGGGTCGGGCGCGGGTATCTCTCTAACAATCGCTGTGCCACCTCGGCGCAGCCCCCCGAGTATGGCCAGAACTCGCTCTGTATCAGCCGATGAGATGTCGCCACAGAGCTCTGCAAAACATCCCTCGGCAGTGTAGTGGCTCTCGTAGAACTCCCTCAGTATGGCAGGGGTAAGGTGGTCGTACTCCTCTGAGGGCGAGGTGATGCCGTAGGGGTGGGTTTGACCAAATATGGCCTGGCCAAAGAGCTCGCGCGAGAGCTGGTCGGGCTTGCTGCGCTGAACATCGAGCTGCTCTTTGCGCTTGTGGCAGTAGACGCTGATTTCGCGCTCTGGGAAGGTGGGGTGGAGCACCACCTGCTCGGCAATATCCATAGTCTCGGGGCTGAACTTGCTCAGCGAGCAGAAGGTTACAACGGCCCAGTCGCGGTCGATGTTGGCATCGTAGTACGAGCCTACAAAGTCCAGTCGCTCGGCAATCTCGCGGCCCGAAAGTTGCTCGGTGCCCTCGGTGAGGGTGTTGACCACAGCCGAAGCACTAAACGGTACGCTCTGGTACGATGTGCCTGCGCGGAACACAAAACTTACCCTCATAACTCCCTGGTTGGAGTTGTTGAGCACATAGAGTGGGGTGCCATTTGGGGCCTCAAGGCGTGTGTAGTGTGGCACTTGAGGCTTGGCGGTAGAGTGTATTTGGGGCTTGGGATTAATCATTTTTGCGGTGGTATATGAGGGTTGCACTCTTGTTGGGCGTAAGGTTGCGGGCCACATAGTCGGCCAGCTCGGTAGCGGTGATTGAGCGGTATATCTCTACCTCGCCATTCAGTAGGCTCATATCGCCCAACATACGATAGTAGCCCAAATTCATCGCCTTGTTCATAACATTCAGCTCGCCAAAGGTTATGTTGGCCTCGAACTTGTTTTTGACCTTCTGCAACTCGTAGTCGCCTATGGGCTCGGTGGCCAGACGCTCAATCTCGCCCCACAGAGCCGCCTCGGCCTGCTCGATGGTTACGCCCGAGGAGAGTTGGCCCGTAAGTATGAGCATACCCTGGCCACACTCGCCAGTGATGTAGGCGTTGGCGGCCGAGAATATCTGCTGCTCCTTGATGAGTCGCTGGTATAGGCGTGCCGATTCGCCCCCTGCAAGCAGGTCGGTGAGCATATCGCACAGATAGTAGCCGCGCTCGCTGCGTCGCTCCATCAGGAAGGCTATGGTAATTTGGTCGGCAGGCACGGCCGAGTAGAGCTCGGTGCGACGTGCCGATGTGATTGGGGGCTCGGTGGCAATGGTGCGAACGGGAGCCTGGAGCAGGGGCAGGTGGCCAAACTGGCGCTCGGCAGCCTCAAAAACTCGGTCGGCATCCAGGTCGCCCGAGATGCTCAAAATGGCGTTGCTGGGCAGATAGAACTTGTCGTAAAAGGCCCTCACGTCATCCAGCGAGGCGTTTCGAATGTGGTCGGGGGTCTGACCTATCACAGGCCAGCGGTAGGGGCTGGTGGTGTAGACCATACTGCGTAGGGTGTGCCACTGCTCGGCGTAGGGGCGGTTGAGGTAGCGCTGGTTGAACTCCTCGATTACGACCGACTTTTCGGTCTCGAGCCTCGGGCGGCTGATGTTCAGGTTGCGCATACGGTCGGCCTCGAGCCACAGGGCCACCTCAAAATTCTCTTTGGGCATTGTGACGTAGAAGTCGGTGTAGTCGGCCGAGGTGAAGGCGTTGTTCTCGCCACAAATCTGCTGAACGTGGGCGTCGTAGCTGGGTATGTTGCGGGTGCCGCGAAACATCAGGTGCTCGAACAGGTGGGCAAAGCCGCTGCGCTCGGGCTCCTCGTCGACCGAGCCTGCAATGTAGAGTAGATTGACGGCAGCCATCTGGCTACACTGGTCGTGGTTGACCAGCACGCGCAGCCCATTGGCAAGTATGTGCTCTTTGTAATCAATCATAAATGGGCCAAAAAACCATTCTGGTGAGTGGTAAAAATTGTTAAAACTCCTAAAAAATCGTGCAAATTTAGTGATTTTTGCCGAGGGTTTATTATCTTTGCACGTCGAAAAATGAGCGGAACCTGGTTTCCGCCATTTTGTGTAATTGGGGGTAGGGTTTTGTTAAAAATTTAACAACCTGCGTGGCGTGGCGGAGTGCTGGCTGTTTGGGCAGAGTGTCGCGAAAGGTGGCCCCCAGGTTTGGTTAGGAAATAAAATTTCACATAATAAGATAAAAGATAAAGAGTTATGGCACAGAAGAAATTTATCACTTGTGATGGTAACTATGCAGCTGCTCACATCGCTTATATGTTCAGCGAGGTGGCCGCTATTTACCCTATCACTCCTTCGTCGACTATGGCAGAGCTCGTAGACGAGTGGGCTGCGGGTGGCCAGAAAAACATCTTTGGTCAGACCGTAAAAGTTGTTGAGATGCAGAGCGAGGCTGGTGCTGCAGGCGCAGTTCACGGCTCGTTGCAGGCAGGTGCTCTGACCTCGACCTTCACAGCGTCGCAGGGCTTGCTGCTGATGATTCCAAATATGTACAAGATTGCTGGCGAGTTGCTGCCAGGCGTATTCCACGTTTCGGCTCGCGCATTGGCTGCCCAGTCGTTGTCGATTTTCGGCGACCACCAGGATGTTATGGCCGCACGCCAGACCGGTTTTGCAATGCTGGCTACCAGCTCGGTTCAGGAGGTTATGGACTTGGCAGGCGTTGCCCACTTGGTATCGCTCAAGTCGCGCATCCCCTTCCTGCACTTCTTCGACGGCTTCCGTACCTCGCACGAGATTCAGAAGGTTGAGATGATGCAGATGGAGGATTTGGAGCCTCTGTTCGACCGCCAGGCTTTGGCCGAGTTTAGGGAGAGGGCTCTCAACCCCGAGCACCCCGTAACTCGCGGTACCGCACAGAACCCCGACATCTACTTCCAGACTCGCGAGGCAAGCAACAAGTTCTACGATGCAGTGCCCGATATGGTTGCAGAGATGATGGAGAAGATTTCGACCATCACTGGCCGTCACTATGCACCTTTCACCTACTACGGTGCTCCCGATGCCGAGAATGTAATCGTGGCTATGGGCTCGATTACCGAGACTCTGAAAGAGTGTGTTGACTACCTGGCTGCCAAAGGCGAGAAGGTGGGTGTCGTAACCGTTCACCTCTACCGTCCCTTCTCGGTTAAGTACCTGGGTGCTGTGCTGCCCGAGACTACCAAGCGCATCTGCGTTCTGGATCGCACCAAAGAGCCAGGCGCAAATGGTTGCCCCTTGTACCTCGACGTTGTTGAGGCATTTGCAAGCTGCAAAGATATTCCTGCCGAGAAAAAGCCTATGATTATCGGTGGCCGCTATGGTCTGTCGTCGAAGGATACCACTCCTGCACAGATGCTGGCCGTTATTGAGAACCTCAAGGCAGAGAACCCTCTGAACCAGTTTACCGTAGGTATCAACGACGATGTTACCCACCTGTCGTTGCCCGTAGGCGAGGAGATTTCGATGGCCAAAGAGGGTACCTTCGAGGCTCTGTTCTTCGGTTTGGGTGCTGATGGTACCGTTGGTGCCAACAAAAACTCGATTAAGATTATCGGTGGTACTACCGACAAATACTGCCAGGCTTACTTCTCGTATGACTCGAAGAAGTCGGGTGGCTACACCTCGTCGCACTTGCGCTTTGGCGACACTCCTATTCGCTCGCCCTACCTGGTGACCACTCCCGACTTTGTGGCTTGCCACGTTCCCTCGTATGTCGACAAGTACGACGTGCTGAAGGGCCTCAAGAAGGGAGGCTCGTTCCTGCTCAACAGCGTTCACGATGCCGAGCAGACTCTGGCAACCCTGCCTACCCACATGAAGGTTTATCTGGCAAAGAACAATATCCGCTTCTATATCATCAACGCTACCAAGATTGCTGCCGAGATTGGTCTGGGCAACCGCACCAACACCATTATGCAGTCGGCATTCTTCAAGATTGCAGGTGTAATTCCCTTCGAGCAGGCTGTTGAGGAGATGAAGAAAGCCATCTACAAGTCGTATGGCAAGAAGGGCGAGGATATCGTTAATATGAACTACGCCGCTGTTGACAAGGGTGGCGAGGTTGAGGAGGTACAGATTCCTGCCGAGTGGGCCAACCTGACCGTTGAGGAGGTAGAGTGCAAAGAGGCCGAGTGCAACAAGCCCGACTTTGTGAGGAACATCTGCGAGCCTATCAACGCTCTGAAGGGCGACTTGCTCCCCGTGAGCGCCTTCAATGGCCGCGAGGATGGTACTTGGGACAATGGTACTGCCGCTTATGAGAAACGCGGTATCGCAGTGAAGGTGCCCGAGTGGCTGTCGGAGAACTGTATCCAGTGCAACCAGTGCGCTTTTGTCTGCCCCCACGCTGCTATCCGTCCCTTCCTGCTGACCGAAGAGGAGGCTGCTGCCGCTCCCGAGGGTATGGCTACCCGTCAGGGCTTGGCACAGACCAAAGAGTACAAATTCCGTATTCAGCTCTCGCCTCTGGATTGTACCGGTTGTGGCAACTGCGTTGACGCTTGCCCCGCCAAGACCAAAGCTCTGGTTATGAAACCTCTGGAGGAGCAGATGGGCGAGACCACCAACTGGGAGTACCTGACCGAGAAGGTGGGATACAAAGAAAATGTTATGGACAAGACCAAGACCATTAAGGGTAATCAGTTTGCTCAGCCTCTGTTTGAGTTCTCTGGTGCCTGCGCAGGTTGTGGCGAGACCCCATACATCAAGACCATTACCCAGTTGTTTGGCGACCGTATGATGGTGGCCAACGCAACTGGCTGTACCTCTATCTACTCGGGCTCGGCTCCTTCGACCCCCTACTGCACCAACGCCAAAGGCCACGGTCCCGCTTGGGCCAACTCGCTCTTCGAGGACAACGCCGAGTTTGGTCTGGGTATGAAGGTCGCTATCGAGAAACGTCGCGACACTCTGGCTGCAACTATGGCCGACGCTATTGCTAACTGCCCCGACTGCTCGGCAGAGCTGAAGGCAACTATGCAGGAGTGGATTGATGGTCGCCACATCAGCGCTACCAGCGCCGAGGTTGCCGCAAGGCTGCTGCCTCTGGCCGAGGCTTGCGGTTGCAAGACCTGCAAGGAGATTGTAGAGCAGAAAGACCTGCTGGTTAAGAAGTCGCAGTGGATTATCGGTGGTGATGGCTGGGGCTACGATATTGGCTTTGGTGGTGTAGACCACGTTTTGGCTTCGGGCGAGGATGTAAATATCCTTATCGTAGATACCGAGGTTTACTCCAACACTGGTGGTCAGTCGTCGAAGTCGACTCCCGTGGGCGCTGTTGCCAAATTTGCTTCGGCTGGCAAACGCATCCGCAAGAAAGATATTGGTGCAATTGCAATGACCTATGGCTATGTTTACGTTGCCCAGGTTTCGATTGCCAACCCCAACCAGTTGCTCACCGTGCTGCGCGAGGCCGAGGCCTACAATGGTCCTTCGCTGATTATCGCCTACGCACCCTGTATCAACCACGGTATCAAGGGCGGTATGACTCGCACTCCTTCGGTTGGTAAAGAGGCTATCGAGTGTGGTTACTGGCACCTGTGGCACTTCAACCCCGAGTTGGCCGAGAAGGGCGAGAACCCCTTCAAGCTCGACTCGAAGGAGCCCGATTGGAGCAAGTTCCAGGCATTCTTGGCTGCCGAGGTACGTTACTCGTCGCTCAAGAAGATGTTCCCCGCCGAGGCCGACGAGTTGTTTGCTGCGGCAGAGGAGAACGCCAAGTGGCGCTACAACGGCTACGTTCGCCTGTCGAAACAGGAGTACTAATAGAGCCGCGACATATAAGAAAGCAGAGAGTTGGGACTTTTCAATCCCAACTCTCTGCTTTCTTGTGTCTAACGTCTAACGTCGAGCGTCTACTTTATAATCATTAAGGGCTTTAATGACTTTAAGGACATTAAGGTCTTTAAGGCCTCTATAAGCCTTAGGTCTGTCAGACGGTTGACGCAAAGAGAGGGAGCCACTTTCGCAAAAGTGGCTCCCTCTGGTTTTGCTATTAGAGGTAATCCTCAAAGTAGAGCGTTACCTTGTCCATCAGGTGAACGCGGTCCTTGCCCAAGACGTTGTGCTCGTGGCGAGGATAGGGGAAGTAGTCGACCTGGATGTTGTTGACCACGCACTCGCGGATGAAACTCAAGCTATGCTGCCACAGCACTACGGGGTCGAGGGCACCCTGGCAAATGAGCAGCTTGCCCTTGAGGTTCTTGGCCTGGTTGATGAGCGAGGTCTTGGCAAAACCCTCGGCATTGGTCGCCTCGGTCTCCATATAGCGCTCGCCATACATAACCTCATACCACTTCCAGTCGATTACGGGGCCACCAGCAACTGCCACCTTAAACACGTCGGGGTAGTTGGTGATGAGCGAGATGGTCATAAAGCCACCGTAGCTCCAACCGTGAACGCCAATCCTGTCGGCATCTACCCAGGGGTGCGATTTGAGCCACTCGATACCCTTCATCTGGTCCTCCATCTCGGCCTGACCGCACTGGCGGTGGATAGCCTTCTCGTACTCGGCACCGTGATATTGGGTGCCTCGGTTGTCCATCACAAAGACCACATAGCCGCGCTGGGCCATATACATCTCCCAACGGCGCAGGTTGGCGCAGAAGGTGTTGTTGACCATCTGGCTGTGAGGGCCGCCATAGACGTAGAGAATCGTGGGGTATTTCTTTGCGGGGTCAAAGTCGATGGGGTAGATAAGGCGGTAGTGATTGTCGTACTTGCCGTCGGCACTCTTTATCGAGCCCAGCTCAATGGGGGTGTAGTTGTACTCGGCGGTGGGGTCGGGGGCCTCGAAGAGGGTGCGGCTAACCTTGCCGTCGGTCGAAGAGAGCTTGACTACGCGGGGCACCTTCAGGGCCGAGTAGTTGTCGAAGAACCACTTGCCGTCGGGCGAGAGCGAGCAGTTGTGCCATCCCTCGTCGTGAGTCAGGCGCAGGGTTTTGCCGCTCTTGATGTCGACCTTGCAGAAGTGCTGCTCTACGGGCGAGAACTCAAAGCTGTTGTAGTAGACCGACTTGGCGTCTTGGCCTACATAGAATATATCGGCATCGACGTTGACCAGGCGACGACTGCTCCACTGGCCACTCTTGGCATTGCGCTCGTAGAGGTAGAGGTTCCAGTAACCGTCGCGCACGTTGGTCGAGTAGAGGAAACGGTCGGGGTTGCCACCGATGAAGTAGAGCGGATAGTAGGGCTCAACCCAACGGGGGTCGCTGTCGGTGCAGATGCACTCAACAAACTCGCCTGTGGCAGCGCAGTAGGAGTTCAGACGCACCTCCTTTTGGGCGCGGTTGAGCACCTGTATATATATAAGTTTGCCATCGGGGCTCCAGGTGATGTTGGTCAGATAGCGCTCTTCGTCGAAGTCGGTAACCTTGCACCATACGGTCTGGGCGGTGAGGGTGTTGTATATGCCGAGCGAAACGTGCTCCGAGGCGAGTCCGTTCTGGGGGTACTTGATGTTTACGAGCGAGCCTGTGCGAGTGGTGATGTCGAGCAGGGGGAAGTCGGCCACGCGGCTAACATCCTTCTGGTAAAAGGCAACGCTCAATCCGTCGGGCGAGGGGAATATGCCCCCACTGATGCCAAACTCGTTGCGGCTCACCTCGCTACCGCTAATTATGTCGGGATTGCTCTCGGTGGTTATGGCCACCTTGTTGCCTGCGAGCTCGTAGTAGAGGTTGTTGCCCTCGGTGAAGTAGCGAGGCTTGTCGGAGGGCTGCTGGGTGGGCACTACTGTGGCCTCTTTGCCATTTTTTGGGTAGTGCCAGGTGATGTCGTCGCGCGAGGTGCCCTCGGCATAGAGGGTTTTGCCCTTGGCGTCGGTGCCCCAAGCGGTGTAGTACCACTGTGGCGAGAGCTGTCGGCTGAGGATTGCATCTTCCATAGAGAGTAGTTTACGCTCTTGCGCCCCGACGTTTGCGAGCGAGGCCAGAGCCATCAGAAAAACAAAAAAGTACCTTTTCATATTCATTGGTGGGTTATGTTCGTGGTGTAAAGGTACAAAATTTGTCTGTTTAATCAAAATGTACTATCTTTGGGTGTTTTTGAATTAACGCTTAATGGCTATGAATAATAACAAAACAACGCTCGAAGAGGCAAAAAAACTTATCCAATTCTACCCCGACTGGCCCAAAGAGGGTGTAAACTTTGTAGACCTGCTGCCACTGCTCAGCGATGCCGACACCTTTGGCGTAATCATTGAGGAGTTGGGCAACCACCTGACCACCCCCAATGTGGCTGCACCCGAGGCTCGCGGCTTTCTGTTTGCTGCGCCCCTGCTGGTTACCGATTCAAAGGCCCACAATCTTATCACCTTCCGCAAGAGCGGCAAACTGCCCGCCAACGAGGGCGACCTGCAAAAGGTATCTATCGTGAAGGAGTATGGCGAGGATAGCCTCTACTTCCGCAAGAGCGACTTGCAGAATGCACAGATTACCAACGGTGTGGTAGAAATTTCTATCCTCGACGACATTCTTGCCACTGGTGGTACCGCACTCAAAATGGCCGAGCACTTGGAGGCTCTGACCGTCAGCAAAGATGGTGTGGAGTATCCCGTCAAGGTCAAGGAGTTCATCTTCCTGGCCGACCTGGGCTTCCTCGGGGGTCGTGCGCTGCTCGAGAAGGTTGCTCCTGTCTATTCGCTCATCACTTTCTAAAAACAAGGAAGTGTAGAACCAATAATGATGTTTAACAGCCTCGGCAACTATTCCCCACGAAGAGTTGCCAAGGCTAAAAAGGTATAAATTATTATGAGAGTAATTATCGAACAAAACCAAGAGCGTGGCTCTATCTGGGCTGCCAACTACATTGCCGAGGCTATCAACCGCAAGGCAGCAGTCACCGACACCCCCTTTGTGTTGGGTCTGCCTACTGGCTCTACCCCCCTGGGTACCTACCAAGAGCTTATCCGCCTGAACAAAGAGGGTAAGGTGAGCTTCAAGAACGTAATCACCTTCAATATGGACGAGTATGTGGGGCTGCCCGAAGATCACCCACAGAGCTACCACACCTTTATGTGGGAGAACTTCTTCTCGCACATCGACATCAACCCCTCGAATGTCAACATCCTCAATGGCAACGCCCCAGACCTGGCAAAAGAGTGCAATGACTATGAGAAGAAGATTGCCGGTGCAGGTGGTATTGACCTCTTCTTGGGTGGCGTGGGCGAAGATGGCCACATTGCCTTCAACGAGCCCTTCTCGTCGATGAACTCGCGCACCCGCATCAAAACCCTCACCGAGGATACCATACTGGTTAACTCGCGCTTCTTTGGTGGCGACTGCTCATTGGTTCCCAAACTGGCTCTGACCGTTGGCGTGGCCACTATTCTTTCGGCCAACGAGGTTATCATCCTGGCCTTTGGCCCCAAGAAGGCTCGCGCGGTGCAGCAGGGTGTCGAGGGTGCCTACTCGCACAGCTGGACAATCACAGGGTTGCAGACTCACCCCCACGGCATACTGGTTTGCGACGAGCCTGCCGCAGGTGAATTGAAGGTCAATACCTACAAATACTTCAAGGATATCGAAAAAGATAACCTGCTCTAAAAAACAAGAAGAGAGTTCCCCCCGAAAAAGGAACTCTCTTTTGTTTTAGTGCTTATCGGACCACCTGCCTATTGCTCTTATAGCTCATATAAGTCCTATAAGATTTATAGGAGGCATAGGAGTTATATGATAAATCCCCCTCTAAGTTAGAGGG